>CAIOZA010000077.1 GCA_903862655.1 uncultured Ignavibacteria bacterium
GCTAATTTCATGTTTGGCCGTTGCAAAGCGCGGTTTAATTGCTTATATTTATAGCACTTTAAAAAGTTGATCGCGTAGCTCAGCGGTAGAGCATCTGCCTTTTAAGCAGAGGGTCGATGGTTCGAGACCATCCGCGATCACAAATTTCTAGTCAAAATCCTGCGAATTGTGGGATTTTGTTTTTTTAAATCCCTTCCTTTTTTTTCGACCTCCAAAGTAGTGACTATTTTGGTGACTCTTGAATCTCAATTCAGAGGTCACTATGTTCCTTTCAAAATCTACATCAGGAATTTACTATCTATATTATCAGAATGAATACGGTAAGCGATCAAAAGTATCAACCAAGTGTAAAGTCAAATCCGATGCCTTAAAATTCGTTCAGAATTATAAGAGTGATCGTAAAAATTCATCTAAACAAATCCCCCTCTCCCAATTCATCACAACCCTAGTGAAGTATGCTGATACCGTCTATAATCAGAAGACATCAGCGATCTATTCTACCACCCTGAACAAATTTATGGCGTTACACGGAAATATTATGCTGAAAAAAATCACCCCATTACACTGGGATGAATTCAAATCACATCGTCTACGGTCGATTATTAAGGATAAAAAGGGGGATCGACACCTCTCGCCAGTGTCGGTAAATATCGAGCTTAGGACTTTGAAGTCGGCATTATTCTATGCGTGCAGGTGGACATTCATTGAGCACAACCCATTTTCTAAACTCAAATTGTGCGAAGTTGTCGAACAAACCCCAATGTTTTTTACTCGTGAAGATTTCCAGAAACTTATTCTGTTGATAAAAGAAAATTGGTTAAAGGAGATAATCATTTTTGCCACTCTAACAGGAATGAGGCGAGGGGAGATAGTGAACCTAAAATGGTGTGACGTAGACCTGAAACGGAAAATTGTATCAGTTCAAAACTCGGTTACATTCAAGACGAAGACTGGCAAGAGACGAAATTTGCCATTAAATGATACTGCACTTTATATACTGCAACAAAAAGCAAATACAGTTCAGTCGGATTATGTATTCACGCTTAACGGGAAGCAAATCTGTGATGACTGGCTGTCGAAAAAATTCAAAAAATATGTTGTCCTTTGTAAATTCAGGGAAGAACGACTTCACTTTCATTCTCTTAGACATACATTTGCTTCTTGGCTCGTGCAGGATGGTGTTTCACTGTTTGCCGTGTCGAAGCTGCTAGGACATTCGGATACGAAAATAACTGAGGTATATTCTCATCTTCAACCGGAGACTCTGCACGAGACGGTTAACAAGATCCACATCAGTATGAATTGAAATACTCGCCCCATTGAGTATTGAGTTGTATTACCTCCAATCAATAGTTTCAGAATCCCTACTCGCAAACTACTTAAAGCCGAAGGCTTCTTTGTGGTGTTTGCGTGTTGGGGCTATTTTATCGTCTGAAAAGATGGGTATTGACAAGATCATCAAAATTTCTTACAATCAACAAGAGATGTTAGAACAGGGAATACCCTTCGCAACGACTCACCAAAAGAGCGGACACTGTCCGTTATAACTTCCTTTAGAAGTTCCAATCATTAAAATACCAACGCTTTCACTCATTGTGATTGCCTTGCGTTTATTCTCAATCATTGTTTCACCGAAACTATTCAAATTAAAATTAGGATATAAATGACAACTACATCGAAATACTCCGAGCTCATCACCCCAACCGATTTCCGTATTAAAAAATTTCTTCAGCATCAAACAAATATGCTTCTTAAAGGATTGATCATTTCAACAATAAAAACTATTGAACTTGCAGTTCTATGTGATGATCGATGTCTAAAACAAACTGCAATGGATTCATATAAAAATTACACTAATGCTCAACAATTAATCAAATATTTCATCGTTGCAGGAATCAATCCGGTCCCTGATGAAAATACGATTGAAGCGGAAGAAATGAAGAAAAACTTTAATGTGAGCTATGAGGATATTCTTCATAGACTAAGCGATGATACTATAGATAAAATAATATCGAATGGAAGGGATATTTTATGAACAAAGAAATTTATTCGTCACAAGACTTCTATTTAACTGCGTTTCTTGTTGCATCCGGTCAACAGGTAAAAACTTATGACCGCCGACGTAGCATTACAATATTTGAGTTTGAATGGACAACCGAGCTCTCACAACTTGTCCAAGAATATTATGCGGATCATGCGACAGTAAGTCCAATCCGTTACGGAAATTCTCTCAAAAATCTTAAGAGCATCATACATTCAAATACTAATTCAAATGACAACTACATCAATCACAACTCCGGAATCCAAAAATGATAAAATAAATACCAGTTCAGTTCAATTTCAAATTGATCGGCTGGATGCAATTACTGTTTACTACGGTAATGTTATAAAGAACTCATATCCAAACCCCAAAAAACTGAGTTGGGTCGTTCAACAGATCCGAAATTCAGCTGATCTCAAACAAAGAGTTTCCCAAGTTCGATCAACCACGGACGATAAGAGCAGGCAGAGAAAAAAAGAAGCACTTCTACCATATTTCTGTTTTCAGAAATTCAAAAATAATCATAGAGTAAATGCAGAATTCGTTTCTACTAAATATATCATCCAGGATCTCGACCACTTAGGTTCCAGCCTCATTGATATAAGATCCAAACTCGTTTTAGATAATGATGTCTTTATGGTGTTTTCATCTCCAAGCGGAGACGGTCTTAAAGTCGTATTTGAAATGGACCAGCCTATTTTTGGCGGTGAACAATACCGAAGTGTATTCGGACATTTTAGGACATTACTTGAAGCGAAGTATGGTATAGCAGTAGATGATAATGATGACCCTTCAAGAGCGTGTTATCTTTCATCGGATCCAGATATACACATTAACTTAAATCGAAAACCGCATTCTGTTTCAGCACCCAAACCTGCTGCTCAATCCACCAAAAGAATAGCGCAAATTGTTACTGCTCTCAACGGTTCAGCAAGTCCCGGCAGAACTGATGCAATGAGCACTCTCATTGGTGTTTTAAATCAAAGAGGTGTTGAAGAACTCGTAGCATTGTCGTTAATCCAGTCTTGGAACAAAGATAATAATAGACCACCACTACCGTATGATAAAGTTGTGGCTACTGTGAAGGATGAATATGAACGGTATAAAAGCCAGTCCAGCATCCAACCTGTCAGGATCATTTCTCAAGACAACTGTTACATCACCGTCTCAGGAAGAAGTGGAAAAAACATCAAAACGCAAATAACAAATTTCTTCATTGAGCCGAAAGAGTTACTGATGCTCAAAGGAAGTGACTGCTTAACCTGTTCAGTAACAACTACACAAGGCGTAAAATACGACGATATCATTCTTGAAAATACTGATTGGCATTCAAGAGCAAAAATGTTGAAAGCTATCGGCCATCAAGATTGTTCGTTCTTTGGAAATGACAGTGACGTTCAAAACTTATGCAGCCACATCAACTCAAATGTTCCTATCCGTAAGAATGGATCAAAGGTAATTGGACTGGTGAATGATACTTGGGTTGTTGAAGGAATGAATATAACAAGCAGTGGGAAATGCAGCAGTATGTCAATAATCCCATATCAAAAAGGAACTGATGCATTCTATCGTAAGATCGTTTATGAAGAATTGGAAAATGTATCCTATTCCAAACTGATGCAGGATTTTTATTCCAACATTACGTCATTAAACTTTCCGGAAACTATTCTTCCTATCTTAGGATGGAACTTTGCCGCACCGATCAAACCCATCTTAATGAATCAGGTAGGATCATTTCCTCTGATGTTCATTCACGGAGGTCAAGGCGGAGGCAAAACAAGCACAGTAAAACTATTTATGCGCCTGCACGGGTATAAAGATGACAAACCTCAGATGTGCGATATGAAACCATTCCCGATGCTAAAGCTTCTTTCGTCTACAAATGCCATTCCGGTTATCCTGGATGAGTTCAAAATGAAAGATATGAAGCAGGAATCAGTAGATAATCTTTTGAGGTTTATGAGAAAATCGTATGACGGAGAAGTTGAAACGAAAGGAAGAGCAGATCAAACAACGGAAAGCTACAATCTTGATGCACCTCTTGTTGTCATGGGTGAGTGGAATATCAATCAACCGGCGATCAAGGAAAGAATTGTATTTCCTCGGTTTTCAGGTGCAGTAAAGAAAGACAAAGTGATGCAGGCAGCATTCCAGAAAATATACTCGCTACCCCTGGAAGGATTTATGCCGAGATATATTGAATACTGCTTGGGCGTTGATATGAAAAACAAATATGATATTGCTACGAGATATGTGCGCGCTGTATTTAGAGAAAATACTGTCGCCCCTCGCATTGTTCATAACCTGTCTACTATGATCCTGGGTCTTATGTTGTTCAGGGATTATGGAAAGTATCATAAGGTCATTGTTCCCAAAATGAATATTAAAAATATTCTAAAATCTCAACTGAAAGAAATTACCGGCAATGATACCGGTATGGTCAGTTCTGCAGTCGATCAGTTATTTGAAGCTTTGGCGGTTTACGCTCAATTCAAGGTGAAAGATACATACAATGCAATATCTCCAACTGATCCATTGCCAATACAACCGAAATGGTTCAAACTCGTAAATCTTCTCAATGAAAATAATAAAATCGTTAATTGCCTTGCCATTCAGTTCAATCAGGTATTTCCTGAATTTAAGGAGTATGCGAAGCGGACGAACTATGAAGGCGATTTATTGGATACTGATTCATTCCGGAAGCTTTTCGAAGAGAGTCCGTATATATACAAATCTTCACACGTGGTGGACTTTAAGTCATCGAAAATTCGTTGTGTCTGTATTGATATCGACAAAGCAAAAGATGCAGATATCAATTTGGAAGGATTTGGATTAGAGTCAAAAACAAAAGCCCCAACACCCAACAACAACACATCAAAAGCTATCCTGACGGATTCTACGATGTCAGTAGGAGGGAGTAGGGAATTAGAACACCGATGGTGAGGGTTAGCGAGTCACCTAGCACATCAATTCAGTTACACCGGTTACACTCTGTTACAATAAGGGTGTAACCGTTTTTATTTATATTTGTTCAGGAAATTAATGGATTTGGATCTTGTTACAGTTGTTACTCTATATTTACTATACTCTTTCTGTTATGCATTTATTCTTCTATACATTGATATATTTACATTCATATAAAAAGGTAGTGTGTATCAAACAGCTGTAACAGGTGTAACCGTGTAACAAGAATGGCATCCAATAATTCATAAACCGCTCACTTTTATTAAAAACCATTTAAATATAGCTATTATACTTTACAGCGGAGGAATGTATGGCATCGCTCACTAAAGACAAATTTGGGTCGTACTACATCGTTTATGCACATGGAACAAAAAGAAAGTGGCATTCACTCAAGACGAAAAATAAAATGATTGCAGAAGAAAGATTTATGCATTTCAGTCCTCGTAAAAAAATAAGTGTTCCTGAAATTCAAATCCAAAAACTTCGTGATGCATCGAAAGACTTCTTAAAATATGTCGATGCAACATGGTCTGAAGCGACTTACAATTTATATAGTTTCACCATTCAAAAAATATTATGCGAATGGGGAAACCGTGATCTCTCGATGATTACTACTAAGGAAGTTGAGATGTATAAAGCACGACGTTCGCAAGTTGCTACTCCTAACACAGTTTCTATCGAGCTTCGCGTCATTAAGTCTTTCTTTAATAAATTATGTGAATGGAAACAGATCAGTGAGAATCCTGTCCGCGGTGTTCGTCCGCCGAAAAGAATCGATGTTACTCCTGCATTTTTGAACAAAGAACAATTTGCAAAGTTGCTCAATAGTCTCAAAGCCGAAGCGAATCCATATTATGATATTCTTCTTTTTGCTGGATTGACCGGTGTCCGAAAAGGAGAACTCATTCATCTGACTTGGCCTGACGTCGATTTCAAGAAGAAATCGATCGTAATTCAAAACCGACCGGGTTTTAGCACCAAGACGGGGAAGACAAGAGTCATTCCGATGCATCCGTTGGTTTATGATATGCTTCAGAAGCGTGATAAATCCACCGAATGGGTCTTTCCAGGGGACCGAGGAGGGAAGTATTTTCCGAATTTTTTATCCTCTCGTTTCAAGAAGATCATACGGGATAATAAACTGGATGATCGACTACATTTTCACAGTTTACGGCATTCGTGTGCTAGTATGCTTGTTATTGATGGCGTTTCGCTTTACCACGTCCAAAGAATACTTGGGCATACGACTTCCCGTATAACCCAAATGTATGCACATCTTGGTGGTTCAGATCTATTGGATGCGATGACAAAACTTGATATAAGGTTAGATGAAGATATGACCAATGCATCAGTCCAAAAGGTTTAATTATCACGAAATTTATATTTTAGGTAATTATTTCTAGCAGTTTGTTTATAAAGAATCAAACTATCTAGTTTTTGTTTTAAATTTACCCCACAAACCCCGATCAATAATGGACGATGAAATACCCGTCTCGGATGCTAACGTGCTTTTAAACGCGGATTTAAAAGATTGTGGGCATTTTAAACAGTATCTGGTAACGACCGCGGTGCCGGTTTCCAAGAATTTGTATAAATATGAATATGGGCCTACACATTACCTGCTAACCACAGCGAAACACGATATTTAAAATCGGCATCACAAGTGGCCTGGTTACAGGTTTAAAATCGCCCCAGCGATGAAACTGGGGCATATTTCTACGCGTTCCTTGCTCTCTGGATGAACAGAGTTGTTGCCAACTTCTGAAGTTCATCGTTCGAGAACTGAATCCCGGCAGACTTCACAACCTCAACAGCGTCAACCAAGCACTGCAAAAGGATCGCTTTCAAGTTATCCGATCCCGGTACAGGTGGAACAACTGCCTGTGGTTCTGCTTCACCGATAATACTGAACTCCACCTTCGACGACATCTTCTTTCCATTCATCACGGCAACCCGCTGAAGCACGAACGAACTGCCGGCTTTCAGTTTATGTTCCTGAATCAGATTGTGGACAGAAGCATCGGCGAAGTAACTATATTCGATCCCTTGTTCATCTTTCGCTGAATAGAGGTAGAACTCGCCATAGTTGTTGTTACCGATATATGGTTTGTCCTTAAGCAGCGTGAGCTGTATTGGTTTTTCGAGAAGAAGTTCCAACTTCGGTTTGTTCACCGTTCCGTTCGTCGTTGACATCGTTTGTTCCTTTCGTCTTGTATGAGAATTTTGCCTGTGCAGGAGTAAGCATTACTCCGACCGGCGGTTTGCCGTTCAGCTTTGTATAGGCTGCGATAGCCAGAAGATCCGGTTCTGTCTTGGCTGGTGTAACGCGGACCAATCCCAGTCTCTGACCGATAGGGAGGAACTTCTGCAAGTCGATCACCTCGACCCGGTCCCGACCCATACGGAATTGGATCTTTCCATGAGGGAGCGAGATGGTCTTTTCACCTGTACCCTTCATGTAGTTCTCCAAGTTCCACACGAGCCAATCGATCTTCTTCTGAAGCTTTGATACCTCTGACATATTCCAGTTCTGAATAAGTGAGATCTCCTTTTCAGCGATCTCGTTCACCTCATTGATCCGAGCTTCGATAACATATATGGCAGCCAAAGCCTGGTCTGCCTTTATCTTGGACATTTCAATAAGCCGGTCTTTCTCTCGCTCAATCTCTGCATCGAGCAGTTCTTCCAGCCAATCGGGTGATTTCTTTTCGATCATGGTTTCTCCTATTTGAGATGTTTGAGAATTGTTTTGCCGACGTTGACTATCAACTGTATTACGGTTTTAACTTTTGACATAAATCTTTTCTCCTTATTAAAAATGAAGCCGCATCAAGTCGGTGACCCAGTAGTCATATGTGTCCTAGGTGTGGCTATCAGCGGCGATTAGTTACTGTTCGTTTTGATACCAGATACATTGAAGCGGGTGTTTCCCCAAGTGCATACCACCGAACTGCGGATGGCGGATAGCACCGGATTTCAAACGCTCCATTCCTTTGATCATTACAACCTGATCAAGATATTTGGATGGATTGTTTGTCATGTCTTGTCGGATGCCGTCATTCATACCACTGGCTTGTCCTAGCTCAGTCAACTTTCCATCGATGTACTGACCGAACCGAACTGCCCCGATCTGATTGTTGTATTTGCCCTTACCTGTGCTGAAGCCCATCACCACGCAATCATACCTGGCTGACTTCTTGGCTTTGAACCAGGTATTAGCCGGTCTTGCCCCTTCCACATAGGGCGCATCCAAGCGTTTGAGCATGATGCCTTCGCCACCACTGGCAATCACCTTGTCATAGAGTTTCCTCTTTTGAATTGGTGTTGTTGCATAGGGGAGAATGATGATGTCGTCGGATTTTATCTTGTGAGAGATCTGAAGCAGTTCAGACAACCGATGTCTCAAAGGTCTTTCGGTAAGTTTCTTTCCATTGATCAGAAGGATGTCGAACACGAAGAGTTTAACCTTCGTATTATCTTGGTTCAATTCCTTTCGATGAACAGTTCCTGCAAGTTCAGCAGAATCTTTGCCGGGGATGAGGATCTCGCAGTCCAAGACCGTTCCTACTAATTCAGGGAATTTGAGTGCTGCTAAGTGTGGGAGAGATGATGTCTTTTCCAGCGGTTTGGTAGGATCAGCAACACCAGCAGAGCGAGAGAAGATGCGAAGGCCGTCTTGTGTAACGTGAACGATAGCCCTCATACCATCAAGCTTGATTTGTGCGATGTAGTTTGAACTTTCGAGCAATACTCCAAGGTGAGTATCATCTTTCACGCCTTGGGCATTCATTGCCCATATTATTGGAACAGTCTCAGAAGAGTTTTTTTTTCTTCAGTGGCAGGAGTAGTAGGTTTACCGTTATTCGATACAACCTTGTAACCCTTCTTTTCTTTCTCAGCCATCTTCTTGTAGAATTGACTGTTGGCTTCATTGACATCATCACCATCATAGATAATTGATTCATTGGGCGATTGTCCAATCCTGCCATACAAGCCTTTGACAGTGAACCGTCCTGGGGCTTTGACCCCAACAAACTCGTAGAACTTGTTGTGTCCTGCATTTGTGTTTTCCAAACGAATTGTATTCATAGCTTTCCTTTTGGTTGTTTTTTAATTGTTGTTGAATTACCTGTAACGGTATTTTCGATAGATCCTTTCAGATTCATTTGAGCAAGCCTGTCTGCAACTGCATCTTCGACAAACTCCCATAGTTCAGAAGGATACTTCCTATCGAGTGTAATAATGAAAAAGCCGGTCGAATTGACCGGCTCCTCATTGGATACATCGAGCGTGATCATAACATTGATTCAGCAAGCTGGTAGGCTTTCCGTTTGAGCTGCTCTCCCGAGCCACCGAACCAAATAGAGCGAAGCTGTTTGCTTGCGTCCTTACTTCCTCCGTAATGATCCACGAACTCAGTTACGGCGTTGAACGCGCCGAACAGATTACCTCTGTGCATCGAAGCATCCTGAACAGTGTCGTGCAGACCAATGATATGATTGCGAGTGTTTTCCGTTCGTGTGTTTGACTCTGCAATAGGATTATCCGGAACCAGTGTCTTCACGTAATCAATCAATTGCGAACTTGAAACTTTTCGCAATGCCATTCGATTGAAGATGTAATCCAACTCTTTGTAGAGCTGATTGGTAAGACCGAGGATTTGATGCGCTTCCTGCAGTCTGTCCTGAGCAGATTGGGTGTGTTTGATGCGGACTTCTGATTCAGTTCCAGATAAGGCTGCGGTGAGTGTATTGTTACAGACAACACGGATTGGTGTCATCTTCACTCGTATGTGGCTTGAGCCATCGTGACTGTTATACAGCAATACGAACTTCTCAACCGGATCATTCTTCTTTCCGACTTTGATGTAGTCAGGAAGTTTTGCAAGTAACCAAATCTTTTCTCCTCGTCCAAGAACACCGGCCGTATGATACATTGCCTCATCTTTGTCCACGAGCGGATCAAAGAAATTGAACGCATCTCTGTTCTGGACCGGTTCGTAACGTGCACCGACTACTCCAAGAACTTGGTTCGTATCAGTGCGGACTGTTGCGAATGCATTGGGGACATCTGAATATTGCCGACCGTTAATGATCGCCTTCATAGGACGCTTCACGACTGTGTAATCCAATCGTGCTGCTTCCATTGCTTCGGCTGCTGTTGCGGGTTTATTAAGATGTCGTCCAAGTTGATGCCAAGGGACATCGCCAGTAAAGAACATCGAGGCTTGACCGTCTCTCTGTTCGAGATTGTGTGCCATTTGAATCCTCCATATATGGTTTAACGAATAGTGATATAACGCGCTACTCATTCTTATACCATATAAAACAAGTCGTTTATTCGGGCATAAGAATGGGTAGGTAATCTATATCACTATCCATTCACAGGAGGATCTATGTCCGAACAGGAATACGAAATGCTATGGCACTACAGTGAACAGTTCAGCCGTGATAAAATTCAGAGAAGCGAATTAATTACGTTCGCATTTATGCAGGAAAAGAAACTAGGAGATAAGTGCACGCTTGGTCTGCAAAAATCAATAATGCATTTCCGTGGGAAAGAAATTAATAAACGCAGTGTTTTTCCAGCAAAGGAAGTTGGCAAGCGAACAATTGACGCATACAATAGACCGCATCGATTGCATCTTGAACAACCGTTGTCAGGAAATGAATCACGAACAGTCGGTGATGTTGTGCTCAATACATACACGACACCTATCGATTTTGCGATCACGAATGATTTCTTGAATAGTCTGTCCGATCAGGAGAGAACCATTCTCGAAGATCTCTCAGCCGGCTACACTGCAAAAGAAATTAAGGAACGAAATCATATCAACAACTCCTGCCTCAAATCCCTCCGCAAAGACCTAGTTGTAAAAGCCATCTCCTATTTATAGGCGATGTAAAGAAGAGCGCTTTGCGCTTTTCTTTATTCTGCCAATGGATACTTGGCACCAAAAGATTCCAAATTATTTTCATTCAATTACGGTTACTAATCCTTGTTCATCTGCGTCTATCATTGGAGAACTTGGATTTAAGCAATGCATCCTGAATGATACAGTGTTTTACTATAGAAATTATGATTTTAGCATATCTATTTTTGTTTTTGCAATACAAAGTAATTTCAAGTATTTTATTTTTAGGGAAAACCTTCTTGTTTGTTGCAGTAAACTTGTCTAAAGTGTCTGTGTAAAGAAATTTATTGTTGTAAAAATATTATAAAAGTTAGACAAATTAAAGAAGGACATTATGGAGTTGATCACTGGGAATTATTGAAAATAAATATATGTCTCGAAAAATAACTAAAAAAAATATTTTGTTAAGTTTTGTAGGAACCAATGATGCTGGCTCATTAAATGAATCGAAAAACGATGGTGCAATTCTAACTGTATTTCTAGAACGGAAATATGAAGAAGTCCATTTGCTGTATAATGAAGGAAATGTAAAAGATATTTCTTACAAACTAATTGCAGAACACATTAAGAAAGAACTTTTATTAAGGAAATATTGTACAAATGTCTTTCTGCATAAAATAGATCTCAAGTCAGTGACAGATCACAATGAAATTTATCCATCAATTCTAAATTTTTGTAAAACCCTACCAAAAGATGCAGGTTTTCAATATACTGCTGCAATCGCCTCGGGAACACCTGCTATGCAAGTGTGTTGGATCCTCTTGGCAGAATCAGGCGATTATTCAATAAAGCTAATACGAAGTAATGAGCCAAAATTCGGTAAACCATATGTCCACGATGTTGTTCTCGGTGCTGGGCTGCCGAGAATATTAAAG
The DNA here is from genome assembly GCA_903862655.1 of uncultured Ignavibacteria bacterium. Taxonomy (GTDB): domain Bacteria; phylum Bacteroidota; class Ignavibacteria; order Kapaibacteriales; family UBA2268; genus CAIOZA01. The sequence goes on from CAIOZA010000077.1 coordinate 11,795, forward strand.
CTCCAAGAAAGGATCGAAGAATTAGAAAACGATAAAAATGAGTTGCTACCTGATGTTTTCATTAATATATCAGATGGAGACATTAAGATTGGGAATGTTAGAATTGATTTGTCGCCGATAGAATTTTCTTATTACAGATATTTTTTAGAAAAGGCAAAAATAGGAAATAGTCAAGAACGTTTTTCAGGTCTGAGTGTATCAAATGATTTTCTGAACAGTGTATTTAAGTATCATAAAGAAAGTTTTCCAGAGGCAGAGCTATTTCGAGATCAATTGCAAAAAATGATCAAAAATAAAATACCTCTTTCAATATCGACATTTAGAGGAAATCTTTCTAAGACAAATAAAAAAATAACAAATTCTCTTAAAAACCCATCGTTATCTGAACATTATAAAATTAATCAATTCGGAAAACGCCACTCAACTTCGTATGGTGTTTCAGTTAAGCCGGGCAAAATTAAAACCATATTATGAAAATTGCCGCATCATTGTGGTGTTCAAAAGGACATATATATTTCGTATGTTATGACACAATTAATATAAATCAAATATAAGTTTCGAAGTTAAAATTACCAATATCAACGATTATCTCTTATTGAATTACGTAATTTTAGTATAGAAGAAATTAGTTCAATTATTTAGAAGGGATACACTTCACACATAGATGTCCTGGTGTAAACTGCCGGGGTTTGTTATAATGCTAGCCTTGGTTTCGCATACTTGAAATGGTAAGCGATATTTATGATATAGGCAGTATGTGGGGTGTATCCCTTTTTATTTTAGTTTTATGGAAATCTTAAAAATAAAAAATAGTTCTATATTTACCGATCAATTGAAAAATATCGATCCTGAAGATCCATATGAAATATTGGCAAATTATCTCTCCGATTATAACATCCGACCTGTTAACAGTGCATTAATTCATGCTTTTGATGGTCAAAACAATAGAAACAAACACTATCATGTTTTAGAAATACCTAAAAAACGTGGCGGTATGAGAATTATTTCTGTCCCAGAAAAACAATTAAAAAGTCTTCAAAAAATATTGTTAAGATTTTTGTGTAATAATTATGAGCCACACAAAACTGCAACTGGATTTGTCAGTAACAAATCGATTGTTGATAATGCTCGATTACATTCTAATAAAAAATATATATTTTGTTTAGATATTGAAGATTTCTTTCCGACAATTCATTGGGGACGAGTTAACAAATTATTACAAGCATATCCTTTTAATTTGTCAGCCAATATTGCAAGAATTATTGCCAATTTGACGACATATAATGGTTCCTTACCTCAAGGTGCACCAACAAGCCCCTTTTTGGCAAATATGATTTGCAGAAAACTTGATAGCAGACTATATGCCTGGGCTACAAAAAATCAGTATATGTATTCTAGGTATGCTGATGATATTACGTTATCGACTAATAAACCTCAAATATTGGAGAAAGAGAAACTTCAAATAGAAAATACAATTGTTGAAGAAGGATTTAAGATAAACTCTAAAAAAACAAGGGTAATGCCTTATTATAAGAGACAAATTGTAACAGGATTAGTATGTAATAATAGAAGACCAACATTGCCTAGGGAATTGTTCAAAAATATGCGAGCGTTGTTTCATAATATTGAAAATTACAACTTAAAATCGCAGCTTGAACGTCTCGAACTTAAATCGCTTCCGAATTTTCCTAATAGACCGCTAAATAATAAAGAATTTTATGATTTTAATAAATATCAGAGTGAACATGCTTTTTTAATTAGAAGATCTATAATGTTTAATGGAAAAAACTTTCATTCGGCGATCAAAGGATTATTATCTTTTATTAAAATGGTTGAAGGGAAGGAATCTATAAAATATTTGAGATTGGCTAAGAGGTATGAACTTATTGCAGATCCAGTTAAGGCATTAATGGTAGGATTTACCGAGACAGCTGAAAAATATAGAACTTCTAAAACGATAATAGAAAATGGTACATCAATTGAAGAGATCAAAGGTGATCTTAAAAAATATTTCAATAATCAAATTGCAGAAATTGATTGGATTGATGCTTCGAATGATCCCGATAGATCAAAAAAACAATTATTGAGTATAGGGTACAATGCATTAGTTGACGCTAGTAAATTAGGAATATTTTGGAAATCCTTTACTTCAACAGATGGGGCATTCAAAAATATAACTCATAGTAGCACTACTACTTCTTCAAAAGACAATGAAGAACTTTTCCAAAGTTGCAAAGAAGATTTGGAAAGATACTGTGGTACTTACTACATGAAGAATGAACTTAAAACTATTACGGAAGAATTTATTTATAAATTTCAAGCATTTATAGTAAAAAATGTAGGAGTTGATCCAAGAGATAGAAGTAATCAATTTTGGAAGGATCATATAATAAAATTTAGGACTGCAATACGATTTGATGATGACAGAGATTCTTATCAATGGAGTAGCTTGTTTGAACAAATGAATAAGGTAATTAAAGATTCAAATACTGAGCATGAAATACTATTTACTCATTCAACAGGAACAACAATGCATACATATACGGAAAATGTAAGAAAAGCTTTGTTGGTATTGGCAGAATCTTTAAGCTCGAATTCTATAAGCAGAGATGAAATTAATCTGAAAATAGAATTAGATAAAAAGAATGATGCAGAAGGCGTAATGGTTTCTATTTCAATTGCAAAGGCTGTAATTAATGCGAATCACAACGTTGTAGATATTTTTGGCACTAAAATGAAAGAGGTTTTAAGATTGTTGAGAGGACTTGCAGATTGGGAAATTATCGCAAATTTCTTGGATGGAACATATATCGTAGATGTTATGAAAAATTCATCTATTGAAACAGAGAATAAAATTGAGGGTATTACTCATAAATTATTCTTTTACCAATGATTAAAGATAGAAAAATACTAATTATTGACGATCAAGGAATTGATCAACACCCCATTAGCGAAGATTTAATGAAATACGTTGAGTTTTATGAAAACATTCATAATATAAAAACTATTGATTTAACAAAATATTTATTCGCTATTGTGCATCAATCAAATAGAGTAGAATATAATTGGGTCAAAGATAAAATATCACCTGCAATAATAATATCAGGTGCATTTGATGATATATATACCCCAAATAAATATAAAACAATATTTATTCCAAGAGATAAGTATAAAAAAAACATAAATTATTTCATCTCAACATATATCACTCAATCCATTGTAGACCCTTTAATATTTTACTTATGATGAACATTTCATTTAGTTCAAAAATACAACAGCCCTCCGAAAATATTTATCCTGTTATTTATAAAGAAGACGGAATAGATTATCATTCAACGATCCAATATCTTCGTAAGATAAATGATAACCTACCAATTATTATTGAGGAAACTTACGAATCTCGGCATGATGGATTGCGATTAGCACGCCTTTTACGTTATTCATCATTCATTCCTGGTTGTAAGATTGCCTTTAAGCCAATCTGTGTGAAGTTAAATACTCCTATCACTGATTTGATTGCACTTGATCCAAAGAATTCAATACTATTGACAAGGAATATATTTACAACTAATGTCGATGATTTATTAAAAATAAATGTATGGCAATCGTTAACATCTGATGAGCTATTGGCGATATTGGAAAACAATCCGATTGCTGCTAGTCTTTCAAATCATGAGCATACTAATGAATGGGCATCAATCAGGTTAGAATATATTATAAGAACAGTGTTAGGTAAGGAAAACAAAGATGATTCTTTTCTTAGGGTAAATAGAGATTATTTATTATATCTATTTTCATTGACTTATTTGCGCCATAAACAAACTAATAAAAAGAACATTGAACTGGTACAAAAGAAACAAGATGAATTGCAACATGAAATCAAAGCCTTTAGCGGATTTCTTGCTAATAAAACAAATATTAAAATACTTCTGATAGATGACGATGCCAAAGACAAATGGCATGCTCCTATAAGCCAACTTTTATCAAAAGTCTCCGATAAAATATATTTTGAAAGTTATCCTAAAGAAAATGTATTCAACGAGAAAGAATCATTAAGTATTGCCCTTTCAAATGATTGGGATTTAATAATTTGTGATTTGAGATTGAAGAATGATGACAAAAAATTAATTGATCCAACGGAAGCCGAAAAAATATCAGGGATTAAGTTGATTAATGAAATAAAGATGATTAGGAAAGATCTTCCTCTACTTGCTTTTACTGGATCCAATAAAGTATGGGTACATGATATTGTTATAAAACAAGGTATTGATGGTTACTATATAAAAGAAAATCCTGAATATGGTGTTAATGATATTGGTAGCATCCAAAAGGTTGTTGAACTTTTATCAGTAATTAGAAAATTGATAACAAAGAAATACAGTAACAATTATATATGGTCGTTAATCACAAATGTGCAAATCAATAAAGATGATTCTAATTATCTCAATAAATATTTTGAAATTAGCCGTGTAAATCCAGGTGGTTTTGTTAAGGCTCGATTGGAAAAAATAGAAGAATTAGTTTTGAAGGCAGCTGGGTTTGTTACTTATGAACCAAATGCTTTTCAAGAAAAACTGTTTGGCCATAATAATAATAAAATTGCATTTCTTTATTTATGGGCAGCAATGAATGAAGGACTTTGGCTCAGATACATATTTGATCCCAATCCTTCTGAAAAACGATACTATATTAACAATCTGTCAGAAAAAATACTTTATTATGATACGAGTTTAACAAGTGTTGCTACAGAATTAATTAAATTAGATACATATACGAAGGAAGATCAAAAACGAAATTATCATGACGATATAATACCAAATAGTAAAAATTTTAATAAAAGATCACCTATCCAAAATGGATTTATATGGTTTTTATTACTTGACAATAATGATTTGATAAAAAAATTTAACGAAATACGAAGATATCGTAATACTCTCGATTTTATTCACGGCTCAACTGTTGATGGGCGAAATGATATATATGATGAAACAACTATGTTGAAATATTTAACTCAAATATTAAGAGAAATATTATTTATTTAGCGACAATATCAATTGAAAGCTACCAGTAATTGCCGCAACATTGCCACATTCCTTAATTGAAATACCTACCTTATATTTGTATGTGTCTAAAAGGATAGCGACCATACAATGAACAATAAAAAACAAAAAATTAATAACATAATTAACCGGATCGTTGAGCAACAACTTAAGGTTAATACTATAAACATTTGTATTGATCCCGATGTAATAACAGAAAAGATTGGACAAGGCTTATTGTACATTGGTTTTCTGCCGGCATTATTGGATCAAAATTCAGAAATATTTAAAGATGGGAAAAACAAGATTTACTCGAAAGAGTTAGAAGAAATATCAGCGCAAATATATTTTATTTTAACAGACTATTTAAGTAAAAATATTTATGATGATAGCCAATTGAATAAAACCGGTAATTTTACAGTTAATTAGTAGTAGGTTATTTGTGGTAAATATTTGTAGGAAAGACGCGGATAGCATGTTATACACTATTGTTAATAATCCAATGCCCTTGTAAATAAGAAAAGTTGTCTTAGAACAACATCAAATTTAATTCATTAACATCTGTTGATATTTTTATTTAACAATAATAACTCATGATATATTTAATGATCTCATTAATTTAATGCTGAATTTAGAACAAATAAGAAAAAAAGGTGAAATATTAGATCACAATATCGATACTAAATTTCCTCGTGAAATATGGGAAACTATTTGTTCAACAAAGCAAATACCATTTGAACAATATCCTTATTTAATAAAATTATTAAGACGTTATGACAAGCATATATCAAAAGACGATAATCTTAAAAACGAAATTAAAAAGGTTCTTGGAAATATCCATGTCAACAGGTTGTTAATATGTTTTATAGCGTATCAACATAAAATATATCAAAATACGACAAAATGTCTTAGAGAAGCGTTTAAGGAATTTATTGTCGTAAATAAAAACAATCTTTCATTGTGGAAAAATAAAGATGACATCTCTTTTTTCGAATCGCCCCGAGAAAGCGATGTATTCTATCATACAGTAAAGTGGTTTTATCATGTAAGGTCTGGTAATGAGTTAATATATTGTGATTTATGTGATTCTTTATTAATTCCTGACTTCGAGAAAATTCACAATTACGTATGCAGTAATAATGAGTGTACAAACAGTAACCACGCGAAATATAGTAATGTGTGTTGGAATTGCCATGCAGATGTTGATTCTGACTATAATAAACAGTGTGCGTATTGTGGTTGGTACATTTGCAATGAGTGTGCATCATGTGACGAAAGTGAATTGGGAGGATGTAAAGCTAGTAAGGTTAAAGATGTTCCAATAAAGCATGAAATTAAAGAACCTAAATATATATATGATAAATCCTCAACACTTTCAGAGTATTCATTATACCTTAACTCACTATGCGAAGATGCAATTAAAAAATATCAAAGAAAACGAACAAATAATTATGAGTTATTTTATCAAGATACGGATCGTGGAACCAAAGTATTAGATAAAGATGATGAACTTGAGAGTTATATGGCGATGTATGGCGCCATGCATTGTATCAAACTTGTGATTGCTTTAAAACAAGTAAGATTTCAACAATTTAGCGGAAAAGATATTTCTATTTATGATTGGGGCTGCGGACAGGGATTAGGTACTTTAAGTTTATTAGATTATATAAGGCAAAACAAAAGTATAGAAGTAAATGTAAAATCCATTAATTTATTTGAACCCTCGCAAAAAGCGGCAGATCAAGCGGTCAAATATATAAAGAGTTTTATTGGCACCGATAAAAGTAATATTATTATTAATGTGGTCAATAAGTCATTTGATGAATTGAAGAGGGAAGATGTTAAAGACGAAGATTATTCAATTCATATACTGTCAAACATTTTAGATGTCAATAAATATGACCTAGAATCTTTCTGTGAAAAGATTAAAAGCGTAGGGACCAAAAAGGCAGTATATTTATGTGTCTCTCCAAGATATGTAGGTGCTATTAAAAGAGTAGACAGATTCGTTAATAATATTAGCTCTTATAGAGAATTGACTTACAAGTTACACACTTCTAATGCAATACAAGCCAATATTTACAATATATTGAAAAAGAAGAATACAAAGAGACTCATTACTCGTTACCAATATATTTTGGAGAGATAGATGGCAAAATATAATTCTTTTGTAATATCAGTCAGTCGAAGAACTGATATCCCTGCATATTATTCAGAATGGTTCGTAAATAGAATTGATAAAGGATTTGTCGCTTACCCCAACCCTTATTCAAATATTCCAGTATTTATTTCTCTTAAACCTGAGCATGTAAAAGCTTTTGTTTTTTGGACTAGAAACCCAAAGCCATTGTTTGTTCATCTGGATAAAATTGATGACCTATATAATAAAAGGCATTACATACATTTTACTATCAACGGGTTACCCAATGAATTAGAATCAAGAAATCCAAAAATAGATTACGCAATTAATTCCGCTGAATATCTTGCTAAAAGATACGGACCAAATTATGTACAATGGAGGTTTGATCCAATTGTTGTATCAAATATATCTAAGAAGGATTATATATTAGAACGTTTTGAATATTTATGCTATAAACTGAATGGCATAACAAAGCGGTGTTATTTTAGTTTTGTTGACATGTATGATAAAACAAAAAGGAATTTTGCATTAGTAGAAAGAGAAAATAATATTACATTTGATACCAATTATACCAATATGGCTACAGATATAAAATATCAAGTAGCGTTGTTGGATGATATGAAAAAAATAGCTAGATCTAATAACATTGCATTATATGCATGTGCAGAGGAACGGATAGAGAAAATTGAAGGAATCAATAAAGCACATTGTGTGGATGGCGATCTTATTGAATTGTTTTCGCAATCTTCTGGGTTAAAGGCTGATCCTTCACCATCAAGAATAGGATGTGGTTGTATTGAAAGCAGAGATATTGGTTTTTATGATAGTTGTCCACATGGCTGTATTTACTGTTATGCAAATATGAATCCTGAAATAGCTTTAGAAAATGCTAGGAAATATCAACTAGATGGTTTCCCTTACGATAAATTAGAGATGCCTGAAACGAAAAATATATACTCTGATACTAAAAATGACAATCAAATTAAATTATTTCCATAATTTATTTTCTTTAAATAGGCCTAACTAGCATATTTGATTATGATAATAGACTCTTTATAAAAATATAGAAATAGCAACATGGTCTATCAAATAAGAAAATTATTAAACAAAGGAATATCATTCGATAGCATCAAGCGGGAGATCAAGATCAATGATAAAGCCATTGATTTGACTTCTATTCAATACTGCTATTACTACTACTTTGCTCTACGAGCAAAAAGCGGAAAACAATTTATTCCAATGCCCGGAGATTTTGCACCGGAGGAATTATCAAGAGAGATAAAAAAACATCACGAACAGATCTTCCCCGATGCAAAACGATACCGAAAAGACATGGATGAGAGTATGGTCAATGGGAAGCCAGTGAATCTTATGACGACAGTCCGGGCGCATATCTCAAAGATCAACAAAAGGATCCATCAAGTTGAATATCGAATCATAAGCACGGGTCAGCGAGGTATGCGATCCTATGGAGTTCCTTGTCCTCAAGACCAGATTCAAATGTCGACAACGTCGGTGATACCGACATTTACGAAAAATGTTTTTGTGTTCACTGATAATGATTCTCTTCCTGATGTTCTCGTTTTTATGAATAAGAATCAGTATTCGCAGGTCGTCGTCAAAAAAGGGCATCGGTTATTTTTATTGACTCCGGAATCGATTCTAGTTTGGCTTCAGAATGAAGTAATAAAACGCAAACGTATGATCGATCTATCCTATATTCTGCTTTCAAATATCCCATATGAAATTGATTCCCCATCTGTAGCGTTTTATCGTCCTGAACGAACAGTAGATGAAGCGCGAAAAGAATTTTATATACGATTCAACGAAAACGCACCCCGCCTTTCCGCAATAATCATTACAAGCAACGGCCTCTCAAATGGTGAACCACTTGGCATAATCACGCCATGGGATTTCATCGACAAGAAATACTGGTAGTCCTCTTACAATAATCACAGCAACGCAGCGACAACGCATCCCTATATCACTGACCTGGGTCTGTCTGTATATTGTTAATGTCATTAAGACAAGAACAACACAAACAATCAGGAGCGTCAATATGAATCCTAACGATTCTTCATCAGATTCTGATCCTAAAAATCAATCCGAAGATCTTCACAAGTGGGTGATGGAACACAACAAAGTGGAAACGCCCATAATGGTTATGATATTAAATGGAAAAAGCGGAGTGATTATCAGTGTTACGCTTGGAGTTATTATTTCCCACATAAATTAACTACTCAAATGAAAAACATAAAATATTCGGTAAGTCTTCCAGTTGTAGGTGCCATTTCCGGCGACATTATCGGTTCGCAATATGAGCAAGACCGAATATGGACAAAAGATTTTCCAATCCTCGAAGGCGGACGTTTCACTGACGATTCAGTGATGACAATTGCAATCTTAGAAGCGTTTTCGACAGACAGAGATTATAAAAGTGCTATGCAGAAATGGGGATGGAAATATCCGAACTGCGGGTTTGGTAGAGATTTTAAAAGGTGGCTAAACAATGGCAATCCTCAGCCATATCAAAGTTACGGCAACGGTTCTGCAATGCGTGTGAGTGCGATTGGATGTATTTTTAATTCTGCAAAAGAGACACTTCGAGAAGCAGAGTTGACAGCGCTTCCATCTCATAACCACCCGGAAGGCATTAAAGGTGCACAGGCAATTGCTCTCTCAATCTTTCGCGCCCGTACCGGTGCTTCAAAAAGTAAGATTAAAAGCGAAATTACTCGAAGGTTCAAATATAAACTGGAACGAACTGTAGAGGTAATACGCAAGAAGGGTGGTCTAGATCTCACGTGCCAAACAACAGTTCCTGCTTCAATCATCTGTTTTTTGGAATCAACTGATTATGAAGATGCAATTCGCAATGCGATCTCGTTAGGTGGAGATAGTGATACTCTTGCTTGTATCACAGGTAGCATTGCAGCTGCATTTTACAAAGAAATACCTGAAGCCATTCTCAGGCAAACGATGAAACAACTTAAACCTAATATGAAAAATGCAATAAGAAAATTTGAAAATATAGTAAACAACAATAAGTGACTATCAAATCATTACAAAACTACTTAGCTCAAATGAGTTAGGTATTACAACAGGAGGTATTATGACAATTACACAAAGCAAGATAAATCTTCGCGAACCAGGTTTTCTCTTTTGGCTGGGTAAATTTTTAGGAGACTGGAATCTTAAAGGGGAGTATCAAGTCAGACGTCGTGACGATGGTTTCCTTGAGACACTATACTTCGGCAAGGGAAAGGCAAAGCCGCTCAAATCGGTTTTACGGGATGGTAAACGTGTTAAACGAGCGATGAATCCGCTTGGTCCATATCCCGCAGTAATATCTGATCCACTCATGAGACTATGGCTTCCTAAGGAGGAATACTCACGTTTGCAAAATGCATGGCATGTTGGTCGAGGGAGAACTCAGATAGTGGATGCTATTGAGAAAAGTATAAAAGAGTTTCCTAAATCCGAGCGCGACAAACGTTGGCTATGGTGGTGGGAAGGAAAGGACCCGTCCCTAAAAGCTCTTTCGAGACGAGATAATACTACACATCGAGTACTCTATCGTCAGTATTATGATAGTAATTTAATTAAATAATGGCCAAAGCTGGATTAACCGCAATCTCGTAATACCGAAAAAACAGATCACTTCTTTATATACGCATTCAAACCAATCACGACTGGCTTTCCGTTAATCATACATTGCGTCGGCATATTGCCATGAGTAGTTGCGACCACCAGCGTTTTCCCCGATGCACTCGGAGTTGGTTCCTGCAGTTCAATGCTGATGAGGAGTTTTCCGTTTTCAATTTTGACATCCATTAGTCTTGCCTTCCATTGGTCTGTTGCACAAAGATAAGTCTGAATCACGTATGATGTCAAGCACGACAACTGGAGAGAATTGAAACATATGATGTATTCGCCAGTTTGTATTTTGATTTGGAATGATATATAATGTCTTTATGATTTAATCTAAGGAGAATTATATGGCAAAGAAATTGAGTTCTATTACAAAAAAGATAAAATCTTTAAAGCCAAAACCTCGGCAAATCGCAAAAGCAAAAAAAGTAGGAAA
>CAIOZA010000078.1 GCA_903862655.1 uncultured Ignavibacteria bacterium
CCCTTCACTACTCACTAATCACCAATAACTAATCCCAAATCACAATTTACAAGTAGAATATCTATCCATAAACTCTAATATCGATTCATCATTTGATTTTTTTAGTTCGTCGGGCGTTCCCTGGAACTGCATACTTCCGTTATTAAGCATTGCCACATAATCTGCGATTCTGAAGACTGAGAACATATCATGTGTAATCACAATCGATGTTACATTCAACTTCTGTGCAAGGTCGGCAATCAGATTGTCTATCTGCTCTGATGTTACAGGATCGAGTCCGGTTGTAGGTTCATCATAGAAAATATACTTCGGTGAGCCTACCAATGCCCTAGCGACACCCACTCTTTTCCTCATACCACCCGATAAATCAGAGGGCTTCTTTTCCCTTAAAATTTTCCATTCCCGTTCGAAATTCTCTACAGTAACATCGTCAGGATCAGGCAATAGACCGACGGATGCGATTACCCGCTTTGCCTCAGCCTCAAGATAGTCCATGTCGCGTATTCCATGCTCATACATACTCAAAACAACATTCTCGAATACAGTGTATGAATCAAACAGGGCTGATCCCTGGAACACAAATCCCATCTTCATTCTAAGCTCAAATAAATCAATTTGATTGAGTTTATGGATAATTTTTCCGTCAACCTCTACATAACCTGAGTCTGGATCGAGCAGCCCAACCAGATGCTTTATCAGAACACTCTTGCCGCAGCCGGATTTACCAATAATACATATCGTTTTCCCATCGGGTATTTTCAGGCTGACGCCAGACAGAACAGTTTTCGGACCAAAAGATTTGTGGAGATTTACTACTTCAATCATACTATCGATTTTATTAAATTATTGGATTATCGGAAAAAAAGCAAAAAAAGGGAGACGTTAATCTCCCTTTTTTAATATAAGTGTGATTTAGCAATTTACTTAATTATCACAAACTTCTTGGTTATTGATTTAGTATTAGTTACAATGTTGCAAATATATACTCCTGATACAAAAGACGCACAATCAACAACGATTTCGTTATTCATCTTTTGATTTATATCATTTGAATAAATTATATTACCTAATATATCACTAATTATAATTTTACTAGGCAACTCATCTTTGAGATTCATATTCACTTTCAACTTGTTTTCTATAAGAATTTGTTCAAGTGTAATTTCATCACTAGAAACAATTTTTTCATCCTCTACTGAATTTGCACCACCAGTTGCGGTATAATTACTACATGTAGCCGATACTTCTTTAGTGCATAATATGGTATGATCCTTATTTAAAAACCTAATTACCAAATGTAATGTACCAGAAGTATTTTCTTGAGGAGAAGGAATGCAAAATTCATGAACCAAAATTCCAGTTGCACCTTTAAAATCAAAGGGTAATCCGGGTTTACCACTACCTATTACAAGACTATGACCATCATCAAATAAGACATCAATTTTATATATATCACAAAGCTTAGAATTAATCTGGGAAACATTCAACCACCAACAACAAGAATTATTATTTGACGATGTTGGAACATTGCTAGGGGGATTAATATTAACGAGAGAAGCTGTAATATTATCGCAACAATCTACGACATCATCACATTTTAAAATGTAAGAAAAATTGGTGCAATAATTGGCTGGCAAAGTAGAACCAACCCTAAAATCAATAGAAGCTAAATATTCTTGACCGTTTGCAGGAATACAAATAGTACCAATAATTATAGATTGATTTGGGCCAACATAACTAGAAGTTAAATTCTGCCAAGCCCATATATAAGCGGTTGAGGTGACGGGAACACCACTCCAATCCACATTTCCAACTTCTATTCCAGTTACATTCTGATACATCCAATTTAAAAATACTTCTTTGATGTTAAAAAAGCAATTTGTGTTATTTACAATTCTAACATTATAACAGCATTTTTCGGGGGTACTATGATCAAATTCAATATCACCATAAATTTCATCAAACCTATCTTGGATATCCCCACAATCGCAAGAACACTTGGTTACTAATGACTCAGCAGGACAACCCGAGATAGGATTGCCATCTGCACCGAGGTAAACAATAGTAAATGTTACATCAGAAGTGGTTTTATCAATACATATATTATTAAAATCGAGTGTTGATCCTAAAGTGTAGTATGTAGTATTTAATACATTAACTAAAGGAATGCTTGGATTTGAAGCATTGAAAATCTTAACACCATACAATTTACATGCTCTCTGTAAATTTTTTATTTTAATTGAAAAGTCATAACAGCATTTCGTTTCTTGATTTTGCCCAGGATGAGGAGTAACAGTAGCCTCATAAGCATCTTTCCCACACCAGCAGGGAGGCTCATCTACTAAAGTTATTTGAACGTCATCGATGTAATAAAACATATCATATTCGCCACCAGTTATTGGAGCCGGATACATATTATTTGAAGTCAAGAAAGGATTAAAATTTCCAATGGTCAAATAATGATACCCTATTGGATCAGCTAAATCCTCTGGTACAGTCAAATCATCTTCAACGGACATCCATTCTCTATTATCAGCACCGCCAGTATTATTTAACCAGTATCCCGGTGAAGGCATGTTATTCTTTATGATTTGAGGTTTGACTAAAATAGGTTGTGTATTTTCTTGATAGATTGGTGTTGCACTAAAATAAGCACCAATTTGATTTGTAGCATGAGAAGAATAGTAATCTGCCAAGCTGACTTTAAAACTAACATGATATTTTGCACCTTTGAGAAGAGGATTTAATAATTTTGTTATTAAATATTCTCTAAATTGTGCATAAGAATTAGAATTAGTAGGCTTATACTTCTGAATGTGAATTCCTACATAACCGCAGGTCGAGGTATAAAAACCTGAACAATATTCATATACTTGCTCAGGTGTGATAATATTAGCTGGGAAATTGGGAGGATATTGTATGCCATAGTAATTACTGGGAATACTAACTGTTCGATTACCTATTGGGTCTATATACGGTGAATGACCTCGAAAATAATCTGGATTCGATTTTGTTGGGACATACTAGCCATTACTGTAATCTTTGTTTATCCAGCTCAATGGATAACGATTAGCAGGACAATTACCAAGTCTTGTAACAAATTGATCGTTTGATCCATAATTTACATAATTGATATTTAGAGGTGGATTTAGTTGATTGTAGTCAAATTTTTCAAATGATGGGTTTTCAATATACTGACTACGCATTGATGAGGAGAAAATAACAAGAATAATACAAGTTTTAAATAACCATTTCATAACAATCCTTTCAAGTTATAGAAATAATATTGGAATTTATTTAAAAAATATATAAATTGCAAATATTATCAATAAAAAATTAAACCAATGCATAATTTAAAAAAAATTATTATTCCAGTTCTGTTTTTAATTCAAATTCTTGTACCTGAGTTGCTTACAGCATATAATTGGGAACCATACAAGGTAGATAATGATGCATGGATCAATGATATTACTTATCACAATGGTAGTTTCTTCGCATGCCATAAAGGCATTTTTAAATCAACTGACGTTGGTGGCACATGGTCCATTTCAACACAAATTAAAGTCAATGATAGTTTTTTTGACGGATATGGAAGATATGATTTCTATAGGATGATCAGTTCTGAGAAAACAATATTAGCTTCAATTCAAAGTGGCGGTTATGTATTGTCTGTTGACGAAGGATTAACTTGGATTTATAACGAAGGGAAGAATCTTGGTGCTATTAAATCTTTTTGTTATTTAGATTCTGTACTCTATGCCGGTTCAGATGCAGGTCTTTTCAAATCAACTGATTTTGGTTATAATTGGGAGAGTATCAGTAATGAATTAAACATTAATGGTCTTGAATTTAATGAATTAAAATTGAGCCCTGATAGTAATATGTTTGCGTGTGCATTTGGCAAGATATTAAAATTAGATAGAAAAACAGATAAATGGGATATAATTAATGTAATTTATAGCATTAACTTGTCTGTCAATTCAATTTCATTTATTGGCTCCAGCTTGATTATCGGAACTAATGATGGTGTATTTTTTAGTAATAATAACGGCATGACGTGGGAGAATATTTTTAATGATCCTCAAAATAATACTGTGGTTTCTGTTGAAGCAGAAGATCAGCGAATATTTGTCGGTACAAGATTTAATGGAGTGTTCGAAACCTACGATACAGGGAAAACTTGGTTTCATTGGTGGAAATATGAGAATCAACCCATTAGTGCTTTTAAAAGGATTGGTCAATCGCCATTAATTTTAATTGGAAACGGAGTTACTTTTGAAATGGAATATGATCGGTTTTATCCTTTTAGTAGATATGGTTGTGGTTACCCAATTATTAATTCAATATTTTTTAATATATATGATCAGTTAATATATTTAACCAGTGCAAATTTATATTTTTCTCATCCACAAAAATCTTCTTTGATGAACTCAATAACACATCTTCTGCCGAGTAAATACAGAATTCTATTTGTAAATGACAACAATTCAAATACTCTTTTTTATTGTGATACAAATAATATATTGTACTCCTGTGAGGGTGTCCCATTTACTACAGGTCTAAGTTATACAAGCAATAAATGGATAATATTAGATTCTATGATGAATAATATTAAGGATTTGAAATCTGATGCAAGCGGCAATTTATTCGGTTTAAACATTTCCGGAGATTTATTCAAATCCAAGACCAATGGTAAAACGTGGTCAAAAATTCCTGATATTGACAGTGTCCTTTCTATATGTGTAGATAATAAAAAAAATATAATTTTAGCTGTTCAAGATAATACATATTTGATCTCTTTTGACCGTGGAGAAAGCTGGCTTAATTACCCAAATGATTTTAATAATTTCTATTCAGATACAATCAATTATAACCTTTTATTCAATAACAAAATTATTTCAGCAGGCAATAAGGGGATTTATTCTTCTAATGATTTTGGAAAAAGCTGGTTAAAAGCTGATGGTCTTCCTATTTCTAGATATTTCAAATTACTTTGTGTGGGATCAGAACTATTTGTAACTTCAGATAGCGGAGTATATAGATCTTTGGATAGTGGTATGTCCTGGTTTGATTATAGTGATGGATTGCCTGATCGACTACGACAATGCAAAGAGATTGCTGTGGACAGGAACGGATTCCTCTATATTGGTACAGATTATTATGGAATGTATAAATCTATAGATTCAGTCACATCAATTTCAGAAAATGTTATAGACAATAAAAGCCTTGACGTGTATCCCAATCCCGCATCCGATTTCATAGAAATATCCGTAGGGGCGAACGGCCGTTCGCCCTTACAAAGCGAGATTAGGTTTCTTAATATTTTCGGACAAACCGTATTGTCTATAGGGGTAATTCATGAATTGCCCGTAAGAATCGATGTATCTGTCTTGGCTCCTGGGATGTATTTTGTTCGGATTGGGGATAAAGTAAGTAAATTTGTGAAGCTTTAGAAATTGAAAAGATTCCTGTATGCACAGGAATGACAAACACAATAACAAGAAGTCCAACACCTGCGAGGTGTTGGACTTCTGAATCAATACATATCTTTGGTTTAAAGAGTCAGCTTATGGAATTTCCAAAGCTACGATCCGGTTAGCATCTTTGTATTTGATCTGGAGCATCACTGCGTCGCCCGATTTCTTTTCGGAGATTACTTTCTTCAGCTCTTTCATTGATGTTATCTTTGTTCTGTCTGCTTTTATTATAATACCATTAGGTACTATGCCTCTCTTAATTGCTTCACCATTTCTATCCACTTTTGAAATTATAACACCGTTCTGAACATCATAGTTTTCCTTGTCGTCCGATGTCAATGGCTTCACTGTAAATCCAAGCTTATCGAAGTTCATTGAGTTTGCATTATCAGTCATGTCTTCATCGTCGCCCTTCGATGCTTCTTTCGTAGCAGTATCATCCTTGGTTTCTCTTGCTTGCAATTTCACTTGTTTATTAATCTTTTTACCATCTCTCCAGATAACCATGTTTACGTTATCTCCGGCTTTCTTCTTTGCGACAATGCTCTGAAGCTCATTAGATGTCGAAAGTGTTTTACCGTCAAGCTCAAGAATAACGTCACCTGATTCGATTCCGGCTTTGTCTGCCGCACTATTCTTGATAACGTCATTGACAAGGACTCCAGCTACATCGTTCAATCCGAGGGATTTTGCCATGAGTTCATCTACACTGCGTATCATAACACCAATTTGTCCGCGACTGATTTTACCGTTCTGAATAAGGTCGGTTATTACAGATTTCACAAGATCAATCGGAATAGCGAAACCATAACCGATATATGATCCAGTTCTTGTTGCGATTGCTGTATTGATACCAACAAGGGAACCTTCGAGATTGAATAGACCTCCACCGCTGTTACCGGGATTGATTGCAGCATCGGTCTGGATGAAATTCTCGACGGCAGAGGGGCCTCTGTCTCTTAAAATCGACAATCCGCCTCTACCAATGGCACTAACAATACCGGCAGTTACAGTAGAGTTTAAGCCTAAAGGATTGCCAACTGCCAGCACCCATTCGCCAATTTTCACATCTTCGATATTGCCGATATATGCCATCGGAAAACCGCTGCCTTCTATTTTTATGACAGCAAGGTCAGTCAAAGGATCTGTACCGATTAACTTTGCCTTGTGTTCTTTTTTATCATTTGTTGTAACTTTAATTTCTTTAGCGTTTTCTACGACATGATAATTAGTTACTATGTAGCCATTATCGGTGACGATAACACCTGATCCGCTAGCTTCGCTTTCCTGAGGAGCTTGATCTTCCTGCTGGCTTTCGTCGGGATTGGGCTGTCCAAAGAATTTGAAAAAGTCTTTGAATTCATCGTGCATCTGGTTTTTCATTCCCTTGTTTTCGATAACCACGCTAATGCTAACGACTGACGGTACTACAGCCTTACTTACTTCTTCAAAGGCATTATTTAAGGCTCGCACGTGTTCGTTCATCTTAACAGGCGGTTGTTTCGCCCCAATGTCTTCTGCAAATACTTTTGTCATAAAACCCGGACTTAGGCTAAGCACAAGCATCACCAATGCTATACTGCCCAATGCAATAAATCCGGCGGATTTTAAAGCGTTCTGCTTCATATCTGTCTTTCCTTTTAGTTTGTTAATAAAATACTATGTTATCTAAGGATTTATGATTGGTAAAGAATATTCAATATAATATTAAAATTAATTTTTAAACTACTGACAATTAATACAATTGGATTTACGGATAAATTAAAAAAATGTTTCAGAATTTTTTTTATATCCCAAAATTGAGTCTAATGCATAAAAAAAGCGGAGACTTTTATCTCCGCTTTATATCTATCATATCAGAAAAATATTATTTTCTGATAACCATTTCTTGTGTTTTTGTAAATGGACCTGATAACATTCTAATCATGTAGCTTCCGGATGTCAATTCTTTGACTGGAAGTGCTACTGAATATTCACCTGGCTGCAAATTGCCAGCGACAGGGAATGTAATCAATTCACCAACACTATTGTAAATTGCAATCTCTGTCCAGCCTTCGAGGGCTACTGAGAAGTTTAGTGTTGTACCATTCTGATCGACTGGATTAGGAGCAATCGACTGGAATGAATATTTATTACCTGTGGTAGCGATCCATCTGAGGTCATAAGCGCAGGTTGGCTGCAACTTGACTGATGTTGGCAGATGGGTAACAGAAACACATGCGTTTCCAAAAGCATCAACAGTGGAAACGAACTTCGAGAAGTCAGTTGTATCCTTTGAAGTTGGTAAGAATGTTGCAAAATTCATTTTTGCAATTTCGCCATCTGCATTGAATATAGCAGTTCCATTACTCTTCAATGAGAAGGATAAGAATCCGGCTTTGTCGTCAATTACTAGATTCTGAATTGTGAATCCCGGTATAGCTGAACCAGGGACGACTGAAGATGCAATTGCTTTCAAGATTCCACCGTTGTAACTCATTGTTACATTTAACAGATCGACTTTAGCAAATGACATATCTCCGTCAGTTCTTGTATAGTTAATTCGTACAGGAACAGCATCACCGATTTGTGGCCAAGGTCTGGTTGTAACCTGACCGAATACTTCTGCATTGTCGACACCTTCATAATGTACTGAAGATACAGTAATTACTGCTTTTGACAAACTGTCGTTCAGAACAGTTGTAGGAATATTCAATTCGATTGTTACTGGTGGTTCAAGAACAAAATTTGGATTAAATGTAAATGGAATAGTTACTGATTGACCTTTAGCTAATGGTCTCGCTGCAACATCACTTGGATTTTTGAAATTCAAATATGGTGATGCCGGCACAAGGCTAAGAGGACCGATTGTGACATCACCTGAACCGGAGTTAGTGATTGTTACAGTGTTGATATCTTGTGTAGTACCTAAGCATAATCTTGCTGTTCCGCCAGTAGTTGTGATACCCTGTGATTCGCCCTTGCCAGTCCAAGTTGAGGTAACTTCTGCTTCGGCTTCACTTACAGTAGTAAAGGTTGAAGTAACATCAGTAATTTGAGTTGCAACAAAATATGCGTCGAATGATAATTCTTCACCTGGTTTCAATAGATGAGGTAAACCATTAAGACCAATCGCAGATTTGTCAAACTGCCAGCCCGATGTACCCCAAGCGGTTATGTTCTGAGAAATACTGCCTGCAGGATTTAAGATTAAGTCCTGAATGTTAACAGTGTCAGCATATAAGTAGTCTGAGTTATCAGGATTTTTATCTAAGTTCTTAATTACAACAGTTCTTGTCTGTTTGTTAGAGAAGTCCTTAATAACAGTCTTACCAAAGTCATAATCATGTGTCTCAATTCTTGGCAATAAACCGGTTCCTTTTAAGGTAGACATAAGAACGGTGTCGGCTGAATTTTCATAACTGATAGTAACTTCGTAATCTCCAACTGCTTTAGGTTGGAATACATAAGGAACCATCTTTGCATTTGCCATACCAGTGTCAACTGTCATACCGATGAAATCAGAATTGGTAATAGGCTTATTTGTAATGGTATTAATAAATGCTGAAGCATCACCTTTTACGGTTGTAATGACAACATTAGTGATATTTGTGGGTTCAGAACCATCATTCCAGAATTTAATAGCTTCCTTACCTACGGCACAAGTATATGGACCTCTTGGGAAAGCAGGTCTGTCAATTCTTACTGCTTTATAGTCATAACTGTTAGTACTGAGTGAAGGTCTCTTGGATTTACCCATGATATCACAAATACTGTCAATTTTATTTGCATTATTGCTGAATACAATTTGATCGGGGAATTCACCTATAGTTGTAGGTTTGAAAGTAACAGTATAATTTAACTGTGCACCGGGCTGAATAACCAATGCAGGTGTAAATTTATTATTTACATCATGTGCAGGTAAATTAACTGTGTATTCCGGACGGCTTGGTCCGGTAAATGCAGTTATAGTAAGAGGTGTTCCACCTGGATTTCTAACCTGGAAATCTAAAGATTTGGCTGGATCCTTCAATGATACTGTTCCGAAGTTTATATCGGATACATCAATCATTGGTTCTTTAACCTGGGCTTTGACCTCTGCTCTGTATGCAAAGACGCAAGTGTCGCCAACGCCAATAGAATCGATGAATTTTCCTTTTTCCGTTGGAGCAAAAGATACCCAGAAAGGAATTTTACCTTGTGGATCGAGCCAATGAGGTAATGTTACTCCCATGGAATCAATTGTAAAATGCTGATTCTTCATCTGAAGTTTAATTTCTGTTATAAGTACTCTGTTTGTAGATTCATTGAGTACATCAAATGCATAACTAACCTTTGCAGATGGTGATGGATCCTGCTGCATTAATCCAAAATCATGTTTTGAGGGCTGAATTGATAATTTCACGGATGTATAGAGGATGATAATAGTAGTGTCGTTACCTCTTCTGTCAGTGAAGGACAAAACTGCCTTAGCGTCTTTTGTAGGATCGTAAACCTTCAATCTCCAAGAAACAGTTCTTGCATCGCCAGGTATAAACTCGTCATAACTAAATTCATAATTGTAACTGTCGACAGGATCCATATTGATCATCGCCATATTTGATCTGATTTTTGCGTCATTAGGCATATCTGTGACAGTAGCAGCATCGATATCACCATTACATTTCTGAACGTAAACCGGAACCGGTGCATTTGTATCGGGCTTCTCTAAGTCGGCAAGAGCGGCACTTGTAGGAAAGCCATAAGAATCATAAGATGAATAACCGAAAGAATAAGCAGCAAATGGTTTTTTAGCTCTAATCTTATAAACACCATCGCCTGGAAGTGTGATAAGTTTCAAAGCATATTGTTTACCATTACCATAAGTTTTATTTAGCGCGAATAATTCGTCAACACCAGAGAATTGAGCTTTTAGCTTTTTCCACTGGAATTGTCCACCGATAACGGTAGCAAATTCAATATCATCCGGCATCATTCCGTATTCATCGACTTCATAAACTAAATTGACGTAGTTTTCGGGGAATCCAAAAGAACCGGCAATACCTGGAGTACAGAATGTTATTTCCTTCTGATACTGCTGAACAGGTGTTATAGCCATTTGAAACGGATCACTGTTACCGGCAGCTGCATCTTCTTCTGTACCAGTATTGTACAAGGTAACAGAGATTGCTTTATCTGCCGAAATAACGCATGAGCGAGGTGGTACAGGTGGATTGGTATAGGTACTCATACGCATCATAAGAAATCCATTACCTTCAATACCGCCACCGGTCTTTAGCTGACCAATCATTCTTCCGTCTTTGTAAACGGTTGTGTTTGGCTCTTTAGCAAAAATTTTGATAATGGAAGGGAATTTCCTGTATGGGACTTTACCAACATGAAGTTCTGTACCCCAAGTATAACAAGGTATGTCCATTTCAGCGACATAATCGCACCATCTGTTACCTGTAGGAATATCAGCACAGAAAGTACCGGTAACAACTCCAACTGGTTTATTTGAGTATACTCTGGAACCGGATAAATCTGCATCTCCTCTTGCTGTAGATATAGCAAGAACATCACCTTTATTCATACCTGGGAAGGTTTTCGATTGCCCGGGTTTCATTCCTCCACCGGTGACTGTCATGGCGTTACCACCGAGAGTGAAACGCACTTGTGTGTCATCGTAAGCAGCTGTAATTGTTGTCGTGTTAGGTAACTTATAAGTTGATCCGTACATTCCTTCTTCGTTAGTACCAGCTAGAATATAGTCTTTACCGAGGGAGGATACTGGGATACAAAGCCATCCGTCTGATGTATATGCGTATCTAACGACACAATAGACAACAAGAGGTTGATCTGCCCATACGTGAAGACCTGCACCAGGGAATACCTGTTCCGGAACATAGGGCTGATTACCTGTTTTCTCATAAGGCTGCCCAACACCTGGAAGGATGTTAAACTCAATAACATCGTTTGCTCTGGAAGATTTTATTAAGGAATAACCTTTTCCAGGTACTTCGACAAAAACAGGCGTTGTCGATGCACTAGTGACGTATAACTTAATAAAGTTTGGATTTCCAGCACTTTCATCCGTAAAGCAAGGTGGGACAGAAAACCAAAATTCCTTGCCGACATTGTTTGCGCCAAGCATTTTGGGTAAATTATTCTTAATGTCTTTTTCACTGCTCACCTGGGCATAGACATTTGGGAAAATAAAAACAGCCAGAAGAACAATGGCCATAATTATGGTAGTAAACCGCTTCATAAGCAACCTCCTAATGAAATATAGTATTAGATAGTTAATGTATTATAGTCGAATTAACAATATTATAAATTATATATTCCGTAAGCTAATCAAAAGCATTATTAAAAATTATGAAATAAAATACTAAAAATCAAATTTATTATTTAAAAACATATGAAGTAATACAAGATTTTTTTTTCTTAGAATATAATTATCAAAAAATAAATTTTTCGCAAAGGCTAATTAATTCTTTAAACATAATTGACTTTGATTTATTGTTTTAACATAAAAATAAAGTTTCTGACACTCTTCAGATATTATAACAATCAAAACTATAAAAAGTTACAAGATTTACTAAAATATTATGAAATAATTCCTAATTCCCTGCCAACTACTCCAAATACTTCCAGAATTTTATCCAGGTGAACCTTCTCGTGAGTAGCCATATAACTTGTTCTCATCATCGACATATTGGGTGGAACTCCGGGTGGAATAAATGCATTAACAAAGACCCCGGCATCGTAAAGCTGCTTCCAAAAGATTAGCGATTTCTCAACATCTCCAACGATAACAGGTACAATTGCAGTTTGGCTTTCGATGATATTGAATCCCATTTCTTTGAAACCCTTACGCATATAATCAGCATTAGCAATAAGTTTATTGACTAATTCAGGTTGTTCCTCAAGTAAATCCAATGATGCCAAAGCTGCAGCACATGATGCTGGTGTAGGGCTGGCACTGAAAATAAGAGCGGGAGAAGTATGTTTTAGGAAATTGATAACACGTTCGGGACCGGCTACGTAGCCACCGAGTGAGGAAAAAGTTTTTGAGAATGTTCCCATAACCATGTCTGTTTCTTCGGTAAGATTCCAATGGCTTGCTGTGCCGCGGCCACCTTCACCAATGACACCAACGGCATGAGCGTCATCTATCATTACTCTGGCATTGTGTTTTTTCGCAGCTTTGAGTAATTCAGGCAGATTCACAATTTCACCAGACACTGAGAATACACCATCAGAAACAATTAATTTTGGTACATCGGCGGGAAGTCTTGAAAGAACTTTCTCGAGGTCTTGCATATCATTATGCTTGTAACGAACAAATTCTGTAAATTGACCCTTTGCGAGCATAGCTCCATTCATAATGCAGGCATGATTTTCTTTATCAGAAACAACCCATTCGCCTTTTTGGGCGATTGAGGCAATAACTCCCAATGCTGTTTGGTAACCTGTGCTAAAGAGTAAAACTGATTCAAATCCTAAAAATTTTGCTAATCTTAATTCAAGCTGATTATGAAGATCAATTGTTCCTGTCAGGTATCTAGACCCTGAGCAACCGGTTCCATATTTATTTATAGCATCGATTGATGCCTGACGCACTTTAGGATGTGCAGTAAAACCTAAATAATTATTTGATCCTGCCATGACGACTTTTTTGCCCTCGATCATTACCTCAGGTCCTTCATTCTCTTCGACTGCTCTGAAATATGGATAGAGCCCAAGAGCTTTTACTTCATCTGCTTTAGTAAAGCTAATACATTTTTCGAATAAGTCCACTTTTACTCCAATTAGGTATAATTTAGTGATAAGATTGTTTAATTAAATTTCTGCCAATATTAAAACACAAATATCTTAAAAAAAAGATTACTTCCCAAAAAAAATTAAATAACTGCTTAAATATAAACTAATTACATTACGTTGATATTTGGCTGAGTTTGCTCACATTGCTAAAAAAAGCTTTTTGACTTTTGAAAAATTTTTATTTTAAATTTTGAAGAACAAGTCAAATACTTCAGGTATGAAATACTAAGATATATTTCTTTTGTGCAGATGTTTTTCTGTTTTTATATTTTAGATGGAGGCATTTTTTAGTCTTTATGATTATGGGCTGGATAATTCGAAGTTATGCCAAAGCTATTCGAATTTACTTTCTATTGATTTTATATTCAATTAACGAGAAAATAAACTATCTTGGATGCTAGCCGAAGACTGTTGATAATTAGCACCCTCTATTTAGGCCTCTCATGCTTGTAATTCTCAATAAATCGGACCACTTCGTCTATATGAGCATTACCAGCATCATCAGGCAGGAGAAGTCTTGCATAAGGGTTCCCGATTGAGCCTTTCAGAGTATATTGTCCTTTGACAATAAGTTCGAAATATGGTTTTGGATTGAAATTATGATAAACCATTTTGCCGAGAGAGCTTAGGTATCCAACAATGTCCTTCGTGATCTTTCCTTCGAAATACAAATCGCGCACGTTCCGGCCTTCCATACAATCTTCCATTATCTTAATTTCTAATACTTTCATGTTTTTCCTGATATTTTTTTGCTATTGACGTTCTTTAGGTTGATTTTATTAAAAAAAACAGGCTTCCCGCCAAAGAAGCCTGTCTCAATAGCATTTATTATTTAAATAAGAAATACTATGTGAATTATGTACGCAATGGTAGAAACGTATTTTCTACGAGAATGTTTCGTATGTTCTTTATTTAACGATTGTTCGGTATCAATTAATTATTGAGCTATTTTCAATACTTAACTGAACATCCATAAGATTTGGTTGTCTTGACGGGTGATTCCTTACCAGCCATCAATGCATCCAGAACTTCTTTCACGTAGTTCTTAGATTTTTCTATGTCGGCCTCGTTGGGTGTTGCAGTGTCATCAATACCTCCAACATAGACCAGCATTCCCTTGGGATTGATAATGAACATGTGAGGTGTAGTCTTTGCACCATACATCTGGCCGACTTTCCCTTTGTCATCAACGAGATACGCAGTCATTCCTGCTTTGTTTAATCTAATTCTTTGGTTTATTTCGTCCTCATTGAAGTTGCCCTGCTTGCCAGGAGCTGAGGAACAGATAGAGAGCCAAACGACACCCTTCTTTGTATATTCTTTTTGCAAATTCTGCATGTTCTTAGAATTATAATGTTTTTTAACGAAAGGGCAATCGAAGTTGATCCACTCGAGAACAACCCATTTACCTTCGTAATCCGAGAGCGAGACTTTGTTCCCATAGGAGTCGGGAAGTGAAAAAAGTGGTGCTTTAACATCAATCTCAGCATCTGAGGCTGGAAGACTGACACAAATCACCATTGTCAGAGCAATAGCCGCTATCCAAAACTTTTTCATAATACTTTCTTATTTTTATCAAACAACTTTGCTATCTTAACGAATTAAATCATCAATTATTAATCTCAATTTACTATATTTGTAATTCAGCATAACAATAATCAAATCAGCACGACAGATATGGCACAAGAACAGATTACCGGATCGAAAAATCCATGGTCATTCGTACCATCATTATATTTTGCACAGGGCATTCCATTCATCATTGTCAATCAGCTTTCTGTTGCAATGCTCATGTCTATGGGAGTCAGTAAAGAGCTTATCGGACTTATTGGTTCATTACTTTCAATTCCTTGGTCGATAAAGTTTCTTTGGAGTCCGATTGTCGATACACACAACACCAAACGCTGGTGGCTCATCATGATGCAGTTTATTTTAGCCGTTGGTTTCCTGTCGATGGCAATAGTGATGAAGGTATCTCCTGATCTAATGCCAATGATAATAATTTTCTCCATGATAGCATTTGTCTCAGCTACTCATGATATAGCAATTGACGGTTACTATCTCTATGCTCTGGATGATGGTAATCAGGCACTATTCTCCGGAATAAGAAGTGCTTTCTATCGTGTGGCTATGATCTTCAGCGGAGGACTCCTGGCATTCATTGCCGGAGAGGTTGGAACTAAGTATCTTGATATCCGTTTCGGCTGGGTTGTATCTTTTGCTGTAGCCTCTATTGTGATGTTTTCTATATGGGTATACCATAGATTCACACTTCCACAGGTAGAAACAGTCAGAGTAAAGTCTGAAACAAAAGCAAATATACCTTTTGCGAAGATATTTAAAGATTACTTCATGCAGGACAAAATCGGGATAGTGGTTTCATTCATACTTGTTTACAGACTTGGTGAAGCAATCCTATTGAAGATGGTTCAGCCGTTTCTGATGGACAAACCTGAAGCAGGTGGATTGGGTATCCCACTTAAAGATGTTGGCATAATTTATGGCACATTCGGTATTCTTGCTCTTGTTTTCGGAGGAATTCTCGGTGGCTGGCTTGTGAAGAAATACGGACTTCGCAAAGCTATTCTTCCGCTTGCATTCATAATGCATCTGCCTAATCTGCTTTATGTTTATCTAGCGGCAACTTTGCCCACAGGACATTGGGGAGTTAATTTATTTTCAATTTCTTTTGACATATATCCGGTTGCTCAGATTTGCGTTCTGCTAGAGCAGTTCGGCTATGGAATAGGCTTTACGGCTTTTATGGTATTTCTGCTTCGTACATCAAAAGGAGAGTACAAAACATCGCATTATGCTATTTCAACAGGTATTATGGCACTGGGGATGATTCTCCCGGGTGCCGTGAGCGGCATAATTCAACATTCTGCGGGATATTTCTGGCTATTCCTAATCTGTTCAATTTTGACTATTCCGAGTCTGTTATTGATTAAATTTTTACCGATTGGTGATGATAATATTAAAGGATAAATCATGCATTGGATAATTCTTGTTATAGGTGGTTTCTTCGAAGTTGGCTTCACAACTTGCCTGAAGTTCTCCGACAATTTCACAAAGCTATGGTGGTCAATCGGATTTCTTATCACCAGCACACTTAGCTTCGTATTCCTGAACTGGGCAATGAAGGCTATACCACTCGGAACAGCCTATGCTGTTTGGACCGGAATAGGAGCAATCGGAACAGCTATCGTGGGAATATATTTTTTCAAAGATCCGGTTTCGTTCTGGAGAATTTTTTTCTTATTTTTGATAATTGCCGGCGTAATTGGTTTAAGAGTATCAGCCGGTCAACAATAGATTTCAATATATTAATATGCCTAAAGGCACGAGAAGACTGGTTATCGGAGATGTTCACGGGTGTTTTAAAACACTCAGGAAGCTCCTGTTCGAACAACTTAACATCCGAAAGGATGATGAGATTTACTTCCTTGGTGATCTAGTTGACAGAGGGCCTTATCCAAGAAAAGTTGTTGATATGATCATGTCTCTTCAAGGAATAGGTTATAATATCAAATGCATTATGGGCAACCATGAGTACATGCTCCTGCAGTCTCTGCTATCAACAAAACTCTTCCGGATGTGGCTAAAGAACGACGCACGCCAGACTCTGACAAGTTTCAGAATCTCCAGTGCTTTGCATCTTGAAAGACACTATCTTCAGTTCTTTCTGACAATGCCGTTCTACATTGAACTTGACACTTTCGTACTTGTGCATGGAGGATTCAATTTCGATATCGACAATCCTTTCGATGATACACTATCGATGCTATGGATGAGGAATGAAAGAGTAGATTTGGAAAAAATCGGTAACAGAAGAATGATTGTTGGACATTCACCAAAAACTCTGAATATAATCAAAGGTTCACTTGGTAAAAGGAGAATCCTGCTGGACGGTGGATGCGTTTACTTCGATGTAAACAAAGAGCTGGGCTATCTCTGCGCTCTGGATATAGACAAGATGACACTATACACGCAAAGAAACATTGATTATAAGATATAAACTTTTTGATATTTTTAAAATTATCGATTTAATATTCTAACTCTACATCCTGAAGATAGAAATCCTCCAGAGGTTCTGTAGAGAAAAGCGATCAAGAACAATCAATAAAACTAAAATTCTGTAATTCTTTTCAAACATCAAATAACTTTCTTATTTTCTCTTTTAAATCCACAATGCAATTTAACGGTAAAATACCTAATTCTCTTTTGATTAAAGTAACAGGTATCGTGACTATTCTGTGAAGTCGTATAACAGAATTAGTATTTAAACCTGTTTCGGAAAATCCGGCATCAGAAATTTTAATTAGTATGTCCGACTCTTATTTCGATTTATCAATTTGGCTGGATATGAAAGCCATTACAGTATGATTATAGTTAGATATAGGTTCAGTTAAGCAAAGGGCAGGTCTGACTTTAATCGTTGTCAGATCGTCGAAAGGATAAGCAGTAAGAACAATTTTATATTTCATTGATGTCAACCGGCTTTCCATCATTCAAGGTGTATATGTCTTCCTTATCATCTTTCAGGAAATCAAAAGCCGGATTTTGCATCAACTCATTTAACCAGACTTGATCATTAGGAATCTGATCTTCGGGGAAGAGTACAATCACCTTGACATCCATGTTTTTAAATAACAACGGGTTGTTAATGGTCAAATAACCTTTATTATCAATTTTGCCGTAGGTTTCAATTGCTTGCATGGTTTACTGTCTAATACTTTAAAAAATTAACAACGAATAATATAAATTTGTATTATACTGTGAACTATAATTCAAATTACTAAACTCAGCTCATCAATGATGAAACAGCATGTAAAACGAAACGAAAGCGTTTCGTTTTACTTCTTGGCACAATCAGTCTTTGATGCAACGGACGGAAAAGCCACTGCCATCATTGCCTTCGATAGAGTATATAATGGTGTTATTGTAGTCCAAATATCTGTGCCAGGGGCGATAATAAATATAACCGTTCCAAGATTCCCACCAATTACCGTGGTAGCCAATATCGTTGAAGGAACCCTTGAAGTCGCGTCCACCACCTGGGATAGCAGAAAAGCCACTTTCATTTGTTGCACCCTTGTTCGGGCTATACCATAAGCCATCCCCGGCTTCTTTTGATCCTGTACTTTTAAGTCTGCCACCTGCTACTGTATATCCCCACAGACCAATATGCAATACCGTCCATTCTTCATCTGATGGAATATTCCAAACAATAGGAGCCAAGCCTCGGGGATCATTCACCGCATACCAGTTATAGAGCTTTCCATAAACTGCCCCCAAGGCAGAATCATGATTGTAATTACACCAGGCCCCTGTGTTAAGACTCCTCCAAACTAATGAATCTCTGACTTCTGGTATTGAATCTCCATTGCGATAGTGATCGACATTCAAATTCTTATACATCCAGTGCTGTTCTCCTATAGTGACAGCTGTATAAGTTGTGTAATAAAGTAAAATACTGTCGATTTCATGAATTGCAATATCCCAAATAAAACCATCATGCCAGAGATGTAATCTATTTTCATTCGTTGTGTCAACTGCAAATTTAATGCTGTCTATCAGTTGAGCCGGATAGTAAAGGCTCTTGCCATCATTCTTGAATATATGCAATTGGAGTGTATCGGGTGCAGATGAGAATTTCATATTTTCAATTTCGCTGAGATTGTACTGCTTCGGGCTTCCATCCATAAGATAGAATTTGACAAGTGGTTCTGCTGAATAGAGATGAGCAGAGCATAGCGATATAATTGTTACGACGATGATAAGAAGTGCTTTTTTCATGTTTATGCCTTTAACATTCAATGTTCGATATTTTTGATTCGATATTTTGTATTCCGTCTTTCATCCCCATTTTTCATAACAGGGTTGGTTTATTCTTTGTAAATCAATGAATAGCCACGAGCTTTAGCTCGTGGTGATAAGAAACAAATTTTCTTAATTGGGGATTTATCCCCACAAAAAGATTAATTTCG
>CAIOZA010000079.1 GCA_903862655.1 uncultured Ignavibacteria bacterium
AATATAATATTTCCCCGGCATTTGCTTTACCAATCCCTTGAACTCAAATTCAAGAAGTTTCACAAGAATTGAAGGCATATCCATATTTGCCAGTGAACAAAGCTCGTCTATATGCAAAGGCTCATGGCTCAAATGTTCCATTACAGCTCTATCAGCATCGGAAAGATTCATCAAACTTGAATTATCGAACAGACTTTGGGTTGAAGATTTTATGCCCAGATCCTGAAGGATTTGTGACGGATTTACAGCAATTTTTGCAAGATTATCTTTTATCAGATTATGAGTACCTTGGCTTCTCTCCGAGAAAATATTTCCGGGAAGTGCATATAGCTCTCTTTGCTGATCGAATGCAAACTTAGCAGTAATGAGTGCTCCGCCCCTTTCGGCACTTTCAATAATTAATGTGGCTTTGGATATTCCGCTGATTATTCTGTTCCTCTGTGGAAAATAGGCTCTTTGTGCCGGAGTGCCGCACCAGTATTCAGAAATGATAGCACCTCCTTCTTCGATTATCTTCTTTGCTTTCAGGGTTGCATCAGATGGAGAGAGGCAATCAACTCCGCTGGCAATGACTGCATAAGTAATCCCATTGCTTTTGATCGTTGCCGAATGTGCGCAGCTGTCAACTCCTGTTGCAAGTCCGCTTGTAACGATAATGCCATTTTGAGCAAATTCAGAAGCAAATAATTCTGTTGCCCTCTGTCCATATTGTGTGATTCTACGGGTTCCTACAATAGATATAGAAAATGTGTCGCTAGTCTGAAGATTGCCTGCTACGAAAAGAATAATTGGTGGTCCGGTTATTTCTTTGAGTAATTGAGGATAAGAATCGTCAATTATTGAAATTAAACTGACATTTTTTTGTTCACAAATTTCGATTTGTTTTACTGCATTATTTTTTGCTTCTGCAATTTTATCAGAAAATAATCCTCCTTGTTTCAATCTCAAAGCATAACGGTTTTCCGAACCAATAAAATGGTCAAAATTTTCAAATTGGGTTAAAATTTCTAATGCGATATTATTACTAATAAAGCCAAACGAACTGAGGGTTAGCTGATCTGTTAAATTCCACCGGATAGTATTCATGTTAAATATTTTAATTAAATTTAATTCTAAAGCAACCGAAACAACAATTTACAAAACTTTTTTAAAAATAAATCGATCAATAATCATTTAATTTTCTTTATTATACTTTGCCTATTTGAAAATAAATTATTAATTTCGCTATTCATAGAAAGTCTATCTTGAAAATCTTACAAATATATAGCAGAGAATTTTAATAAATCATAAATAAATCGAGGTTTTACGTATGAACGAAGGTCGCATAATCCAAGTAATCGGTCCTGTAGTTGATGTTGAATTTTCAGAAGGTAAGATTCCATCTGTATTGAATGCATTAGAGATACCAAGAAAATCTCCCGAAACCGGTGAAGATAGTCTTTTAATTTGTGAAGTCCAGCAGGATCTTGGCGAATACCGTGTTCGTTCTGTAGCTATGGATTCAACCGATGGTCTCGTCCGCGGAATGACCGTTTATGATACAGGTAAGCCAATTACAATTCCAGTCGGTCAAGCTGTGCTCGGTAGATTAATTAATCTTCTTGGTCAGGGTATTGACGGCAAGGAACCAATCGTTTCCGATATACATCTTCCTATTCACAGACCATCACCTAAATTTTCTGACCTTACCACAACCAAGGAAATGTTCGAAACAGGCATTAAGGTTATTGACCTAATCGAACCATTCACAAAGGGTGGTAAAACAGGTTTGTTCGGTGGTGCTGGTGTTGGTAAAACAGTTGTTATTCAGGAATTAATTCATAATATCGCAAAACATCATGGCGGTTATTCAGTATTCGCAGGTGTTGGCGAACGTACTCGTGAAGGTAATGACCTTTACCTCGAAATGACTGAATCCGGCGTTATCGATAAAACAGCCCTTGTATTCGGTCAGATGAACGAACCTCCCGGTGCACGTTCCAGAGTTGCGCTTACAGCACTCACAATCGCTGAATATTTCCGCGATCAGGAAGGTAAAGACATTCTTCTATTTATTGATAATATTTTCCGTTTCGTTCAGGCTGGTTCCGAAGTATCGGCTCTTCTCGGTCGTATGCCTTCAGCTGTGGGTTATCAGCC
>CAIOZA010000080.1 GCA_903862655.1 uncultured Ignavibacteria bacterium
ACCTACTCTGGATACTAATATCCTGATCTACGCTTTTGGCAAACAGGATGATGCCAGAAAGCAGGTTGCCATTCAAATTACTACAAAGTGTAACATCATAAGTTTGCAGGTTGTTAACTAGACAATTTACGTGTTACGTCGCAAATTTAAGTTTCCGGATCATGAACTCGAAAAAGTGGTAGATTTTATAAAACAAAATTTTGTCATCAGCGATCTGAATATAAGCACTTTGAATCAAACATTAAAAATCACTGAAAAATATGGGTTTTCATTTTGGGACAGCATGATGGTGGCCGCTGCTCTTAACAATCATTGCTCAGTTTTATACTCCGAAGATTTACATCACAATCAATTTATCGAAGGAAGACTTCAGATCATCAATCCTTTTTCCGACTTGAAATAGTCTTTGACTCTGGATAAAAATAGCAATCAATTCTCACAATAACTCATTCCCAAATTTTCAAATTATCAAATTACCTCATTTTCAAATTATCAAATTATCGCATTAACAAATTACCGCATTAGCACATTACCGCACGAACAAATTAACCCCTTAAAACTAAATTTATGGCAACAACAAATCCACGTTCCTACAACTGCAAAGACGAAGAACTAGCCGTGACCTGTAGTTTTGCAGTATTTAGCCTCAAGCGCGACCTGGCCGATTTTACGGCTTTCTCGCCGAAGTTCGATCAAGAGTATGTTACCGGTTTTGAAACTAAAATCGCTTCGGTTAACGAAATGATTATGCCCCAGTCCGAAACAATGGACCTTAAGAACATTACAGCCCGTTTGTATGCTACTATGAACGGACTTATTGACCCTATTAACCGCTTGACCGGTTATTTGAAACTTGCACAACCTGTACTTAAAATTTCGGCTGCCGATTTCGGTTTGGCAGCTTTGCGCAAAAGCATCACAGCCAAAAATGCCGAAGGCGCTATTGCCAACCTGCACATTGTAGGCAACAATTTAACCAAACATGCTGCCATATTGGAAAAACAGGGACTTAAAGCCGAACTTACCGCCAGGTTTACCGATGCAGCCACCTCTATTGCTGCCGAAAACCAGAAACAGTATGAGATTATGAGCAACCGCGCAACCATTGTGCAGAATAACCTTGGCTTGTTTAACAGCCTTTACGAACAATTAACTGAGGTGCTGCGTGTTGGGAAAATCCTTTACAAGGTTACCGATGCGGTTAAAACACAGGAATACAACTTCACTGCCATGAAAAAGAAGGTACGTGCTGCCGCCAAAAAGGCCGAAGCTACAATTCCTGATCCAGCTACTACCTAAGTTCTACCTTAACCTATCTGGTTTACCATTCCCAGGTAAAGCAACTGAAGGATATTCATCTATTATCCATGGTTCCTTCAGTTGCTTTTCATTCCATTAGTAGCTAAAAGTTCAACTCCTGAATAGTTTGCTCTAATCTTTCATGCTGTTGATATAGAATTTGACTGATTATGACACAAAAAGATAAACTGATTGAGAAAATTTTGTCGGGAACTTTGGATAAGAATATCGATTTTGATGATCTGACACGATTGCTGGATAGTCTTAGTTTTAGATGCAGGGTTAAAGGAGATCATCACATTTATTACAAGGAAGGCATAGAAGAAATTATTAATATTCAACCATTTAGTAATAATAAAGCAAAGCCCTACCAGGTAAAACAAATCAGACTGCTAATTTTAAAGTACAAACTTAATTCGGACCAAAATGAATAAATATGAAATAATAGTATACTGGAGTCAGGAAGATCAACGGTTTATTGCCGAAGTGCCTGAATTGCCAGGTTGTATGGCGGATGGTCAAAATCAGGTTGAAGCCATTAACAATGTCAATATAATTATCAATGAATGGATTGAAACTGCGATTCTGACAAAGCGAAATATCCCCATACCCAAAGGACGGCTTCTGTTTGCTTAGACTTCAAATATGCAATTATTTACCCTATACCTGAAAAACGAAGGTCGTTCCATTAATTTGATTTAGGCTGTTAGGCAATAGGCTGTTAGGGCTTTACCAAACCACATATTGCCTAATTTGAATCCAAAATATCACATAAATTAATAAAACCTGACAACTTAACTCATAAGTCGGCATACTGAACACATAAATTGGCATACTGAACACATTAATTGACATACTAAACACATAAAATAATATACTGAACACATTAATTGACATACTAAACACATAAAATAATATACTGAACACATAAATTGGTATACTAAACACATAAATTGGTATACTGAACCTATTAGTTAAAATTCGGAACTCATAAATTGGCATACTGAAAACATAAATTGGCATACTGAAAACGTAAATTGGTATTCTGAACACTCTCAATAATTCATTTTCAAATTAACTCATTTTCAAATTAACTTATTACCGCATTAACACATTATCGCATTAACCCATTAACCCATTTTCAAATTTCCTGATTACCTAATAGTCTAAAAGTCTAAAAAACTAATAGCCTAATTATCACATTAACCCATTTTCAAATTTTCAAATTACCGCATTTTCAAATTACCGCATTAACACATTATCGCATTAACACATTTCCACATCCTCAAATCTTCTAATCCTCAAATTAATTCATTCCCCCATCTAAATTACCAAATTTTCAAATAAAAAAACCAATGCCAACCGCCATTTTAAGAATATTCACCCCCCGCACCATCCTTGTAGATGTGGCTATACTAATTGCAATCTACTTTATCCCTGCCTTTTCCCATATAGCACCTTTTCCTCTCTATTTACTCGACCCGATGCGGATATTTATGTTGGCCGGCTTTGTACTTTCACGCCAAAATACAAATGCCTACCTGCTTGCGCTTACAATACCCCTTTTCTCCTCACTGGTAACCGGTCACCCTCCCTTTTTTAAAGCTATTTTAATCTCCATTGAACTTTCTGTTAATATTGCATTTTTTTTACAATTACTAAGTAATACTAAGTTGAATGTTCCTTTTGCTTTATTTTCAAGTATTATTGCAAGCAAACTTGTGTATTATGCTTTGAAATTTGGTTTTATTAGTCTCGGTCTTATTGAGGGTGATTTAATTACAACTAATTTGTTGATGCAATTAGTTTCAGCAATCTTTATTACAATGATTTTTTCACTGATTTGGATTAAATTCAATAATCGATTATTAAAATAATACGAAGTCTTTCTTTAATAAAATATTTAAAATCAGACTACTTCAATCGACAAATTTTTAGACTAATCATTTTTAAATTAACCAATTACCGCATTGACTAACTAACACATTAACCCATGCTCTTCAACTCTTTCCACTTCGTCTTTTTCTTCCTAGTGGTAACAACCCTCTACTTCCTCCTGCCGCACAGGTATAGGTGGATGCTATTATTGGGCAGCAGTTGTTATTTCTACATGGCATTTATCCCGGTATATATACTTATACTCGGGTTTACAATTGTTGTTGACTACTTCGCGGGTATCCTGCTCGAAACCGCCGAAGGCAAAAAACGGAAATACTGGCTAATCGCTAGTCTTATAGCTAATATTGGAGTACTGGCAGTATTCAAGTATTACAATTTCCTCAACGATAATTTATCAGGCCTGCTAAATTCAATAGGCTATCAGAACCATATCCCCCACCTGGGTATATTATTGCCAATAGGCTTGTCATTTCATACCTTCCAGGCCATGAGTTATACCATCGAGGTGTACCGGGGTCATCAAAAGGCCGAGCGTAATTTTGGCATATATTCCTTATATGTAATGTTTTACCCACAGTTAGTCGCAGGCCCAATAGAACGTCCGCAAAACCTCATTCACCAGTTCTACGAAAAGCATTATTTCGAATACGAGCGGGTTGTCGAAGGGCTAAAGCTTATGCTTTGGGGCCTCTTTATGAAACTTGTCATTGCCGACCGTCTTGCAATTTATGTAAATGCCGTTTACAACAATGCCGACCAGCACAGTGGTAAAACACTCGCATTGGCTACAGTCTTTTTCGCATTTCAAATCTATTGCGACTTTGCCGGTTACTCAAATATTGCCATTGGAGCAGCAAAGGTTATGGGGTTTAAGTTAATGACCAACTTTAACCGCCCCTATTTCTCCCGCTCCATCTCCGAATTCTGGAAACGCTGGCACATTTCTTTATCAACCTGGTTTAAGGATTACTTGTATATTTCACTAGGTGGCAACCGTGTTTCTATTCCACGCTGGTATATAAATTTGTTCCTGGTATTTACAATTAGCGGGCTTTGGCATGGCGCTAATTGGACCTATATAATTTGGGGAGCCATTAATGGGTTTTATCTGGTTTTTGCTATTGTTACCGAAAAATGGCGCAAAAAATTCAATCATCTCATATTATTGGATCGCTTACCTAAACTACATAATGCGCTACAAATACTCGTTACATTTGTTTTGGCGTGCTTTGCTTGGGTATTCTTTAGGGCAAATACCACAGTTGA
This sequence comes from uncultured Ignavibacteria bacterium, assembly GCA_903862655.1. GTDB lineage: Bacteria > Bacteroidota > Ignavibacteria > Kapaibacteriales > UBA2268 > CAIOZA01. The sequence goes on from CAIOZA010000080.1 coordinate 4,465, forward strand.
TGCATTTTTTATTGCAAAACAAATTGCACTTTTTAGTGGCTCACTTTACATAGGTGATTTACAACAATTTACTTATTGCATATTAAGCATTTTATTTTTACTTTTTATTGAAAGAAACTGGGAACATCAACACCAGCGGATACTCCCGTTTCAATCAAACCATTGGTTTAAAAACCAGTTGGCTTATGCAATGCTAATTTTTCTTATCCTTGCTGTAGGTGTCTTTGATGGAGGCCAGTTTATCTATTTTCAATTTTAACCTTATCAATTATGAATAATTTAAATATCAGTACAGTTCGGGGCTTAAAAATCTTATCCTTTTTCTTTATTATAATTTTCGTAGATCAGTTCACTGGAAGATTACTTTCCTATCTGTACTTCAATCAGAAAGCAGGTCAGGATAAAATTATTAATTATGGTTTTGCTGAATGCAAAGCCGATGTTCTTATACTAGGTAGTTCACGCGCTCAGCATCATTACGACACTCAAATACTTTCTCACCACCTGCAAATGTCATGCTACAACCTTGGTATAAATGGACAAAGTATTCTAATGCCATACGCACAAATCAAAATAATATTGAATAGGTATTCCCCAAAAATAATCCTGTTCGAATTAGACCCTAATCGGGTATATTTTAATCAATCTGACTACGACAAACTTTCTATCCTTTTGCCTTATTATAATAAATATCCTGAAATTAGGCCAATTATTCAGCTAAAAAGTTCTTACGAACAAGTAAAATTACTTTCATCAATATATCCATTCAATTCATCCATTATGAATATACTTCGGTTTAATACCAATATTGATATAAATCGAAAATGGGACATCAATGGCTATGTTCCTATTAAAAATCAAACACTGAACACTAGCATGCTGAAAATATACAAAGCACCAGATAATCAGACTGAGATTGATACCAACATGTTAAATTCATTAAAGGATATTATACATATTTGTAACAGGAAACGTGTTGCACTTTTTTTTGTTTGTTCTCCAGTTTTTCATTCAAATCGAGAAAAAAAATCAGATTATTCACATTCTTCAAAAAGAACAATAGAGCTTTTAAAACAGGAAAATGCTAATTTTCTTGATTTTTCTAACGATACTTCATTTATAAATAATGCAGTTTTTTTTAGTGATAAAGAACATTTAAATAGTAAAGGCGCCGACCGATTCTCAAACATACTTGGTGAATATTTAAAAAACTTGAGCAAGGAAAGTTACAATTAATATATTTGAAACTTTTTGTTAATCTCTATAATTCAAGAAAATAAATTATGCTTATGAAGGGCTACCAATATATTTTAGGGACTATTTCGTTTACTGTTTACGGTCAGATAGTTCTAAAATGGCGATTATCTAGCCTAAATTTTAAACTTTCTGAAAATGAAGAACTATTAAAAAAAGTTTTTTCTTTATTGCAAATTATATTTGATCCTTATATTTTATCAGGATTTATTTCCGCTTTTATTGCTTCCTTGTTTTGGATGGCTGCCATGTCAAAATTCGAAATAACCCAGGCTTATCCCTTCATGAGTATTGCACCAACAATGGTTTTTTTATTGGGGGTTTTATTTTTAAATGAAACTTTTACTTTTGGGAAACTGTTTGGACTCTTACTAATTATTTTAGGAACCATAGTAACTGTCAAATTTTGAAGAAAAAAATCGCTATTCTAGGTGCAAGTTATTTGCAATTACCCCTTTACCTTAAAGCTAAGGAAATGGGAGTTGAGACAATCGGTTTTGCATGGGCAGAAGGTGCTATTGCGAGGGATCAATGTGATAGGTTCTATCCTATTTCAACTCTTGAAAAGGATAAAATCTTTAAGGTTTGTAAGCAGGAGAAAATTGATGGAATCGTAACTATTGCATCTGATATTTCCGTGCCCACAGTAAGCTATGTGGCTAGAAACATGGGACTTATCGGAAATTCCATTAATTCAGCAATATTATGTACCAATAAATTCAAAATGAGGCAAGCTTTTGAAAAAAATGGCTTGAAATGTCCTCATTTTTTTAAGGTTGTAAAAAATGATGACCCCAAAATAAAACGGCAAACACTTTCATTTCCACTGATTGTAAAACCTGTTGACCGATCAGGTAGCAAAGGAGTTAATAAGGTATTTAACTTTGAAAAATTAATATCAGCAATTGGAACCTCTCTTAGTGAATCAATTTGTAAACAAGCGATCATTGAAGAATTTATCGAAGGAATTGAAGTGAGTGTTGAAGTGATTTCATTTAAAGGTAAGCATTATATATTAACTATTACTGATAAAATCACTTCCGGTAATCCTCATTATGTCGAACTCGAACATCACCAACCTTCTCTATTATCAAATGAAATACAAAATGATATAGCTAATGAGACGATAAAATCGCTTGATGCCTTGAGTATTAAATATGGAGCTTCTCATGCTGAATTTATAATTTCTAAAAAAGGCATCTACATAACAGAAGTAGGAGCTCGAATGGGAGGTGATTTTATAGGTTCTGACCTAGTTTACCTATCTACAGGTTACGATTTCTTAAAAGGTGTGATTGAAGTAGCGTTAAATAGATTTGAATATCCTGTTAAGCAATGGGTTAAACATTCAGGAGTGTTTTTTTATTCCATTGAATCACCAGAGATTGGTGAAATAATAAAGAAAAACAAATTCGAGAATGTTAAAATTAAAAGTGAGATTACCCGTGAGTATCTGCAACCTCTTTTACAAAGTGCTGATCGAGCAGGATATTTTCTTTATCAATCGGACTCAAAACTAATTCTCAAATAATGTTTCTATCTATAATTATACCTGTGTATAACGGTGAAGGTACCCTCAACCAGCTATTTCACCAAATCAAAGTATTTTGTGAACTAAAACATTATTCTTTTGAAGTAGTCCTTGTTTGGGATTGTGGTCCAGATAAATCTCTAGAAGTCATCATTTCTCTTAAGAACAAATTTCCTACATTGATAAAAGCAATTAAATTGTCGCGAAACTTTGGTCAACATAATGCCATAATCTGTGGATTTGAAATTGCAAAAGGTGATTATATTATCACTATGGATGAGGATTTACAGCATCTGCCTGATGATATTGAATTTCTAATTCAAAAGCAAAAGGAAGGCGATTTTGATGTTGTATATGGTAACTATGAGAAACGGAAACACTCAGGATTCAGAAATATAACATCTCTTCTTTTAAAAAGATTTATTAAAATCGGTATTCCGGAACTTCATCAGGATTATTCAGCATTTAGAATCCTAAAATCCAGTACCGCAAAGTCAACAATTGAAATGCGAAATTCTTACACATTTTTGGATGGATACATTTCATGGATTACAACAAACACTAGCTCATGTATTGTTTCACATCATGAACGTGCCGCTGGCTCAAGTTCTTATTCCATTAAAAAATTGATTGCTCATTCTATTAATATATTTGTCACATTTTCCGACTTACCAATCAAAATTGTTACTTGGTCGTCCATAGGTTTCTTCCTTTTTACTTTCGGGTACTCAGCATGGGTATTACTTCAAAAACTAATTTATAATAATCTTGTTCCCGGTTTTGCTAGCATGATAATTTTATTGAGTTTTGGAATAGGGTCTATACTATTGGCATTGGGTATTCTTGGCCAATATTTGCATCGCATTAATTTAAAAACGACCAAAAGGCCAAATTTTGTTTGTAGTGAGATATTCAATGAAATTTGAATTTCAATATTACTTTAGTAAATAATTCTCGTTCAACTTTTTAACTTGTCATATTATGAAAGCCGCGATTATTGGATTTGGTGTACTCGGTAAGCAAATCAAAAGCTTTTTATTGGAAAACACTTGTGGTGATCTTGAATTTACAATCTTCGATGATACTTATTCACTTCAAGAAAATATTTCTATTTTCCCTTTCTATTATTACTTGGATGCTAGCCAATTTGATAATGAATTTTATATAGGTGTAGGTTATAAGCATTTGGAATTAAGAGCAAAAATAATAAGTGAACTAAAAGTAAATGGAAGAAAAGTGAAATCTTTAATTCACAAATCTTGTTATATAAGCCCATCAGCTAAAATCGGAGATGGTTGCATACTATTTCCTGGTGTTAATATAGATCAAAATGTCGTAATTAATGATGGCTGTGTTCTACATAATGGTGTTATTATTTCTCACGATACAATTATAGGAACTTCAACATATGTATCACCAGGAACAGTCATCAGTGGAGATGTAACTATTGGTAATTGTTGTTTTTTAGGAACAGGTAGCCTGGTTTCAAACTCTGTAAACATAGAAAGTAATGTCCAGTTAGGTATAGGTACAGTGGTAACAAAAAATCTAAATGCAGGTATAACAGTAATTGGAAATCCGGCGATTACTTTGTCAAAAAAACTAATTATAAAATAACTTAGCAATGATCAATTTCAACAAACCGTATATTACAGGCAAGGAAGTACACTTTATATATGACGCAGTAGCTTCAGGCCACATTTCAGGTAACGGTAAGTATACCAAAATTTGTCAAAAGTATTTTGAAAACCAATGGCATTTTAAAAAAACACTACTTACAACTTCCTGTACTGATGCCTTAGAAATGTGTGCTATGCTACTCAATATTAAGGCTGGTGATGAGGTTATTATGCCATCTTATACATTTGTCAGCACGGCACTTGCTTTTGTAAGACAAGGAGCCAAAATTGTGTTTGTTGACAGTCGTAATGACCACCCAGGAATGGACGAAAACAAGATTGAAGAACTAATTACTGCTAAGACAAAAGTAATTGTTACTGTTCATTATGCTGGGGTTGCTTGTGATATGGATAAAATTATGGATATTGCTAACAAGCATGAACTGTTTGTTGTAGAGGATGCTGCCCAAGCAATTGATAGCTATTATACTGGGAAAGATGGCATCAAAAAGGCTCTGGGTTCGATAGGACATCTAGCCGCGTTTTCATTTCACGAAACCAAGAATATCCAATGTGGTGAAGGCGGTTTACTGGCAATAAATGATGACCGCTTTATCAAACGTGCTGAAATAATTTGGGAAAAAGGCACCAACCGTGCCGAATTTTTTAGGGGTGAGGTTAATAAATATGGCTGGGTCGATATTGGTAGTTCTTTCCTTCCGTCAGAAGTAGTTGCAGCTTTCCTTTGGGCACAAATTGAAAACATTGATATTATTCAGAAACGCAGATTAGAAATCTGGGACTGGTATAGTCAACATGTGGACAAACTTTTTGAAGATTTTAAATTTACAAAGCCTTCATTACCCATATATGCAACTAATAATGCGCACATGTATTATCTTGTTCTTTCTTCTTTTGAAGAAAGAACATTATTCATCAAAACCCTGAAAGACAAGGGATTATTCCCTGTTTTTCATTATTTAAGTTTACATAAAAGTAAGTACTATAGCGATAAGCATGATGGTAGGCAGTTACCTAACAGCGACCACTTTGAAGAATGTTTGGTAAGAATGCCATTCTATTATGAGTTGGAGGAAAATGAAATATTAAAAGCTTTAAGTAACCAGTAATTGTAGAAATCAAGGTAATTTTGTTGAATTAATGTGTGTATGTACTAATACAAGTTAAGCTAAATAAAAATACTAAAATTACTTGGTAAATTAAATTTGCTATAGAAACTTAAATCAATAATTTCTTTAAAACCCTGAAATTACTAATAACTAATAAGTGTGCAAGATTACATTAATTTATCCACAAATATTCAATTAACGGAAAGTCGAAAACAAATTGATATAAATGAATATCGTTATTAATAAGGTAGCGTTTGCTTCGAAAGAGAAATATTTATTTTTCTTTATCGTAATATTGTTTTGGGTAACCTTTCTCCTAAATCTTTTTTGTGGTGAATTAACAAACATATACAACGGTTGTGGTTTTGATGGTGGAATGTTTTATGCACCTATTGTAAAGAATTTTTGGGGTATTGCAGGATCAAATGGATTTGATTCATATTCCTTTGGTAAAATTTTACCTCAATTTTTAATTGCGAGTTTTGCATATATTTCTAATGTCCCAGTAAATGATCAAATTATTATCCTAGGTTACAAAATCATCCATTTCATAGCAATAGCAATATCCTGGATTTACGTATTGAAATATTGTAAAGAAAAACAAATGGGGTTTAATAGTAAATCATTATTGATCATTCTGCTGTTTATAAACTATCCAATTCTCAAACTAGTAGGTTTTGTTCCTGTTTCACCTGACGCCACCGTGTATGCCATGAGTATTATTATAGCATATTATTATCTTACAACCAATATTAAGGGTTTATTTTTCACAACATTGGTCGGTATGTTCTTAATACCTGGTTTACTAATCTTCTATTTGCCTTTATTTATTTTTAAAACCACTGCCATTCATGTTGATACTCTAAAGAGGAATAAATTAATACATTATGGATCAGTTTTGGGATATTCTCTTATAGGGTTAGGAATAACATTTATAACATTTTCATTTTTATATCATTGGGATATATATTATGATGAAAAATTCTTCAGTGCTTTGTATTCAGGAAGAGAAGAAGCAACCTTATTTACTTTTTTTCCCCTGTCTCTTATCATAGCAGGATGTTATGTATATTTTGCACTATATGGTTTTTGTTATTACTATAAATTTTATGGCATTGTTGCATCAATCCAATTAAATGGGATAGCCTCGTGGATCATACTATTTTCAATTTATTATATTTTAACTTTGTCATTCGTTGATTCAACTTTACCCCAACGGGCAAGTTACAGTGTTGTTTTCATAAAATTATTTACTAGTTCACTACAATTTCCAGCTCATTTTATTTTAGCTAAAATATTCTACTTTGGCCCTGTTGCAGTTTTTATAATATTTTTATGGAGACAATTAACCTCGTCAATTATTGAAAAAGGTTTTGGATTGATATTATACACTGTAGTTTTTCTAGCTTTTAACTTATTAAGTGAATCAAGGGGATTTCTTCAGCTCTTGCCAATTTACATTTTTCTCTTAATACAAAACTTGAAAAATCTAAAAATCAAACAGATACTTATTGCATTTGCAATTTCTGCTATTTTGTCGAGATTTTGGTTTCATATTGGATACCTTCAAGGTGAATTGTATGGTGATTCAATGCAGCGTTTCCAGATTGGAAATGGATTCTTTAACTCAATCAAAAGCTATTGCATATCATCTACCTCTGCTTTGATAACTATTGTAATAATCTATTTTGCATTTATAAATAATAGGGTTAAAACAATTCCAAAATCCGGCCAAAACTAAAATAGCTTAAAATCCTAACTATATTGTTTGAAGTATTCTTAAGTATTATCATAAGTGAAAGATAGCAACAAAATCGCTTTTAACACAGGCATTACCTATGCCAGAATGATTATAACGGTATTAATTTCGTTATACACATCACGCATTGTATTGTTTGCATTAGGGGTTAGCGATTTTGGGATATTCAATATAGTGGCGGGTGCAGTATCATTATTTTCTTTTATTAATGGATCAATGACTGTATCAACGCAGCGGTTCTTATCATTTGAAATTGGAAGAAAAGATGAAGTATCCGTAAATAAAATATTTAATGCCAGTATTATAGTACATGCAATTATCGCCCTGCTTATTTTAGTTTTAGCTGAAACAGCCGGATTATGGTTTTTTACTCATTATTTAAATATCCCTGGCGATAGAAAAGAAGCTGCAATGTTGATTTATCAGTTCGCGACAGCATCATTTATGTTAAATATTTTAAATGTTCCATTTCAGGCTTTTTTAAATGCAAAAGAAAATCTATTAGCAATTGCGGTTATAAATATTATTGAAACTATTTTTCGGTTAGTTGCTGCATTGCTACTTACCTCTACCTTGTTCGATAAACTTGAATTCTTTGGTTTTACTACACTTCTTATCTCTATTTTATCGTTAGCTTTATACATTATTGTTTGCTTTAAGAAATATCAGGAGTTAAAAGTTTCAATTGAAAAAGATATTAAACTATATAAAGAATTAACAAGTTTTGCAGGATGGAACTTATTTGGGGCCATAGCTGGAGTTGGCAAGAGCCAGGGTAGTGCTGTTTTATTGAATATATATTTTGGGCCAATATTAAATGCTGCTTATGCGATAGCAAACCAGGTGAACGGTCAATTATCTTTTTTTTCACAAAGTATCTTTCGGGCCAGCAACCCTCAAATAATTAAAAACTATGGCGAAGGGAATAATGAAAAAATGTTGCGATTAATATTCCAGGCGTCAAAATTTGCATTCTTAGTGCTTTTCCTTATTACCTTACCAATAATGTTGCGAATGGAGTATGTTTTACAAATATGGTTAAAAAACGTGCCTGCTTTTGCTCCGCTATTTTGTCAGCTTATTTTAATTGATTCACTGATTGACCTTATCTCATACCCATTAATGACTGCCGCCCAATCAACTGGCAGAATCAAATATTATCAAATGGCCATGGGGTCTTTTATTCTGCTTAATTTCCCCCTTTCCTATTTGCTTTTCCACTTTGGATTCCCGGCCTACTCAATAATCGTTTGCAATATTTCAATCACATTCACCGCCTTATGGTTTCGTTTATTATTTTTAAAAAAAATGATCAATTTCCCAATTGGTTTATGGCTTAAAGCATGTTTTTCTAAAATTTTAATCCTTGCATTGGTTGTATCTGGCTGTTGCATTATAGCAAACAAATTAATCGGCTATGGTTTTTTCAACTTCATTATGTTAAGTACTTTCTCAGCAATTATTTCATTCATTACATTTTATATATTGCTCGATAAAAATGAAAAAGAATACTTTAAAAAGTTGTTTGCCAAACTATATATATTGATGCCAATACGGAAAAATTAAACAAGCAATGTCATCAGATAGTTATCCAGATAGATGATAATTCATGACATTTTATTTTTGTGACCACGCAAAATAAAATATAAACAAAAATGATTGTACTAAATCAAAAGCTCTCTCACACAATAATATGTCATTTTACAACTAGAATATTACCATTTCAAGCAACCCTATCCTATTTACCTCCTTATTCAAATCCGTTAAATAAAGTTTAATAAAACAACAAATTACCACTCACCGTCATATTTAACCTAATGCGTGAGGATTCCAATAAATTGAAGCTGTAAATAAATTTGGGTCTCTCATCATGTCCAGCAGCTTTACTGTGAATATTAATAATCAGCAACTTGATAAAATTTGCCAATTTCTACATTTCTTTGAAAATCAAATCGTTAAACATTTCATTGGAGATTATCGAATACCGCATTAAAATAATCCAGATTTAAAAACATTGATATTCGGAATTCTTGTTCACCAAAATTTTTATAAATCTCTTTACCTACTGTTTTTTTTGAAAAACTTACAGAACTTTTTTAATAAAAATAAACTGTTACACCCAAGATTTATTTCACAAAAGACACCTAATTAATAAACCATCAAAATGCATAAAACTTTTATTCTAATTTCAAAAATAACTCTTTTTTTAGTATTCACACTTTTTTGTCTGCCAATACTAATATCGGAAAAGAATATATTATTAAGCAAACTTGCAGCTTTTCGAATATATTTCACAATACTCTTCGAAATTAGCGCAATAATATTTCTATTAAAATACCCTATTGTACACCAATATAAGGTATTCCCCATAAACCTATATGTATTCCTGATAATGATATCCATATTAATGTCAATGTTTTTCAGTTCGGAAGACTTAATATTAATCCCAGCAGTTCTATTTTGGGGTCTTGCTTACTTAGTTTTTCAACGTTTTACGTATTACAATCCTTCAGTTATTTTTTCGTTATTAAAATATTTTTATATTTTATGCATCACTCTTGTTATATTAGTCTTAATCACTGTTCTATCTGGAGTTACCGTTTCTACAAAAGATTTTACAGCAAACAATTTGGTCTATTTACCATACTTTGCGTTTCCATGGGCATTGTGCAGTAATAATCCAAAATCAAGACGGTTTATTGTCCTTTTCATGAGCATCGTAGTTTATTTAACTTTAAAAAGGACTGTCTTCGTTGGTTTTATTTTATCAGTTTTCGTTTATTACATTGTTGACAGAATTGTAACCCAAAGAGGTTTAAATTTGAAAATTATTTTTTCTATTGTATTATTAGCAATATTTACATATTTTTCATTCACCATTTTAGACTCAAAATTTGGAAATATTTTTACACAACGTATGGAAGGAATTTCAGAGGATAAGGGGAGTGGTAGGTTCGATATATATGATGAAGTAATATTGTACCAGGCAAAATCATCTACATTTGAATGGTTAGTTGGGCATGGGCATAATTCTGTAGCAAAATTCACAACTGACAAAGTTTCGGCACATAATGATTGGCTTGAAATCCTATATGACTATGGATTAATTTCTGTTTTCTTTTATGTTATTATTAACTTTTACATTTTGAAGTATCTGTTCAGATTAATTAGAGGCAGATCAAAGTTTGCTGCCCCATTTGCATTATCGTATGTTATTTTCTTTGTAACATCAATTTCTAGTAATGTCATTATCTATCCTTCTCATTTTATCTTGATTACATCATTTTGGGGTGCGGTAATTGGCACAACATTTCGAGAACCATTAAGAGGAGTCAAAACTCCTCAACATATTAACTAGCCAATTAGGGTCTGCACATAAAAGAAAGTTTTATTCTTTTATGTTATTTATTAGACGATTGCCAATCACCCCCCCCTGAAAACAAATCAGAAATTGTAATTCGTAAAATTTTTGTCTTAACTAAGTCTAAAAACAAGATCCAATTATTTTGATTTATTCATTAAGTCTTAAAATTTTTATCAAATCAATTCATTCTTATTTTGTATTATGCTGGTAAATTGAACAATTTGTTTACTTTTTACAAGAAACCATGAAAAATCTCATCTTATATTTTAAAGAACTTTTAAGACCCATCAGATTATTATCAATAATAAGACATTACAAATTGAGCCATTTGCACAAAGGAAAAGGATGCTTATTTGGTATGGCTACTTCAATTACTAATTCAGAAATTGGTACTAACGTTTTTGTTTCAGGGGGACAAATAATATCTTCAAAGATAGGCAGAAGAACATACTTTAATTCCAATATTTACGCACTAAATTGTGTTATTGGAAATTACTGCAGCATAGGCCCTGATGTTACCATTGGTTTTTCTCCGCACCCGATAGATTTCGTATCTACTCATCCGGCTTTCTATTCTAACAATAAATCATTTAAAACTTTTGCAGACAAAATGTATTTTGATGAAGCTGTGAAGTTAACTACAATTGGAAATGATGTTTGGATTGGCGGTAAAGCTACCATTTTACCAGGGGTCACAATCTCCGATGGAGCTATTATTGCATACGGATCTTTAGTTACGAAAGATGTGCCGCCTTACGCTATAGTTGGCGGTGTTCCAGCCAAAACAATTAAATATCGGTTTAGCGAAAATATCATCAATGATTTACTCAGAATTAAATGGTGGGAAATGAATGATGAATTTATTCAAGTTCATTACAAACTTTTTTTGGATCCTCAAGCTTTTATCGGCTTTTTCAAAAACAACAAAAAATTCTGATAAATCAGACCCGAAGAAACCACCATCTTCTGAACTCATCCACAATCAAAACCTCTGATTAAGCAATAACTAATAATTTAGTTTATGGATAAGATAGGAATTGTGATAATTGCATATAATAGGATTAAAAGTCTAAATCGTCTTTTAATTTCTTTAAATAACGTGGTTTATCATGGCGATGAGGTGGACTTAATCATAAGCATTGATTGTAGTGGTAATGAAGAAGTATTTAATGAAGCTTTTCGCTTTGAATGGCTTTTTGGGGAAAAGAAAATAATAAGGCATGAAAAACGTCTTGGTTTAAAAAAGCATGTACTCTCTTGCGGCAAATTTACAGATCATTACAAAGGTATTTGTATTTTAGAAGATGATATTTTTGTATCTCCCGCATTCTATACTTTTACAAAACAAGCAATAGACTATTATATTTACGATGATAATGTCGCGGGAATTTCACTCTATACACATTTATTCAATTATTGTATTGATAGGCCATTTCAGGCAGTAGAAGATGGAAATGATGTGTTTTTTATGCAGCAGGCGCAATCTTGGGGTCAAATATGGACAAAAAAAAAATGGGATAACTTTCTGAATTGGATTTCAGTAAATGAAAGTATCAGTTTTAAATCTAATGATTTTCCTGATTCAATTGCAAACTGGCCAGATAGCTCTTGGCTGAAGTTTCATAATAAGTACATTGTTGATAATAATTTATTTTTTGTTTACCCTAGGGTTTCATTGACAAGCAATTTTAGTGACATCGGCACCCATAATTCATTATCTTCTAATACCTACCAGGTTCCTCTTCAACTTGATACAAGCAAAGAATTTTCTTTTCTAGCTTTTGACGATTCCAAAGCCGTGTATAATATTTTTTTTGAGAATATAACTCTTAAAAAATCTTTAGGTACTTCTGAAAAAGAAACAACTATTGATTTATACAATAATCACAAAAAGCCAAAAAGATTCTGGCTAACAACAAATCAAAATAAACATTTCCGTATTTTAAAATCGTATGCATTAACGATGAGGCCGCACGATTTGAATGTAATTTTTAATATTCCCGGCAACGATGTTTTTTTATACGATACAAGTGAAAGAGCAGAAAATCAATTTCAAAAGAATAATTTACTTAAAATGTATTTGTACGATACTCGAATTGCCTTAAGTTATAAGCATATCAAATTGGTCATAGTTTTTTTTCTGACAAGAATTTTACAGAAAATCCAAGGGTTAGTTAATTCCTAAAGTTTATTTTTTAGGGCATTTCAATAGATATTTAAATAAGTTGTTAAAAAAATAAAAGTCTATTTTTATAAAGATTTGTAGGTCGAATAGAAAATTTAATTTTTATCAGAATTTGGCTTAGCATTAAACAAATCAAATCTTTAGAAAAAGTAAAAAACCTGAATATTATGTGTGGAATAGCTGGGATTATTAGTAAAAACAAATTTAATTTTCAATCCGAAATTGTTTCAATGTGCGATATAATTGCTCACAGAGGGCCTGACGGTTTTGGTTATTATTATAGCGACTTATTTGTTTTTGGTCATCGCCGCCTTTCAATAATTGATCTGTCCGAAAAAGGCAAACAGCCTATGAAATTTCAGGATAAATATGTAATAACATTTAACGGCGAGATATATAATTATTTGGAATTAAAAAAAGAGTTGATAGGTTTAGGATATACATTTACTTCCGATACTGATACCGAAGTAGTGCTAGCTGCATTTGATAAATGGGGAGTAGATTGTTTAAACCGGTTCAACGGCATGTTTGCTTTTGCCCTACATGATAATGTTAAAAATCGAATATTTTGTGCCCGGGATAGATTTGGAGTGAAACCTTTATATTATACACAAATTGGCGAAAAATTTGCATTTGCTTCCGAAATAAAACAATTTACAGTTCTCCCAGGCTGGAAGGCTATTGCAAACAAAGCTAGATTATTCGACTTTTTTACTTCAGGAGGTCTGCACGATCATACAAATGAGACACTTTTCGAACAGGTATTTCAATTAAGAGGCGGCGAAAATCTCATATTTAATCTTACTGATTTTACATTTAATATTTCGAGATGGTATAATTTTCCAACTGGAGCTAAAGATTTGAATATTAATTTTAAAAAAGCTAAATCAACATTTAAAAATTTATTTGAAGATACCGTTCGGTTAAGACTTCGGTCCGATGTAAAAGTAGGCTCTTGCCTTTCAGGTGGTCTGGATAGCACATCTATTGTTTGTGTAATGAACAATCTTTTGAAACAGGAGGACAAAACAGATATACAGGAAACTGTATCTTCTTGTTTTGACGACATCTTGGTTGATGAACGTGAGTTTATCAATGAAGTAATTGATAGGACAAATGTGGTTTCCCATAAAGTTTTTCCGTCCTTCGAAAACCTGTTCCCTCAATTAGATAAGATTATCTGGCACCAGGATGAGCCTTTTGGCTCAACATCCGTTTATTCTCAATGGTGTGTTTACGAAGAAGCAAGTAAAAATGGAATGACTGTAATGTTGGATGGTCAGGGTGCTGACGAATATTTGGCTGGTTATTCAAACTTCCACCAAATGCACTTTCGCGAATTGTTTTTTAAAGGCAAGTTTCTAAAATTAAATAAAAGTTTAAAAAATTACCGAAGAAAATATAACAGATACTATACTAATCCATACAAACTTTTTATAAACGAATTCCTGCAACGCTTTTTCCCGCAAGGCCTTATTATAAGATTAAGAAATTTATTTGCATCGGCTAACCATGAGCCGGCCAATTTAAAGAGCTGGATAAAACATGATGCCTTTAACGCAAACGAAAAAAAAGGATTAAAATATGAATTCCCTGCTTCAATTAAAGGTATGTCAAAAAGCCAATTATTCTTCACAAGTTTACCAAAACTTCTTCACCATCAGGATCGGGATTCTATGGCTCATTCGGTGGAATCACGTGCACCATTCGTTGATTATCGTTTAGTCGAATTCGTCTATGCTTTACCAAGTCAGTATAAAGTAAACAATGCTGTTACCAAATATATATTAAGAGAATCATTAAAAGAGGTTATCCCATCAAAAATAGGCAATAGATTTGATAAACTTGGGTTCGCTACCCCGCAGGGTAGATGGTTTAAAGAAAATGAAGCATATATAAGGACAGAATTAGAAAACGCATGTGAAATATTGCATCAATACGTTAATAAAGAACAAGTTATGGCAATGTTTAGTAAATCTGCAAAAAAAGAAAGCGACAATATGTCAATTTTTTGGAATATTATTTGCGTTTCACATTGGACGCAAGTATTTAGTGTTAAACTTTAGCCTTGCGAATTATGAAAAACTCAAAAAAAATTGCTATTATAGCTTATCATAAGAGTTATAATTATGGAGCATTTATACAATGTTATTCACTTGCAAATAAATTAAAACATGATTTCCCTGACCACTCTGTCGAGGTAATAGACTATATGAGTTTATCTGCTCATAAAATTTATAAGAATCAAATAAAGTCACTTTCAAGTTGGATTCATCAACCTCTTGCTCAAATAAAATTAATAAAAAGAAATCATATTTTTGATATCTCCCAAAAACACTTGCCACTCTCATCTTTTAGCCTAACTTCTGACTCCTACGATACTTTATTTGCTAGAATAAGGAACACATACGATATTATCATAACAGGTAGTGATATGGTCTGGAACTGGAATGTCAGGGGGTTTCCGAATGCATATTTTCTAAACTCCAATCTTGGGGCAAAAAAAATGAGTTATGCAGCCTCTTCTTATGGTCAGGACTATACTCAGGTATCGACTGTACAAAGTTTATATCTTAAAGAAGCATGGAGCGATTTTGTTTATTTAGGGGTTCGGGATAAAGCTACTGAAGAATTTGTTAAATCTGTGAACAATAATCTAAGACCCGTTCACAATTGCGATCCTGCTTTCTTGCTTGATTTGAAATCTCTTCCGGTAAATATGGATTTATTAAGAAATAAATTGGTCAAAGCCGGAGTTAATTTCAACAAACCACTCATTGGGATAATGGGCAATAATATTTTAGGAGAAAATATCAAAAGACTTTTCAGTGAAAAGTTTCAAATTATAGCGGTTTATGAGCCTAATAAATCTGCCGATATTTTTTTAAACGACCTCAATCCGTTTGAATGGGCAAGGGTATTTTCATTTTTCACTATTACTTTTACCCACTTTTTTCATGGCACATTATTGTCCTTATTAAACTCAACCCCTACAATTATTGTTGAAGGATCGAGCAATTATGCAAAGAAATTTGACACAAAAATAAAAGATGTACTGCAAAGGCTTGACTTAATGGATTTGTATTTTGAAAAAGAAGACTTGGATTTAAAAGGCTGGAGTAGTATAGAGCAGGCCGCCCATAACATAATAAAGAATTTCCCAATTGATAAAATCAGATCTGCAATGGAAAATGAGGCGAAGTCCTATGATGATTTTAAAAACGCTTTAAGGAATCAACTTGAAATGGGTTATCTCTAGAAAAATCAATCGCAAGGTTTTATACATATGCTTAATCTCATTCTGATTTGGTGTGCATTCTTCATCTTGCTGCCTAAATTCCGCTTGAATAACTTACTTTGCAAGTTTACTCTTTTCAATAATAAATATTCGAACTAGATGGACAATATATTTTTTGCGATTACATTTTTTTTATAGAGCAAGCAAAAAAAACAATAAAAAACATACCAGATTCACAAACTACACATATTGTTTATTCAATAAGTTATATTCAAGTAAGTGGACGGTTAAGGCTGCTTTAAAAAAAACACAATAATTTTTTCTTGCTACATACAAGGTAAACATAGTAGCAAATGTTGTAAATTCTGTTGTAAGATGAAATTTATACAAGTAAGCGTCAATTTTATATTATAACTAATCTAAGTATGAGCTTGAACATTTTTTAAATGAATAATGAAAATATTAGTAATACTTTCTTTTAATCCATATTTCCAATCCTCCGCTTCTGCCAACCGCTGGCTCACACTTATTGAAGGGTTGAGCAGTCTTGGGGTCAAAGTAGAACTTCTTATCTATGGAGGATTTAATTCTGTAGAGGAAGCTGCAATCAACAGAATATCAGAATATAGGGAAAGGGTTACCTGTAAATATATAGAACCAAAGCTCATTCAAGGTTATTGGAAACGTCGCTATAACACATATATTGGTGATCATTTACGTGAGGGTCGCTTAGTGAAATTGATTATAGAGGAAATAGAAAATAAGGGAGAAATCGTGTGGACTGATCCTAGTTTGTTTGGTTATAAATTAGCCATTCAACTTAAAAAATCCCAGCCAAATCTGCGGCTTTTCCTTGAGTTAAGTGAATTCCCTGATATCCATAAATATAACAAAGGCAATTTCCTTCAACGCTTTCAAGCCAATAAAAGTCAGAAGTTTTTTGAAGAAAAGGCCTTTCATGTTTATGACGGTTTAGCATTAATGACTAAAACCTTATTTCAACATTATCAATCCTTCGCAATGCCTCATCCTAAATTTCTTCATTTGCCGATGACTGTCAACTTGGAGCGATTTACAGATGGCAAAACACTTGTTGAGGGGTTTCAACAGCCCTATATTGCTTTTGTTGGCGTTATGAATGATGCTAAAGATGGGGTAAGTATTCTTATAAAGGCATTTGCTAAAATTACAAAGGAGTATCCGGCATTAAAACTTTACCTGGTTGGTGCATGGAATTATGATACTCCAATTCATCAGCAACTTATTAAAGAATACAAATTAGAAGATAAAGTATTTTGGATGGGTGAGTTCTCAAGTGACCAGATTCCTTCTATACTTAAAAATGCCAGTTTATTGGTTCTTCCCAGGCCCCCCTCGAAACAAGCGCAAGGCGGCTTTCCTACAAAGCTCGGAGAATACCTTGCAACAAGCAACCCGATATGTGCCACGAACGTTGGTGAAATACCAGATTATCTGATTGATGGGGAATCCGTTTATTTTGCAGAACCTGGTTCAATTGTTTCTTTTGCAAACGCAATGCACAGAGCTTTAAGCAATCCTACTGTAGCTAAAAAAGTTGGTGCTAATGGGAAAATAGTGGCAGATAAAAGTTTCAATAAAGATATCCAGGCAAAGATATTGTATGATTTTTTGCGCGAAAATCTTCAATCTTAAGGCAAAACACTGAAGGACAAATAAATCATTTACATTAGCATTCTACTTTTATCTGCCTTTTTTCCTTTTCACTTTTCAAAAATGGGTTTTAAACAAAACATATCTCGTCATTTGATTAACATACCTGGCTGGCGTACCAATCGCAAAATTATGGTGATTGAAAGCGATGATTGGGGAAGTATCCGAATGCCTTCAAAAGCAGTATATGAAAGTTTAATCCACCAAGGAATCCAGGTTGATAAATTATCTTATAACCGATATGATTCTTTAGCTTGTGAAGATGATTTAACATCTCTTTTTGAGGTATTGTACTTGGTAAAAGATAAAAACGGAAATCCTGCAGTAATAACCGCCAATACAATTGTTGCAAATCCTGATTTTGTTAAAATTAAAGATTCTGGGTTTAATCATTATTTTTATGAACCTTTTACTGAAACACTGAAACGTTATCCGAAACACGAGAAATCGTTTGAATTGTGGCAACAGGGAATTAAATCTGGCATATTTAAACCTCAGTTTCATGGACGCGAACATTTAAATGTTGCCCGATGGATGCAGGCTTTACGTCTGAATACTGGCAATGCCCGTCTTGCATTCGCCAATCAAATGTTTGACCTAAGTACCAGTCTTAAAATCTCTGATGATTCTTTTATGGATTCGCTTAATTTTGAAAACATAAATGAATTTGATTCCCAAAAGCAATCCCTTATTGAAGGATTGCAACTTTTCGAACAATTGTTCGGGTACAAATCACTGACTTTTATTGCCCCGTGTTATACCTGGAGTAATGTGTTGAATAAAACATTAAAAGACTGTAATGTAAATGCTTTTCAAGGTGGAAGGTATCAATTTGAGCCTTTAATTGGAGATGAACACAAATTTAAAAAACATTTTCATTATATCGGCCAGCAAAATGACTTGGGTCAGGTATATTTATCTCGCAATGTTGAATTTGAACCTTCTCAAAAAAAAGACTTTGATTGGATCAGTCAGGTAATTTCACAAATGGAGGTAGCGTTTCGTTGGCATAAGCCTGCAATAATTCAAGCACATCGTGTTAACTTTATTGGTTCAGTTGATAAGGCAAACCGGGATCGGAATCTACCTATGTTTGCTGAACTACTAAAGAAAATATTGAATAAATGGCCTGATATCGAGTTTATGAGTAGCAATCAACTAGCAACTACTATTATAAATAATCTTTGATTACTGATATAGTAGAATCTGCACTTTTCTATTTCTGCAAACTTAAAAAAAACACCCGTAAATAAATATAGAACAAAGACGGTTTGTCAGCTTTCTTTAGTTTAATCTTTACCCCACTCATATCGGATTACAAGTTAAAAACCTATATGTCATTTCAAGTTTAACGTTATACTGTATGATAACACTCATAAAAACCAATTACCGTCACATTTATATTGATATGTGCATTTTCCTGTCACTTTTCCTATTGCCATCAATTGGACACATGTTTCCATTTCCGATTTACCTGATTGAGCCAATGCGTATAGCTGTTTTTACTGGATATCTATTATCAAAAAATGCATATAATGCAGCTCTTTTAGCCATTACCATTCCTATATTTTCCTTTTTAACGACAGGCCACCCTTTGTTTTTTAAAGCGACCTTAATTTCAATTGAATTATTGACAAATATTCTTTTCTTTATTTTCCTATACCAAAAACTTAGAATAGGAGCATTTTTGGCTTTGGTGGCTTCCGTGGTTGTAAGTAAGTTAATATATTATGGTATTAAGTTTCTATTTCTCAGCTTAGGTCTATTAAGTGGATCATTGGTTTCAACAGGGCTTTATGAGCAAATAATTACATTGGTAATACTATCTGTAGTTTTTGGAATTTTGTACAGCAGATTTTTTAAATCAGAAAAGAATGGATGATAAACATTACTTTGTAAATCTTAAATCTGTCTTTTGTGATGCGGATGATCGTACCATTGAGCATTTAAGTAGTTGCTATGATAATATAGTTTTATTAAAATCAATTATAAATGAGGTCACCGAAGCTTTCCTTACAATGGGTCTAATAGAGGGCAAACGCATCTTGTTAAAACCTAATTGGGTATTGCACAATCGCAAGGAAAATGACGAAATCTGCATGAGAACTCATGATAATTTGCTTTTGGCTTTTTTGGAAGTGATATTGTTGAAAAAACCATCTAGTATCCTGATTGGTGATGCCCCGGTTCAAGGGTGCAGGTGGGATGAAATTATACGAAGTAATTTCAAAGATAGGATTAACGAGCTATCAAAAATTCATCAAATCCCTATAAAAATTAAAGACTTTAGAAGGGTTACCTTTGATCCACATTCCAATAACCTTACTACAGAAAGGAATCCCCTTTCTGATTATGTTATATTTGATTTAAAAGAAGATAGCATTTTGGAACCAATTAGTAAACCAGGAAAGAATATATTCCGAGTAACTGATTACGACCCTGACCGCCTGGCAGAATCTCATGGGCCTGGAATGCATAAATACTGCATCACAAAAGAAATATTTGAGAATGATGTTATAATTACAATACCAAAAGTTAAAACACATCAAAAAACTGGGATTACAAATGCACTCAAAATTCTGGTCGGTATAAATGGAGATAAAGACTATTTACCTCATCACCGTAAAGGAGGATCAAACAATGGTGGTGATTGCTACCCCGGCGGTAATCTTTTATTGAAAATTTCCGAATCTATTCTGGATGAAGCAAATCGCAACCGAGGTACAATCATTTATAAACCTCTTATTTATCTTTCCCTTTTTTTTTGGAAACTATCCAAACCAAGTCCTAAACATAATTTGGCTGCCGCATGGCATGGAAATGATACAACATGGCGAATGACACTTGATTTGAATAAAATTGCAGAATACGGTAATAGTGATGGTACAATATCAAAAATTCCCCGGAGGGTTCTTTTCTCATTTTGTGATGGAATAATTGGAGGGCAGGGAGACGGACCCTTAAATGCTGACCCTTTGGCTCTTGGTATCATTTGTTTTTCAAATATTTCAAGCTATACCGATGCAGTCATGACAAAAATAATGGGTTTTAATCTTGATAAAATCCCCTTGGTGAAAAATGCAATCCAATTAGACAGTAAAAAAAAAGTGAGTATATTTTTTAATCGTAAAATTGTTAATTTGGAAGAATTAGATAAAATTTCGATTAAAACTATACCCCCACCTGGTTGGGTAGATAATTTATAATAGAAAAAGTATATGATAGCCATCCATAAAAGCGATTCAGGCTTTCACCCTAGATGGGTAGCCTATTGCGAAAAAAGCAACATCCCATTTAAAATGGTGGATTGCCTCTCTACTGATTTAATAAATCAACTTTCAGATTGTGATGCACTTATGTGGCACCATTCACAAAACAATCCTTCACACCTTATCATCGCAAAACAAATTCTGTTTGCTGTTCAACAAGCCGGTTTAGTAGTTTTTCCTGATTTTAATACTGCTTGGCATTTTGACGATAAGGTCGGACAAAAATACTTACTCGAAGCCTTAAAAATACCATTGGTTAAATCCCATGTGTTTTATAATAAAACAGATGCATTGCAATGGATAAAGCAAACCACCTTTCCCAAGGTCTTTAAGCTTAGGGGTGGAGCAGGTTCAGCTAATGTTAAGTTAGTTCACAATACTTCTCAGGCAATGAGAATTGTCACAAAAGCCTACGGTAGAGGATTCAGCAATTACGACGCCTGGAGCAATTTAAAGGAAATATGGCGCAAATGGAGACTTGGTAAAACCAATGGATCCAATCTTTTAAAAGCCACAATCCGTATAGTATATAAACCTGCTTATTCCCGTATAGCTGGCAAGGAAATTGGTTATGTTTACTTCCAAGATTTTATTACCAACAACGACCACGATATTCGTGTAATTGTTATTGGGGATAAGGCTTTTGCCATAAAACGCATGGTCCGTAAAAATGATTTCCGCGCCTCAGGAAGTGGTAATATCAAATATGAGAAGTCAAATTTTAGTGATGAAGTAATCCGTATGGGGTTTGATATTCACAACAAACTAAAGGGGCAATGTACTGCAATGGATTTTGTTTTTGAAAAAGGTGTACCTGAAGTGGTCGAAATTAGTTTTGGTTTTGTTAAAGAGGTCTATGACCCATGCTCAGGCTATTGGGATAAAGATCTTATTTGGTATGAGGGGAAATTTGAACCTTACGGGTGGATGGTGGAATTGGTACAAAAGCAAATCCAGACAAAAAATGCGTAAGACAATTTGCTTTGTTGGTGGCGGTCTTAAGGGCGGTGGCCAGGAAAGGGCTTTAACAAGTTTAGCTAACTACGCTGCTGCGCATGATTATGACGTTATAATTTTGAACCTTTTTAAGACCGACATATTTTTCGAACTGCATCCTGAAATAAAATTAATTTGGCCTAAAATAGAAAGAGAAAAATTAAACAGATTTGTTTACGCACTTTCACTTATTCCATTTATTCGCAAAGAAATCAAAAAACATAAACCTGATGTGGTTATTTGTTTTGGAGAATGGTTTAATGCTTACACTATACTGTCAACTCGATTTTTAGGTATAAAAGTTTTTGTTTCCAACCGTATGGGACCAATGTTAAAGTTAGGCTTCCTGCTCGACACTGCTAATAAATTGTTATACAGGTATGCTGATGGCGTTATTGCACAAACCAACACAGCAAAGGACATTATTTCTATAAAGGGGCCCAATAAGAATATAAGAGTTATTCCTAACGCAGTTATTCCTATTGAAGCTAATCAATTTTCAAAGAAAAATCAAATAGTCACTGTTGGTCGTTTATCAAAAGCAAAAAACCATATATTACTTGTTCGTTCCTTTGCCAAACTAAATAATTCTTTATGGACCTTGCATATTATTGGAGATGGTGAAGAACGGTACAACCTTGAATGTGAAGTACGTAAGCTAGGAATAGAAAAAAAAGTTATATTCTATGGCCAGCAGAAAGAATTTGGTTCAATACTTTCCGAATCCGAAATATTTGTTCTTTCTTCAGTTTTTGAAGGCTTCCCTAATGCATTGGTAGAGGCTATGTCAGTTCCATTGGCTTGCATCAGTACTAATTGCATTGCAGGGCCATCTGATATTATTCAAGATGGTGTAAATGGCATATTGGTTAAGCCAAATGATATTGATGAAATGACAGAAGCAATAAACCGGTTGGTACAGGATCAAAAACTTCGGAACGAACTATCTGATGAAGCCTATAAAGTGAGAGAAAAGTACCATTTTGATACGGTCGCCAAACAATACTTGGCTTTTATTCAACCTGAAAGTCAGTAATTTTGTAAAATGAAGATAATACAAATAAATTCAACAATCAACGCTGGTAGTACCGGAAAAATAGCTGAAGGTATAGGAGACAGAACAATTCAGTATGGAGGGATAAGTTATATTGCTTATGGTCGTTCAGCCAACCCAAGTAGTTCTCATCCTATAAAAATTGGCAATATATGGGATAAAGCATACCATTTGATAAATGCCAGGATTTTTGACACTACAGGCTTCCATTCAAAAACAGCAACTAAAAGACTTATAAATCAAATTAAGTCAATCAATCCTGACATTATTCATCTTCACAATATTCATGGCTATTATCTGAATATTGCATTTTTGTTTAGTTTCCTTAAAGATTGGGGTAAGCCAGTAATATGGACTTTACACGATTGTTGGGCTTTTACTGGTCATTGTTGTCATTACCAACGAGCAAACTGTATTAAATGGAAAACAGGATGCCATCATTGCCCTCTAACAAGACTATATCCTCAATCAATCTTATTTGATAATTCTAGATCAAACTTCAAAAGAAAAAAGGAAATCTTCAATCTACCTGAGAATATCAGGTTAGTAACAGTTTCAAAATGGCTTGAAAGCCAGGTGGAAGAATCATTTCTGAAAAGCAAGAAAATTCAAACCATATACAACGGCGTAAACTTATCAGTTTTTAAACCATTAGATCAAACAAGCTTAAAAGAAAAAAATGGCTTCGCAGGAAAAAAAATAATCCTTGGTGTTGCAAACGTTTGGTCAGAGGGGAAAGGGCTTAAAGCATTTCTTGATTTAAGCAAACTGCTGTCCATTGATCAGGTTATAATTCTTATTGGCTTAAGTAAAAAACAAATACAAGGCCTACCTAAAGGCATTGTGGGTATTTCTCGTACCAATAATGTTTCACAGTTAGCTGAATATTATAACATGGCTGATGTATTTGTAAATCCTTCCATAGCTGAAACATTTGGCATGGTTACAGCCGAAGCAATGGCCTGCGGTACTCCTTCTGTGGTTTATAACTCTACAGCCATGCCCGAACTGATAGAGGATGGCGTCGGTTTTATAGTTCCAACAAACGACATTAAGGGTCTAAACAACAGTATTAACAAAATCTTGGTTTTAGGGAAGGAGCAATTTATATCTAGTTGCAGAAGTCGTGCAATATCGCTCTTTGATATGGAAAAACAGTTTGAACAATACATTACGCTTTACAAATCATTGCTTATTAAATAAATCTATAATTTTTCTGAATTTTTAATCAACTTCAATTATGCGTATTCTTTTCCTTATGTTTGTGTTTCCTGATATGAATAAAAGTTTCAATATGTATACTGCCCTAGTAGAAGAATTCTCTAAAAATAACCATGAGGTCATTGTTGTTGCTCCCGCCTTTGAGAATCAAAAAACCGGGCTAAAGAAAGAAAAAAACCTAGAAATTCTGCGGGTTAAAACATTGCCTATTAAAAATGTCCCCAACTATATTAAAGGGATTTCAAATCTTCTTTTACCAGCGCAATTCTACAAAGCTATTAATAAATTCTATTCTGGAATGAAATTTGATCTGATAATTACACCCACTCCTCCAATCACCCTTGTAGATTTAGCAGCAAAAATTAAAAAGAAACAAGGTTCGAAGCTATATTTATTTTTAAGGGATATTTTTCCTCAAAATGCAGTCGACCTTGGTATTTTGACCAAAGGTAGTATAATCTATACTTTTTTTAGGAAAAAAGAAAAAAAACTCTATAAATTGGCTGACAGTATCGGATGTATGTCGCAAGGGAATATTGAGTATATACTTATGAATAATCCATTTATTGATAGGGAAAAACTACATATTGCTCATAATCTTCAGTTTAAAAATGATAATTTTCAGATAAGATCAAATCAAATAAAACAGAAATATAATCTGGAAAACAAATTTGTAGCTGTGTTTGGTGGCAACATGGGCAAATCGCAACAACTTGAAAATATTTTAGCACTTGCAAAAGCATGTGAAAAATACAAAGATGTTGTATTCCTATTATTAGGTGAGGGGTTGCAAAAATTACAAATTGAAAAAGATATCAAATCCAAAGGGATTAAAAATATTATTCTTACGGATACTATTCCCAAGTCAGAATATCAGGAACTAATAAGTGCTTGCCATATTGGATTGATAAGTTTGCATGAATGCTTTACAATACCTAATATCCCAAGTAAAACTCTTGACTATTTTAATTTGGGAATCCCAGTACTGGCTTCCATCGACAAGGCAACCGATTATAACAAATATTTGGATGAAGCAAAGGCTGGCCTTTGGTCATATGCTGGTGATCTTGAAGAATTCAAGAATAATTTCGAAACGTTATATTTCAACCCAGCTTTAAGAAATGAAATGGGGAAAAATGGTCGAATTTTCTTTGAAAAATTTCTTACTCCGGATAAAGCATACCAGACAATTGTAGACCACCTAAATTAAGTTTTAATTACATGTTGCAATATTATAAAAATATTCTTGCTCGT
This sequence comes from uncultured Ignavibacteria bacterium, assembly GCA_903862655.1. Lineage (GTDB taxonomy): Bacteria > Bacteroidota > Ignavibacteria > Kapaibacteriales > UBA2268 > CAIOZA01. Next base: position 30,031 of record CAIOZA010000080.1, read on the forward strand.
CATGTTAAGAACAGTATAGGCTGGTCGACTGGTCGTAAAATTATTGTTTTCACAGTTGATGACTATGGATCAGTCCGAATGGCCTCGAAAACAGCCCGTGAAAATCTGAGAAAACAAGGATTAAAAATTGATTCCAGTAAATTTGATATGTATGATGGATTGGAGGATGCCGAAGATTTGATTCAGCTATATGAAACACTTTCATCAGTAAAGGATAAAAATAGTAATCCCGCGATTTTTACAGCTATGTCGTTACCTGCTAATCCTGATTTTGCAAAAATGAGGAATACAGGTTACATTGAATACAATTATGAATTAATAACAGACACTTGGCAAAAGTTGCCTGGTTACGAAAGAATGAAATCTATTTGGGAGGAAGGAATAAATAAAAAATTAATCTATCCACAATTTCATGGTAGGGAGCATCTCAATGTAAAAGTTCTATTGGATCTTCTACAAAAAAAAGACAAAGAAGTATTAGCCTGTTTCGACAATCACTCCTTTGGAGCTATTTCAGCTAAACCATATCCATCGATAAATTATGTTGCAGCATTTGAGTTCGACAAATACGAAGAAAATGAAGCACTGAAAGAAATTGCATTTGATGGATTAAATGCTTTTGAAAAAGTATTTGGTTATCGCGCAAAGCATTTTGCAGCTCCGGGAGCACGTGAACATAGATGCTTAGCAGAAACCCTGTACAAAGGAGGTATTAGGTTTATTGATTCTGATATGATAAAGAAGGAACATCAGGGTAACATGAAATATGAAAACTCTTACAATTTTACAGGTAAAAAAAACGAATTCCAACAGGTATTGTTAGTCCGGAACTGTGTATTCGAGCCAAATCCTTTTGATAATCTTGATTGGGTTGGCTACTGTTTAAAACAGATCGAGATTGCATTTAAATGGAATAAGCCAGCAAATATAAGCACCCACAGGGTAAACTTTGCGGGTCATATAGAGCCATCTCATCGTAAAAAAGGTCTTTCTTTGCTAAGGAGTCTGTTGAAGGAAATTGTAAAACGATGGCCTGATGTAGAATTTATGACTTCATTAGAGTTAGGTGAGCTAATTGACTCTTGATCAGTACTTAAGTTTATTAAATATCTGTTTACAGAAAATGTATGTATCCGTTATGACTCTTTAAAGAACTTTTTATTAGGTTTTTTAAGTATCTAATCATTGCCCCCTGAAGAAACTTTATTGAAATTCTGGGGCGTATTAATAAAGTCCTAAGTTTAACCTTTCAAACAGTAAAAATTAATCCCACAAATCAATATGGATAAACTACTATATTTTGGCTATGTAATCCTGACCTCCTTCAAACATAGAACAAAATTAATTTCCTTTAGCTTGTTTTTTAGTCGAAAATATGACCGCAGCAGGTTGTATTTTTTATTTGTGCCTTATCTTTACTATTTTAAATTTAATATGCATCCTTTAGACTATTTCTACTTTAATGTGTTCAAGAATGAAAAATTCAATCCTAATGATTACGCTAATACTATGTTCATGTATCGTTTTCATAAAAAATTAAATGATAAAAAGTACACAAAATATTTTTTCAACAAAATGCTTTTCCATCAGAAATTTAAGGAATACATGGGGCATGGGTATATCAATTTAAAAAAGACAAACATTAATGAATTGAGAAAATGGATAATTGATAAAAAACCAGATTCGTTGATAATAAAAAAAATAAACAGTGTTGGTGGTTTTGGCGTCAAGAGAGTTCGTATAAAGCTAAAGGATAACGACGTTTTCATAGACAATCAAACAATTAATGATAAGTTTCAATTTTTGCAAAAATTTGATCTCATTGAAGAGTTTGTTGTGCAGCACGAACTGATAAACAAAATTAATCCTAGCTGTTTGAATACAGTTCGTGTTGCGACCGTATTAGATAAAGATAATACTGTGAATATCTTAGGTGCAGTAATTAGGTTCGGTGTTAACAACGACGTTGATAATTTTCATTCTGGTGGTATTGCCGTTAATATTAATGTTTTGAACGGTTGTCTTGAAGGAGATGGATTTAGGCTTGCACCATCAGAACCTGAGTTTTACCCATTTCATCCAACAACAAATATTAAATTTGACGGCTATCAACTTCCTCATTGGCCGATATTAATTAATACTATAAAAAAAGCCTGTTATGTAATTCCACAAGCACGTACAATTGGATGGGACATTGCAATTACTCCTAATGGAGTTAGCCTTATCGAAGGCAATCATGATTGGGATAAAATAATTATAGAAAAAGCTCTGAAACGGGGTATTAGAAAAGAACTCGAAAAGTATATACAATAAACAATATGATAGTGCGCATCTTACTATACATTAAACATCACCTTTCTTTTTTTTGGCAGCTAATTGAATTGATTAATGCATATCTCTTCAACCTTCTCTATGGCCGCAGATTTAAAGAAGTTATTCCTATAGTAATAAATGAGTCTAGCTTATCAGGTTTTTCCTTCCGGCAATTGGCTGTACAAGAAATACCTGCTTTACATGCATTAATATACAAACAAGTTTCAGGCCGTCTTGATTACTTTAAGCCACATGGCTTCGATATTAAGTCATTACAGAAGACTTTCAAGAACCCTTCCTTTTTAATGATGGGAGTATTTGATGGCCCACATTTGGTGGGTTATTTTTTTTTACGCTGTTTTTGGAATCGCAAATGCTTTGTCGGCCGCCTTATAGACCAGCCTTATGAGGGCAAGGGAATAGGCAGGGTAATGAATAGTATAATGTATAACATCGGTTGGCGATCCGGTTTCCGTGTATTGTCAACCATCTCTAAAAACAACCATCTTGTAATGAAGTCGCATGCCAATAACCCACTAATGGTCATCTTGAAGGAATTGGATAATGATTTTTTGTTTGTGGAATTTGTGGAGAAGAAATAAAGAATAATGGTTCCAAAACAACGCTACACGAAAATCGCATCATCATTCAATTAGGACCCAAATACAATGACGAAGAATATATGAAAAACAAAAGTAAAATGAAACAGCATAAAAAGCTTTCAATATTCAACCGCAATTGGATGCCGGCATTTCAACCGGCATTCGTGCTTTCAAACAACAAAGGTTTCTGCCAAAAAACCGAAAAAATCACATAGCTCAATCAAACAAACACTGTCAAACTTTCCCTTTACACAAAAAAAACAGTTTCAACATACCACCCTATCCAACCCCTGCATAGCTAAAACCAATAGCTAAAACTAATAATAAAACTTAAAAAAACCATAAAATACGGTATTTATGGTCCAAATTTCAACCATACATCCCCACCCCCTCCCCACTCACTTCTCCCAACTCAAAACGCACCAATCACCAGTCACTAATCACTAATCACCAATCACCAGCCACCAATCACCAGTCACCAATCACCAATCACCAATCACCAATCACCAATCACCAATCACCAATCACCACCCACCAATCACCACCCACCAATCACCAATCACCAACCACCAATCACCAGTCACCAATCACCAGTCACCAATCACCAGTCACCAATCACCAGTCACCAATCACCAGTCACCAATCACTAATCACCAATCACCAGTCACCAATCACTAATCACCAGTCACCAATCACCCCCTCAAAAGATGGTCAAAACACATAAAGACCTGGAAGTTTGGAAACTATCCATCGACTTTGTCACTGAAATCTACCGAATTACAGAAGGATTTCCAAAGTCAGAACTATATGGACTAACATCTCAAATACGTAGGGCTGCAATTTCCATACCATCTAACATAGCTGAAGGTGCAACGAGAAACTACAAGACTGAGTTTAAGCAATTTTTATTCATTTCTCTTTCAAGTGCTGCCGAAGTAGAAACCCAACTAATAATCTCAGGTAAACTAAACTATCTCGAACCAAAAAAACTAGAGGACTTATTACAAATTCTAAATTCAATCTCACGCATGCTTCAGGGCCTAATAAAATCAATCAGTACCAAGTAAAGCCACCAATCACCAGTCATCAATCACTTATCAACAGCCACCAATCACTAATCACCAATCACTAATCACCAGTCACCAATCACCAATCACCAATCACTAATCACTAATCACCAATCACCAGTCACCAATCACCAATCACTAATCACCAGTCACCACCCACCAGTCACCAGTCACGAGTCACAAATCACCAGTCACCACCCACCAATCACCACCCACCAACCACCAATCACCAGTAACTAATCAACAGTCACCAATCACCAGTCACCAATCACCAATCACTAATCACCAGTCACCAGTCACCAGTCACCAGTCACCAATCACCAGTCACCAGTCACCACTCACCAGTCACCACTCACCAATCACCACTCACCACCCACCAATCACCAGTCACCACTCACCAATCACCAGTCACCACCCACCAATCACCAATCACCAATCACCAGTCACTAATCACCCCTCAAAAAATGGTTAAAACACATAAAGACCTGGATGTTTGGAAACAATCCATTGACTTTGTCACTGAAATCTACCAAATTACAGACGGATTTCCCAAGTCAGAACTATATGGACTAACATCTCAAATACGTAGGGCAGCAATTTCTATACCATCCAACATAGCTGAAGGTGCAACGAGAAACCACAAAACTGAGTTTAAGCAATTTTTATTTATTTCTCTTTCAAGTGCTGCCGAGTTAGAAACCCAACTAATAATCTCAGGTAAACTAAACTATCTTGAACCAAAAAAACTAGAGGACTTATTACAAATTCTAAATTCAATCTCACGCATGCTTCAGGGCCTAATAAAATCAATCAGTACCAAGTAAAATCAATAACTACCAGTCACCAGTCACCAGTCACCAATCACCAATCACCACTCACCAATCACCAACCACCAACCACCAGTCACCAATCACCACTCACCAATCACCCGTCACTAATCACCAGTCACCAATCACCAATCACCAGCCACCAATCACCAATCACCAATCACTAATCACCAATCAGCAGTCACCAATCACCAATCACCAATCACCAATCACCAATAACCAGTCACCAATCACTAATCACCAGTCACCAATCACCAACCACCAGTCACCAATCACCAACCACCAGTCACCAATCACCAATCACCAGTCACCAATCACCAATCACCAGTCACCATTCACCAGTCACCAGTCACAAATCACCAACCACCAGTCACCAATAACCAGTCACCAATCACCAGTCACCAATCACCAGTCACCAGTCACCAATCACCACTCACCAATCACCACTCACCAATCACCACTCAAATAACTTCAAGGCAAATTGGCTTTTTTTGTACCTTTACATAAAAACCATACAAATGGATTCTTCACTTGCTCAATTAAATAAGGCATATTTCTGGGATGTTGATTTCAATAAACTTGATAAGTCTAAATCCATGAGACTGATAATTGAAAGGGTAATAAATCTTGGCAATTTAAGTGATCTAAAGCTTATCAGAAAAATATACACCGAAGAAGAAATCAGAAAAACTATATGCAATCTTAATTATCTGGACAGAAAAACCCTCCATTTTGCTTCTTTGTTTTTTAACATACCAAAAACCAGTTTCAAATGCTACACAAAGAAACAATCAGTCCCCATACCTTGGAATTATTAATCAGGATACAACAAAAAAAGTACCTGAACGGATTCCACCTTGTTGGAGGCACTGCATTGGCTTTACATTTTGGTCATCGTCTATCTGTTGACTTGGATTTCTTTTCCGATTTTAGTTTCGATACAGCATATTTACTCGAAAACTTATCATCCGATTTTGACTTTAAATTGTATTTCTCAGCAAACAACACCTTAAAAGGAAGTATCGAGGGTGTTAAGATTGATATACTGGCACACAGATACCCTTATGTATGTTCACCTTTGGTAATTGAAAATATATCCATAGTATCTATTGAGGATATAATTGCGATGAAATTAAATGCAATTTCAATAAGTGGCCAACGAATTAAGGATTTCATTGACATTTATTATCTCCTCAAATCTTATACAATTGATGATATGCTTCAGTTTTATAAAACGAAATATGCAACATTCAACGAAGTTAATGTTCTGAAAAGCCTAACCTGGTTCGAAGATATTGACCATACTGACATGCCAGTACTACTTGAAAATCCAAAATTAAAATGGGCAGAAGTATCGAGAAAAATCAGGCAGCATACTCAAAAGTATCTGCGAAAAACCTAAGATAGTCTAAGTGGCAATATTTAAGAGTTGAACCACACCAATAACTATTCACTCTTCTCTATTCACTGTTCACTGTTCACTCTTCACTCTTAACTACTCACCAGTCACCAATCACCAATCACTAATCACCAATCACCAATCACTAATCACCAAACACCAATGACCTCAGGCAGAAACTCCAGCGGAAAATTCACCAAAGGTCACCCCGGCTTCAAACCCAAAGGCGCAGTCTCCCGCAAAAAACAAAAGCAGGATCAACTCCTTAATCAGGTGTTTGGATATTTCGAGAATAATATAGAAGAAACCCTCAAAGCCCTCAAGCCAAACCAATTGATGAAGTTCTACATCAACCTCAACCAACTTGTAACACCAAAGCTCAAAAGGATCCCCTACGTTCCAAAACCACCAATAGAAACTGAAGAAGAATCAGAAACCGAAGATGTAGAGGAAACAGACCAAATGGAAACATCAAAAGAAAAAGACGAATAAGAATCATTCGAGTTCAACTCATAACTCACTTCTCCATACTCCCAACTCCTTACCCACCACTCCTTACCCCCTACTCCATATTCACTATTCACTATTCACTATTCACAATTCACTTCTCACTGCTCATAAAAATTACATCTTACTTTTTTGCATCATACTATATTGTAAGTTATCTTTGTATCAAATAAATCAGTCATGAACCATAAAACTCCTTTTGTCTTCGGTCGCATCACATCCTTCTATGTTGTAAAACAAGCGGATGGAGATTTATTTTTTTTATCTTTGTATGGTAAATCCGAAGAGGAAGTGAGCTCTGCTGGAGAGCAACTCACCAGCAATAAGGTTTATGACGGTGAAAACACCAGAAAAGGCCTTTC
>CAIOZA010000081.1 GCA_903862655.1 uncultured Ignavibacteria bacterium
TGAAAAATATGTACTATTTGCTCTTTATACACATTTAACATACCCTCAAATAACAAAGCAAACTACAATTGTACAATACGATATTGTTAACAATAAGGAAGTCGCCAGATTTGATTGTCCCAATATAATTCAAAAATTAGCAGTTTCTCATGATGGTAGAACATTTGTTACAGGCTCAGTGTATCAGGATCAATACACAAAGAACTACCATGATATTTTGATTTTATGGGAATCAGGCACTTGGAAACAAGTTGCTGTACTCGAAGATATTGAAACTGGTATATCTGGTGAAGGTTATAAGAACATTATTTTTTCGTTTGATGACAAAAACGTGGGCATTTACACTAAATTTCAATATAAAGCTAAAATATTCGATTTAAGTACTAACAAACTAAAATTTACTTCGGACTATTTGAAATATACTTTCAATATTGAATTTTTAGATGATCAACAGCACTTTATATTAAATCGTGCGAATTTAAATTTGGATTCAGGTTCTATTGATTTATATAACATCAAATCCGGGTATCTTATTAAAAGTTATGATGATTATTCTGTATTTGCCTCATCAAAAATTGTAGGAAATAGCCTTTATATATTTACAGCAAGAAGCAAAAATAGATTTAGTGTGTTGAAATCATCATTAACAGATATATCATTGCCAGAAATTACGATAAATAAAGTTAATATTTATTCTGAAAATGGTCAAGTAATTATCGAAACAACTGGTTTTTCTCAAAGTGAATTATTCGTTACAATATCTGATTTAATTGGAAAAAGCATTTATGAAGAGAGGATATACAATCTAACCAATCAAAATAGGTTTGAATTAGGATCTGATCTCCTTTCAGGTCTCTATATCTGTAAAGTCGTTAACGGAAATAAGGAATATTCTCAAAAATTTGAGATAGTGAGGTAAAAAATGGATTCCTCATTGTATTCGGAATGACAATACAGAATACATCGATTGCTCACGTTGTTCGGAATATAAATTAAAAAAAGAAGTCCAACACCTGCCAGGTGTTGGACTTCTTAAGTTATCAATTATTTATCTTTTGCCGAAGTAGGAAATGTTGAGATTCCTTGCGGCAAGAGCGTCATCCACTCTTGTGATTGGTGTTGTACTAGGAGCACCTAAGACGATTGCTGGATTTTCTCTTACTTCTTTTGCGATAGCAAGGAATGCATCAGCCATGGAGTCCAGATTTTCTACTGCTTCAGTTTCAGTTGGTTCGATCAACATAGATTCGTGAACAATTGCTGGGAAATAGATAGTTGGAGCATGGAATCCATAATCCAGAAGTCTCTTTGCCATATCTTTGGTGGAAACTCCAAGTTCCTTCTGATAATCACCGCTGATAACGAATTCGTGCATGCAACGTTCATCGTATGGTACTTTGAATTCACCTTTAAGCTTAGCCAGTAGATAGTTAGCATTGATGATTGCATTCTCGCTGATGGCTCTGACGCCTTCGGCTCCATGCATTCTTATATATGTGTAAGCTCTGACGAGAATACCGAAATTACCGAAATAAGTATGAACTTTTCCGATAGATTTCGGTAAATCCATATTCATCTTGTATTTGTTACCTTCTTTTGTTATTTGTGGTCTGGGAAGGAATGGAATTAACTTTTCGCTGACACAGATGGGACCAGCACCAGGACCGCCACCACCATGAGGTGTAGAAAATGTTTTGTGAAGATTGATATGTACGCAATCAAAAGTCATGTCAGCGGGACGGACAATACCTAAAAGAGCATTGAGGTTAGCACCGTCCATATACATCAAACCACCGCAACCATGTATGAGTTTGCCGATTTCAAGAATTTCTTTCTCAAAAATGCCAACTGTGTTGGGATTTGTGAGCATGAATCCTGCAACATCTTCACCGCAATGTTTTGCCAGATCTTCAATGTCAACTCTGCCGAATTCATTAGATTTGATGTTAACGATTTCAAAACCTGCTATAGCTGCTGAGGCAGGGTTTGTCCCATGAGCCGAATCGGGAATTAGAATTTTTGTTCTCTTAACATCACCACGATCCAGGTGATAAGCTCTGAAAGTGAGAATACCTGTGAATTCACCGTGTGAACCTGCAGCAGGCTGAAGGCTGACGCCTTGAAGTCCGGTTACAGCTTTAAGTTCTTCACCAAGCTCGTACATAAGCTTCAATGCACCCTGCTGGTGTTCTGCAGGAGTCCATGGATGTAAATTAGCAAATCCATCCAAAGAGGCTGTTACTTCATTGATTTTTGGATTGTATTTCATTGTGCATGAGCCTAATGGGTAAAGCCCCTGCTCAATGCTATAATTTAATTGAGATAATCTAACAAAATGTCTAGATATTTCATTTTCACTTACTTCCGGTAACGGCAAATCAATCTGGCGAAGAAATTTTTCGGGAATTTCCATCCCATTTTTAATTTCGGGTACATCTAACTTAGGTAATGTGTATCCTTTTCTGCCGGGTCTGCTTTTTTCAAAAATTAACTTTTCCATAAAATCCTTTTAGAATCAATATCTATAAACAAAAAATTTTAAATTACATATTTGCTTCTTTAAGTTTCTTCAATGCATTGTCTGCAGCGATTTGTTCTGCCTGCTTCTTGCTTTTTCCCTGACCAATACCAAGCATTTCATTGTGAACGAATACGCCAACAATAAATTCTTTGTTATGGTCGGGACCAATCTCTTCGAGAACATTATATTTGGGAGCCTCTTCGCCCTGGGACTGAACTTCTTCCAAAAGTAAACTCTTATAATTCTTATCTACCATAACATCGTTATTCACAACCACAGGAAGAATTGAATATATAATAAAATTCTTAGCAGCCTCGTGACCGGAATCAAGATATATCGCCCCAATAATAGCTTCCAATGCGTCAGCAAGAATAGAATCGCTTCCTGATTCAAGGGCTTTTGCTGCACTAAAGCTGAGTTTTACGAATTTTTCGAGTTCGATATTTTTTGCAAAAAGAGCGAGTGAATTCTTGTTAACAAGCCAGGAACGCATCTTTGTAAGGTCACCCTCGTCAACTGTGGTATTGGTAATAAAGAGATGATCGGCGACAACAAGATTTAGAACAGCATCGCCAAGAAACTCAAGTCTTTCATTTGATTGGATTGCAGAGTCATTCATCACTTGAATAAAGCTTCTGTGGGTGATAGCCTGCTCAAAAAATTCACGGTGATTGATTTTGATTTTTAGAATATTTTCCAGCTGTTTGGTCAGATCATCGTTGAGTATACCAATAGGAGGGAAGTCCAGCATGGATATTTGTATATCTCTGCGATTGGATTTCTTCTTAATTCCATTTATAATATTTTGAACTAGATTGATCAAAATTACTTTATTGGTTAATGGCTTAATACAAAATACTAAATTACATTGATTGAAAATTTCAACAAAATATAATTGAATATAATTGAGAAAAATTTAGAAATAATTGAAAAATTAATCAATTATTTTGAATAGAGTTAAAAAAAAACCGGCTAAAAAACCGGCTTTTTTTTGAGAATATTATATTATTCAAATTTCTTGAATGCTATAGTCGCATTATGTCCACCAAATCCAAATGTATTGCTAAGAGCCGCCTTTACTTCCCGTTTTACGGGTACATTTGGTGTGTAATCCAAATCACATTCCGGATCGGGAGTAGTGAAATTAATTGTTGGAGGAATAATGCTGTCTCTGATTGCCAGAGATGTAAAAATGGCCTCAACAGCACCAGCAGCACCGAGCATGTGCCCAACGCTTGATTTGGTGGAGCTGATATTCATTTTACTTGTATGCTCACCGAAGACAGCTTTAATGGCTTCAGTTTCATTTTTGTCATTGAATGGAGTTGATGTACCATGAGCATTGATATAGTCAATGTCCGATAGATGTAAATCAGAATCTTCAAGAGCTATTGTCATTGATCTGATTGCTCCCTCTCCACCAGCGGCAGGCTGAGTAATGTGGAATGCATCATCGGTCAATCCAAATCCTGCGATTTCACAATAGATGGACGCACCTCTGTTAGTTGCATGTTCAAGAGTTTCAAGAATAAGGATACCTGAACCTTCACCCATGACAAATCCATCTCTTTCCTTGTCGAAAGGTCTGCTAGCTGTTTCAGGGCTATCGTTTCTTGTAGATAAAGCTCTGAGGGCATTAAATCCACCGACTCCCATGGGGCAAATAACTGATTCACTGCCACCAACAATCATAACATCAGCACTGCCTCTTTGAAGGAGCATAAGTGCATCGGCTATTGAATGTGATGATGTAGCACAAGCAGATACTGTAGCATAGTTCGGACCTTTAAGTCCCCATCTGATAGCAACATGCCCTGCTGCTATATCAGAGATTAGCATAGGAATGAAGAAAGGAGAAATTCTGTCAGGTTTGCCACCTCGGGAATAAAGTTCCTTTTGTTGATGATGGTAAGTCCACATACCACCAATACCAGATGAAATAATAACGCCAACTTTGTTCTTATCAGACTGTTCAAAATCAATTCCTGAATCTTCAATAGCCATGGTAGCGGAAGCAATTGCCAAATGAGTAAATATATCCATTCTCTGCAATTCCTTGCGGTTCAGAAACTGACCAGCATCAAAGTTCACAACTTCGCAAGCGAATTTTGTATCAAATTCGGAAGCGTCAAATCTTTGAATTGGGCCTGCACCGCTCTTACCCGACAGTACATTCGCCCATATTTCGTTTATATTATGACCTAAAGAAGTTACAGCTCCGATTCCTGTTACTACAACTCTAGGGTAGTTGTATTTAGCCATTTTCACTCTTCTAATAATTTTCAAAAAAAATAATTTAAAAATGGGGCTGTTACTAAAAACTTAGCAGGATATAATTTCCTGCAGTTTGTTTAACAACCCCATAAAGAAATTATATATTAGTTGACTTTGTCGCTTAAATAAGTAAGAACGTCTCCAACTGTCTGAATTTTTTCAGCATCACTATCTTCAATTGTCAAATTGAATTCTTTTTCAAGTTCCATGATCAATTCAACTGTATCGAGTGAATCAGCTCCTAAATCCTTTGTAAAGTTTGCTTCTTCAGAAACCTGTGATTCCTCGACACCGAGTTTTTTTACGATGATTTCTGTAACTTTTTGCTTTAAATCTGCCATTTGTACACCTAGTATATTTAGATTGAAAAAATATGTTAATATATAACTTTAAAATTAATACTCATTAACTACATTACCATTCCACCGTCAACATGAAGAACCTGACCGGTGATATACGATGAATCGTTACCAGCAAAGAAAGCTACTGCATTTGCAATATCTTCCGGTTGAGCTCCACGTCTAAGAGGAATAACCTGCAAAAACTGATTTTTTTGATCTTCAGTCAATTTATCGGTCATGGTTGTCATTACATAACCTGGAGCAATAAGATTGACAAGCACATTTCTTGATGCGAATTCCTTAGCAAGAGATTTGGTAAGACCAATCAAACCTGCTTTAGATGCAGAATAATTTGCTTGTCCGGCATTTCCCATAGTTCCTACAACAGAACCCATATTAATAATTCTACCGGCACGCTGTGACATCATTTGTCTTGCTACTGCCTTTGAACAAAGAAAAGCACCTTTGAGATTGGTATTGAGTACTGCATCCCAATCCTGTGATGTCATTCGCATAATCAAGGTATCTCTGGTTATGCCGGCGTTATTAACCAAAATGTCTAATCTCCCTGCCTGGCTTATGACTTGTTCAAAAGCACTATTCACAGATGCTTCATCGGTAACATCCAACTGGATACAGCTTGCATTCTTACTCAGTTCGGCATCTTCAATAAACACTTCTCCAGCGTCAGGAATCTTAAAATCGAGAGCATAAACTTTAGCTCCGTCATTCAAGAAGCGCATCACGATTGATTTACCAATACCACGGCATCCGCCAGTAACAACTGCAACTTTTCCTTCTAAAACTTTATTCATTTATTCTTTTTTGTGATTAATAAAGTTAACAAATATATTAAAAAAAATTAATATTTCTAAGCTAATATTTTTTCAATATCTTCAGATTTATCTATTCCTGATATTTCAATGTCGGTCAATGTTCGCTTGGCAAGACCTTGGAGGACATTTCCTGGACCAAGTTCAATAAATTTTCCAAATCCATTTTCTTTCATTTTAAGCATTGTTTGAGACCATTTAACTGGAGACATTAGTTGAAGAACCAAAGCTTCCTTTATTTCATCTCCCTTAGTAATTGGAGAAGCAAATACATTGGAATAAACAGGTGTCTTTGCGTCATGAAAAGAAATAGCATTAATTGCTTTTTCCAATTCATCTTTTGCGTACCTTAATAATGGGGAATGAAACGCACCGCTAACTTGAAGTTCGCTGACCATTCTTGCCCCGGCTGCTTTAAACATCGAAGCATTGTCTCTAAGATACTGCTGAGAACCTGAAATAACAACCTGTCCTGGTGAGTTGTAATTTGCCGGAACGATTATATTCCCATTCCCAGCTTCTGTTAATTCTTTGCATAATTGTTCAACCTTATCATCAGGTAGATTGATAATCGCAAACATTGTTCCTGGCTCAATCTCTCCAGCCTTGAACATCAATTCTCCCCTCAAGGAAACCAATCTTAGTGCATCTTCGAAACTGAGAACTTCTGCTGCAAACAAAGCTGCATACTCTCCAACCGAATGACCGGCACAAGCATCGAATTTAAGTTTATTTTTAACTAGCTGTAGAACTACTGAGCTGTGAAGGAATAAAGCAGGTTGCGTGTATCTTGTTTCTTTGAGCGACTCAACAGGTCCATCAAAGCAAATAGTACTTATTTTATAGCCAAGAATGTCATCTGCATATAGAATAAGATTCTTTGCTTCCGGATATTTTTCATATATGTCTTTGAGCATTCCAACATACTGAGAACCTTGACCAGAAAATAATGAAGCTGTTTTTAATGATTCAGTCATAAATTTATATGCCCCATTTCAGCCAGATAGAACCCCAAGTGTATCCAGCACCAAAAGAAGATAGTATAATATTCTGGTCTTTTTTCAGTGCTCCTTTTTTATGCCATTCAGATAAGCACATTGGGATAGTCGCTGAAGTTGTGTTTCCATATTTTTCTATGTTTACCATAACTTTATCCATACCGATTCCCATTCTGTCGGCAGTAGCGGAGATAATTCTCAGATTTGCCTGATGGGGAACCAGCCATGAAACATCATCGGGTGCTAAGTTGTTTCTTTCCATGATTTCGGCTGAGACATCTGCCATACCCTTTACTGCGGCTTTAAATACTGGTTGACCATCCTGATACAAATAGTGTTCACCAGCATCGACAGTTTCGTGTGAAGCAGGCTTGAAACTACCACCAGCTACCTGATGCAGAAATGGTTCGCCTGATCCATCAATTTTTAAAATGAAGTCCTGAAGACCATAATTGGGATCATCCGTATTTTCAATAATACAAACTCCAGCGGCATCTCCAAAGAGAATAGCTTGGGATCTGTCCTTATAATCAGTTATTGAAGACATTTTGTCTGCACCGCAGAGAAGCAATCTTTTAACTGCGCCTGACTCAACTAACTTACATGCTGTAACAAGTGAAAATAAAAAACCTGAACAAGCTGCTGAAATGTCAAATCCCCACGCTTTAGTTAATCCAAGTTTGTGTTGTACCATTGAAGCGGTATTGGGAAACATATAGTCTGGTGTGACAGTTGCCACGATAATGCAGTCAATGTCATTAATACCTAAGCCTCTATATTCCATAGCTTCTTTAGCAGCAGGAACTATTAAATCCGATGTTGCTCCGTTTTTTAAAATTCTACGTTCCGAAATACCTGTTCTACTCATTATCCATTCGTTAGTTGTATCGAGGTATTTAGAAAAGTAATCATTATCTAAAATATCAGGAGGTGCATAATGAGCAATTGCAGTTATTGTTGCTGGCATAATTAATCATTCGATTTTTGTAACATATTTTGGGGATTCAGAGCTGATTCAATTTTTTCATTAATATCTTTTTGACATTGTTCGACAGCTCTGTTTATCATATTTTGTATAGCGAGCGGAGACGATTTACCGTGACCAATAATAGCCACACCATTTACTCCGAGAAGCGGCACTCCACCATATTTCTGATAATCCATATCCTGGAATATCTTTTTGAAAATTGGATAGAATGAAGCCATAATAATTTTATTGAATATGTTTTTATTGGCAAAAGTCTTGAATTTAGTTTTAATAAAACCTAAAACACTTTCAGCGAATTTTAGGATAATGTTCCCTGTGAATCCATCGCAAATAATTACATCTGCTTGTGCATGAAGAATATCCCGACCTTCAACGTTACCAATAAAGTTTAAATTGCTTTCTTTGAGCATTGCATGTGTTTCCATTACAATTTCATTTCCTTTGGAGGCTTCTTCTCCGATACTCATCAATCCGACACGTGGATTCTCGATATTATACATATTTCTGAAGTAAATGCTTCCCATGACAGCAAATTCGTACAAGAACCTTGCTTTGCAGTCAACGTTAGCACCAACATCTAATACTAATACCGGTAATTCCCTGTCGCTGGGGAAAAACGAACCAATGGTAGGTCTGGATACACCATTAATTCGACCAAGTAATATTGTTGACGTTGCTAGAACGGCACCGGTATTACCTGCTGAAATAAAAGCATCAACATAACCTTGAGCATGTAATTCAATACCTTTGTAGAGGGAGGAGTTTTTTTTCTTTTTGAGGGCAATTGTCGGATCATCATCCATTGTAACAATCTCATCGGCATTAACAATTGAATAGTTTAAATTCTTCATATCCAATTGCTTCATTGCAGATTTGATCTTATTTTCCTGACCAACAAAGACAATTTCAAAGTCTAAGTCAATACTTTTAGCTGAATAGGCATCAACTGCACCTTGAATCTCATTCAGTGGTGCAAAATCTCCCCCCATTGCATCTAGAGCTATCCTATATATTTTTTGTGGCTTATCCATCGACCGACAAATTACCTCGTAATAGAACTTTAATAAATAGCTTCAACAAATAGCAATCTGAAATCTAATCAGAAGTTTATTTATGAAACTACCTTGCGTCCATTGTAATAGCCGCATTCCGGGCAGGCTCTATGAGGCATTTTGATAGCACCACACTGTGGGCAATTGCTAACTGCAGGTATGACACCCTTGTAATGTGTTCTTCTTTTATCTCTTCTTGATTTCGAGTGCCGTCTTGTTGGATTTGGCATTATTTCACCTGTTTTAAAGTATTAATTAAATTTCAAATTTTTTAGTGTTGACCATCTATCATCGAATTCAGAATTATTTTTGGTCTTAACTATCTTCTTTTCAGCAAATTGAGGATATATATCCTCTAATGGCTTCTCTCTGTATTGCGGAGCAACCCTTTTCAGTGGGAGGTTCACAATTAATTCTTCTCTGATTTCTGTAGTGAGATTAATAAATTTCTCATCTTCAAAAATATAATTTTCTGTTGACTCTGAGTCAAGCTTGTCGCTGCTGTCGGTTGCTAAAAGATTGTTTGCCATTAATGATATTGAAAAACTGCAAGATAAATCTTCTTCAAACTCTTCGAGTGAAATATCACAAATGAATTTGCAACGACTAAAAATCTCAGCCTGTATTGTATATCTTTTGTTTAGGATTTTCATAGTGCCAATAAGTCTGACAACGCCCGTGAACTCCACCGGCAGTTCTGGGATGTTCTCGACCTTTGACTCTATCTCGACAGGGTATTCCCCGTCCTTCAATCCTTGTATGAAAATCTTCATAATTCTCAAATCTGCATTAATATAGCTTGCAAATATATGATTTATTATTTTTTTTTCAAAATTTATGTAATTCTTTTTATTATTTTGAAA
>CAIOZA010000082.1 GCA_903862655.1 uncultured Ignavibacteria bacterium
CAATATTATTATTAATATTAATATTGAGTTTTTCAACAGCTAACGGGCAGATCATAAACAGAAGATCAGCGTATGATTCACTTAAATTATCACAGTATCACATGTGGTATGACACTGATATGAGGTTATTTCAAGAGCAATATCCTGCCTTACAAAGCCTGCCGCCAATTTCAACCGGCATGCCTTTAAATGTTTTAATAAGTTATATATATACTGATAGCTTGTTGAAATTTGGGGATACCCATCAATGCTGGGAAAATGTATTAAAGTTAAAAATGGGATATACTACAGACACATTAAAAACTATTGCAAAATATGCATATTATGCGATGGATTATAATCCAATAATTCTCCAGCAATATTTAATTGAAACGAATGATGATAACCTATTCCCAAGTGGAGGCTGTAGTTTAATTTTTCCATATTTGACAGAATCTTTAAACCTAAGAGTGCAAGATAGTGACAGAAAGATTTTACCTCCAATTTTTCATGCAAGCTATATATTGAGAGTCAGGATAATCTCAACTTTAGATTCTGGTTATACTCATTTGAGCCATACGCTGGTATATAAAGCAAATGCTTTAGTTTTAGATACATTAAAAGGGCGGGTTTTTAAAACATGTTCCGATGCTCCTCAACCGTTAACCAAAGACAATAATCAAGATAAATCAATTTTGACTCAATATTTTCCTGATATTTGTTTTGAATATGGTCAAAGATATATAGCTCAATTTGAAGATAATGATATAAAAGATTCAGCTTTGATTGGTACAAAAAATTTTACATTAATTCCGGGTCATGAATATATAATTTTCCTTGATATGCTTGGTCATTTATATGATTATAGCAACGATTATTTTGATTTATACCTGGAATTCCCATGTGCAATTCCAATTATAAATAACCAGGTTTTTGATATAAATCATTTTTGGAGCAACTCTGATTATATCGATTATAGTTCTTGGAAGATAAGATTCAATGCGATGAAACAGCGTATATTAAATGGAGATTATTAACATGAAATATACATTTTCAATATTTATAGTATTGCTATTTTCAAAGCTTCATCTTTATTTTGTACAGATGAAAAAATATATTGCGGCTCTGAATGTGCAAACAAAACATTTCCTTATTTAATGTGCCAGGATGGTGTAAGAAAAACAATTTGCACAAGTAATCCTAATAATTATCCCGGCTGGGTGACGATGAAGAAAAAGATCCCTGTCGCTGGAACTTGTGTTAAATATGATCCAAGCTTATCATACAGTGGCTGTAGTCCTCTTCTTTTGGATAATTTCTAAAACATTGAAAGTTGTCAGTTATATTACCTGCACTGTTATAAAAATAGGTGTCACAAAGATTTTTAGAAATCTTGACAATCTCGCCAAATTTGAAGTTATATTCATATACTTTGCATTTTTTATACCCACCAAAGACTTTATCATTAGGAAATGACTATAATTGTTGGGAAAATGACAATAATAGAATTAATAAGCTAGCCACATTTTTCATAATTGCCTCTATTTTGTTTCGATAGTATCTTGAATGGATTTTATTTAGAAATACAGAGAAACATATTTGGAGACTGGAATACCATCTTTGTATTCAATGGATTCAATTTCCTTACCAACAGAATTGAATTTACTGGTATATCTATTGTATTCCCTACCATCCTGCCTATACTCTATATTATCAATCGTGTTGCCAAAATCATCATAAAGAACCTTTCTAGATATAGCAAAAGAATTCTTGACTGGAACATAGGTAATTTCTTCGAAAAGTTTTCCTTTTGAATCGTAATTTTTATATGTTTTATCTGCCAATTTACCGCTTGAAAAATATGAATGAACTTCTTTCAATTGACCATTCGGAACATAAATATATCTTTTGTCATATTCTGCATAATTATAAAATGTCCAAGAAATTTCTCGAATTAATCTGCAATTATTGTCATAAAAATAAGAGACAAGAAGTTTAAAAGAACCTTTCTCGTTAATCCATTCTTCTATAAGGCTTGTGTCTTTGTATACATATTTATATTTTATCGTAGACCAGGAAGCTGTCTCATTATTTTGAAATTTCCATTGAATGATGTTACCTTTCTCATCGTATTTATATAGGGCATGATACTCTTTCTTGCCAGACTCTCCGAATGTTTCCGTATCAATTAATCGACATTTATCATCATATTTTTTAACAGTTCTAGAAGTGATGATTGAGTCGGAATCACCATAGGTATATTCTTCGATCACCAAACCAGCTTCATTGAATTTAGAGGAAGTGAACATGTCTCTATAATCTATGAAAAATTTACCTTGATAAAAAGGAAAATGATAACAATTACAAATTTTAAATCCTTTTAAAACTTCACCAGTAGGCCTCTTGCTAACGGGAATATAGGGCTTATCAACAGTCTGTGCAACAATTTCCTTTGCTGTGTCCTTAGCAATAATATTGGGAGGACCTTTAACAGGCTTATTGCATGAAGAGATCAGGAGGGTAAGTGACAATATAATTAATATGGTTTTCATTTTGTTTCGATTGTGTCCTGAATGGATTTGGGTAAAAGATTTAGGAAATCGTAACCCGTGCTGTATTCGATGCGACGGACGGTAGTCTGGTAATTCTCCCAGGGATCTTTGGAGATGCCTGCGATGTTGGGCATGACGACTGCGATGACCTGAGTTGAGCTGGTTACGTCTTTGAGTGATTGACCGCGATCAAGAACGACAACGATTTTGAAACATGAATCGGGAATAGGAACTATGCCTGCATCGTTCAGAGTGGCTTTGCTGTGGATGATCGGACCGGAGACTACGAATAATTCTTTGTCCTGATTCCAGCAGAGATCGTTGCAGTATGTCTCGAAACGGAGCCATACGCCACGATTGAGATCGGGGGTTTGCGGAATGATGTTAGTCAGCAAGAATGTGGTTTTGTTGTCTTCTGCTGTTTGGGTGCGTTCTTCGGACATGACCATGTGCCCGCGGTCGTAGCCGGAATTGGTGTAGTCGGAATGCTTGACGTGATAGAAGTTTTCGGGCAATGAAGTGTCTGCGATGAAATTGCCGGAATAACGCGAAACAGATCCGAACCAGCCGGAATCCAGTTCCCATGCAACCCAATTGCAGATATTTGTATTTTTATTATAACTTATTACATACTGATCACGTATGATGATGTAATCATCCGAAGAATCTTTGTCGAACGGGACGCCAAGAACAGCATGAATACTCTGAACCCATGGATAATGGTTTATAGGTTTTGATGTATCCGTTTGGTTCGCATTATCTCCAGGTCGAGTATCTTTCTTGTCACCGCATGATATCAAAAAAATTATCATAAGCAGTGAGTATATGTAGCTTTTCATAATATTTTTAATAAATTGAATTTATAATAAATAATTACAAAGATAATAGTTATGAAGTAGTAGTATGTCGCTTGACTTCATATAAAGTAATAATTACTAGAAATCCAAGAGCTAAACTAATCATCATTCAGAGCATTCTCCCAAATAACACGGAAGTCCTGACGTGCTATTTCAGCCTCTTCTTTGGAGTCATAAGCTATACTTTCAACAGGTTTATCGCAGATAATATTAAACGAAAATTTATCTGGAAATTGTTTCGACTTATCCACCTGCGACAAAGAATGAATTGAGACTAATTTTATTTCAATTCCATTATATTCAATAATTCTCATCTTCGAGCCTCACTTTAGAAGTTGTTCTTACAAATCAGTACAAATATTGTAGTTTTTAGGATTCAGAATGTTACAGGATTCAAATAAGGTAAAAATAATTAGATTTGCAAGAAGAAAATTGTAAGAATAGACTAAAATAGCTAGTAAAATGAGAATATACATGAACATGAGGTAAATAATTTTAAAGATTAATTGTCCTATTTTTGATACAGAATGATAGCCACTAATATTGTGCGTGTACTAAATCAGCCTAAATAGAGCCCTTGCCACAAGGAATGAAGGAGTATTGGTAAAACTTTGAGAATTTTATGCTTAAAATACTACTAAATACTACATTTAAAAAAAGAGGTATCCACTTAGATGGGACAACATTAAAATTGATACTTTGTGTACGAATATTGTACGAATAACTAAAAAACCCCATGTAAGTGTTTGATTTACAAGGGGTACATTTTTTATATTGCTGCCCTGTTAGGGCTCGAACCTAAACTCTTCTGATCCAGAATCAGACGTGTTGCCAGTTACACCACAGGGCAATAATAATTTTATGTCAATCTGTGCTATCTGCCCATCTAGTGCGTGGACCCGATGAGATTCGAACTCACGACCTCTAGAGTGCGATTCTAGCGCTCTCCCAACTGAGCTACGGGCCCAGATAAGAATTCAAAATTAAGGAGAAATTATGACTTTGCAAAATATTTTTCAGTATTTTTTAATCTTTTACAATGTTTATATGCAGTTCATTCAACTGCTTGTCGTCCACAAGTGATGGACAGCCGTCCATTAACGATAATCCACTAGTTGTTTTCGGGAAAGCAATAACGTCACGAATATTATCTGTGCCAGTCAACATCATCGTTATTCTGTCCAATCCGAGAGCGATGCCTCCATGAGGTGGTGCACCAAATTTTAGAGCATCTAGGAGGAATCCGAATTTTAATTCAGTTTCTTCTTCCGACATTCCTAAAAGTTTAAATATCTTCTGCTGGGTATCATTGCTATGGATACGGATCGATCCGCCACCAACCTCGGCACCGTTGAGGATGATATCATAGGCTTTAGCTCTGGCTTTGTCGGGTGCTGAGTCAAGCAAGTGAAGATCTTCATCCATTGGAGATGTAAATGGATGATGCATTGCAATATATCTGTTTTCTTCTGCATCGTATTCGAACATTGGGAAATCGACGACCCAATGGAAAGAATAAGTATTCTTCACTTTTTCAAAAATGCCGGTTCTGCGTGCTATTTCAAGTCTGAGTGCACCTAGAATTGTATAACATCTGGTCCATGCATCAGCTGCAATCAGGAGCAGATCACCTTCTTCAACTTCAGCTGTGGATCTGAGGTAAGCAATGTTTTCTTCAGATAAGAACTTTGCAATCGGAGAATTTACCTGTCCATCAACAAATTTTATCCATGATAAACCCTTTGCTCCGTATTTCTTAGCAAATTCGGTCAGTTCATCCAGTTGCTTGCGTGAGTAGTTGCCGCAACCCTTTGCATTAATCAAAGCAATCGTGCCACCGGCTTCGGCAGTGTCAGAAAAGACTTTGAATTCAGTCTTGTCCGCTATTTCAGAGATTGTTTTTATTTTCATTTCAAATCTAAGATCGGGCTTATCCGATCCATAATTTTCCATTGCATCGTGATAACTCATTCTCAAGAATGGAGTCTGTATCTGCACGCCCAGTTGTTCTTTCCATAGTCTAGCAAAGAATCCTTCGATAACGGTTTGAAGGTCTTCTCTGTCAACAAACGACATTTCGACGTCGATCTGAGTAAACTCCGGTTGGCGATCCGATCGCAAATCCTCATCGCGGAAACATTTTACAATCTGCATGTAACGGTCGAAACCGGACATCATCAGGATCTGTTTGTAAAGCTGAGGTGACTGTGGCAGTGCGTAAAACTTGCCTTTATGAATACGGCTGGGAACAAGATAATCTCTAGCTCCTTCGGGTGTAGACTTCATCAGAACCGGTGTTTCAATCTCAAGAAAATTCTGATCCGCAAAGTAACTATGAACTACCTGATAAACATTATTTCTAACGATGAAATTCTTCTGTAGTATTGGTCTTCTTAGGTCAAGATAACGGTATTTAAGCCTGAGTTCCTCGTTAGTCTCAATATCATCGCTGATCTCGAACGGAGGAAGCTCAGCGGTGTTTAAAATGCCAAATTCATCTATTAGAATTTCGATCAAGCCGGTGGGAATTCTCTGATTTGGGTTTTCTCTCATTCTTGCAGTGCCCTTAGCCCAGATAACGAATTCCTGCTTCAGTTCCTTGGATCTGGCTGCGAGCTCAGGTTGCAATTCCGGATGGATCACTAACTGTGTAATGCCGTATCTGTCGCGCAGGTCTATAAATATTAATCCACCCATATCTCTTACGGTTGAAATCCAGCCGTTTAGTACGACTTTTTCGCCGCTATTTTCAGGTCTTAATTCTCCGCATGTATTTGATCGTCTAGGGAATGACATCTAAATTCTCCGTTTGTGCAATAAATGAAGCACAAAAATAAGAAACTTGCATCTTAATTTTCAGAAGTTTATTAATTTGCTAAAAGTTATTTATTGATTTCTTGAATATAATTCTAAATATGAACAAAGCAATCTTATTCGATAGAGACGGTGTCATTAACATTCGACCTGTGAAAGACTATGTGAAAAGTCCTGAGGAATTTCATTTTATGCCTGATTTTCTTAAATTCTTCAAGTGGATCAAAGAGAAGAATTATACTGCAATCGTCATAACGAATCAGCAGGGAGTAGGGAAGGGCTTGATGACCGAAGACGAACTCACAAATGTTCATTCATACATGCAGATCAAACTAAAGGAATTAACAGGATTTTATTTTGATGATATTTATTTTTGCACTGATTTATCGGATTCGGGAAGCAAACGACGCAAACCTGAAACCGGAATGATAGACGAAGCTGTCGAGAAATGGGGCTTTGATCGCAGTTCAAGCTGGATGATAGGTGACAGTAAGAATGATGTTATTGCAGGGAAAAGAGCAGGATTGCGAACAATTTTTCTCGCAAATCATCTGACAGAACCAATAGAGCAGGCAGATTTTGTATTCAAAAACCTGATAGATGCGATGAATACGATTGAGGTGTGAAGGATATCAATAGGGACAAAATTCAGTAGTATTTGGTATAGGATAAGTAGAATTATTATCATACATTTGTTATGAACGGAATTGATTTAAATGAACACTGATTAATTAGTGTGAATTATTTCAGAAGAAATATCATGAATAGAATAACTTTAATATTATTATTACTAGTAGTATCTACATATAACTTAAATGCCAAAAAATTCACAGTGATTCATATAGAAATCCAGTCCTATGACTGTACTGATTTTATGTTATTTACTGATGATCAAGATGATGTTGATGATATTTATGATTATTGTTACTATTCTATTTCTTGCAGAGGTAATATAAAATGGAATTATACAGTAATTGACAATTTTGGCATTAGTGATATACTGCAATATTATACAGCTCATTTGGTATCCGGTTCTTATGCTGGACCGGATTTTACTTATGTTCTTATTGAGTCATCAACAGACAAAGCGGTTGCAAAATTATATAATATTGGGGATAAAAAAATTATAATTGAGTCCCTTCCTTCTTCCTATAATTATAATAATAATTCTATTGATAAACTTGATGAATATTTTTATTTACAAAACCAAAATGGGATTATCACACTTTCCAAAAAAAGTAACATCCAGGTTAATAAAATATCTATCATTGATTTAAACGGCAAAACAATATATTCTTCAGATATTGACCAATCCTCGTATTACATAGATGTTTCGAATAGTTCTGCCGGACAATATTATTTGTCTATAATAATTCCGCAAAATTATTTATTGAAAAAGATAACATTATTAAAATGAAATTTCCTCTCCCCTAGGGAGAACAGGTCGGTAGAAAAGCGTTATACTTAGTTCCGTCCCATACAGGACGGTAGATGATTTTTTTCTTGTGTTCATTTTCTACCAATCTGATGTGGCTGCGGCACAGAATACATAGATTCCTGCATGCTAACATCCGATGACATTACAAGTATATGATGACAATTTTTAGAATCCCTCTTATGTAAAACATGAGGGGAAAAAATTTATTCGAATAATAATAATAATTTTATTTATTTTACACTC
>CAIOZA010000083.1 GCA_903862655.1 uncultured Ignavibacteria bacterium
CATTTGCTGTAAGGTTAACAAAACCATCGACAACATATAAATCAAAGAATCCAATGAAATATGATGTTAATCTTGTAACTGTTGCAGTTAAATTTACTATACCATCTACGAATTTATTATCAAACCATCCAAACAGTTTAGCAATTCCTATGAATCCAGCAACTACTGTAGCATAATAAATTTCATCAAAATACCATTTTCTTAAAGAGAAAGTATGTAATTTTTTAAAATGTTTTTCGAGATTATCAGCACTAATTAATTTGAACTGATATATTATAAACGCTAATAGTATTCCTAAACCAGCAATAGTCAATGATAAAAACATAGCCAAATAATGGAAGTGATGCGAAACTTCCTGGAATTTGTTTTTGTAATGGCTTGAAACGGCTGAATGTTCTCCTGCTGATGATTGAGCCGCAGTTTCAGAATGTGAAGAGGTTTGAGCGTGAGTAGAAATCACAGCAACTTGACCTGATTCTTCTTTAGCTTCTGGTAAAAGAAAATCCCATTGTAAATCTCCAGGAACTACTGATGCAGGCTGTTGTATGTTCTGATGGAACCAACCTTTAGTTGCATCAATTGGGTTCGGGGAATAAAAGAACCAGAAAGAAAGAGTCGCTAATAAAATCAGCGGGAAAATTATTACAAATTTATTTTCATGAGTATTTTTTGCAATCTCAGTTTTGGGTTTTCCATGGAATGCAACAATAGTAAGTCTGAACATATAAAAAGCCGTCATACCCGCTGCAGATATAGCAACAATTGGAATTGCCCAATGCCACCCGCCAGTAAGGCTTGCATAAGCAAGGGTGTTAGCAATAATACCATCTTTACTAAGGAAACCTGAAGTTAAGGGGACTCCTGCAATGGCAAGTGTTGCAAATAGAAATGTTCTGTAAGTCCATGGCATGGTCTTTCTAAGACCACCCATATTATTTATATCCTGAGGATCGGAATGATGATCTTTCAAATGGTGCATTGCATGGTGCATTGCATGGATAACAGATCCTGATGCAAGAAACAAAGCTGCTTTGAACCAAGCATGTGTAACGAGGTGCATAAAGCCGTTAGTATAGCCGCCAACACCTAAAGACATAATCATAAAGCCAAGCTGACTAACTGTAGAATAAGCAAGAACTTTCTTGAAATCGACCTGAGTTATTGCGATAGTTGCGGCAACAAATGCTGTAATGGTTCCTATTATTGAAATAAATGAAAGAGCATCAGCTGTTAGCATAGGAAATACTCTGGCAACCAGATATACACCTGCGGCAACCATTGTTGCTGCATGAATCAACGCACTTACTGGCGTTGGACCTTCCATTGCATCGGGTAACCATACATGAAGAGGCCATTGAGCTGATTTACCTATTGCACCGAAGAAGATACCAATACCTGCTAATGTTAGGATTGTACCGCTGTCAAATGGAATGATACCTTTTCCAATACTAGCAAAAATATCATCAAACATGAAAGTACCATAAGCAAAATAAAGTATCATTATGCCTATAAAAAACCCGAGATCACCAATACGGTTCGTAATAAAGGCTTTTTTACCCGCATCAGATGCACTTTGTTTTTCATACCAGAATCCGATTAGAAGATAAGAGCTTATTCCAACCAATTCCCAAAAGATATACATAAAGAGAAAATTGTTTGCAATGACTATTCCAAGCATTGAAAAAGTAAACAATCCCAAATAAGCATAAAATCTAGGGAAACGCTTATCTCCATCCATATATTCAGTAGAAAAGAGATGAACAAGGAAGCTGATCAATGTCACTACAAGAAGCATAATTGATGCTATATTATCAACTCCAAAACCAACTGTTACCTTAGAAGTTAGGAGATTAATCCAGTCAAATCTTGTCTGTATTATATTTGAAGTTGAATGAGTAAAGAATTTTGCATAAAAAACTACACCCGCGAGAATCAGGTCAATTCCGAGAATACTTGTTCCGATGACAGAACTGATTTTCCCAAGTTTTTTACCCCAGAAGATATTAATAACAAAGCTTAGAAGCGGTAGCAATAGAATTATTATCAATAATTGGAGTACATTTTCCTGTGCCATAGTTCTAATTTCTATTTAATTATTAACTGATTACAATTTTTAAAATATTTACTATCAATTTAAAGAACCTTAATCCTTTAAATTATCAATCTCATCAACATTAACAGTCTTAAAATTCTGATAAATATTGAGGACAATAGCTAGAGCAACTGCAGCTTCTGCTGCTGCAAGTATAATTACAAATACTGCGGCAACTTGTCCCTCGATGTTCATGCCCCCATATTTAGCAAAAGCAACAAAGTTTATATTGGCCGAATTAAGAACTAATTCTAATCCCATCAAAACAAGTACTGCATGTTTTCTTACTATGATAGCGAATAAGCCTAATGAAAACAGAATTGCACTTATGACCAAATAATGTGTTAAACCAATACCCATAATTCTTCCCTTTTTTACTTTCTTCTAGCTATAAATGCAGCACCGATGATTGCTATAAGGAGCAATACAGAAGCAGCTTCAAATGCCAGAAGATAGTTAGTTAACAATTCGTTACCGATCAATTTGGTACTGTCACCAGACACTTTTGGTTCCGATAAAAACCATTTAGTGCTACTAAATACAACAATTAATGATATAGCAATTATTGTTGATAACAGTCCGGCAATTCCTACTTGAATCTTTCCTAGAGAATTCGACTTCACATCTACTCCAGTAATCCTTGTAGTAAGCATTACTCCGAAAATTATGAGAACCAATATACCGCCAATGTAAACCATAATCTGAGTTACAGCTAAAAAGTCAGCATTGAGTAGTACATAAAGTCCGGCTACGCCAAAGAATGTAAACATTAGCGAAAAAGCCGAATACATGATATTCTTAGAGAACACCACAATAGCTGCTGATATAACAATCAGTGCCGCGAGAAAATAAAATGCTAATCCAACTAAATCCATAACTATTATCTATTAGTTTTTTAATTTCAAATTAAATTTTTATTCAGTTTTTGCTTCAGTCTGTGCTTCTGGTTTTGCTACTGTTGCAGCAGCTTTTGCTGCGGCTTGTTGAGCTTTAAATTCAGCTAGTACTCTTTTCTTTTCTTCGATTTCTGCTTCAGTCAAATTTATAAAGCTAAATTTTAAGCCTCTGTCGTAATCCTTTTTGTCATCAAAATAGTAAGAGACTGTCCCAGAACGTTTGTATGATGAGTACTCGAATTCTGTTGTGTGCTTAATAGCATCAGTAGGACACACAGAAGTACACAACCCACAAAAACAACATTTAGCAAAATCAATTTCATAAGATGGAACCCAAGCATTGCGTTTATCACCATTCTTTAATATTGGCTGTTCAACACCCTTTGCCACTTGTAAAATATCAAGCTCAATACAATTTACAGGGCAAGCTCTTGAACATCTCTTGCAACCATCACACAAATCCATATCAAGCTCTAGGCGATTTCTTGCCATCGCAGTTCCGTTTGTGCCGTCTGGTATTGGGAATCTTTCTTTCGGGTATTGAATTGTTACGTTTCTTACAAATAAATGTAACAAGGTAATTCTCATACCAACAAGAACAGTCCATAAACCTTCCCAAATGCTCTTAATATAATTTATCATAACTATTACTCCAAAATCATTCAATTACTAACATCATACAAAAACAACTATGATGTTTAGTTCAACATTCTAAAAAGGCTAACAAACAAAAAACAAATAAAAGAAACAGGCAATAGAATTTTCCAACCTAAATACATCAGCTGATCAACTCTAAGTCTCGGCAATGTCCACCTTAGCCAGATCTGAACAAAAATAACAAAAAATGATTTGCCAATAAACCAGAAAGCTCCCCAAAGTGGACCACTTAAAAATGATCCAAATGGTGAATTCCATCCACCCATAAATGCTGTGACTAATACAGCAGCTACAACAAACATATTAGCATATTCAGCAAAAAAGAACATTGCAAACTTCATACCTGAATACTCAGTATGGTATCCTGCAACAAGCTCCGATTCACCTTCCGGAATATCAAATGGTGTTCTGTTTGTTTCTGCTAAAGATGCTATCATATAAATTAAAGTTAATCCAAGTGTAAATGGAATAACCCATAATTTTTCATATGAACCAGGTCCTCCAAACATAAACCAGTTCCAGAACCAGCCTGTTTGAGCTTTATTTATTTCCTGCATATTTAAACTTGAAGAAAGAACAGCTATTGAAAGGATTGCCATAGCTCCGGGAATTTCGTAAGAAATAAGCTGAGCAACAGAACGCATAGCTCCAAGCAATGTATACTTATTGTTTGACGCCCATCCACCCATTACGATTCCAATTGCTCCAATTGAACCAACAGCAAAAATATAGAACAATCCTAAATTGATTCCAGATGGTACGAAAAATTCACTGAAAGGAATGACAGCAAAAGCTGCATAAGCACCAGTGAATACAATATAAGGTGCTAAATTGTATAAAGGTTTGTTTGCTGCGTCAGGAGTGATGTCCTCTTTCTGGATAAGCTTTATTACTTCGGCTAAAGGCTGTAGTACACCCTTCCATCCAGTTCTCATAGGACCAACACGTTCCTGCATCCAGGCGGAAATTTTCAACTCACCAAGAATAGCAAGAAGAGCATAAACAACCAAAAATCCAAGAGGTAACGCACTAATTAGCAGTACGGTGATTAGATTGTCCCCTAGTAATTTTATAAGAAAGTTTGTTTCACCCATTATCGAAACCGTAATTTATTTTTAATTTTATTCACTATGTTAAATTATCTGTCTACTTCGCCCAGCACAATATCTATACTACCTAGAATCAGAATTAAGTCGGCGAACATGTAACCCTTTGAGATTACAGGTAGCACTGAAAGATTTACAAAACTAGTACCTCTGGCTTTAATTCTATCAGGTTTTTCTGTTCCATTACTGACTACATAGAAACCTAATTCACCTTTAGGATTTTCAGCTCTCTGATAAATTTCAGCACCTTTCGGAGGACGAAGTTTTGCAGGAATTGCTTCTTTAACATCACCGGTATCAGGCATTTGTGCGACAGCCTGTTCGATAATTTTGCAACTCTCTTCCATTTCATACATTCTGACTATATTTCTATCCCAACAATCACCAAGCTGACCAACTTCACCTTTGCCAACGGGAATATTAAAGTCAAATCTGTTGTATATTGAGTATGTGTCGTCTTTTCGTAAGTCCCATTTTACGCCTGAGCCTCTTAATGTTGGACCGCTACATGCATAATTAATGGCAACATCAGCGGGCAAGATACCTATATTAGCTGTTCTGTCAATGAAAATTTTATTATATATCAAGAGGTTCATAACCTCAGCATTTGTCTTTCTAACTTGTTTAATTGCGTCTAGAACCTCCTGTTTAAAACTAGGATAAACATCATGGGCTAAACCACCAATCCAGAAATAGTTGAATAAAAGCCTGGCACCAGAACATTTTTCCATAATCCATAAAATGTATTCACGATCACGGAAGAAGTAAAGGAATGGAGTAAAAGCACCAGCATCCAGACCGAATGTAGCAACGGCAATCTGATGGTTGGCTATTCTATTCAGTTCAGCCATAATTACTCGAATATACTCAACCTTTTCAGGTACTTTGATTTCGAGAAGTTTTTCAACTGCCATTACGTAAGGCCATTCATTGTTCATTGCTGAAATGTAATCCAACCGGTCAACGTAAGGGATGACTTGAGGATAAGTCATCTTTTCGCAATGTTTCTCGAAACAGCGGTGAAGGTATCCAATATGCGGAATAACTTCGGTTACTATTTCACCGTCGATTTCAACTTCTAATCTTAATACACCATGAGTAGATGGATGTTGAGGACCAACATTCAGCCTCATTCTGTCAGATTCCATCTGACTATACTCTAATTGTATTTTTTTTGTCTCGTTCATTTTTATTTAATGATAAATTAATATCTTAATAATTAATAAGGAACTCTCATCCCGTGATATTCTTCAGGTTCATTATAATCTTTTCTCATTGGATATCCTTCCCAATCATAGGGAAGAAGAATTCTAATTAGATTGTCATGACCACTGAATATCATCCCATAAAGATCAAATGCTTCTCTTTCGTGCCAGTCAGCTGTTCTCCATAAATGCATTACCGATGGAAGAGTGGGTGTTTCCTTAGGAACAGTTGTCTTAATTACTATTTTATGGGTATGTTTAAATGAATATAGATGATATACTATGCCTAATGATTCACCTAAGTCAAGACCACTCAGGCACATGAGATAGTCAAACATGAGTTCTGAAGAATCACGTAAAGTATGGCATATATCAAAAATTTTTGAAGGTTCTACAGAAATATAAGGATCTGACGGAGCTTCTTCTTTAAATTCAAGAATGCCATCACCGAATTCCTTCTTCAATATTTCGTAAATTTCATTTGCTAACATAATAATTTAATCCGATTCTATTTATTCTAAAATTGATTATATTTTTAGGGCTTTTTTTGCTTCAAGCTCTTCAATTCTATCTTTACCATTGAATAAAGCTTGTT
Source organism: uncultured Ignavibacteria bacterium (assembly GCA_903862655.1). GTDB lineage: Bacteria > Bacteroidota > Ignavibacteria > Kapaibacteriales > UBA2268 > CAIOZA01. Next base: position 6,552 of record CAIOZA010000083.1, read on the forward strand.
CCCTAATTAATTTCTGTAGTTTAATCATTCCTTCTTCCATCGCCTCAGGTCTTGGAGGACATCCGGGAACGTAAACGTCAACAGGGATAATTCTATCTATACCTTTAAGAACATGATAGCCATGCTCCCAATAAGGACCACCACAATTTGAACAAGAACCGATTGAAATAACATACTTAGGTTCAGACATCTGTTCATACAGAATTTTGATTCTGTCTGCCATTTTGAGGGTAACAGTACCGGTAATCATAATAAAATCAGCCTGACGCGGACTAGTTCTTGGTATAGTTCCGAATCGCATAAAATCAAAATGAGATGCATTCAATGCCATAAATTCTATAGCACAACATGCAAGTCCAAAGTGTAAATACCAATCTGATTTACTTCGACCCCAATTTAAAAGATCTTCAACTTTTCCGAGAATAATTCCACCACCCTCGAATGGATCGTCTAATCTATTAAGTAAACCCATTTATTGCTCCGATTAATTATTTCTTTTTACCAACTACTAAATCATCTATACTGGGAATGTATGGTTTTGGTTTTTCCCAATCAATATCACCTTTACCCCAGACATAAGCAAGTCCCATTACTAAAATAACAACAAAAACAATCATTTCAATAAAAGCAAACCAGCCTAACTGTTTAAAAACAAGAGCCCAAGGAAGTAAAAATACAACTTCTACATCGAATAACAGAAATACCAAGGCGATAACATAGAAACGAATATTGAATCTAATCCATGGTCCTCCTATTGGAATTTCTCCGCATTCATATGTAGAGTTCTTTATTGGATTGGGATGACTGGGCCTAATGAAGGCAGCGGCTACAAGACCAACACCGACAAATATAAAGCCGATGATGAAGAATAGAAGGATAACACCAAAATCTGATAACATAATATATTCCTGTTTGAATTCAATTATGAACCTGTAATTTTTTGAATTTGTTCTATTTTGTTCAAAAAATCGTTGCAAATTATAAAATAAATTTGAACTGAACAAAAGATTAAAAGAAATTAATATTCAAATTATATTTAAAATGCAATTAATATTTAAAGGATATATTTATGTAAGGCTTTAATTATCAGGAAGATTTTAAAAATTAAAACTGATAATTATACATGATAAAACTTATCAACATACTCATCTTAATCAATAATAAGCAAAATTGATTAATCGTTAATAGATGAAATAAAAAAATAAATTTAACTTTAGTAACTTTATTTGATTATTCCCACTATTATGAGCTATCAAACGTCAAAATTATTTGTAATTGTACTGATTGCTTACTAAAGTGTTTGGTAAGCATTGATTCTATGGAGTTTATTCACGTAGTTTTTTTTTTTTAACAATAGAATTAGTAGTAGAGAGGATAGAGTATGTCTAAATTATTTTTTTTGCTTTTTGCTTTTGCAATTTTAAGTTTTGGTCTGTTTTCTCAACCACTAATGCAAATTGTTGGTGGAGATACGGTTAATTGGGGTAAAGTTAGAATGGAACAATCTCCATTGACTTATTCCTTGAAAATAACAAATATCGGAAATGATAGGCTACACATCGCCTCAGTTAAACCAAGTTGTGGTTGTACGACAGCACCAATCGACAAGAAAGAATTGGAAAAGGGTGATACCGCAACAATTTTGATTTCTTTAAATGTTCCTGCTAATCCCGGCATTACTAACAAATCTATTAATATCAGCAGTAATGATCCTAGAGAAAACACAAAGGTTATATATTTGATTGCAGATGTTTTTTTTCCATTGAAGTTCTTTCCTACCAAAATACTTGGTGCCCCAAATCTTATCATAGGTAAGGAAGATATTGCTAAAGTTGTGATTACAAACACAACTGAAGAAGATATTACGATAAAAGAAGTAATAATGGATATACAAAATGCTGAAGTTAACATAAAGGATAATGACGTTATAAAGGCCCATGGGGATTTGATAATAGAAGTTAAGTTCAAACCTAAAACTTTAGGTATGATAAATGGAGAACTGAAGTTTAAGACTACACATCCTGAAGTGCCTAGAGTATCCATACCTGTAAGAGGTATTGTAATTGGCGAAGTACCTAAAGAAGAATTCAAAGATGCACCAAAAAAATAATATTGATATTCAAAGAGCAGATTATAGGGCTGTATTAACCTGTGGATTAATGAAATGATGTTATTCTGAGATACTTAATAAAATTTGAAAAAAATATCAATATTATTGCTTCTAATTTTAATCCTGTTTCAAACAGCAGGGACATTATTGTTATACATTTTCCTTGTTAACTCAAATGCTGATCATATAAGAAATATAATTTTCAAGGATGAAAAGAAACTGATATCATTAAAGTTTTCTAAGAATGACATAAGTTCTGGTGCTATGAAGTTAAATTTTAAACATACAAAGGAATTCTCTTTCAATGGGAATATGTATGACATAAAAAATAAACATGAAACTAGTGATTCAATTACTTATGTGTGTTATCAGGATAAAAGGGAAGATGAATTAAATGGTTCTTTAAAATCAAATCAGAATCATCAAAAATCTGAAAATCAAGGAAATCTCGAAAAATTATTTAATTTGCTATCTGCTAATTATCTTACTGAAACTAAATCAGATGAAAACTCATCATTTAAAATTAACAGTGAAATAAATATTTCACAATTTGATCTTCTCATGGTATTTATTGACGATCCTTCACCTCCACCCAAACATATCCTTTAAATTTATATAAGAATTTTTTTATACTTTAGGGCAAAATTTGTCCTAGAGAATTTTTCAATTAATTTAAGGATAATAGATGAAAAAAATAATCATTTTATTCATATTTATTGTTTTTGCTTTTTCCATTCTAATTGCTAAAGACAAAAAGAGAGATACATTAGAAGCAAAAACAAAAGAAGTTATAATTACTGGAATGAAGTATCCTGAAACAATTATGGAGATTCCATTCGCGGTAAGTTCCTTCAATAAAATAGATTTTCAATTTAATAAATCTGCTGGTATTGATGAAGCCTTGAATAATATACCAGGGGTACTGGCACAATCAAGATCAGGTTCAAGTGATGTGAAAATTACTATTCGTGGATTCGGTGCCAGGGGAGCGGGAGATCGTTCAAATGCAGGTACTAGCAGAGGAATTAAGTTTCTAATTAACGGCATACCTGAAACAGAGCCTGATGGAAGAACATCACTTGATTTGTTTGATATGTCATTCATTGAGAGATCTGAAATTCTTCGATCGAACTCCTCATCATTATGGGGAAATGCTGCCGGTGGGGTTATCAATTACTTCTCACTACCGGAAAAAAATCAGAGCTTCATTGATGCCGGTTACTCCGGAGGAGCTTATGGATACATGAAATACAATGTCAATGTCGCAGGTAAACTTGGTGATGGTATGATTAAAGGTTCGTATGTTCATTCAGAAACAGATGGATGGCGTCAAAACTCAAATGCCGAAAGAACTCTGGCTAATGTGAGTCTTAGAAGTTTTAGTGTTAGTGGCGTTAGTTCAACTAAATTAGGACTTCATATTACAGGCGTTATTAATAAGTTCAATATCCCTGGTCCCCAAACTAAGCAGATGTATGACAGTTCTGCTCAGCAAGCAAACCAAACTTACCTTAGCAGAAAAGAAAGACGCGAGAATCGCATTTTCAGAATCGGTTCAACTTTGGATCACAATTTTGATTTATCAAATTCAATTTCTGCTATGCTATTTGTTACACCGAAATACCTTCAAAGATCTGAACGTAATACATACCGTGATTTTACAAGATATCATCTTGGTGGTTCAATTCATTATAAAAATGAATTGAAGCTATCTGAAAAAACCAAAAACACATTCTTAATTGGTTTGGATGATCAGTTGCAGGATGGAGCAATACTATTTTATTCTTTGACTAAAGAGGCGGGCAGAAGCAATATTCTTCAACAAAATAAGGCAGAAGGGGCAAATTCCTTTGGTGCCTTTTTACAGAATGAAGTAGTTTTTGATAACTCTATTAGTGTTATATTTGGATTAAGATATGATGATATCATCTACAATACACGTGATTTTACAAGTTTAGGCAAAAATCAACAGAGAGCATTTGAGCATTTCACCCCCAAATTAGCATTATCATATAAATTGAATGAAGAAAGTATGCTTTATGCTAGTTATGGTGGAGGTGTTGAAGTTCCTGCAGGTAATGAAACTGACCCAAGTCCATATTTAGGTGCCGATACAGTCTATCTTATCAATCCTATGCTCGATCCGGTTGTATCGACAACTTATGAAATAGGTTACAAAAGTTCGATGCTGATAAATTCATTTGTAAATCTAGCAGACTTAGAGTTATCAACCTATTACATCGATGTTAAAAATGATATTATTCCATATGCCGGAGGAAAATATTATATGACAGCTGGAAAAACTTCAAGAATTGGTGTAGAAGCAGGTGTTAAGTTGATGACTGAAGCTGGCCTTTATTTCAGAGCCAATTTCACAATGTTAGAAAGTAAATATAATGACTTTAAGATTGACTCTATACATATCGATCCCAATAAAGCCGGTAAATTTGCAGATTATTCCAATAACAAAGCAGCGGGAATCCCCGGTATGTTTTATAGACTAACATTAGGTTATCAACCTGCATTCATTGATAAATTGAGTATTGAATTGTTTGTGGACGGAATTGGATCATATTACGCGGATGATGCAAACACGATAGACGTTCCTTCAAATTCAACACTTAATGCAAAATTAAGCTATGAGAAAAAATTGAATTTCAATAATCTTGGATTTTGTTTGTTTGTTGGAGCAAATAATTTGTTAAATTCTAAATATATAGCTTCTTCATTTATCAATCCTGAAGTTGATAAAGTAAGTAAGATGCCATATTTTATCGAACCAGGATTACCGATGAATATTTATGCAGGAATTTCTCTAAAATGGAATTAGCCGATAATAAAAAAACTTCCCGTTCAATTATGATCGGGAAGTTTTATATATTCGAGAAAATTTCTATTTCAATCTGGCAATAATAGTTTCACCACCAACAACTTTGTCTCCAACCTTTACGAATATTTCAGTTCCAGGATCAAACATCACATCCATTCGGGATCCGAATTTCATCATACCTATCTGCTGTCCTACGGTTAATGAATCACCCTGATTAACGACACAAACTATTCTTCTTGCTATAATTCCAACAATCTGTTTGAACATAACTTTGCCATGCGAAGTCATGACTCCGATCAAAGAGTGCTCATTCAATTCAGATGATTTGGGATGATAAGCTACTAGATAATCACCCGGATTATATTTGAAGTATTCAACCCTCCCTGAAACCGGTGACCGGTTCACATGTACATCAAGTGGAGAAAGAAAGATGCTTAATTGAGTGGCCTTTCCATGAATATACTTTTTCTCATCTATTGGGACAATCATAACAACTTTACCGTCAGCCGGAGCCACAATGTAAGAATTATCATTGATAGCTTTTTCAGGAACTTTTCTTGGTGGATCCCTAAAGAACCAGAAAGTGAAGACAGCTAATATTATTCCAATACCAGCTAGAGGATATGATAACCAACTTTTGGAAACAAAGAAAGATGAAATTATTAAAATTGCGCTAATGGCTAGCATGACAATTATATTATCGGTTCCGTATTTTGTGAACATTTTGTAGAAAACTTAATTATTAAAAGAAATATCATTTTTGTAATTTGTCTAATTAGACTATATAAAATTAAGAATTTTTAAATTATAATACAGGAACAAAAATGAAATTCTCTGTAACTCTGACAGATTTGCATAAGGCATTGGACAAAACATCGCCCGCAATGCCCAAGAAATCTACATTGCCCATTCTGGAACATTTTAATTTTCAGCTTAAAGGCAACGAGCTAAAGATCATTGCAACTGATCAGGACTTAACGATTATGTCCTTCCTTTTGGTGGATGGCAGTGAAGATGGACATGTCCTTTTGCCGGGAAAACGACTTAATGACATTGTTAGGGCTTTAAATCCTGATAATACAGCTGAATTCACAGTGTCCGAGAATTTTGAAATAAAAATTAAGACTTCCAATGGTAAATTCAGTATGAAGGGTATTGATCCTAATGAATATCTTGTTCTTCCGGAATTATTTGAGTCAGTCAAACCTGACATGGATTCGATTCAGAATATGTCAGTTGTAGATCAGTCTGCTACTCCTATTGCTCTTTTCAAAAAAGAACAAATTAACAGAATTGCTGAAAGAACAGCCTCAGCCGTATCGAAAGATGAATATAGGCCAGCAATGACCGGTGTATATTTCCAATTCTGTGGAACTTATGTTAACTCTGTTTCAACTGACAGTTACCGACTTGTTAAAACTACATATAAACCCGAAAATGGAGTTTTTCCAACAGATTTAAATGTCATAATCCCATCAAGAACCATTGAACAGTTAAAAAAAGCTGATAATGATGTGGCGATGTCATTCATTAAGACTCAGATGAAAATCACTCATGTTAGATTAGACATCGGTGAAACAGTTTTAATATCAAGAATAATTGAAGAAAAGTTTCCACCTTATGAATCAGTTTTACCCAAAAACAATACAATTATAGCTAATCTGCCAAAGGCTGAAACTCTGACTGCTATTAAAAGAGCAGCTATTTTTGCAAATGCAACATCAAATCAGGTTAAGCTTAGCTTTGAAGCAAATCAGCTAACTATAATAGGGGAAGATGAAGATACTGGATCAATGGGGAGTGAAACATTGTCATGTGAGTACAGTGCTGATCCAATGGTCATTGGCTTCAACCACAGATACTTATCCGAGGAAATTTCTAACATTGAAGATACTCAAGATTCAACAATGTTTCAAATGACACTGTCAGAGCCCAACAGACCTGCTTTGATTAAACCATATCCTGAAAATGATGAACTATTAATGCTTCTCATGCCGGTACGTATTTCATAAGTTCAGTCCATAAAATATATAAGGTTGCCGGAAAAATTATTTCGAGGCAACCTTTTTAATTTTTAAGATTTGATTAGCATAAATAGTAATTTGCAAAAGCTTTAAAAAATGAAGATAAAAAAACTATATATTGAGAATTTAAGGAATCACACCACTACAAATCTCGAGTTTGGCGATGGTTTGAATATTTTCTATGGTTTGAATGGTTCTGGAAAAACTACTATTATTGAAGCAATTGCAATCACATCCTTTACTAAAAGCTTTCTTCCGGTTCAGGATTCTTCACTCATTAAATTCAATGAAGAATCATATAAGATATCATTAGAGGCAAAAAATGATTACGAAATTCCATATAAAATTTCTGTTAACTACACCGGAAAATCCAAAAAAGAGATTAATTCAAACATAGGTTCCAATTTATCTCCAAAAGATGTTATCGGTGAAATGCCAACAATTGTATTGTCTCCGGATTTTAAATCTATAACTTTTGGTGCTCCTCAGGATAGAAGAGATTTTCTTGATAGATTGTTATCGCAAAGCAGTAAGGTTTATTTAGAAGATTTGATGCATTACAGGAGGATTCTGAAACAAAGGAATAGTCTATTATATCAGGCAAAGATTGATTATCATTTTGACAAGAGTTCAGTTGAACATTGGTCAAACATACTTATTACTAAAGGTGCTGAGATCATCCTTAGAAGATTGAAATTCGCGAGTGAGTTTACTCCTTTTTTTGATGAAGTATATAAGTTCGTATCAAATGGAAGTGAAAAAGTTACTATAAATTATATGCCTTATGGCTTCCCAGAAAATCAGGAATTAAAGAATCTTGATAAAGATAGAATATTAGAGATACTATCGGAGATTTCCCAAAAAAACTCAAAAGATGAGTTTAGACGGGGAATTACTCTTTTCGGTCCTCAGAAAGATGACATTAAAATTACTGTCAATGGTGGTTTGGCAAAAGAAACAGCTTCGCAGGGTCAACACAAATCATTGCTAATAGCTATCAAATTCGCTGAATTCAATTTTCTTAGGAACAAAAAGAATGAGACACCTATCGCCTTGCTTGATGATATCTTTTCAGAACTTGACAAAGAACGATCTGAGAAAGTCATCAAACTTGTCAACATGAATTATGCTCAGACTTTTATCACATTGACTGATATTAGTCATATTATAGACTTACTCCCGGAAGGTATTAATTATAGGATATTTGAAGTTTCCGGCGGTAAAGTTATCGATAAAAATTTATAGTTTCTACAAACAAATGTAACTTAAATTTAGTAATTTCGTATAATCAAAAAGTATTTTAAGGTTAAGCGGTTTTTTTATGAAGAAATTTTTGATAGTATTATTGGTAATTGGTTTAGCAATAAACTTATATTCGCAAGAAAAAGGCGAAAATATAAAAGTTTATACCCTCAATGAATGTCTGAAAATTGCAGATCAAAATAATCCTGAAATTCGACAGATGCTAGCCAGAATGAGCTCAACAAGTGCCGATGTTACAAGTGCATTCGGAGAGTTTCTACCATCCCTTTCAGTAAATATGGGATATAGGAGAACTTTTAGTCAGGTTGTAAATCCTTATGTTACTGATTCTTCTTTAAAAGCAAACCCGTATTCAAATGCACCAAATTTATATAATATTGATGCTGGATTTCAGTATACACTATTTAACGGATTTGGAAGAGAAAATAATTATAACCGAGCAAAAGAAAATTTTAACAGTTTAACTCAATCAATTCAATACACGAGAAAAAAAGTTGTTCTGGATATTTATAGATCTTATGTTCAGGCAGTTTTGAATAAACAGATAATGATGATACGTCAGGAGAATTTCAATCTTGGACTCAAGGAATTAGAAAAAGTTAAGGCAAGATATGAAGCAGGTGTGACGCCCGTAAATTTTGTTTATTCTCAGGAAGCAGATCTGGGTACAAGAGAACTTGATGTTGTAAAGGCTCAAAATGACATGAGAATAGCCCAGTCCAACCTTTTGATATATATGGGATTAACGCCTGAGTCCGATATCGATATTTCAATCGAAAGCCTTCCTGCTGAAATTAAAACTGGTGAAATTGAAGAATTTAGAAAAGAAATAAGTAATTACGAGTCTTCTTTAAAAACTGCTTTAGCAAAACGTTTCGACTATAAAGCAACTCAAAGTGCAATAAAATCTGCAGTATATCAACTAAATTCTTCCGGTAGCACATACTGGCCCTCATTAACTGCAAATGGTGGTTGGTCATGGTCAAATTTTTATTTTCAGGACTTTTCTTCTAAGGGTTCTTCATTTATCGGATTGAATTTATCCATACCAATTTTCGAGAATTTCAGAACAAATCTAAATGTCGAAAATGCAAAACTACAGGTTGAATCCAGGCAAATCGATTTATTTAATATTGAACAATCCATCAAACAGACTTTAAAAACTTCATTATTGAATCTTAATGCCTCAGAAAAACAATTAGAAATTACTGATCGTTCATTAAAATCAGCTGTGAAAAATTTCGATTATTCAAATGAAAGATTCAGAGCCGGAGCATCAAGTGTATCTGATTATTTCATTGCAAACAATTTACTTCTAACGACACAAATCAATAGAATAACAGCTGTTTATTCTTATTTCATATCAAAAAAAGAAGTCCTCTATGCGCTTGGACTGCTTGATTAATTTTCTTTGGAGGTACTATGAAATGCGAAAAATGTGGTAATGAATATCCAACTCCTTATTACTTTCAGACACAAACTATTTGCAGGGAATGTTTCAATAAAATGACTCCTGAAGAACAGCAATCACTATCTCCCCAATTCCTGAGTTATACTTCAGTAAATCCTATGGAGAAGAGAATAGGATTTGCAAAGAGATTTGGAGCCGGGTTAATCGATGTGTTGATTGTATTTGGCATTTCCTGGACTATACAGATGGTTACAGGCTATAATCAAGCTTCAAAAGAACTAGAATTGGCGATGAAGGATGCGGGCCAGGATGTAGCTGTAATCATGCAGGTGGTAACAGAATTTTTTACTGCTCAAAGAAATAATCTGTTATTATCAACCATTGTACCAATGCTATACCTGTCAATGGAAATATTTAATGGTGCAGCTGTCGGAAAGATGTTACTGAAGTTGAAAATTGGTGGTGATGATATGACTAAACCGATTACTTCATCACTCATTACTAGATACCTAATAAAGAATATAACCTATCTTGTGACTCTTATTGTAATTTTTTCAAAATCGCCTGTTGGGTTTGCAATAGTTGGTTTGATCGGTATTATTTCACTAGGAGGTTACTTATTTATGTTAGGGCAAAAACGTCAAGCTATTCACGATATGATAGCTGGTACAGCAATTTTTAATAAAGCGGATATTATTGCTGAATAAAGAAGAAATTATTATTTGATTATATAGGTTAGAAATGGCTAAGAAAAAGTCGAAAAAAAAGTTATATATTACTATATCAATAATATTAACATTATTGATTGGTGGTATCATTATGGGGCTGTTAAATAAAGATGACGGTGAAATTTCAGTTGTTACTTCAAAAGTTCAGAAACGTACAATTATCCAAAGTGTTTCTGCTGTTGGAAAGATTGAACCAGAAACAGAAGTTAAGATTTCATCTGAAGCCAGTGGAGAAATTGTATTCCTTGGAGTTAAAGAAGGAGATACTGTAAGAGGCGGTGCTGTTTTGGTCAGGATAAAACCTGATATTATCGAAACACAATTAGAGCAGTATAAATCAGCAGCTGAAGCTACAAATCTTGAAATTGATGTGATGAAAACCGAGAAGGATAGAGCTGCTCAGGAGTTGAAACGTATAAGTGAATTATACCAGAAAGAATTCTCGTCAAAGCAGGAACTCGAAATGGCAAAAGCTAACTTCGACAAATCTGTTTCAAATTATCAAGCATCTCTGTCACGTTATCAGCAATCATTATCTGCTCTTAAGCAAATCCAGAAGAGTGCAGATCGTACCACAGTTTATTCTCCTATCAATGGCGTTGTAACAAAGCTAGATATTGAAAAAGGTGAAAAAGTTGTAGGTACATCGCAGTTCCAGGGAACTGAAATGATGCGTGTTTCAGATTTGAACATTATGAATGCACTTGTCGATGTAGATGAAAATGACATTGTTCTTGTAAAGATTGGAGATACAACCAGAATTCAGGTTGATGCTATCAGAGATGTTGTTTTTAAGGCTATTGTACTTGAAATTGGACATTCAGCTCAGGTTAATCAACTTGGAACTCAGGATCAAATAACAAATTTTAAGGTTAAAATCCGTTTTATTGATCAAGACGGAAGACTTCGTCCGGGTATGAGTTGTAATGTTGATATCGAAACCAACAGAAGAGAAAATGTTCTCTCAATACCTCTGACTTCAGTTACTGTAAGAGAAACAAAAACTGAAACAAATGTTAAAGAAGAGAGAATTCAGAAGAAGGAAGATGAAAAAGAAAAGATTAGAGTAAAAAGACCACCATCTGTAGTCTTCATGAAAAATGGATTAACAGCTAAAATGGTTGAAGTAAAAACTGGTATCAGCGATAAAGGATTTATAGAAATCCTTGAAGGCTTAAAAGAAGGCGATGAAATTATTAGTGGCAATTTTATGGCTGTGAGTAAGTTATTGAAAGATGGATCGAAAATAAAGTTTGATGTTGTTTCAAAGAAAAAATCAGAAAAGAAATAAGGCATTAGCTAATGGATAGTGAAATAATTATAGAAATTGAGCATATAGCAAAGATTTACGAAATGGGCGTAGAGCAGGTGTTTGCAATTAGAGACATCTCGCTTACTTTGAGAAGAAATGAATACATTGCTATTATGGGACCATCTGGATCAGGTAAATCAACTCTGATGAATATTATCGGATGTCTTGATACACCTACATTTGGAAAGTACCATTTTAATAAAATGGCTGTTGAAGAAATGACTGACGATGAACTAGCTCAGATAAGAAATAAAGAAATTGGTTTTGTTTTTCAGACTTTTAATTTGTTACCCAGAGCTACTGCTCTAAAAAACGTAGAATTACCACTTGTTTATGGTGGGTATTCTTCTTCAGCCAGAGAAGAGATTGCAATTAAAACTTTGGAACATGTTGGACTTGCCGACAGAATGATGCATAAACCTAATGAACTATCAGGCGGACAAAGACAAAGAGTTGCTATCGCCAGAGCACTCGTTACTAATCCTTCAATCATTCTTGCAGATGAACCAACAGGCAATCTGGATACCAAAACAGGTGAAGAGATAATGAAATTGTTCAATGATTTGTGGAAACAAGGCAATACTATCATCATTGTCACACACGAAGAGGATATTGCAAAGCATGCTCATAGGATTATTCGTTTAAGAGATGGTTTAGTTGAGCGAGATGAAATCAATACTTCACCCATAGAATGGTAAAATATGAAATTTACTGAATTCATAGAAACCATAAAGTTAGCGGGCGAATCAATGAGAGGCAATAAAATGCGCTCATTCTTAGCTGCTTTGGGAGTAGTAATTGGAATCTCATTTGTTATTTTAACCGGATGGATAATTTCCGGATTAGATAACGCTCTTGAAGAAACAATCAATTTGATAGGTCAGGATATGATCTATATAGACAAATGGGATTGGACAGGTGGAAAAAACTGGAAACTCTATGAAGCACGTAAGGACATTACTCTAAAGCAAGCTGAAGAGTTTTGTTCAAGAATGAAGGGAGCAGAATTAGCTGTTCCTTTAGTCAGGAAATGGTCCGTCACTATAAAGGCAGGCAATGACAGTTATGATGGAATTAGTGCATTAGGAACTAGATACTCATATTCACAGACTCCAGCAGCGTCAATTCAGGAAGGTAGATTTTTCTCTATATTTGAGGATCAGATTAATACAAACGTTATTGTTCTGGGATCGAAAGTTGCTGAAACGCTATTTCCTGAAGGAAATGTATTAGAAAAAATAATCATAATCCGTGGGCAAAAATTTGAAGTAATAGGAACCGTGAAGAAGCAGGGTACTATGTTGATGGATTTCGTTGACAATCAGGTTTTTATGCCTGTAGGAGCCTTTATGGATGTATTTGGCGGGCAAATGTTAAGATCTGCTGAAGTTGGAATCAAGGTTGGCAATATGGACAATATCGATGAGATAAGGGAAGAAGCCAGAGGAATAATGAGGGAGATCCGAAATTTGCAATATTATCAAGATGATGATTTCTCTTTGAATGAGACAAAAGCATTTGAAGAAACAGTAGCATCACTCAGAGCTTATGTTTGGGGTATTGGAATTGGTCTTACTATGTTATCCTTTATTGTTGGGATTATTGGAATTATGAATATTATGTTTGTTTCAGTAGCAGAAAGAACCAGAGAAATTGGTATTCGTAAAGCAATTGGAGCAAAAAAAGCATCAATTCTAATGCAGTTTATTGTAGAATCTGCCGCATTGTGTTTTTTTGGTGCCGTAATATCGTTTGTTTTATGTTCCACTGTTATCTTCCTTGCTGCAACATTTTTACCAAAAGTATGGGAAGCAACATCATTCTTGAAACCTGTAATGCCTTTTCAATTTTTGATTCTGGGTTCAGTAGTTTCAATTATCGTAGGTATTTTAGCAGGATTGATTCCTGCAATGAGAGCGGCAAAATTAGATCCGGTCGATTCTCTGAGATATGAATAATCTTTTAGGTTTGAAATGAACTTTTTTGAAAGTATTAAATTAGCATTCGACTCAGTCAGAGTAAATAAGCTCAGGGCTTTTCTTACGTTATTAAGTATATCTATCGGAGTTTTTGCTATAATTGGTGCCGGCACATTAACATCTTCTCTCGAAAGTGCTGTATCTGGCGAGTTAGATAAAATAGGTGAAACAACTTTCTGGATGGAAAGAATGCCCAAAATTCATACTGGAAATTCATTTCAAAAATACAGGAAAAGAAAACCAATTACTTATTCTCAATTCAATGAAGTCAAAAAGCAGATGACGCTTACAGACTTGGTAACAGCATTTGGTGCAACATCAGGAATTACTTTAAAATATGCCAATCAATCAACGAATCCCGATGTTACATTGATTGGTACAGATGATAAGTATTTCCCAATTTTTGCAGTTAATACAGAAACTGGTAGACCTTTAAATTTTGAAGATATTAATCTAAATCGAAAAGTTTGTGTGATTGGAAATGATGTAGTTAAGAAGTTATTCGAATCGGTTGATCCGATTGGTAAAACAATTAATATTAAAACTCAAAACTACTACATAATAGGTGTTTTGGAAACAAAAGGAGCAATACTTGGGCAAAGTAAAGATAATCAGGTAATAGTTCCTATTACAAATTTTCTTCAATATTATGCTGATGAATGGGAGGAATCTCTTACTGTTGCTTTTAAAGCCAAAAGCAAACTGATGATAAGTCCTACCATCGATGAAGCAATTGGCGCAATGAGGGCGATCAGGAAGGTTGAACCATGGGAAGAGAATTCATTTGAACTTGAAACAAATGAATCGATATCTCAGCAATTCGGTGGTTTTGTCTCGTTTCTTTCAGCCATAGGCTGGATCTCAGGAGGTTTTGCTCTTATAGCTGCTGGAGTTGGTATCATGAACATTATGTTGGTCTCAGTTAAAGAAAGAACCCGGGAAATAGGCATTCGAAAAGCTGTCGGTGCAAAAAAGTCATGGATTTTAATGCAGTTCATTATTGAAACAATCACTTTATGTCAAATTGGATGCTTGATTGGAATTGGTATGGGTATCGGTGGAGCAACATTACTAAGTAAGCTAATTAATATTACTGCTGTATTTCCGCTATATTGGGTCTTATTTAGCATTTTTATATGCACTGTGATCGGATTGGTATTTGGTGCCTACCCAGCATGGAAAGCTGCCAATCTCGATCCGATTGATGCACTTAGGTATGAATAAATAGCTGATTACTTAACAACTACTGTTTTAATATTAGCAAATTCTATGATGCCAAGTTCAGAAAGTTCTCTTCCGAATCCAGAACTTTTGATTCCCCCAAATGGCAATCTTGGATCAGATTTTACAAATTCATTTACAAAACAAGAACCGGCTTCAAGTTTTTCCTTTGCAATAAAATTTCCTTTTTCAATATCTTGAGTGAAAATTGCTGCTCCCAATCCAAAATCAGTTGAGTTAGCTAGTTGAATTGCTTCATTCTCATTATTGAAGGTGATTATTGAGGCAACAGGGCCAAAAATCTCTTCATGAAAAACTAATGAATTTGATTTGATATTTGTTAAAACTGTTGGAGGATAGAAAAAGCCCTTCTTTATGGGAATTTCTCCACCTAATTCCAGTTTTGCACCTTCTTTAATCGACCGAAGCACCTGATTGTGAACATTCATCTGTAAATCTCTTCTAGCCATCGGACCCATCATAACTGATTCATCTAGTGGATCTCCAGAAATTATTTTATTCGATTCTTCAACAAATAATCGAGTGAAATCATTAGCTATCGCTTGGTCAACAATAAATCTTTTAGCTGCTATACAGGTTTGACCAGTATTGTTCATTCTTGAAGTTACACATTGCGGTACAGCTAAATTTAAATTAGCATCCTTAAGAATAATATAAGCATCACTCCCACCAAGCTCCAGAACAGATTTTTTTAGGTGTTTGCCGGCTAAAGAAGCTACAAACGATCCTGCATTAGCACTTCCTGTCAGAGTTACACCAGAAATACGATTATCAGAGATGATATTTGAAACAATTGCTGATACATTTTCAGGTGAAATGAGTAAATTACTAAATACATGTGTTGAAAAATCTGCTTCTCTGAAAAGATTTTCGATAAGTATCGAACAGTTACTTACGTTCGGGGCATGTTTAAGAATAATCGAATTACCTAACATCAAATTTGGCGCAACAAAACGAAAGACCTGCCAAAAAGGAAAATTCCATGGCATAATCGCAAGTATTGGACCAATTGGTTGAAATGAAACATAACTCGCAGTCCTTTCTGTTTTTATAGGTTTATCCGATAATATTTTCTCAGAATATTCTGCATAATATTCACATACTACCGCACATTTCTCAATCTCTGTAAGCCCCAGAGCAATAGGCTTTCCCATTTCAATAGCCATAGCATTACATAAAACATACTTATTTTTACGAAGTATTGATGCGATTTTAAATAATTTCTCGGCTCTGAAGTGAAAAGATTTGTTTCTCCATGATTTGAATGAAGTTTGGGCCTTCGTGAGAATTTTGTCAATCTCATCGTTCGTTGTCTGTTGATAAGTAAACAACTCATCTTCAGTTGTGGGGTTTATGGTTTTATATTTCATTTCAATCCTAAAAAAAAACCGCAACAATACAGAATTGCTGCGGATAAATAAAAATATACAAACTATCCCTTAAAGAAAATAGCTTTAAAAATGTGAGATGCCATGTCCGGATTTTCTTTGAGCCTTCTTGAAGAATATCCATACCAATCTTTTCCGAATGGAACATAAATTCTCATTCTATGACCAGCGCGCATGATTTCATTTCTCTTTTCTTCTCTTACTCCAAGCAACATTTGGAACTCATAATCTTCTTTTTTTAAACCTCTGTTAGTTATTTCATTCATCGCATCGTGGATCAGGATGTCGTCATGAGTTGCCACTCCGACATATAGCCCATTATCTAGAATCAGTCTCAATAATTTCTTGTAATTATCTCTTACTTCATCTTTTCCTTGATATGCAATTTCAGATGATTCACGATATATACCTTTACATAGCCTTATAGCAGGTTTAAAATCCTTTAAGGATTCGATATCCTTGTAACTACGTCTCATGTAAGATTGAATAACTATACCTACATTTTCAAATCCTTCTGATCGAAATTTTTTGAAAAGCTCAAGAGTCATATCAGTATAAGGAGAATTCTCCATATCCAGACGTAAAAATGTTCCTTGTGCTTTTGCAATAGTTAAAATTTCCTTGATGTTTTCGTAACCGAATTGAGCATCAATACCCAATCCGAGTGAAGTTGGTTTTACTGATAAATACGTCGGAAGATTGTTTGTTTTAATTGCTTCAAGAACTAGTTTGCTTTGTTCCATTTCATGGAGAGCACGTTCTTTTGATGTGACAAATTCACCAAGAACATCAATAGTTGTCATTCCTCCTAGTGTGGAGAAATTCTTAGTAACGGCAACTGCATCGCTTAAATTATCTCCGGCAATATAGCGTTTTGCTACAGCATGAATAATTGCTTTCGGAATAAGCGGCATTGTTTTAATGATTAACTGATTAAGCATTTAACTATCCAAATTATAATTTTTAAAAAGATCAAAAAAATAAATATTAATATGTTATTTCAAAATTACGAACAGATTATGATTAAACAAATTCTATCTTGTTATTTTAATTACATTAGACATACAACCCATATTATTAATCAATTCAAGAAAGTAAATACCATGTGGCTTTCCTGATAAATCATATGGAAAGTAATAAATTTCGGATTCTAAATTAATTGAACCGATTTTTGAACGATTACCCAAAATATCAGTTAGGAATATCTCAACCAATCCGCTTTTTCCAGAATTATTTTGAATTTTTAGATCAATCAAATCCTCAGATTGAACTTTGTTGATTAATTCAAAAGTCAGATAGTTCCTTGTGGATTGTTCATCTGCTGAGGTATTGCAGTCGTAAATCCAGAAATTGTTTTCTGATTGAGCAAGATAAATAATAGCATTGGTCTTTGTTGATATTCGTACTCTTCCCTCAGTCGTCGCTCTATCCGGTACCTTCCAATTATAATAACCCTTAATTGGATCAAGTGGTATGGGGGTGATTTTCTTCCAATTTTGCCCTCCATCGACTGAGTATTCAAGGTAACATATATTAATAAAATCACTACTCCATTGTATTCTGAACGTATCACCAATACAGAGTCTGTCAAAACCAATTGGAGTTGTTAATGATGCCTTCGGTAGTCCAATAGAAAATTTCCCACTTAATGACTGAAGATTTGTCCCATCTAAAGATGTGATCTTCAACAAATTATCATTGCTCTCAATAACAGGCAATGTCCATGAATATTCGGTTTTTATACCTTCAAATCCAATTGTTTCCCAACTATTACCATTATTACTACTAAAATCGATTTTGATTGAATCTACAAAAACTTTGTTCCAATTTAGCTTCAATATAGAATTCTGAGGGAATCTATCTCCTTCTTTGGGGTTTAGGATTGTTATCAATGGAGCTAAAACCGAGAAATTAACAAAGCTTCTGTCATTGATTGTAAGATCAGAAGAGGAATGAATAAGAATCACAACTTCAGTACCTTGGATTTTATACGGTTTCCAAGTAAAAACTGAATCATTGGTATTTATATTGTCAGCAATGAGAATCCAGTCTGAACCAGCATTTGTAGAGTATTTCAAACTTATCTTTGATACCAAACTGGATGTCCATCGGATAGGTATATTGTCGGTGCTACGGTATGTTACACCACCAAGAGGGGAAAGAAGTGAGACATAAGCTGATGAGACTTCCTTGGCGCATGTCGCATGCTCAACAGCTAATCTCATGCTTGGATATTCACGTGGATGAAAAATTAAATCAACAGAATGAGATTTATTAGTTAAGTGGCAATAACTCATTATAGTGCCTGAACGAGGTATTACATTGCCTGTTTTAATACAAGCATCGGAAACACCTGTTGCGGATTCGGTAACGCAAGTATCAATCATATTTGGCTGATAATAACAACTGTGTGTATGCGGAGCACCGAAAAGATGACCAATTTCATGAGCCGCTACATTAACATCCCATGTATAAGCTGTTGTTGGATAAGTTACTCCGCCGCGGATACCCAAAACGCAATAACCATCATTCCTGCTGCAAAGATTGCCTTGACCAGGTTCACCACCAAAAGCTATGCCTGCAACACTTACATTGCCCTGTTGTGCGGCTAAAGAAGCAAACAATACGACCATGGATCTCTCAATTGATTTGTTTTTCCACTGTTCAGGCATCGTGTATAATTTTTCACTTATAAGATTATCGTTTCTATAAGGATCAAGACTTGAATTTGTCCAAATTAAAAAATAGGAGATAACCAATCGAGTATTCAGAAATTCTTCGTATAATTTGGAAGTATGCTTGATTACTGATGTAATATACGCAGTGGCTTTTTCTTTGTCATTAAACAAAGCGAAAAATTCTGATGTTGCTTCACATGCTATGTTAACTTCCATCAATTTACTTGGAGAAAGTTGAATATTATTAGATTGTTTGGCCAAATCAAGTAATTCGCTGGATTCTAATTCAATTTCTTTAGTTAAACAATTAAATTCATTCAATGAATTACTAGTAAAATTCGACGAAGTAAAATAATGAGCAATCGATTTGTCGGCTGCATTTAAAACAGGGCGAATTGAATATGCATCATTATTCCCCGTTTTAATGATACAAGTCATCATGCCATCACAATAACTAATATAAACCTTAGAGTCAGGGTCCGTTGTAATTTTACCAGAGAAGAAATATATTTTGGGTGCGGTAAAAGGTTCAATACCTCGACCTGCATTAAATTTAAATTGAGTGGTCTCGTTGAACGGTTCTGAGTCCTTCTTTAATTTCAAATTGAATGATGTATAGTTGTCGACTTTGAAATTAGTTATTAAAACTTCATCAGAATTCACATTAAAAATCTGATCAGCCTTTATTTTATTTAAATCAATTCTTGAAGTCGAGGATGTATTGCTAATATTTTGGTTGATTTTAATAAGAAAATTAGCATCAGTCTGAGTGATTTCCGCATTCAAATTTCGAGTTGAGATGATGCATAGAATCAGAAGAATATAGATCTTAAATTTTATCATGATAATAGGAAGATATTAGGGAACTTATCTGCTAATATTGAAAGTATATTATTGTGAGTTTTTTTTATGTCATTTTTAGCATTAATAACAATCATCCTCTCAGGTTCATTAACGGCAATTATGTGGAATCCCTTGATTACATTTTCAAAAAATGAATCATCTGATAATTCGATTCTGTCAGAAATCCTGTAATTGGATCTTTTCTTTGATGTTTGGATATCAACATCAAGAAAGAAGGTCAGGTCAGGTTTTAATCCATTTGTTGCTATTGTATTGATTTGCGTTATATAATCAAGATTGATGCCCCTTCCATATCCCTGATAGGCTATTGTAGAATCATAAAACCTATCTGAGAGAACAATAAACCCATTATCAAGAGCTGGTCTTATTGTTTCTTGAATCAGATTGGCTCTGGCCGATTCAAAAAGAAGTAATTCTGTTATAGGATCTATCACATTTTTTGAAGAAAGAAGAATTTTGCGAATTGCTTCAGATAAGTCATTTCCACCTGGTTCTCTAATAGTCAAGACTTTATTTCCTAGACTAATTAGATACTCAGATAATATTTTAATCTGAGTAGATTTACCACAGCCGTCAATACCTTCGAAACTAATAAACATTAATAAAAAATTTAACATTTAACAAGATACAAATTTAATTTATTTCAAAGTCATAAACACATTTATTTGTTAAGATGTTATTAATAAGATTGATTTTCTTAATTATTGATTATTTTTGTATTCATTCTAAACCAAATAAAGAGATTATGCCAAGAATAAAAAATGAAATTATCCCCACTGAGAATAAAGTGAAAGATAAGAATAAAGTAAAAGTCACAACTCCAACTGAAGTAGCTGTGATTGAACAGGAAAATGTTAGTCTTAATACTAAGAAAAAGCCATTGAATGCAACAACCCCTAAGAAGAAAGATACTCAAAAACCTAAGAAAGTAATTAGCATTGAACAACCTTTAGAAGAGGAAAATTTTAATCGCAAACTACCTGAATTGATAATAAAAAAAGTAAAAAAATCTACACTAAAAAATGAAGTTAAAATCAATGTAGTACCCAAATCAAAACAAGTATTAAAATCTAATTCAAAATTAAGTAAGTTAAAAAAGTCAGAAACTATACCTATAACTGACAAACAACCCGATACTCCCAGAAAAATTATTGTATTAAAAAGGCATAGTGAACTTCCAGCACCTCAAGAGACAGAAGAAATAAAAATTGAAGTAATAGATGAAATAAAGACTAAAAAAGCTAATCCTCCTTCTAAAAAAGCAAATAAACGTGTTGTTACTGATCTGCCAATACCAAAATCTGATTTACCAATCAAATCAGATATTAAGAAAGTAATTCCAAAAGCGGAAAAAGTAATTAGTGAAGAATTAACTAAAAAGATTGCTCAAACAAGTAAGAAATCAGAAAAAAAACAGAACGACATTCCTCAAAAGGAAAAAAAGAAACACATTCAAAAGCCAATGCTGATTCAGCAGATAAATGAGAAATGTCTCTATTCTAAAGATGATTTGAAAGATAAACAAATATCGGATCTATATATTAAGTTCAAGAATAATCTTGAAAAGAATTTTGATCTTGCTGAAGGTTCAAAGATTTTGGTTGCCGTTAGTGGAGGAGTTGATTCAGTTGTGCTTTTGGATCTATTGGCTAATCTTGTTAAAGAAAAAAAAATCTTCTTATTGGTTTGTCATTTTAACCATAAACTAAGAGCTTTCAGTGCGGATAGTGACGAAAAGTTCGTAAATGAATTAGCTAAAAACTATGGTGTTAAGTTTTACACAGATTCTGGTAATGTTAAAGATTATGCAGAGAAAAATTCACAAAGTATTGAACAAGCTGCTAGAAATCTCAGGTATCAATTCTTTGAAAAATTGGGTAAATCAATGGATATTCCGTACATAACTTTAGCACACAACGCTGATGATTCAGCTGAAACATTTATTATCAATCTCATGCGAGGAACGGGTCTAACTGGATTATCTGGTATACCCGAACAAAGAACCGTCAGCAAAAAAACACAGATAATCAGACCTTTACTAAAATATAAAAAGTCTGATTTATTGAATTATGCTATACAGAGAAAATTAAAATGGCATGAAGATGAGACTAATAGTCTGCTTCTTTATACTAGGAATAAAATTAGATTAGATCTAATTCCTAAGCTACAAAATGAATTTAATGAATCTATCATAGAAACAATTAATCGTACATCTTCTCTAATTAGATCTGCAGATGCTTTCATTAAAGATCATCTCGATATTTATATGAAATTCGTTAAATGGGATAAGAAGAGCGAATTGTTGACAATAAGAATTAGTCTATTAACAACATGTGATGAATATATTCAGGGTGAGATTATCCAAAAATCATTGGAGGATCATTTCCACACAAGAAACTTGTCGCTTAAAGTTATTGAACGCATTATTAACCTGTCTGATCAATCTGTTGGGTCTGTTGTAGAGATAAATAAGAAAATTAGTGTTCTTAGAGATAGACTGAATCTCGTATTTTTTGCTCGTAAGGAAGAGTCAGAAACATATATTGAGATAGGTAGAATCGGCGAGTATAAGGTACATAATTATACTTTAGGAATGTCAGAAGTTAATAAAAATGACATTAAATTCTCTAATGACACTAATGTTGAGTTCATTGATCTCGATATGTTACCTATTAAATTAGTACTTAGGAATTGGAATCCCGGCGATAATTTTACCCCTTTGGGAATGGATGGAAGCGTTAAAATCAGTGATTTTCTTGTGAACAATAAAATTTCTCTTCTGGATAAAAGGAACATTCTTCTTTTGAGTACTAAAACTGAGATTATTTGGGTTTGTGGTCTAAGGATAAATGAAAAGTACAAAGTAAATCAAATGACTACAAGATATTTGAAATTAGAGTTGATAAAAGATTGAAGGATAGCTAATGATTGAGCCCATTCATATTAAAGATAAATATTTTGAAAAATATATTTCAGAATCTGAAATATATTCTTTGTTGGTAGAAATGGCTAGCAAAATTAAATCGGATTACCAGTCAAAGGATATCGTTTATTTAGTGGTTCTTAAGGGTGCTTTCATTTTTGCCTCTGACATAATTCGCGAGATTGGTATAGAATCTGAAGTTTTTTTTATCAATGCTTCTAGCTATAAATCAGGTTTAATCAGTTCAGGTAATGTTGAATTGCAAATTGGACCAATTAATGTTGAACGTAGGGATATACTTATCATTGAAGACATAGTTGATTCTGGTCGTACTATGTCTGCTTTGATTAAAGATTTAGAGAAATATAAACCAAACAGTGTTGAAATTGCAACTTTCTTTTCTAAACCTGAAGAAAGAGTTGCTGATATACGGGTTAAATATATTGGAATCGAAATCCCATCAAAATTTGTAATTGGCTATGGCTTGGATTATGCTGAACAAGGAAGATACCTCAAAGATATATATGTTTTGACAAATCATTCAATTTAAAATATAAAAGTTATCTAACCGACTTAGCTTCGATATTAAACATCAATTGAGATAATAAGAATGAATACTGAGGAATTTATATCTTTATCCGAAGAAGATACAATAGCTTTAGGTGCTAAGTTTGCTGAACGATTAAATGTCGGTGATGCCGTTGCACTAACCGGAGATCTAGGGTCGGGCAAAACAGAATTCATTAAAGGTATATGCGATTATTTCAATGTCGAGGATATTGTTAACAGTCCTACTTTTACAATCATTAACCAATATCATGGTGAAAAGAATAAAGAAGAAATTCATATTTATCATCTTGATTTATATAGGATAAAATCCCCTGCGGAACTTTCCGAGATTGGTTTTAGCGAATGTTTGCACTCTGATGAAATTATTAAGTTAATAGAGTGGGCTGAAAAAGCCGGAGATTTTCTTTGTAAATGGGATTACAAAGTTAATTTGAATCTTTCGGATGACGACGAAAACCTAAGACAGATCATAATAACTACAAATTAGTTTAGAAATCCCAGATTAGTCATTAACAAATCTATCTTAACCTCTGTAATAAATAGGCTTCCAAAATAGTTTATACCTTCGCGTGCTTGCAGGTGTCCAATAGCATTGAACCGCACTATAATGTATTAAATTTTTGGATTTCTGTCACCTTAAAATTAATAATCAATTAGAGTATAGGTCATGAAGCTAAAAATTCTAATGTCTCATTTGAGATAATTCATTGAATAGAATCTCATTTTTTACATAATAAAAAAGCCCTGCAGATAAATCTGCAGGGCTTTTTTTGATTTAAGATTGTTGTTTATTTAACAACCTGAATCTTATTCATATACTGATTGTCTCCAACCTTAAGAATGATAGTATAAGTGCCGCTTACTAGTTCTGAAGTGTTAATTCTCAAGTCCTGTAAACCAGCATTAGCAAAACCATTATAAACATTTGAAACGAATCTGCCATTCATGTCAATGATATTGATAGTGATTGATCCTGCTTCTGCTAAATTATACTCAATCTTAGTGTCGTTGATAGCTGGGTTAGGAACTGGTAATCCAATCCAGTTTTCTGAACTGTTACCAATTTTAACTTCTTTGTTGTCGCTGTAAGAAGGTTCACCAGAATTATCAATCATCTTTAAACGATATATGTATGTGCTACCAAATTCTACAGTTTTGTCAGAAATTGGTCCATAAACCTTTTCAGAAGAACTGAAACCTGTTGCTTTTTCTTCGGCTATTTTAACAAATGATGAAATTCCTGCATCGCTCTTGTATGCTCTTTCAATTTCAAATCTGTTTGTGTTGTATTCACTTGCTGTTGTCCAGCTCAAATCAACTCTCTTACCTTTTGAAATTGCTTCAAAGCTAACAAGCTCAACTGGAATAATTGTTCCATTGTTCTTTTCAATAAAATCAATACTTCCACGGATGATATTGGTTAAATTGTCCCAATGTCTCCAATCAACTGCATAGTAGCAAACATTTCTTGTTAATGTCGAAGTTGCAACACCTACGATACTATCGCTAGTAGCGCCAGCATGTTGTGTGTAATAGAAAGCAGCAGTTGCCAAACCTTCACCAGTTGGAGCAACAGAGACTAATCCACAATAGGGTGCTGGATCATTTACTACTGTTGTTGCTTTGATATTCTGTGCTATGTTTCTTCCTATTGTAATACCAACAGCTTGGTTACCATCATTACTTACTGATGCGCCTTTTGGATTGCCTGGTGCTTTATAAGCAGAACGAAGTATGTTTGTTACAAAGTTAGCGTCTGGTGTTGGTCCACCTGTATAATGTCTGCGAACCATATCCTGTGAGCTGATAATCAAATTCTTCTTTTCTGTTTGATTTCCAAGATTTAACATATTTGTAATGTCTGTTCTCTGATATCTAGAAAGTGATTTGTCATCTGCATCTGACCAGAACATAGTTCTATAGTTATTATAATTAACTGCTTTTTCTTCCCAGCCAGCTCTTTCGAATATATCAAAATCATACTGACCGTTTGCAATGTTTACTTTCCAGCCCAATGTACCAAGTGCATTGATAAGGTTTGAATAATTCAATTTACCGGCGATTTCTGCTGGTGTTGAACTTACGCTAAGTGTTTTGTTACTGTTTTCGGCAGAGATAATCATTCTTAGGTTTGATTTAAGAACATAGAATCTGACTGTCTTTGACATAAGATTATTTGGAATATACTGGTCTGAACCTAATCCAATTTGAATCTTATACATAGGAGAAACATTTGCTTCCATAGTTAAGAATTGATCAGGAATAACATATCCCAAACCTCTTAGGTCACCATAAGCTTTTGGTGTGAAATCTGGAGCTAAACCATCTGCTAGACCAAATGAAACTTCAATTGATTCTGTTGTCTGGCAATTGAAAGTCTTAGTAATCTGAGGAATTTCAGGTGTTGTCGAGAAAGTACCATTTGGTAATTCACGATAAATATTTAAATAGATCTGAACGCCTGACTGATTTAAGTTTCCATTATTTCTTACTAATGCTTTAATTTCTACTGGAGCAGTAGTCATAATGTATTCAGCATCAGAGAATTGACCGGAACCTGCTTTGTAGGAAGCCGGTGCAGTGATTGTTAGTGTTTCCATATCTGAAAGATATTGTTCGCCACTGAATTCACTTGCACCAAGGTCATATCTCTGACCTGCGGATCCTCTTGGATTGCCATCGATATCAGTTGTTACCGAGCTAATTCTTTCACCTCTATTGTTCAATATTGAACCTTTAGGTGTAGGATTTGTCTTAACTCTTAAACTCTGTTTTGGTTCTGTTCCCAAGAAAGTAAGATCCTGTGTGAAATTGGATACTATTGAATTTCTATCCTGTAATGTCCAATTCTGCCACTGGGATATTGCTTTATATTGATCTTTTGTTCCGTTATCAATAATTAGTCCGGCATTATCAAGTTCGATAAAGTGATAATAAGACGCATTTACATTTGGAGCAGAGTAGAATGCATTTCTGTCTGAAGTCAAAGAACCTGCATTTGGCATAATTCCCTGAAGCATAAATCCGGAATTTACTGGATTGGCCAGGTCAATATCTGGATCTAAAATTGAGACAGCGTTATTATAAATCTTTGCTGATTTTACCTGCTGTAATGCTATACCAGTCACTACACCAGCGGCTGATAAGCCGTTATTGTCAGGTGTTACCATAACTGTATTGTTGATGATTTCATCATTGCGTGTATAGTAAGCATTTACCTTAGGAGTAATAAACTGTGTCCAAGCATTTACATTTGTTAATCTTTCAGTTAAAAAATGAATACCAAATTTTGATGCTGCTGTAGTTGTTGAATTTAAATTCCATACAGTATTGTTGATAACTTTTATGTTTTCAGCTACATCTGGGAAATAAATAAAGCTAGGTGTAGAAAATGGATATTCATTTCTGCACTGTTCTACTTCGATACCAGTAGATCTCACTGCAGAATTAATTCCGCTTATTTCATTACCATTGATAAAGATGCTTACATTATTGTATCCAAAGTATGATCTGGCTGTCTGACCACCGGCCATAATACCAGCTGTAGCATTGCCGTTACTTCCAGTTACGCTATAAATACGGTTATCTCTAATTGACGAACTTTCTTCGTGACCAACTAAAATACCTGCGGTTGAAACATTGTAAATTTCGTTGCTGCTGATATCATTATTTTTATTATAGAATCTTTGATATCTTGAAGAACCTTCCTTAAACAATGGACCAATACCTAAAGATGTAATACCATATCCAAATCCATGAATAACATTCCCGGTTAAGACGTTATTAGCATTTGGTAAAGTATCTAATCTAAACATATTTGAATTTTGTCCTTTATCCAAAGGTGGAAGACTTCTTAATAAAATTCCTGTAGAAAATGTTCCTGAAATTCTTTTATTGTCTTCGAATGAGAATATCGAATTGCCTGCATCGTATCTTGTTAATGGAACCAAATCTGTATAAGATGGTGTTGATGATTCAATAAAGCAATTTTTAACACCACAATTAGATGCACCATTACCAAAATAAACCACTGCATTAAATGTGTTGGTTGTATTCAATACCAATTTGATTGATTTTTGATTTCCACCATCTATTGTTATATAGCCGGCTGATGTTGAATATTTGTTCTTCAAGCTGGATGTTACAGAATTAACTGCAGCATACACATTTGAAGGAGCCAGATTCTGTGCTACATACATACCAATTCCACCACCTGATGTCATATTGACTGTTATACCAGCTGAATAGATTGATCTGGCTTGTGATGGCTTGAAAGTAATAGTATTCTTTGAGTCAACTCCAATTATTCTTCCAGAAAGATCGATTGCTGGATTTGTTAATACTGGATCTCCGATAGAATAAGTTGCATCTGTTAATTCAAATGTTACGGGACCTGTTAATCCTTGTAGATAGAGTGCATTTAAAGCATCTAAAATTGTTGCGAAATTTCTTGAACCGGAAGCTGTTGTTCCAATTGTATAAGTTCCTGCAAGAGCATCAACTACTTGGAATTCCTTACAGAATGAATTATTAGATGTTATAGGATCATCCTGAGAAACTACACTAACGCATACTTTATAAGTACCTGCTGAAGGTGCAATAAAGTTACTACTGAATAGAATGTCATTTGTGTTGTATCTTCCTGATGGAATGTCCTGAACAATAATGTTGTCTCTGTAAACTGTATCAAATGGTGTAACCATTTTAACAATGTACATTGAAGCAGGAATGTCTGAAATGTCGGATACGCCATTATTTCTGAAACGTGCTACAGGTAAAATTGGACGTCCAACATAAACACTTGCTCCGGGAACAATAATATCGAGAGCTTCGGCTTCAACTTCATGTGCTGTTGTGAATGTAAAGTTAGCATCTGCTGCTCTTGGCCAATAATTATTTTTCCATTCATCGTCCTGCATAGGAGTACTTGGAATGAGATTTACCGTTAAGGTGAAATCACCGGCTCCGGTTGGATGGTAGTTAGCAAAATCAATCTGGACAGCAGCTCCAGGTGCTAATGTTTGAGGAGTAGTAGGCCAGTTGATTGTACTTCTGTAAATTGTATCACCATTTGCATTGCGAATGTAGGCATTTGCTACAAATTCTGCATAGCCATTAATTCCAAGATTCTTTACTGTTATAGAAATAGGAATCTGTGATGTAAGAGGATATTTTTTGTCTGCAGTAGATTTAGGGGCGTTTAAAGATGTAATCGCCAAGTCAAAATCCAATGCTATAAAAAATACTTTAGGATCAAGCTTTTGTACATAAGTGAATGATGGTAATTGCATTTCTGCTTCAACCATATATTCACCAGCAACTATCTGGCTCTGATTTGTCTGTAAATCAAGAGCTCCGGCTGTACCTGCAGCAATACCCTTAGCAAAAGGAATATTAACTACTGCAGCATTACCAATAGGTTGCGGATTGAAGTAAATCAATTCATCACTTGGTGATGCATTGGTACCTGTATAAATAGTTTTGAAATCATGATTTCTCAATGGATCTGCTGGAAGTGGTCCGGATATTTTATATTTTCCATAAACTTCTGCCTGTCCTGCAATTCTACCAAAAGTCATTGAAGGATGCTGTGAACCAGTATAAATAACACCGCGGCTTAAAATTGTACCGGCTGTTGGATAAACTCCAACAAAAGTTGGGAATGCTGTTAATGAAACTGTTTTACCAACAGTTAAAAAAGCAGCAGTTGCTGATGTGATTTTGGCTGCTCCATCGGTTGAGGATTTTGACCAGGATGAAGAATTAGGTATCATATTGATATATGTACCTGTTTGACCTGTAAATCCAACATAATGATTCCAAGATGCGTAGCTACCATAACCCATGCTTCCATAGATAATCTCTACTTTGTTGGATGTTTCGTATAATTTAATTTGGAAGTTCATGTTAGCACTATAGCTGTAATAGAAATCGGTATTGCTCCACTGCATGATAAGTACACGATCGGGAGCGGAACCCATGGTCCCAACTATACAACTACCTCTAACATATAAATCGCCTCTAATAGCCTGTATTGATGAATATATAAGGGCTATCGGACCAGAGTAGTATGCCCCATAGTTAATATGAGGGGGCATTGTCATATAACCGTTACACGATACATAGAATAAATCAGTAGTCGTATAACTCTTATTGTCGAATTTAAAGTTAAACGGGAAATTAAATGAATAAACATTATCATCCCCAGAAAAAGCATAACCACCACTCACACTTGTGTAAGTGTCATCGGTTACGTTGACGGTCATATCAACCAGTGCTTGTGCGTTGGCTCGACTGCCAACGACAAATAAAATCATCATCATAACAATGATAGATTTTAGTAAATTATTTTTCATGAAACCCTCAAAAAAATTGAAAAAATTTAATTATTAACCAAAAATTAACTTATTATATACTATATTATATTTTAAAAAACTTTTCTCGTTTTATAACTTTTCAACTAAATAAAATAACAATTCATTTCATATTAAGTTTCTACAAAAAATTATATATTATGAAATAAATGGTACAATGTGGAAAAAAAATCACACAAAAATAACAAAAGTGTCAGATTATTTTAAGAGTGTGTAAAAAAATACACACTTATAATACTTTTTGTATTTCTTTTATCAGTTTTTCCATATTTTTACAAACACAAAAGAAGCAAAATACGGAAATATTAAATGAAAGAAAATTTACGAACAAATACAAGCACTGAAAATAAGGTTATTGTCGATGATGAGTTCGATTCATCATTAAGACCAAAATCATTTAGTGAATTTACAGGTCAGATAAAGATTATTGAAAACCTAAAAGTATTTATCACTGCAGCAAAGCAAAGAGGTGAAGCTCTAGATCACGTTCTGCTTACAGGACCACCTGGATTAGGGAAAACTACTCTAAGCTTCATTATTGCTAATGAACTTGGGAAAAGTATAAAAGTTACTTCAGGACCGGTATTAGATAAACCAGGAGATTTAGCAGGTATGCTAACAAGTTTGGAGGAAGGTGATATACTTTTTATAGATGAAATTCATAGATTGTCCGCTGTAGTAGAAGAATATCTGTACTCAGCTATGGAAGATTTTCGATTGGATATTATGATTGATTCGGGACCTTCAGCCAGAAGTATTCAACTTACAATACCAAAATTTACATTAATTGGAGCCACCACCAGAGCCGGATTGCTAACTGCACCACTTAGATCAAGATTTGGAATAATTAACAGATTGGATTATTACGAAACGGAAGAATTAATAAAAGTAATCAAAAGATCCTCCAATTTATTAAACATAGATATTTTAGCTGATGGAGCATTAGAACTAGCTTCACGCTCGAGAGGGACACCCAGGATTGCCAATAGGTTACTGAGAAGAACCAGAGATTTTGCTCAGGTTAAAGGAGACGGAAAGATCACAAAAGAGATAGCCGAAATAGCATTGGAAGCTCTTGAGGTAGATGAGTTCGGTCTTGATGATATGGACAAAAGAATTATATTGACAATTATTGAAAAGTACAATGGCGGTCCAGTAGGATTGAATACGATTGCAATTGCAGTGAGTGAAGATCCGGGAACTATTGAAGAAGTTTACGAACCTTTCCTGATTAGAGAAGGGCTTATAAACAGAACTCCAAGAGGAAGAACTGCAACTGACAGAGCATTTGTACATTTTGGTTTACCTCGCAGAAGTGAGTCATCATTATTTTGAAAGTTAAAAATTATGAATAAGGTAAACATATTCAGTCATCTTCCGGAATTCCCGCAAAAAGATGAATTATTAGAAAAAATTATTGATTGTGATATTACAATCGAAAGAATTGTTTCGACAGGACAATCATCACCTGACGACTATTTTTATTGCCAGGAGACAAATGAATTTGTAATTCTTTTGAGCGGTTCTGCTACTTTAGATTTAAATGATAAAATAATAGAACTACACCCCGGGGACTATCTTAGCATTCCAGCGTTGACTAAGCATAGAGTTTTGAAAACTGATCCTCTGGCACACACAGTTTGGTTGGCAGTACATTATTGAACAGATTTATCAATCCAATCCAGATATTTATCAAATCCATTATCAATTTGCACCGAAATTACTTCCGGCAATTCATAAGGGTGAAGTGTTTTTATCATAGATTCAATGGCATCATATTTATCCTTAGATGTCTTAATAATCAACAATGATTCACTATCATTTCTTACATGACCTTCCCATAAATAAATTGATTCTAAACCTGGAATGATGTTAACACATGCGGCTAGTCTATGCTCAACCAAAGAATTTGATATTATTTTTGATGTTTCAATATCCGGACAGGTTGTGAGAATGACAATAGAATTTGAGTTCATAGCTCCTCCAAAATGATCTGTTTTGATCTTTTATATTTAAATAAAGTAAGTAAAATCTTTGTTATCTGCTTAAAAAGTAATAATTTTGCAACTTATTTATTACAAAATATAGATTTCAGATAAAAAAATGTATAAGCCATTACCAGATAAATTTTCATACTCATCACTCGAACACGATATACTGAAATTTTGGGAAGAAAGCAAAATTTTTGAGAAATCTAACGAGCTTCGTAAAGATAACGAATGGTTTAGTTTCTATGAAGGACCTCCTACTGTAAATGGAAAACCAGGTATTCATCACATGATGGCAAGAACGATAAAAGACACAATCTGCAGATACAAAACAATGAACGGTTTCTTTGTCAGGCGACAGGCCGGATGGGATACTCACGGCTTACCTGTTGAAATTGCTGTTGAAAAGGAGCTTGGATTAAAGGATAAGTCTGAAGTAGAAGCTTATGGAATTGAGAATTTTAACCGTAAATGCAAAGAATTTGTTTATAAAAATATCGAAATGGATCTCGGCTGGAAATACCTGACAACAAGAATGGGGTATTGGCTTGATCTTGATACCGCATATATAACCTGCACAACAAATTATGTTGAATCAGTTTGGTGGGCTTTAAAACAATATTTCGATAAAGGGCTAATCTATCGGGGATTCAAAGTTATTCCTCAATCTCCAACAATTGAAACACCTTTGTCATCACATGAATTATCGCTCGGCTACAAGGATGTAAAAGATCCTAACTGCTTTCTGAAATTGAAAATCAACGGAACAAAGTATTTCGAAATTAGTGATGCTTACTTAATGGTTTGGACAACCACTCCATGGACACTACTTGCTAATGTTGCATTAGCTGTGGGTGCTGATATCGATTATGTATTGGTAACCAATAAACGTGTAATCAAAGATGGTACGTTGGTAGAAAAATTAATTCTTGCTGAATCACGATTGAGTGTTTTAGATGGGGAATACGAAATACTTAAGAACTTTAAGGGCAAAGACCTTATAGGTACTTCTTATGAACAAATATTTGATTATTGCATAATAAATAAATCAGAATTTCCTGAAGCATTGACTGTATTAGCTGGAGATTTTGTCTCTACAGAAGATGGCAGTGGTATTGTTCATCTGGCTCCAGCATTTGGTGAAGATGACTATGCTATGTCAAAAAAATATGCAATTCCATTTTTACAGCCTGTAACGCCAAATGGCCACTTTAAAAGTGATATGGGAGAGTTTGCCGGCAGAGCAATTAAGAATTTCACTTATGCTGAGCACACTGAAGAAGGAGCTGATAAAGATATAATAATTGCATTGAAGTATTCAGATAAAATATACCGTGTAACCAATGATTATCTTCATAGCTATCCTCATTGTTGGAGAACAGGTAATCCTGTTATGTACTACGCAAGGGAATCCTGGTTTATAAAATCTCCAGAATATAAGCATCGAATGATAGAACTCAATAAAACTATAAACTGGCAACCAGAGGAGATCGGATCAGGAAGATTTGGTAATTGGCTGGAAGATGTTAAGGAATGGTCATTATCCAGAGATAGATTTTGGGGAACACCCATTCCAATCTGGGTTGCAGAAGATGATTCCGATATGTTTGCCATTGGATCAGTTGGGGAATTAAAGCAAGGAAAATATGAAGATGAATCTGGAAATTTGATTTCATTAGAAGAAAGTGGGCATGAAATTGATCTGCACAGACCATTTGTGGATCATATCGTATTCGAGAAAAATGGGAAAAAATATAGAAGGATTCCTGAAGTAGTAGACGTATGGTTTGATTCAGGGGCTATGCCTTTTGCGCAATTCCATTATCCATTCGAAAATCAGGAAATTTTCAAAAAGAGTTTCCCTGGTGATTTTATTGCTGAAGGAATCGACCAGACACGTGGTTGGTTCTATACATTGCACAATATTGCAGTGGCTCTTTTCGATAAACCGGCTTTCAAGAATATTGTTGTCAATGAATTGATTCTTGATAAATTCGGTGTGAAAATGTCAAAATCAAAAGGAAACGTTATCGATCCGTTTACAGTTATGGACAAATTCGGCGCAGATGCTGTACGTTGGTATCTTTACGTTAACAACCCACCTTGGAAAGCGACTTTATTTAGCGAGGAAGATATTGCAAAAACGATCATATCAGATTTCTTCAGATCACTAACTAATATTTATGCATTTTTTGCACTATATGCTAACATTGATAATTACGATGGAACCGAAGAATTTATCCCATTGAATGAGAGAATGGAAATTGACAGATGGATTATTTCTAGAACCAATTCTTTGATAGATGAATTCCGTAAGCAAATGGACGATTATGAATTGACTAAAGCTCACCGTGCTGTTCAAAGTTTTGTAATTTATGAGCTGTCAAATTGGTACATACGCCGCAACAGACGCAGATTCTGGAAGGGTGATAAAGACAATGAAAAAATAGCAGCATATCAGACTTTGAGAGAGGTGCTTATAGCAGTTTTTGCTTTGATGGCTCCCACTGCACCATTTTTAGCAGAGAATTTGTTCTTGAGAATTAGAACATCAAATGAACCTGAGTCGATTCACCTGATGGATTTTCCACAAGTGAATTATCAGCATATAGACAAAGAATTAGAATCTAAAATGTGGTTAGCTCAGCAGATAGTTTCATTGGCGAGATCGCTCAGGGAAAAAGCAAAAATAAGGGTAAGACAGCCATTAAGCAGAATTTTGATTCCTGTTCTCAATCCTCAGCAAAGAAGAAATATTCAGTACTTCGAAGAAATTATAAAAGAAGAATTGAACATAAAAAATATTGAATATGTTTCAGGAGAAACTGACATAGTTTCAAAGAAGGCTAAAGCTGATTTCAAAGTAATAGGGAAAAAATTCGGAAAAATTACTCAACTGGTAGCTAATGCAATAAAAGAGTTTACAAATGCTCAGATTAAAGAATTAGAGACAAAAAAACAAATAGTTATTAATATTGCAGATCTTGACATAGAGATAAACATTGAGGATGTTGAAATAGTAAGTGATAACATTGAAGGTTGGTTAGTGGCTTCAGAAGAAGGTGTTACTATCGCATTAGATACGAATATTGATGACGAACTTCTTAATGAAGGAATGGCAAGAGAGTTTGTTAGCAAAATTCAGAATCTTAGAAAGAGCCATGACTATGAAGTTACAGATAGGATCAATATTAAATTTTCAGCTTCAAATGAATTTGCGAATGGAATTCTAAAATTAATTGATTATGTAACCGGAGAGACATTAGCCGACTCGGTATTGCATGAAGATAGCCTGGAAGGCGAAGATATAGAGATTGAAAATCAAATTATTAGAATTAGAATCGAAAAAGCATAGAAAATGTAATAAAATATTTTTTTTAATTAATTAAAATTATTTATATCTTAGAAATTAAAATTCATACATTTGTTTTAACG
>CAIOZA010000084.1 GCA_903862655.1 uncultured Ignavibacteria bacterium
ATAATATATAAAAATAAAAAAAATATTCCTTTCTTTCGCTTCAGTTTCTAATAACCAGTGAATATCAATTCCCAAAAATCTTTTTCCATTGCTAACTACCTGATGAGCCTCTTGTGTGTAAATTTTGACTTTGTAGTTAATATTTTCACATAAAATTTTTTTAATATCTTAATTATTAATAATTTAGTATTTGCATTTGGTTACAATAGCGAGTGTAACCGTAATGTTGTGAATTAAATATTATTATTAGGTAGATTATGCATCATTCAACAGTTGTAGAAGATATTTCACCTTCTTTGAGGAGGAGAGTTGAAGAGAATGTTGGTGAAACTGTTAATTTATGTTATCAATGCGGGAAATGTGCTGCCGGTTGTCCTCTAAGCGATGAGTTAGACCTTACTCCAAATCAGATTTTAAGAATGCTTCAGTTAGACATGCCTCAGTTTGAGGATCAAATACTCGGATCGTATAGTATTTGGTTGTGTTTAACATGCGAAACTTGCTCATCGAGATGTCCAAAGAATGTAGAAATTACAAAAATCATGGATTTTCTCAGGCATGAAGCAATCAAGGAGAATAAGGTAAATCCTAAAGCAGCTGATATCTTAGCATTTCATCACTCGTTTCTTCGATCTGTGAAAATGTCAGGCAGACTTCATGAGGTCAGTCTGATAGCCGGTTATAAAATTAAAACTATGCATTTGATGCAGGATGTAAATACTGCACCAACCTTATTTTTCAATGGGAAGCTGAGTATTTTACCACACAAAGTGACTAATACCAAAGCTATCCGAAGAATCTTTGATAAGTCAGACAAAATGGGAGATGACTTATGATAAAAGTAGGTTATTTCCCGGGGTGCTCTCTTCATGGAACTGCAATAGAGTATGAAGAATCATTACGTTCGGTCTGTGCAGAATTTGATATTGAACTCGTTGAGATTAATGATTGGAACTGTTGCGGAGCTACTGCCGCACACTCCCTGAATCATTTGCTGTCGATTGCACTTCCTGCAAGATCATTGGCACTTGCCGAAAGTCAGGAATTCACCGAAATATTAGTTCCATGTGCAGCGTGCTATTCAAGGCTGTTATCAGCTTGGGCAGACATAACTCAGGACAGTAAAATAAGAAGTAAAGTTTCTGATATTATAGAATTACCCTTGCTGGGAACAGCAAAACCTATTAGTATTCTTGAATTTATCAGTAGGTATATACTTCCGGAATTAAAAGAGAAAATTAAATATCCGATCTCTCAGAAAGTTGCCTGCTATTATGGATGTCTTCTGGTTAGACCGCCAAATTTAGTTCATTACGACAGATATGAAGATCCTCTGATCATGGAAGAATTTGTAAAGGTACTTGGTGGAAAACCGATTGAATGGGGATTTAAGACTGAATGCTGTGGAGCAGGTTTGTCGGTAACAAGAACTGATTTAGTAGGAAAATTATCCGGGAAAATACTTGAGGATGCAGTTTTGCGTGGTGCAGAAGCAGTAATAGTAGCCTGCCCTATGTGTCAGTCTAATCTAGATATGCGTAGAAAAAGTATTAACAATTATCTTGGTGAAAAGGTGGATATACCGGTTATGTATATTACGCAAGCTATAGGTTTGGCTATGGGAATTGAACCACGAAAACTAGGAACCAAAAAACATTTTGTATCAATGGACAAATTTATTGGAAATTTTAGATTAGGTCAGGTGGAACATTCAAAAGCAGGGGAGGTATAATATGTCTAGGATTGGTGTATTTGTCTGCCACTGCGGCGAAAATATCGGAGCAACTGTTGATTGCAAAAAGGTTGCGGAGTTGTCAGCGGGATTGCACGGAGTTGTACATAGTGTTGATTACAAATATATGTGCTCTGACCCCGGTCAGACTATGATCAAAGATGCGATAAAAGAGAAAAAGTTAGATGGAATAGTGGTTGCAGCGTGTTCTCCAAGAATGCATGAGCCAACATTTCGTAAGGCTGCTCAAGAATCAGGTCTTAATGCCTTTCTATGTGAGATGGCAAATCTCAGAGAGCATTGCTCGTGGGTTCATCTTAAGGATGATTCTACCACGGAGAAAGCCTTCGAACTAATTCATATGCTTGTCGAAAAAGTTAAAAAGAATAAACCGCTTTTTCCGATAAAGGTTCCGGTTACTAAGACGGCATTAGTTCTTGGTGGAGGAATTGCAGGAATTCAATCTGCTCTGGATATAGCAAATTCAGGCCATCAAGTAATTCTTGTTGAAAAGGATCCTTCTATTGGTGGGCACATGGCTCAACTGTCTGAAACATTTCCTACTTTGGATTGTAGTCAGTGTATTCTAACTCCACGTATGGTCGAAGTAGCACAACATCCAAATATAAAGCTAATTACCTATGCTGAACTCGAAGCTGTTGAAGGATTTGTAGGAAATTTCAAAGTAAAAATTCGACAAAAAGCTAAAAGTGTTGACGAAAAGATTTGCAATGGTTGCGGTGATTGTACTACCAAATGCCCCATCAAGAAAATTCCAGATGAATTCAATGCGGGAATGGGATATAGAGCTGCAATTTATGTTCCTTTCCCTCAAGCAGTTCCGAATAAACCCGTTATCGACAGAGCACATTGTACATGGTATTTAAAAGGTGGTAAATGCGGTCTGTGTGAAAAAGTTTGTCCAACAGGTGCAATTAACTATCAGCAAGAAGATGAAATACTGACATTCGAAGTTGGAGCTATAGTCGCAGCAACAGGATTCGATATCAAAGGAACAGACTTCTTCCCTGAATATGGTTATGGTAAATATAAAAATGTAATAAATGGACTTCAGTTCGAACGTCTTGCTTCAGCTTCGGGACCAACTCTGGGTGAAATGAAGAGGCCGAGCGATGGGAAAACACCAGAAACAATAGTGTTCATTGCATGTGCAGGATCAAGAGATTCGGCTAAAGGAATTGATTATTGTTCGAAGATATGCTGTATGTACACAGCTAAACATGCGATGCTTTATAAGCATAAAGTTCATAGCGGAAAAGCTTATGTGTTTTATATGGATATCAGAGCCGGCGGAAAAAATTATGAAGAATTTGTCCGCAGAGCCATTGAAGAAGATGATGTATCTTATGTTAGAGGCAGAGTGTCAAAGATATATGAACGCAATGGCAAGCTGATCGTAAAAGGGGTTGATACACTTTTAAATTCAATGCCCATGGAAATCGAAGCTGATATGGTTGTGCTCGCTACAGCAGTTGTTGCTAATCACGATTCAGAACAAATAGCACAAAAAATGCATATAAGTTATGATGCATATCATTTCTTTGCAGAAGCACATCCAAAGTTAAAACCTGTGGAGACAAATACAGCCGGCATTATGTTAGCCGGAGCCTGTCAGGCACCAAAAGATATTCCTGAATCTGTGTCTCAGGGTTCGGGAGCAGCATCGAAAGTTTCATGCTTGTTTTCGCAGGATGTTCTAACAAGGGAACCATTAATTGCGGAAGTGAACAGAAGTGCACCACCTTTGTATTCAACCTGTGTAGGATGTTTCCTGTGCCAGTCTGTTTGTCCGTATATGGCGATTGAAACTGAAGAAATCAGAATGCGAGATGGGAGTTTAATTAAGGAAGTAGCCAGAATAAATCCCGGACTATGCCAGGGATGCGGTACTTGTGTGGCATTATGCCGATCGAAGTCAATAGACATTCACGGTTATACGCATCAGCAAATATTCTCAGAGGTAGTTGCTTTATTCAATAGGAGAGAAGAATATGAAACAGTTTGAACCTAAGATAATTGCTTTCGTTTGTAATTGGTGCACCTATGCCGGTGCCGATCTAGCCGGCACCAGCCGTTTAAAATATGCTCCGAATGTGAGAATTGTAAGATTCCCGTGTACTGGTAGAATAGATTATCAGCTGATTCTAAAAGCTTTTGAAAATGGAGCTGATGGAATAATTGTTTCGGGTTGCCATCCCAATGATTGCCACTATACATCCGGAAATTTTTATGCCAGAAGAAGGTGGATTGTATTTAAATCATTAATTGATTTTATGGGATTTGATAACCGAAGGATGTACTTTTCATGGATTTCCGCAGCTGAAGGAGCAAAATTCGCATCCTTTATCAATGAAGTAACTGATTCGATCCGTAAACTTGGACCTTATACAGATTATTCAAATTTAAGAAAAATTGGTGTAGGTTCAATAGGGGAGGAATTATGACCGTTTTAGCTAGAGTAAGTGAGCTATTAGATTCACAACAAA
The DNA here is from genome assembly GCA_903862655.1 of uncultured Ignavibacteria bacterium. GTDB lineage: Bacteria > Bacteroidota > Ignavibacteria > Kapaibacteriales > UBA2268 > CAIOZA01. Next base: position 4,240 of record CAIOZA010000084.1, read on the forward strand.
TAAATCTTTTCATTGGATATACCCAAAAAGGAAGTATTTGCCCACTATTTTTGAAAGAATCTGATCAAGTCGATAAACTGATATTTAACGAAGATTGTTTACAGAACCTGGTTCCCTACCTTAATAAACATGAAGTTCAGTCATTTGGAAAAATAGGAATTTTTTGTACTTTTTCTGCTTTGCGCAGTCTTCTTCAACTAAAGTCGGAGAAAAGATTCAGTAACTTATCAATAATTCCATTTTTAGTAATAAGTGATGATGAGTTCGTTGAATTTGGAAGTTACGAAGAGATTGAATCTTACATCGAAAAGAATTTCAAAAAGGGCGATGATAATGTTCAAGAGATGATTGACAAAATTAATCTGATGTCAACAGAAGAAAAATGGGAATTCTGGACGAACGAATTAACAGGTTGTATAAAGTGTTATGCATGCAGATCAGCCTGTCCTATGTGCTATTGTGATAAGTGTTCTGTCGAAATTAATAATCCTCAGTGGGTGCCAACGGCTTCACATTCGCAGGGTAATCTTGAATGGCATGTAATGCGTGCAATGCATCTGGCAGGCCGGTGCGTAAATTGCAACGAGTGTTTCAGAGCTTGCCCGATGGATATTCCACTCAATCTCCTTACGTCTAAAATCAATGCTGATATGGAAGTGGCTTTCGGTCAGATTCCGGGGACTAAATTGAAATTGGATTATGCAATGTCCTGTTATAAGTTTGATGATAAAGATAACTTTATTAGGTAGAATGATAATGAAAAAAATAAAAAAAAGCAACTTTGAAAAAATGGTAAATTCTTTATTGCAATCAGGATCTACTATTATAGCACCTGTACTGAAAAAGGGGAAACACTATTTCAGCCGGATAGAATCGTTTGATAAGATTTCATTAGATTATTGTCAGACAGTCTTATCACCAAAAGCAGTTTACTTTCCTAGCACAGACAGCTTAATGAGATATGAAAATGAGCATAATAATGTTAAGATAATCGAAGTGGAGGTTCCTAAAAATCCTGTCATTGTTCTAGGAGTAAAGCCATGTGATGCCTATGCACTTTCGTATTTATCGGAGTTTTTTCTAAAGGAGAATTCTGATACATACATACAAGTAAGAAAAGAAAATACCACAATAGTCGGGTTTACCTGCACACATTCCGACGATAAATGTTTTTGTACTTCCTTGAATATCAATCCATTTGATACTAAAGGTACAGACATTCATTTTACGGATATTGGTGAGGAGTACTATGTTGAGTCAATCACAGAAAAAGGCAATGAAATTATTAAAAATTTCAATACAATGTTTGAAGATTCTCAAACTATTGATAAAAAGGAGTATTCGAGCAATCCACCAATCAAATTTGATTTAGAAAAAATTAGATTGACAGACAAATTTGAATCCTCAGTTTGGCTTGATCAGTCCCTGCTATGTCTGGGTTGTGGTGCTTGTGCGTACTCATGTCCAACATGTTCCTGCTTTGATATTCAGGATGAATCCAATCCATATTCCGGAGAAAGATTGCGATGCTGGGATTCATGCGGATTCGGTTTGTTTACTCTTCATGCCTCAGGACACAATCCGCGACATGATCAAAGCAATCGCTGGAGAAACAGGGTATTTCATAAATTTGAATATTCTGTAAAAAATCTGGGAATAATCAGTTGTGTTGGCTGTGGCAGATGTATTCGTGTCTGTCCGGGAGGTATGAATATTTCTGAACATTTGGCTGAGTTAGCCACAATTTAAGGAGTTAATAATGGATCCGCAAAATATGTATATACCTTATTTAATGAGGATAGAGAAGATAATTGATGAAGCACCGGCGGTGAAGACATTCAGACTAAAATTCGTTAATCAGGAAGATGCTGAAAAATTCAGCTTTGTTGCAGGGCAGTTTGGTGAATATTCTGTATTTGGAGAAGGAGAGTCCACTTTCTGCATCGCTTCATCTCCAACACGAAAGGATTATATCGAATGTACTTTTCGTGAAACAGGCAGAGTCACTGCAGCTCTCACAAGTTGTGATGTCGGAGATATAGTAGGTTTTCGGGGACCTTACGGAAACATCTTTCCGCTTGAGAAATGGTTCGGTAAGAATTTATTGTTTATTGCAGGAGGTATCGGTTTACCACCCCTACGTTGTGTTATTTGGAATGTATTAGACTTAAGAGATAAATTTGGAGATATAACTATCGTTTATGGTGCACGTAAGGTAGATGATTTGGTATATAAGTATGAATTTGAAGAATGGTTGAAATACCCAAACGTAAAACTTGTTACAACTGTTGATCCTGGTGGTGAGACTCCTGAATGGAAGGGTGAAGTTGGCTTTGTACCATCAATTGTTGAAAAAATTCAACCCAAAGGAGAAAATTCAATCGCATTAATTTGCGGACCACCGATTATGATAAAATACTCACTGCCATTATTGGAAAAGTTCGGTTATAGTCAGGATAGTATTTATACTACTTTGGAGAACAGAATGAAGTGCGGCTTTGGCAAATGTGGTCATTGCATGGTTGGAAATGTCTATGTATGCAAAGATGGGCCTGTATTTCGATACGATGAATTGCTGTTGTTGCCTGCAGAGTATTAGTAAATTAACCCGGTGAAAGCTGGGTTAAATTAATATGAAATACGAAAATCAAAAAATAAGACTTTCCCTGAAAAATTTCAACCTATAAGACATAGTTTGTCCGCTAAGTAGTTATATTTGCATTAATTGAAAACAGAAATTAATGGTATATATATGTCTCACTTGCTTTATAATACTTCTTTTGATGTAAAGTCAATGCCGGAAACGATTGATGATGCCATCCGTTTGGGGATAAAGACAGATAGTATTGGTAATTATATTTTTATAGTACCTACAGGAAAAATCGTCAGGCATATAAAAAATAAGATAATTTTTGAATATCATAATGCCACGGGTAAACCTCTAACGACGTTGAATGTGTTCACACTTCAAACTTTTGTAAAATTCATTTTCGATAAATTCGAAGATTCGTATAAGTATCATCTAGTGTCTGATGCATACAGGCTTGCTTTGTTCGAGGAAGCTGCCGAAAATGCTCAACTGAAATTCTTTTCCCCTCATCCAAAAAAATTATCATCAAATCTTTTGAAAAGGCTCACTGAAGTAGTAATGGGACTGAAAGAAGATGGAATACTTCCCCAACATTTCGAAAAGAACATTCAGAAAGCTATGCTTGACGAAGCATTCGAGCTGGAGCTGGCAAGGATGACAGATATATATGCTCTCTACTCCGCTTATGAGCTGATACAAGAAAACAAATTTCTTGATCTACCGGGTATGATCAGTCTGCTTACAAGATGGTTGAATGCGATACCTGAGACAGATCTGCTTGCCGACAAAATTTTTACGGATAAACCTTTGATACTGGCTGAGGGATTCACAGAGTTCAAGATGCCGGAACTGAACTTTCTGTCAACGTTTGCACAGACTAAAGTTCCTTTTGCCGTTAATATTGAATATGACGACAGGACTGGACCACTATACACGATACTCGAGGATTCTATAAGCAGATTGAATAATGTCGGATTCGGACTGAAGGAAACAAGGAATGATTCCAGCGAAACCAAGAATCAAATTACTGAGTTTTTAAAGCATAATTTGTTCAGTAATCAGCCGGATATAAGTAAGGATTTATCTTCAATTATAAGGATACATGCTTCATACAGCAGACTCGACGAAGTAAGGAACATAGCCAGAATGGTAAAGCATCTGATATTGAAAGAAGGATACCAACCTGCTGAGATCTGTGTGGCAATGCGGAGTCCAAATCATTATTCAGAGCTTTTCCGCGAAGTGTTTTTCACTCATCAGATTCCGGCGAACATAACTGACAGATATGAACTTGCGAAGAGCCCTGTTTCGGTTGGAGTGATTTCGCTGCTGGAGCTGGTTATCAATGGGTTCAGATTTGAAGATTTGGTGAAAGTGATAAAGAATCCATTCATAAGTATCAGTTACGACGACGGAACTGCTATTGATGCTGACAATCTGATAGCAACGGCTATTGCACTGAGAATCAGAGGTGGATCTAGGTATGGGAAACAGAACTGGCAAAAGAGAATTAGTGATGCTATTAAGGCTTTGAGTCAGAGAATTGATATATTGGGAGCTGATGAATTCAGTGAGAATTTTGAGATAATTAAGGCAGAGCAGGAGTTAGTAAAACTGAAGAAGGCATCAGAAGATTTTAATCTGATCGCGGAGTATCTGAATTTTGACATAAAGAGTTTATCGCCGGACGAATTCGCTCATGTGATTGTCAATCATATCCTGGAGCGATTCCATATTATATCAAATATTGATCATCTGCTGGAAGTTAGCCTGAACTCCGGAATTGAGAATAAAGGAATCAAAAGCAACGAAATAATGGAGAATGCCGAGAAGTCAGCGAAGTCTCTGGGTGGAATCATTCAGATTGTTGATGAAATGAAGTATGTGTTGAACGACAGATTTTCGTCGAGGAAGTTCAGATTTGAGGATCTGGCAGACAGATTCAAGACGAGTATTTCGGGAGCTAAGTACCAGACATTTGAGAAAATCGGATATGGAGTAACCGTTACAACGATAGAACAGACACGAAGGATCCCATACAAAGTAATGATTCTATGCGGTGCGATTGACGGAGAATTCCCTGTTGCATATAAACCTGAGACATTTCTAGGTATGGAATTGCCCGATACAGAGATCAGGCATATATTGTCGGAGAGAATCCAGTTCTATCAGTTGCTCACGAATGCTCCTGACTTCTTGAACAGCAACGAGAAGCGAATCTTTATAACCTATCCTAAAACATCTGACGACAGAGATCTGGTCAGATCACCGTTTGTTGATAATTTGATTAAAATTACGACAATGGAAGAAGACGGGAACGTACATGATCTTCAGAAGCTGTCTTCTGCTAATGAGGCAGACGAGTTGAATGATGTAGAGAAAAAACAGCTTGCATCAATTCCGTGGATAAATTCTATAGCTTCGGAAGCAGATCTGCAGGATTATTACGGTGTAAATTTAGTAACAGAGCTTGCCGAACAAACACCTGCAACGGATTATAAGGAAAACATACCTGATAAGTACGAATTCAATTATATCAAAAGGTCATTGTTGACTTTGCCGCCGAAATCTGAGAAGGTGAAGATAGATTTCGATAAGATGCCGGCAGATATTATTGAAAAGATAGAGAAGTACAATTCACATTCATTCTCTGTTACAGAACTTGAACTATACGCATCATGTCCGTACAAATTTTTTCTAAGATATATAATCGGACTGGGTGAGCCGGAAGAAATGAAGCTGATGTTATCACCGATTGAAAAAGGAGTGCTGATGCATAGTGCTTTATATATCTTCTACAGTCGGCTGCAAAAATCCGATAGTATTTCTGTGAATTCTGAACCGATACTTGATTGCAAAACTCCCGGACTGCCATTGGCAATACCAGTTTACTTAAATGAGTATATGTTCGATGATTACAGAACAATGTTCCGTAATATAGTAACAGATTTACTGAATGAGATAAGGTTCGAGCATCCATTTTTCACATTCGAAGAGGAGTTTATACTCGGCATTGATGGAAGGGGAGGATTAGCCGATATTTGGATGAAAGAGGAATTCAAAAGACTCCGAGCGGGATGGGCGTCTGTACCGGTGCTATTCGAATTTAGTTTTGGAATGAAGTCATCGAAAGGAAAGGCATCCATACCAGCAATCGAAATAGCAGACGGAATAAAGATTAAAGGAAAGATCGACAGAATCGAGATAGATAATTCTGGAGAGGAGAGGTCTTTCATCATTGCTGATTATAAGACATCCGACGGAGGTCTTCCTACGAATACAAGTATTATGCAAGGTAAGAAATTTCAGGTACCATTGTATATCATAGCCACAAGACAAATTCTTATGGAACACTACCAAAGCGATATTAAGTCAGGCGGAGGAGTCTATTATATATTGAATCCAAAGTATAAGGCAGAGGATAACAAGGCAGATGCGATGAAGTGTATTCTCGTTCCTAGGGATACGAAGCTTTCGGTATTATATGGCGAAAAGAAGTCATCTTCAGTTCTGAAGAAAGAGGAAGTTCTTGAGTATATTTTGAATGACTCGGTTGAATCTGCTATTGGAATAGTGAAGAGAATAAGAAATGGAGAATTTGATGTTGAACCGGATAAAACAGCTTGCACCTATTGCTCGTTTGGGTCAATATGCAGAATAAAGGACAGGTGAAACAGTAGAAAGTAGAAAGAAATACATGATTATTGGATCGATCAATATACAGACTGTGTTCTACACAAGCTGAACTCAATAGTTAATGAAGTTTACACTACCTTATTATGAGTTATTAATTTAGGAAAATCGCTTCAAACTTTCACTTTTTGAAATTTTAGATTTGTTTTTATTGGTTTAAACTTCTTTTTATGATGCTGATTTTCGTAAAGTTTGATTAGTTCACTAAATTCTTTAAGTTCAACATCAGACCATGGCTTATCAATAACATAAAAGTCGACATTTCTAGATTCTTTAATAAGTCCCATAATACTTTTCCTATTTAAAATATTGATTTATCAATTTCATAGCACCTAATCAAGAAAAAATTATGTTAGGATAAGGGAAAACATAGAGTAAACTCTACACCGATGCTAATTCCTTTTTCTTGGTTTTTCTATAATTTATTTTCACAAATTCAGCTAATCTTTGTTTGGGTTTAGGTACATCATATCCTTTTTCTATCATAAATTCAATGTGATATTTCAAAGCTTCCTTCATGCTCACTTCGCATTCTTCTATAGTATCCCCAACTGCAATGCAGCCTTCGATATCAGGAGAATAAGCTGAGTAGCCTGTTTTTGTTTTTTCTATTACAATGAGATATTCATTCATTCCCCACCTAATTATTCCCCACTAGTATAAATCCTCCCCAATAATAGGGTTTTTCCCAGGTGGAGAGGGAATTGAGCTGTGCCTTGCGGAAGGCATCACGCATTGTCATACCGGAGAAAAGATAGGTATAGAACGATGTCATAAGCTCCTGTGTAGCTGAGTCGTTGACTTTCCAGAGACTCATCACCAGATTCTTAGCACCTGCTATGAGGAAAGCACGCTGAAGACCATACACTCCTTCACCATTGCGAACCTCTCCGAGTCCTGTTTCGCAGGCACTAAGGACAAGTAGGTTCACATCATCGAGAGTAAGGTTTGATGCTTCAAACGCAGTAAGAACGCCATTCCCGGATTTATTTCCTGTAAAATCTTTACTGAAAAGTGTATTCGTTGCTCCGGCGAAAAGTAGCCCTGATCTTAATAGCGGCTCTTTTACTGCTTTATCCATATTGATACCATAGGCATTGGCGGAGAACGTGGTCAAATCCTGGAGGAAGAACCCATGCGTAGCTATGTGAAGAATGTTCGATGATGTTGATTGCTTCAGATTGGCTTCGTTAGCATCTGTATTCTGGTAAACATGGACTTTTACTTTATTGTCCCTGAGTAAGCTGGAAATTCTATCGGCTTCTTCCTGTGTGCCTGGAAGTTCCGGGATGTTCTCCTGTAAAATCTTCAGATCATTCTTTGAAATAATGGGATATTTTTCCTCTTGTGATTTAAGTGCCGACAGAACTTCTTCTGAGAGGGTATATGCAGGATTGCAAAAAAGGCTGGCCGTAGACAAAGGTATGTCCTTATCCTGTCTGTTGATTAGAACTAAAGTATTCGGGACGATAACTATATTTTTATCTTCAAGAACGTAGGATTTATCTGGTTTCTGAAGCGTCGAGAGATTAATTTTGTTATAGACACCATCTTGAGAAATAAAGAGAGTTGTCTTGCCCTGTAGCTCTAAATCTGCTTTTCCCCAGAATGCTGAATAGGAATCTTTGTCTTCGATCTGGAATTTGATACTGTTAATGTAGTTACGGATATAGTATTTATCCAGATCATAGCCATTCTTGACAACAACAAGTTTCGGATGATCTTTAGTTTCTGTTGTAACAATGAGAAAAGCATAATAAACTGAGTCCAACCATGACTTTTCGAAGAGATTAAAGCGAACAATCTCGATAGCTGCCTGATCAGGCTTTAGACTTTTCTGAACATCTCTCCATGACAGTTTCTTATGATTAAGACTGGAGCTAAAATCATTAGACTTCTGAGATAATTTCTTTTCGATTGTATTGACTTTTTGTTCGATAGAATTAACACTTTTGCCGGATCTTTCTAGCTCTTTATTGTTCATCGAGTATAATTTGGAAAGTTCTTCTTTGTTAAAAACCCATTCATTGAAAAGTGATATCAGTTCAGGATTGCGACTGGATAGAATCTGTGTTCTGACTTTACGTGAAGCATCGAGCAAGATTGCTTTAGTTGCAATTCTATAGTCGAACATCTTTGCAATAAGGTCTGGATTATCCTGATATCTTGTCATAACGTACATATTGAACTGATTGAATCTTTCATTCAGGACTGAGTAGAATTTAGCTTTCTCGTCGTCGCTCATAAATGGGAAATTTATGCTAATTTGCTCCTGATAGAGATCAAAAGCTTCAAAATAGCGTTTTTCTGCTTCGGGAAATTTACCGAGTTCCTTGAGAACACCTGCAAGATTGTGTACGGAAGTTGCATAGTCGGGATGCTTAGGACCATAGATTTGTTCACGGACATTTAAAGCGTTTGAGAGATAGTTGTATGCTTCTTGTGTGTTCCCAATCTGTAGTTCAACTAATCCAAGAGAGTTTAAACAAGATGCATAGAGAGGATGACCGTTGCCTAAATACTTCTCAGTTTGTGAGAGAACAGATGTGAATAGCTCTTTTGCTTTGTCGAGCTGATTATCGTCCCAGAGGATCGTAGCGTAGCTGAAATCATTTTGAATTGATTCAGGTCTGCCGGGAGCGAAGTTATCCTTCTCTATTGTCTTTGCGTTGGTGATTGCCAATTCAGCTTTTTTAGTCTCACCAAGGTACTTATATGAAGAAGCAAGAGCAAAATAGGCATTTACCAATTCAGGATCCTTATTTTGAGAACCCGATAAATAGATGGCTATGGCTTTTTCAAGATTTTCTACTGCCTGAGGATAATTGCCGAGTTTGTTATAAAGAATGCCAAGATTCTTCAAAGTTATTGCATAAGCAAGGCTGTTAGGTCCGGGCACAACTTTGCGGATAGATGCCGCTATATTATATAGTCTTTCAGCGTCCTCATATTCAGCCTGATTGAATGACAGGACTGCAAGGTTGTGGGCAGATGTCGCAAAGGAACTGTCATTTTCGCCTAAAGTGATCTTTTTTATATCGAAAGCTCTAAGAAGATGCGGTCTTCCTTCACGAATTTTGCCTACAGCTACGAGCTCAGATCCAAGATTATTCAGAGCTCTTGCAAATCTGTAGCTGGTGTCGCCATAAGCAATTTGTTTGGAATCAACTTCAATGTAGAAGTACTCGATAGCTTTTTCGAGATTACCTAGTCTATGATAGATTAGTCCGACTAAATTGATTGAGTTGGCATAATTTTTAATGTTTTTCTCGGCACCGTTTTGTGCAAGTTCAATTGCCTGTAGCGCTTTAGCAAGAGCCTGAGTAAACTGATTTTGTTCGAATAGCTTATCTGCCTGAGAGAAAACATCATTCCAGCTTTGAGCCGAAAGATTGCAGACAAACATTGAAATAAAGAGTATTATATAAAAAAGCTTTTTCATATCATCCATAAGGTAAATAATTAAAGATTCATTGACATTACAAATATAATCAATTAAATAATTATATTTTAAAAAAGACTTTTTGATTATTTTTGTAGTGACTTAAGTGGTAAGAATGTAAAGATCCGGTAAATATGGAATACTATTATAATATAGATGGTGCTGTCGTTAAGGTTGACGATCTCGATATAGAGATAATGAGACTCATAAAAAAGAATAAAGAATTGTTGCTATTCGATATATTCCCACGAACTCTGGAGATGTATATAAAATGTCTAAAGATGGGACAACAGAATTTGATTGAGGTTACCAAATTACGACGCAATGATGATTTAACCTTGGATTGGGAAGTACGTTTGACAGAATTTGGCAGAAACGTACTTCTGATTAATTAAAGTATTTGAACTTGGTTAATGAGCTGTGAACCAGTTATTGCCAATGCCAACTTCTACTACGACAGGGACATCTCCTAAGGTCAATGAAGCCTCCATCTCTTCTTTAACCAGCAATTTCAATTTATCAATTTCATCCAATCTTGCTTCAAAAACCAGTTCATCGTGTACCTGAAGCATCATAAGGGATTTCATGTTATTCTCTCGCATTTTTTTATCAACCCTAATCATGGCAATCTTCATCATATCTGAAGCTGTTCCCTGAATCGGAAGATTGATAGCGGCTCTCTCGTCAGAAGTTTTGAGATTTCGGTTTTTAGAATTAATATTCTGGAAATATCTTTTTCTTCCACAAATGGTTTCTGCATATCCATTCTCTTCTGCGAATTTAATAGTAGAATCAATATATTTGCGAATACCGGGGTATTTTTCAAAGTAATTCGAGATTATTCCCTGAGCTTCGTTTCGTCCGATTTTGAGTCTCTGCGACAGCCCGAAAGCTCCAAGACCATACATAATACCGAAATTAACAGTTTTTGCGACGCGACGCATATCTGAATTAACTTCAGTGATTGGAATATCGTAAAGAACTGCTGCAGTAGCTGCATGAATATCATGCCCGTTCTTAAAAGCATCTATCAGAGAAGAATCGTTGCAGATAAATGCCATAATTCTTAATTCAATCTGAGAATAGTCAGCAGAGAGGATGATGCTATCGGTTGATTGCGAAACAAAAGCTTTACGGATTTCCTTGCCTAGATCAGTTCTGATTGGAATATTCTGTAGATTCGGATCTGTTGATGATAATCTGCCAGTGCTGGCGATTGTCTGATTGTATGTTGTATGAATTCTTCCTGTGGTTGGATTAATCAGCTTAGGCAGAGCATCAATATAAGTAGAACGGAGTTTCTGTAATTGTCTGTAATCGAGCATATACTCTGCTATCGGATGCATAGGTGCAAGCTGAGTAAGCACTGAGACATCTGTCGAAAAACCAGTTTTTGTTTTCGAAACAGTCGGAATCATCAGCTTTTCGAAAAGAATATGAGAAAGCTGTTTAGGTGAATCAATGTTGAAATCGGTACCGGCTTCTTCATAAATCTTTGCCTGAAGCTTTTTTGTTTCTGAGTCAATCATGACTGATAATCCGGACAGGAGCTTTGTATCGATTGCAATTCCATTGGTTTCCATACGCACCAGAACTTCAATCAGAGGGAATTCGATATCATCAGCAAGTTTGCTTAGTTTGTTTGTCTCTAAAGCAGGAGCAAGTTTATTCCTTAGTTTCAATGCGAGGTCGGCATCTTCTGCTGCATATATGGCAATAATAGACGGATCAATTTCACGCATTGATTTCTGAGTAGCTTTCTTCTCACCGATCAATGATGTAATTGGAATCGGTTTGTAATTTAGCCACTTTTCTGATAGAGCGTTCAGGTTATGCTGTTCGTCTGAATTGATGAGATAGGAAGCAATCATCGAATCGAATTTGATAGGAGAAACAACTACATCGAATCGATTAAGAATATAAGCATCGAATTTGATATTCTGTCCAACTTTGGGAAGATTTGGATCAGTTAGAATATGTCCGATTTTCTCCAGAACTATGCTGAGAGGCAGAAGTTGATCGAAAAACGGTGTATCTTCGAGAGTAAGTCTGGGCGGTGCTGGTTCTTCACTAAACAGAGTTCCTGCACCAAAGAGACTATCGTCTGCTTTTTGCTTGACTATACCTTTGTCATTATAGACAGAAATATAATAGGATTTGTCTTCCTCTGCACAGAGAGCTATTCCGACAATGTCGCAGCTAAGTCTGTCCAGAGCATCAGTTTCGAGATCGACTGAAAGAATCGAAGCCTTGTCGAGCTCTTTGAGCATTGAGTCTAGCATCTCGAAAGAATGAACATGTATATATTCATGTTTAATAGTATTGACAGTTTGTAGCTTAGCTTCCTCAGGGATGGGTGATTCCAGGACTAAGTCCGGCTGATATTCGAGGACATTTGTCCCAGATTTCAGAGCTTTTGCCCCCCATTTTTTCCTAAGAGTGCCGAAACCGGCTTCTGCGAAGAACTTGTCGAGAGAAGAATATTCGGGAGTTTTCCAGTCCAGATCATGGATTGTGATATCCAGAGGAACATCGATTTTTATCGTGACCAGGATTTTAGCAAGAAAAGCACTTTCTTTTCCGTCGATCAGTTTTGTTTTGACTGTGGCTTTATCTATCTTTTCAATGTTTTCGTAAATTCCTTCGACTGAACCATATTGCTGAATCAATGGTATAGCTGTTTTGTCGCCTATGCCTTTGACGCCGGGAATATTATCGGCAGTATCGCCAATCAATGCCAGAACATCAATTACCTGATCGGGACGAACTCCGAATTTATCCTTTACGCCATCTATATCAATTATATCAAAAGCTTCATCGGTATTTTTGGAAGGTTTATATAGCTTAACATGCTCAGTTACGAGCTGATAAAAGTCTTTGTCGGCGGTCAGGCAGGCAACATCAATCTTCTGGTCAGTTGCCGTTTTTGCGAGAGTTCCGATGATATCATCTGCTTCAAAGCCCGGAAGCTCAACTCTTGGAATGCTTAACAGGTCAAGGAATTCCTTTATCTTGGGTAATTGCGGTACAAGGTCATCCGGGAATGCCGCACGATTTGCTTTGTAGGCTGGATACATTATATGCCTGAAAGTCGGCGCTTTTGTGTCGAAAACTACGGCTATATGTTCGGGTGTTTCCTTTTCGAGCAGGCTAGTAATAATATTACAGAAAGCAAAAAGAGCAAAAGTAGGTTCGCCTTTGGGAGATTTGAGTCCGGATCTCTGCATAGCATGATAAGCACGGAAAACCACAGACATACCATCGATTAAATATAGTTTATTCATAAGCTCAGTAGAAAGTTGAATTTTTTAAAAAATATAAATTCCTCAGTTCTTAATTCTTAGTAGTTAAACCCTATCTCATGTGAAAGATAAACCGTTAGCTAAAAGAATAAAATTAATTTTAAAGCAAGGAAAAAAAGAAACCCCATATTAAAATACCTAGAATTCCAATGTATAACATTATATCGACATCAAAGATCAAAGCGATAAACAGTAAATTAATCATTGTAACGATTAATAAAACTATAAACTTTTTCGTATTCCTAAATTCGAGATTAAACAATTTATAGTTATCGCGATACAATTCCCTTATCCATTTACCATCTTTGAACGAAATTTCAATTTCTTTTTCTAAGGAATGTTTTTCTTCATTTAATTTAATAATATTTTTATCTACTAAATCAAATCTTTTCATGTCAGACTGATATTTTGCTATTTCAGCATTACTTTTAATGAAGTTCTCAATGTCTCTACGGCCAACAAATTTCACAGATCTAGGTCCATTTTTGATTATAATTTTTTCTGTATAACTACTGGAAAAGTCATCTACATTCTTTTCGGCATGACTTTTTAATAGTTCGCAATGAATCTCATCAAATTTAAATTTATTACCATATTTTTCATTGATTATCTTTGAATTTAATTCAAAATTTTCTATTCTTTTCATTATTTCTTGCTCAATTACTTCAATTCTTTCTTCAAATTTCTCAATGGTATTTCTCATTGAAGGACTATACTTTAAATCTAATAAATTATTAAAAACTATCCTCAATCGATTAAAAAGTGGAAAAAACAAAAGGTAAGGTATCACTATTGCAATTTCAAGCAATGAAAAGTAACCAACAAATACAGCCCAATATGGCTCTTTATTAATAAATTGCAAAGAATTGTCAGAATCTTTTAGAATGAGAATTAATATTATATTTAACAAAAATATAAATACATTAAAGTATAGTAATGTTTTTGTGATCAACTCACGTTTTTTTAAAGAAATCAAATTCTTAAGATGTTGTTCATTCATAATGTTTTATCAAAAATTCACTCAAATTTAAAAATATAGCAATTCTTAACTTAGAAAAAAAGTAGTTATTAAAGTTGTAAAGTTATAAAGTTCAAAGGAAGTAGACAAAAGATTGAGTTTTTTAGTATATAGTTCAAAGATACAAATTTAGGTAAAATTAATAAACCTCATCATCTTAGTTGGTTTCATATATTTAAAGCTTTGAATAAACCTGAAGAATTTCCTTGAGAATAATCTCCATTTCCATGTTCCTCTTTTGAAATTAAAATTTCCTCTTCCAATCTCTTACGCTTTTCTTCAGCAATTCTCTTTTGTAAAATACCAATTAATGTTTCCTGCTCTTCAAGAGTTAGTTTATCTGCTTCTTCTATTATGTCACTAAATGTGTTCATTGCGTAACCTGATATTAATTAAACGATTAAATGAAAAAACCTATTTTTTTATTCAGCTAAATCTAAAGTATTTAAAACTAATAAAAATGAAGGTAAGGACAAGGATTTTTTTGACAAAGTAAAAGATGCTTTCTTCTAAGGAGTTAAAATTTAAAAATTTAATGCCGTTCAGAGGAATCCGAACGGCAGTCATTAATTTTAAACTTCTAAGAATGCTTCAAGAAATTCCTCACGAGTTAGCCCTATCTGTCTGACTATAGCTCTTAATGTACCGCTACTGATAAAATTGTGATTAGGCAAGACAAGCGGAGTAATAGAATCATCCGGATTGATACGTTCCATAATGATGTGATTTCCTTCCCTTACTATTTCGAATCCTAAAGACTTAAAGGTTTTTAATCCTTTTTGCTTTGGAACATCGGTTGGGAACTTCATGCAAGAACTCCGGTCTCTGCAATAAATGCATCTTCCAGATCATAATCATCTTGAAAATGAGTTTGAAATTCGACCAATCCATAATAGTCAATATAAGCCTGTATTGAACTCTCAGTACTTTGAATCGCTTCTATATATGTACTACCCTGACCTACAATCGCACCATTCGAAAATCCGAGAGGATAACCACAGTAGCCATCAGAGTGCTTTTCAATTATTAATTTTATTTTCATTTTAATATCTATACTGTTGGATAACTATTATTGAAACGATATTATAAAACATAAATTTTAATTTTTGAAGGTATAAATTTCCCTATAATCCTTTCTACTGCTTTAGTCTTTGATACAGCGAATATAATAACCACTTTCTTTATAATTTCCATAAAAAAAGAAATATTCATACTCAAAGGATAGTTTTGCCCTATATACAAATGAAAATGGACCTCCATCTAATGTAGATGACCACCAGTGAGCATAGAGTTCAATTTCTCTGAATTCACTATTGACATCACGATAACCACCAGGAAGAGCAGTAAAACCACTTTCATTGGTTGCACCTTTATTTGGAGTATACCAGTGTGTTGTGCCTTTCTCTTTCATCTTACCTCCTGCCACAGTATCACCACCTAAGTAAGAAGTAAGTGTCCTCCACTCATCTTTAGACGGTATGTGCCATCCATAGGGAGCTAATCCTTTCAAAGAATACCAGTTGTATATCTTTCCATAGATATTGCTTAATGTCGAATCATTGTGGTAATAGCACCATGCAGGTGTTGTAAGATCTGGCCAGTAGAAATCCCCAGTGTATTGAGATATGGAATCACCATTACTAAAATGGTCTAAATCAAGATTTCTGTACATCCAGTGTTGAGTACCAATTGTTACAGCAACGTATTTAGTATAATATAGAATAATACTATCAACTGTGTGAAGCAAGAAATCCCACTTGAAGCCATCATGCCATAGCTGGATTCTCTGATGGTTTACGCTGTCAACCGGAGCTTTAATGCTATCTATGAGTTGAGCAGGATAATAAAAAGTTTTTCCCTCATTTGAAAAAACCTGCAACTGTAGTGTGTCGGGTGAATTAGGTAATTGGATGTTGTCAATTTCACTTAAGTTGTAAGATTTAATGCTTCCATCCTGCAGATAGAATCTGACAAGAGGTTCTGCTGAATAAAGAGAGTAAGTACTAATGAAGATAACAATCAATAACACTAATAATCTGTAATTCATTTCAAACTCCTATTTGATTTTAAGTGCAGATACTATTTCAAATATAGCTTTTTTCGAGGAAAAGTTACATGTGAAGAGAAAAAAAATACTTTGACTTAAAATTTGAGTTACATGATTTGATTAATTCAGATGTCCAACACCTGTGAAGTGTTGGACATCTAATCTAAATTAAATTCCTAATTCAATGCCGAAAAAGAAATTGCGTTCGGCGGCGGGGAAGAAGTCCTTGCCTTCGCCTCCGGCATTGAAAAGAGAATTAAATATATTATTTGCACTAAGATTGAAACGTATCGACTGCAATGAAATAACCTTATCAAGTTTATATGATATAAATACATTTGAGACAAAATGCGGATCAACTTGGTTGTCGGCATAATATCCGGAGCCGAGGAATTTGATCAAATCCTGATTTGTACCGAGCAAATCTCCGAAATTGTCCGTTCTGAATGCTCCGACATAAGTGCCTGTGATTGAAGCAGAGAATCCTGCAATGCTGTAATCGAGGCGGATGTTTGCCATAAAGTCGGGAAAACCCGAAATCTGATTGTCAGTTAATGAGAGAATGTTTACAGCATTTGTATTCGGATCTTGTGATATAATCCAGTCATATTTAATGATTGAATTTTTGCTTATGGTTGCATTTGCCGAGAGCACAAGTTTTGAATCATCTTTTTCAAAAAGTGTAAGCTTTGCCAGTAGCTCAGCTCCGATATGTCGTGTTCTATCAGCATTTCCTTCGATGGGATTACCAAAGATATCTATCTGACCGGACTTGACTAATTCATTGTAGTACTCCATCCAGTATAGGTTAAGACCAAACTGAAGTTTATTGGATGTAAAGTTGTATCCTGCTTCGATATCAAGCATTCTTTCAGGTTTTACAATTGGTTTAGTGAAGTCATAAGAAACTGTTCCGTCAGTATTAACTTTACCTTCGAAAAGAGGACTTGCACCGAAATAGGAATCATCTGCAGCATAGAGGTTTCTCATCCTTGGTTCACGAGATGTTATCGCTGTAAATGCATAGACAGAATTGTTATCATCGATCGTATAGTTAGCACCAATGCGGGGATTGACAAAAAGATAATTGAGATTCACTATATCACCGCCATTGCCTACTGTTGCTCCGTTGATATCTTTATATATAGTGTTGAGATTGCCGGATTTTTCTCCATTAATTGAGTACTTTTGACTGACGACCTGAGCTTCAAGATTGATACTAAGCTTGGGTGTTATGTCATATCTTTCGCGGGCGAATATTGAGAATGTATTTCTCAAGCCATTATAGAAGTAAAATTTATAGTCAGGATTGTAATCAGATGGCAGATTGTCTGCATAATTGATTTTTGCATAATGCTCTGACCGATGGAAACGCAATTCAGCACCGAGAAGCAGCTGACCGTCTGCGTGATCGATCAGAACTCTTGGAACCCAGCCGAACTGCTTATTCGCTACTATAGCTCGGATTACAGTATTACCGGGATTGGCAGTTGGATGAAATCCTTGATTGGATGTAATTCTCAGCATTGTTGTGTCAGCCCATGATCCATCGTAATCGAAGAAGCCGTCACCCTGATAGTAGAAGAGAGATGAGAGAATATGAACTTTTTCGCCAGGCTGCCAGTCATTAAGAATTTCAAAATGCGGCTGAGAGAAGTTTTCGATTTCCTGCGGACGGCGATCTCCTGAGTAGGAAACGGTTTTACCTGTTGAATCATAAGCCCAATAGCTAAGATTCTTTCTGCGGAGAGTAGGATCGCTATTCCATGATTTGGGCGAACCCTGATAAGCCAGACCATCGGAAACAGGTCCGCCGAAAACATTTATCTGAGTTGTAAGATTGCTGTCGAATCTAACGGCAGAAAGGAAATAGCTATTCAGATCGGCGAATGAACGGTCACGATATCCGGCAGAGTAAATTCTTGAAAGCCGCGCATAAAAAGAGTAGTTTCCAGTAAGACCGGAGGCTATCTCGATTGATTGTTTGTTAATATTTGCCTGAATCTTATTGTCAAACTGCTGAAAGCCCATGCCCGAAGAAATCATTATACCATGTTTTGTTGTATAATTTGATGTAGATAGATTAATACTTCCACCGATAGCTGCTGATCCGTAGTTTATTAGACCGGCACCCCGCTGAACCTGAATATTATCCAGACTTGAGGTCAGATCGGGGAAATCAATCCAGTAAACGTTGTGATCTTCGGGATCATTTTGAGGGATACCATTTATCATTACAGAAATTCTACGCTGGTTGAAACCGCGCATAGTGAGGTTAGAATATCCTACAGAATTACCATTCTCCGAGTAGAAAATTACTGAAGGGATTCCACTCAAAAGAGCCGGTATATCCTGAGTTGAATAATTCTTTTCTATCTCGGCTTTTGAAATCTCCGAAAAAGGAATTGGAGATTCTGCATTTGCTCGAGTTGAAGTAACTGTAACACTCGGGGTAGAATAGGATTTCACCGAGTCAGGTTTAACAAATATTTCTGCTGAAACATTCTGAAGGTTTAAAGCCCATAAAATGAGTATAAGAGCCGGACGTATGCGATATATGGTTAAAAATTTCATAATAACTCCACGGATTAATAGTATAAGGAAACCGTTGAATCACTGATCACATTGAATAATTGGGCGCATGGAATAGATATAAGGGAATTTTTCCGTGTTTCCTACGCCGGCATTACCCGGATCAGGTTCGAGGAGTTTTTTCTCAGCCTTGCCTTCCCGGACAAAGCACCTCCAACGGTCATACAAAACTATAAAAAAATAATAAAGGAAAAAAGTGAGTTTAAAAAATATATTTTCTAAAAGATGATAAGAAATTTGCTCAAATATGGTTATATAAGGAAAAAATTATTTGCATTGTTTATTGAGTTTTTGTTTATTTGAATTATTGTTCGGTTGATTTATAATTGAGTAAATCGATAAAATTTATATATATGCCTTTGAAATAGCAACTGTTAAGACTTTCTTGGAATTGCTTTTTGGGAATTAAAGCACTGAATCGTAACTGAATATATAATCGCAATAATTTTTTCTAAAAAAATCAAAAAGTTTGAAAATTTCTTTGACAATTTTTTGACAAATGAATGACATTTTCATTTTACTTGATTATTAATTTTGAATAAAAGTTTTGGGTTAAACTCAATAAATTTATCAAACATATTTTAGGGTGCATTATGAAAAAGTTTTTACAATTGTTTGTTCTATTATGTGTAGCCGTCTCTGTGTCGTTGTCGTTACCAATTGATACGATAACTGTTCTTCATCTTAGCGATACACATTCCAACATGGTAGCCGGCGGTAGCCGCGATCAGAACCTCGAAGGTTCGATCGGTGGTGTTGCCAGAGCAGTATCGGTCATAGGTTATATTCAACAGCAAAATCCAGATAAAACAATGCTTCTGCATTCGGGCGACTACACAACAGGAGATTTACTTTTCAATTTCTATTTCGGGGTTCCCGAGCTAATGATTTACAAATCCCTTAATATGGATGCTCTTACTTTGGGTAATCATGAGTTTGATTTATATGCAAGCACGCTTGAAATGGCAGTAGCTACAGCATTCAAAGATGGAGGATTCCCATTGCTTTCTTCTAATCTCGAAATTCCAAAAGATTCATTAACAACTTTAAAGAGTTTTATTAAGCCTAATGTAATCAAAACGTATGGCAATACAAAAGTAGGTGTATTTGGATTGACTTCACCGATAGCTAATATGATTGCATTCCCTGCACCTGCAACAGTAAGTGATGCCGTAGTTCAATATACTATTAGTGCTGTAACAGAATTAAAGGCTCAGGGATGTCAGATCGTTATTATGTTGTCACACATGGGGATAGATAATGATACCACAATTTTGAAATATGTTCCCGGTATTGATATAGTAATTGCTGGTCATGATCACATGATCCTTGACAAAGAAATTAATTTTGACAATGGTACAAATACAACAAGGATCGTAGAAAGCGGACCATTTTATCAGCATGTAGGTCAGATTGATCTGATAGTTGATAATGGTAAGATCAAAAATTTCCATTATACAAATCATTATCTGGATAAAAATATTCCTGAAGAACCAACAACTAAAGCTACTGTACAAGCAATCGTTGCCGATCAGGAAAGTAAATATCCAATAAAACTATTTACACAAAAAGTTTGTGAGGCAACTGAAAATTATGAGGAAATAGCCGTTAACCGACTTAAAAAAGGTTATAACGAGACACCAATTGCTAACTTAATTAATGATTCATATCTTGCGGTAACAGCAACAGATATCGCATTAACAGCAGGTACATTAACAGCAGAGCCACTTTATAAAGGTCCACTCACGGCTAATGATTTATACAGAATGTTTGGATGTGGATTTAATACTTTTAACGGATTAGGCTATAAACTAACTACATTCAAAATGTATGGAGCCGCTATTATGGGAGTTTTGCAATGGTCTCTCGATCAGATCGGATCTAATGATGAGTATATGTTAATGTCAGCAGGTATGAAATATCATTATGAAACGCAATACTTGAAACAATTTGACAATTCATATACAGTAAAGGGAAAATTGTTAAGCGTTGAAGTTGGTGGCAAACCATTAGAATTAGATAAACAGTATTCAATTACAGCAAGCGAATTTGTTCCTTATTTTCTGACTCAATTTTTACAAGTTCCACTTGACAGTCTCAATTATGTGGAAGGTGTCTCTGATATGGATGCGATACTTGCTTATGTTATGAAGAAAGGTTCTATTACGCCTAATGTTGACGGAAGAGCTAT
Organism: uncultured Ignavibacteria bacterium; assembly: GCA_903862655.1. Lineage (GTDB taxonomy): Bacteria > Bacteroidota > Ignavibacteria > Kapaibacteriales > UBA2268 > CAIOZA01. Next base: position 25,115 of record CAIOZA010000084.1, read on the forward strand.
CTGCGATGCAGTTACAAATGTTGAAGATATCTATGAAGCAACTGATATGAACCTAGCAGTTACTCCTAATCCCGTTGTAGATATTTCTACTTTATTCTTCAATCCAAAAGAGGGTGGAAATGGTAGCATAACAATAATTGATGCAATGGGCAGGGAAATTTACAGAGAAGATTTGGGGTATCTTGCTGCCGGAGCACAGACAAGGAGCTTCAGTACATCGAAATTCGCACCGGGTGTGTATGTTATTCAGATCAGAAGCGGGAAAAGTGTAACAACTAAGAGTTTTGTGAAGATATAGGTCGATTATTTTAATGCAGAAAATCTAATGAAGAATCTAATCATATTTAGGGTTAGATTCTTCATTTCGTTATAAATGACGGACTAATAGGTTATCTGCTCCAGTGCTTTTGATGCTTCAGTTACAGGCATTTTGCATAACTTGTCTTTGCAGATGTAGATCGTTGTCTGACCTTGAATTAGTTTATCTTTGAGTGAAGGCAAAGTTCCTTCATCCTTTCCACCTGCGAGGAAAACATTGGGCAGATAGTTCTGATCGAATTCTTTTCGGAGATTCTCACAATCTTCGCCGTCGATTGCAACTAAATAAGTTCCATAAGTGAACCATGCGAGAAGGATATCCCAGTTTGCGAAGAATGAGCCTCCGGATTCAAGTCTGTTGTGAACATTTTCTAACATTCTTCGTGATCTGCTGATATAGTCATCGTTATAGAAGTATTGCCCCAGCACGTAGAGATTCTTTGCCATTGTTGAATTGGCGGCAGGAATCACGTTGTCGGAAAGCTCCATTGTTCTGGCGATAAGCTCAGGATCCATATCTGATGTATAGAAGAACATTCCGCTATTTGAGTCGGCAAAGTGAGAGATAGTATATTCAGTAAGACTCTGTGCCAGATAGAGCCACTTTTCGTCAAATGTTGCCTGATAGAGTGCAATTAAAGCCTCGATAGTGAATGCATAATCGTCCAAGAAGGCGTTGATTGTTGCTTTCCCATTCTTATAATTACGGTACAATCTATTTTCATCGGTTTTCAGTTTTGTGCTGATGAACTCGGCTGTTTGCAGTGCTGTTGAGAGATAATCTGGGTCTCCGAAAACACGGTAGGCATCCACATATCCTTTGAGCATAAGTGCATTCCATGAAGTTAGAATCTTATCGTCAAGTCCGGGATGAATTCGTTTTTCACGGACTTGGAGTAACTTAGTCTTTGTTTGCTGAATTATATTCGCGAGTTCAGTTTCAGATATTCCGTGTTTATCTGCGAAAGCCTTGTCAGTTGTGGATTTGAGGAGTATGTTCTGACCGTGTTCCCAGTTACCTTGATCGGTAACGTTGTAGTAATCACACATCAAATCTGCGTTTTCGCCGAGAATTTCTTTCAATTCGCTTTTCGTCCAGATGTAGAACTTCCCTTCGACTCCTTCGCTGTCGGCATCAAGAGAAGAATAAAAGCCATTTTCGGGAGAGGATAATTCTCTTTTGCAGAATTCGAGAGTTTCATTAACTATCGTTTTGTAAACCGGATCTTTGCAAAGCTGATAAGCAGATGAATAGAGGCTTACGAGTTGAGCATTGTCATAAAGCATTTTCTCGAAATGGGGAACTTTCCACTGAATATCGGTCGAATATCTTGCGAAACCGCCGCCAATCTGATCATAGATGCCGCCGTCAGCCATTTTGTCCAGAGTGATTTTTACTGCAAAGAATGCATCTGCTGTTCGAGTTAGATAGAAATAATTGAGTAAAAACTGATAGCCGACCGGCAGGGGGAATTTCGGTGCACGCTTGTGTCCGCCCAGCTCAAAGTCAATACCTGTCTTCCAGTTATTGAAAATCGCATCCAGATTGCTTATGTTAAATTCGCTGATTTCCTGTGATGAATAAAGCAATTCGCTTGCTTTGACGCCATCGGTGAGGGCTTTTGCCTGTTCTTCGGTTTTGTCGGGATTCTGTTTGACGAAGTTCGCAACCTGAGACAGCATATCGAGCCATTGTGCCTTGGGGAAATATGTTCCTCCATAGATTGGTCTTCCGTCGGGCAGAGCAAGGCAGTTCAGGGGCCAGCCTCCGTTGCCGTTGATGAGCTGGACGGCGGACATATAGACACTATCGATATCAGGCCGTTCTTCGCGGTCAACCTTGATGGAGATAAAATTCGCGTTCATGAACTCAGCCACTTCTTCATCTTCGAAGCATTCGTGCTCCATGACGTGGCACCAGTGGCAGGCTGCATAGCCGATGCTGATGATGAGAAGTTTGTTTTCGCTGCGGGCTTTGTTCAGAGCTTCTTCACCCCAGGCATACCAGTTAACGGGATTGTGGGCATGCTGAAGAAGATAAGGACTGGTCTCGTTGACGAGATTGTTAGTATATTTATGATTTATATTGTTTTCCATAATTTCATTAAATTTATTGTAGGGGCGAACGGCTGTTCGCCCTTATGTTCGAAAAAAATATTGCAGAATTAATAAAAACCCTTCGGCGAGGAAGGGCTTTTGAGTTAAACTATCTGATGACAATAAAAGTTTTGTTGTTCACTGTACTCCGGAATTCAATTATTTTTGTTTTGGAAATATTTTATAAATATCTTTTCTATGAGAAATTACAATAAGTCTTATTACATCGGAGCTTATCAGTTCAAATCCTAAGCGGTAATCTCCAATCCTTATTCTGTAATAATCTTCTCTAATCTTAATAATATTTTGGATTCCCGGATATTATCAATACTTTTCAAAAATGATTTGTCAAATTCTAATCTCATTTTTTATGTAACTTATCGAAAATCTTTTCTCTGCTTACCAATTCATCAGTTTTAACATTATTCATTAAATCGCCCAAAGCAATGTCTTCAATAATATCATTGCTAGCATCATATACTTTTCCACCTAATTCTTTAGCTAGATTAGCGATTAACCTGCTTTTTCTTTTATCAGACTGTATTACTAAAGTAGTCATATTTTCTTTTCTTTTTTTTAAAATAAGAACGTAAGTTTTTTGATAATATTTTACAATGATAGCCCGTCATCAAAGCATGAAAACCAGATTTTCCACCTGCAACAAGATTAATATACCAGTTAGCACCACCTTGAGAGTTAAAAAGAATAAAAGATGTTGGAGAAGTTGAATAATTGTAATAAATTTCGATACGGTTGCAATTTAAATCTTTAAGAGTAGTTATTATAAAAATAAATTTAAACAGAATTTCTTAGGAACGATTATGAGAAAAATCATTCATTTCAATATATCAAAGGGCGATCAGTACTATGCTGCTGAATGTAATGAACTGCCTATTGTTACACAGGGTATAACATTAGATGAAACTATAGCGAATATTCAGGAAGCTTTGCAGTTACATCTTGAGGATGAGGATTTATCAAAGTATGAAATAAAAATAAGTGAACTAAAATGAAAAAATTAGTAATTTTCTGTTTAATGGCATTAGGACTAATCTCATGTGGTGAAGATAAATGGAAAGATTATGGGAAATGAAATAAAATTATTGGACAAAGTTCAAGTACAGAAATATATCTATATAATTGAATTATTTGTTTTAAATCAAATAGAGGGAAATATTTTTGATGACTTATATATTCAAATTAGACGCGACGATTCATATTGGATGTCTGGTGCATTTGATAGGAGGATTGAAGAAATATTGAGTACTTTTTTTCTAGATATTGATGAGTATGCCCCTGATGAATTATTTGATCCGAATGATAAATTTAATATAAATGAAGCCGAGTTAAGAAAAAGAGCAAATGAGGTACTAATCAAATTGAAAAAATTAATAGAATAAGAAAAGTTTCCAAATACAGATATTATTATTTCCAACATTTAAATGCAATTAATTTATCCTGTATATTTTAAATATAAATTTTTTATAAAGATAGAACTTGGTGTTCCAGTAAATTTAAAATTAGATTTTGAGAAATAGACAGTACACTCAAATATAAAGGTTGATATGAAAGAATTAGTAATTTTATGTTTAATGGCATTTGGTATAATATCATGTGGTGAAGACAAGTGGAAAAATTATGGCGGAGGATATGAATTAGGATATTTTGATATAAATGTCGATACACAATGTTGGATACAACTTAATATTGGCGAAGTAATTTATGGAGGGGACACTAAAGAAGAACAAATTCGAAAAGGTAAATGGATAAAATTTGTTGATAGAAACAATTCCATCGATTCTTGCATTGTAGGGAAAGGAGGTGCAGTCATTGACTCTTATGTAGATGATGCCATTTTTGATAATAAATTTATCTTGGTCGATCAGAAGGATCTTGATAGTATCTTTGGACCTTATAAAATTCACATTGATCAAAATAATGATACTTCTTCAATACGTAAAATACCTGAATCAATGGAAGGAATTGAGATAAGTAATTTTCATCAATATTGGATAATTAACAAGAATATTGATTATGTCTATGGTCCTTTTCGCAAGGAAGAATATCTCCAGAAAAAGAAAGAACTAGGTGTTCCGGTTAATTTAAAATTAAAATTTGAGAAATAGGTTAGATATGGCATTGACAGAAAAAACCAAAAAAATCATTAAAACAATATTATTAATTTATTCTGCGATTTTATTAATTATTCTATCTCTATATTTAATCCAAATATATTATTTTGAAAAATTAGATAGATTTGATGGATATAGAATTTGGGAACCTAACTATCTGGATCGAAGTTTAAGAATGGATAGAGGTGATTATTTTCACCCTGATGAGACATATGAGGATGAACGTAGGAAAGGGATAAAAGTAACATACATTCGTAATAATGATTCATCAGTAAATTTTATAGGTAAAGATATGTCTTTAATTGATGAATATATAGATGATGCAGTTGATAATAAAGAGTTTATTTTAGTTGATCAAAAGCCCTTAGATAGTATTTTCGGTAAAATTGAAGAACAATATATTAACGATAAAATTGATCATGTCGGAAGGAAAATTTTTCCTATGAAAGAATTAATTAACGAAAGTAATATTCATCAATATTGGATAATCCGGAAGAAGTTAGATTATGTTTATGGTCCTTTTCGCAAGGAAGAATATATCCTGAAAAAGAAAGAACTGGGAGTTCCAGATAATTTAAAATTAAAATTTGAGAAATAGACAGTACAAGCACATATAAAGGTTGAAATGAATACTGAATGCGCTTCGCAGTCTTTCGGAACTCACGGTCGCTCCGCTCCCTCAGAATGACCAATTCGATAGTTCTCACACAGTCTCATCCGAAGAAAAAACAGACTGGGTGCTGGATTATTACTAATGAATATTCTGATATTTCGTGTTCAATCAACCCTCATATTTTACACTTCTAGTATTTATCCTATCTTTTTATTATATTGAATATCTATATTAATTAAATCTTGGTGGTAAAAATGAAACTGTTTTTTGGAATATTGTCAGTAATGCTATTGTTCATCATAAATTGCAGTGAGACTAAGGAAACTAGTTCAACCAGTACATCGAAGATCACTGAGAGCACTCAGAGCGAGTTCTATCAGTATCTGTCTAAGGTGAAACTGCCCGATAAGCTCAGCTTTTGCGGTGAATCGGTACCTCTGGATATAGAAGAAGTCCACGAGCGCGCCGAGAGGGAATTTTACATGATGCTTCAGCAGCCCGGACAGATAATACTCTACATCAAGCGTGCCGGAAGATATTTCCCGATGTTCGAGAAGATACTGAAACAGCAGGTTGCACCAGACGATCTGAAGTATCTGTCGGTTGCCGAAAGTGCACTGTATATGGCACGTTCATCAAAAGATGCTGTTGGTTTGTGGCAGTTCATGCCTGCAACTGCTAAATCAATGGGACTGATAGTAACCGAAAGCGTTGACGAAAGAAGAAACCCCGAAAAAAGCACAAAAGCCGCGATAAAATATCTTAAGCAGGGATATGATTCTCAGAAATCGTGGATGCTCGCTGCGGCAGGCTACAACATGGGTCACGAGAATCTGAAGGATAATGTATCGTTCCAGAATTCGAAGGATTTCTTTGAGTTGTTCCTGAATGAGGAAACATCGAGATATATTCTGAGAATTGCGATAATCAAGGAATTGATGGAGAATGCGGCGAAGTATGGAATAGAAATTCCGAAAGAAGATCTGTATAAGCCGGATAATTTTAAAACTGTGAAAGTGGATGGAGCTATTGGCAGTATTGCCGATTGGGCGAAGGACCACGGAACTACTTATAAATATGTGAAACTTCTTAATCCGTGGATTCTGAAGCGTGAGCTGCCTGCACCTCCGAAGGGTTCGGAGTGGGAGATAGCGGTGCCGTAGGGACAAGGGACAAGGGGTTAGGGACAAGGGAAGTAATACATGGATTCCTCACTGCGTTAGGAATGACAGGAATGGTCATCCTGAGGGAGCGAAGCGACCGTGAGTTCCGAAGGACTGCGAAGCGCATCCAGTATTAATGCGGTCTGGATTCCTCACTACGTTCGGAATGACAGAGTAAAGATTCCTGTATGCGCAGGAATGACAGCGTGATAATAATAAGAAAGATAAATGAATAATTGGGATGATGTAAAACGGAGAATACTGGAAACCGCCGACCTTGTAGAAATAGTCGGCGATGTGGTTGATTTGCGTCATCGCGGAGCCAACTTCGTTGGGCTGTGCCCGTTCCATACCGAAAAGACACCGTCATTCGCAGTTTCAAGTGATAAGGGTATTTACAAGTGCTTTGGATGCGGTAAGTCGGGGAATGTTATTTCATTCATGACAGATTATCATGGTATGGATTATAGCGAAGCGATAAAGGAACTTGCTAGAAGATATGCGATACCACTGCCGGAACAAACAAAATCTAAAAAGCAGAAGGAACAGATTTCTAAGCGTGAACTTGTGATGACTGCTCTTGATGAGAGCGGAAAGTATTTCATCAAGATGCTTGGAACTACATCGGGTAAGACCGCTCTCAGTTATATCAACAAACGGGGATTCAGCAAGGAAACACAGAAGGAGTTCATGATAGGACTTTCACCAACAGGGTGGGACAACCTGAAACTAGAGCTGGAGAAAAAGGGATTTTCTGATCAGTTACTACTTGAAGCCGGATTGCTTGTCGAGCGTGATGGTGGCGGAGGATTTTATGACCGTTTCCGCGAGAGGCTTATGTTCCCGATTCAGGATACATTGGGTAAGATAATAGGTTTCGGAGCAAGGCAGTTGATAGATGATAAGAATCAGCCAAAATATATAAATTCACCTCAGACAATAGTTTACGATAAGAGCAAGGTTCTATACGGATTGTTCCAGGGGAAAAATGAGATCAGGTCGAAAGGTTATGCAATTCTTACGGAAGGATATGCCGATGTAATTTCTCTTTATCAGGCAGGATTCAAGAATTCAATAGCATCCAGCGGTACTTCACTGACAAAGGATCAGCTGATTCTTCTGAAACGTTATTGCAAGAAATTATACATTGTTTACGATGCAGACTCAGCAGGTATTAATGCGACTCTCAGAGCAATTGATCTCGCTCTGGAGGAAGGTTTCGAGCTTTGGGTGGTAGCACTTCCAGGCGGAGAAGATCCGGACAGTATAATCAGGGAGCATGGGAACAAGTTGTTCCAGGCTTATATTAAGGATGCACAGTCATTCGTAGAATTCAAATATAATTATTACAAAAAAGAAGATAAACTCAGTTCTCCAGCTGATATGTCACATTTGATCAGGGATATTATTGGGAATATTGTCAAGATTCCGGACAGGCTTCAGCATGATGCTTATATTAGTCGTTTAGCGGCACTACTAAACCTTTCAACCAGACAAGTTGAGAGAATCTACAAAGAAAAGGGAAAACTTGAGAGCGAGCTTGCAAAGAGTGGAAAATCAACTCCCAAGCCACCTGTTGAGCAACAAAAGCCGAAAGTCGAAGACAATAATGAGATCAAAGAAATTGATGACAATTTTGTGCCGGATTACTCTTTGCTTTTAACTGAGGAAAAACTTATACTAAAGAGTATGGTTCTAAGCTCTGCTGTGGCGGATTATCTTATTGATACAGTAGAAGCTGACGATGATCGTTTTATAACAAATGAGGCAAAGAGACTGTTCCATCTGCTTAATGGATTAAGGACAGAGGATGATGATTTGATAAAAAGAATAGTCAGTGACGAAACAGTTCATCCTAAAGATGTTGAGTTTTTTAGTTCTCTGGTTCTTGAAAGTAATGAAATAAGCGATAATTGGAAGAATTTCTCAAAGGGAGTTGCTGTTTTTGATTTGATAAAACCTGTAATGGATTCATTAATTAAACTTGATTTATTGAAATTGGACATTGAACTTGAAAAACTAACAAGTAAAATAAAGGAAAGCCTGGGGTCTAATCTTGATTTATTGGTGAAACACACTGAATTAAGCCAGAAGAGGAAAGAACTAACAAATAGATTTTAAATGAAAAACAGACTGAAAAAAATAGCTAAAATAGTATTATCAAAATCATTCATTGGATCGATTGTGTTCTCTAGTGCACTATGGCTCTATACAACGCTCAATAGTGAATCTAGTGCACATTTGAATGTACCCCTTAAAATTACACTTCCACCAAATCGAGCAATAGAGAATGATATTAACAAAGAAATTTCAGTTAAAGTGAAAGGTAGTGGCTGGCACTTGCTTAACGCATTGTATTTCAATCAAACAAACCAATGCCTGATTGATCTAAGCGGAGAGAACATTAAGGATAGTATAATTGAACTCAGCAGAAGTGATTTTATGAAGAATCTGCAAAGTATGAACAATCTCGAACCTTTGGACATTGAAGATCCCAAATTTTTATTTGTTAAATCAGGAAAAGTTGGCCAGTACTCTATACAGGTTGAGCCGGATGTCATTATTAATCCTAGAGAAGGTTTTATGGTTGTTGGTGAAATTGTAACAAAGCCGGATCTGATTAATATCACTGGGAATGACAAAATAGTAAGAAAAATTCTTAATTGGAGAACTAAAAAACTGGTATTTAATGATGTATTTGAGCCACTAGCTAAGGTTGTTCCTTTGTCAGACTCACTAAAGAACATTATAAAGTTATCAGACAATAAGGTAAAAATTGTCGCCGATATACAAAAAGTAACCGAAATCAAGCTATTGGACATTAGAATCAAATTTACCGGATCAGATTTTCCTAAGGATCATAAAATCATTCCATCTACAGTTAGTATCACTATTAGGGGTGGCATAGATCAAATAAGCACATTTGATCGTGAAAGTATAAGTGCAATAATAAATACAGCCGATATTCAGTCTGATTCACTGGGCTTTTTAACACCAAAAATAAGTGTACCTCCAAATATCAAAGTTTTATCAATTGATCCACCTTTTGTCCGTCACGTAAAACGCACGTCAGTAAATGCTGAGAAAAGATTCTAGTTCTGCGATCTGTGACTATACACCTCTTCTGTTTATCTTCCCAACATAGAACTACAAAGCTAATCAAGGCTCTCATTTTACACATTTATTGTGTAAGTCATATTTAAATTAAAATTAAAATAGATAAGTTCATGACATTTAGAGAAGTCATTCTGTATACTAGATGTTTAGCTCATTAATTTGCAATAGCTGGTGTGGTGGTGATTCTCCACACTTATTCGGCGTACTGTTTCTTAGAAACCTGAAGCCACGGTAGTTCGGCTTTGAAGTTGAACTTTTATGATAAAATTGTAGTAATCATAATCCTAGTTATATTAAGTATAAAAAAATTCATCTTGTCTGATAAAGATAGAACCTGGAAAATTTACTAGAAAATAATTAATTATGTAATATATAAAAAAAATATTTAAAATGATTGTAACAGTTGAGCATATGCGGAATCACAAGGATTTCTAGATTAAAATTATTTAGATTTTTCAAAAGAAAATAAGGGGATAATGATCACTTGAGGTTAGTTTTCAAAAATTAAAAATAATTATGAATAAATTTTACGTATAATAAGCATTCATGTGGTTAATGAGGAATTGTAAAAGAAATAATCTCAGTAAAATTAGTGAAATATTTTAGAGTAAAATTGAAAAATAGGTTAAAATTTAAAATTTTAGGTAGATATTTAGTTCGGTATCTAGTAAAAACGAGCAAAAAAGAGAAAATAAAAGCATAAAAAAAACTTGATTTTTAAATTATATTAGAATGTGGAAAAATATTTTTTAACAATAGAAATACCTCTAGATGTTGATTTATAGCGCAGATAAGGGGATTGTATGTAGGTTTCGGAAAGAGCAAACAGAAAATAATATTAAATATAATTTGGTAATTAGAAAAAATCCCGTAATTTTGTAGTCCCTTAAAGATAGGGGGATAAAGAATAATAGAATTGTTTATCACGTTCTTTGAAAGTTAGAAAAAAAAATACGACTAAGAAAAAAGATACAGCTGAAAATTACGAAGGTAATGGGTTCAGAAATAGAAAAAAAACAAATTTTGTTAAGAAATTAAAAATAAATTTGCACAGTATAAAAAAATGTCGTAATTTTGAAATCTAACTTTTGACACGTTCTTTGAAAATAGGGAGTACAAAAAATAAGAAAAAAGCAATTTTTAATTTGAGTAGCCTTGAGATCAACTCCGATATATAAAATAGGAAACAAAACTAAAATATACAACGGAGAGTTTGATCCTGGCTCAGGACGAACGCTGGCGGCGTGCCTAACACATGCAAGTCAAGGGGTAGCAATACCACTGGCGCACGGGTGAGTAACGCGTAGATCATCTGCCCTTATCCCTGGCATAACATCGAGAAATCGGTGCTAATATCAGATGAGGTATTTATATCAAAGGTTTCGGCTGGATAAGGATGAGTCTGCGTCTGATTAGCTAGTTGGTAGTGTAATGGACTACCAAGGCGACGATCAGTAGCTGGTCTGAGAGGACGATCAGCCACACTGGAACTGAGACACGGTCCAGACTCCTACGGGAGGCAGCAGTGAGGAATATTGGTCAATGGGGGAAACCCTGAACCAGCGACGCCGCGTGTACGATGAAGGGGCTTTGCCCTGTAAAGTACTGTCGGAGGGGAAGAAAAGCCGGGTTGCCCGGCTGGGACTGTACCCTAAAAGGAAGGATCGGCTAACTACGTGCCAGCAGCCGCGGTAATACGTAGGATCCAAGCGTTGTCCGGAATTACTGGGTGTAAAGGGTGCGCAGGCGGACTTGTGCGTCAGAGGTTAAAGGCCACGGCTCAACCGTGGAAATGCCTTTGATACGGCAAGTCTTGAGTACGAGAGAGGATGGTGGAATTCTTGGTGTAGCGGTGAAATGCGTAGATATCAAGAGGAACACCAGTGGCGAAGGCGGCCATCTGGCTCGTTACTGACGCTCATGCACGAAAGCGTGGGGATCAAACAGGATTAGATACCCTGGTAGTCCACGCCGTAAACGATGATTACTCGATGTTGGTGATACACAATCAGCGTCTAAGCGAAAGCAATAAGTAATCCACCTGGGGAGTACGATCGCAAGGTTGAAACTCAAAGGAATTGACGGAAACTCTTACAAGCGGTGGAGCATGTGGTGTAAACTGATGATCCTCGTAAAACCTTACCAACTTTTTTACCTTGAATTGAAGTAGCTGAGTCTACGTAATAGATTCGGAAAACGGCGAGTTATTTTATTCAGCAATGTTGCGGGCACGAACTGTTCGCATCA
>CAIOZA010000085.1 GCA_903862655.1 uncultured Ignavibacteria bacterium
TCGGAATTAATCACTAAATACTCAACTGTGGTATATACAGGAATAGCTCTTGGCAAAAAGGTTCGCTCATATTTTGATTATGATGAGTTGCTTAGACTAACACCTATCCAAAATGGCGGAACTTCCGCAAAGAATATATCGAATGTTTGCAAACAACTGCTTCATGATGAAATTCAGGTTGAAGTACAAACAAGTTTTTCTAAAAAGGCGTTTAGTACAAAATGGTCAAGATCAAAAGCTTTTAGTAACTCATAAACAGATTTTTTATAAAATGAATATAGTAATAATAGTCCAGGCAAGGACAGGTTCAACAAGATTCCCGGGTAAAATTCTCAAAACAGTTTTAGGTAAACCTCTGCTGCTTCTGCAACTAGAAAGAATAGCTAAAATCGAGACGGTGAGCCAGATTGTAGTAGCCACAACTACTTTACCAGAAGATGATGTGATTGTAGATCTCTGCGATACAAATGGAATTTCAGTTTTCAGAGGTCATAAAACGGATCTTCTGGATAGACATTATAAAGCAGGATTGGAGTTTGATGCAGATGTCGTTGTTAAGATTCCATCCGATTGCCCACTTATCGATCCGGCCATAATCGATAAAGTACTGCAATTCTATATTGACAATCTGGATGATTACGACTATGTGAGCAATCTCCACCCTGCTACTTATCCCGATGGAAATGATGTTGAAGTAATTCCTATGACGTTTCTTCAGACCGCTTGGATGCACGCCGAGAAATCATTTGAACTCGAGCATACTACTCCATATATATGGGATAATCCAGAAAGATTCAGAATAGGAAACGTAGAATGGGAAGCCGGTTTGGACTACTCTATGTCTCATCGGTTCACAATTGATTATCCAATGGATTTTGAATTTATCAAAACTGTTTATGAAGAATTATATCCTGTCAATCCTTCATTTAATCTATATGATATTTTAAATTTATTGGCACGCAATCCAACGATTCACAGTATTAATAAGGAATACCAGGGAGTGAACTGGTATAGAAACCACATAAATGAGTTGAAATGTGTTGGTTATGATCAAACAAGATTTACTAATGTTTAACTAAATTGTTAGAATTATGATAATTGACCTTATACCAAAATCTGAATTCGAAAGAGTAATAAACTCGGGAATTAATGAACCCGAGAAAATGAGACTTTTTGCTGAAATGTGTCGCTACAATACTTATGTATCGGTTAAAAAAGCTGGATCGGGACATTTGGGATCTAGTTTCAGTGCAATGGATATAATTACCTATCTATATCTTCACGAAATGAATACGCTGAAACTTCAATATGATTCACCGGATAGAGATATTTATTTCTCATCAAAGGGACACGATGTACCGGGACTATATTCATTATTCTTTGCTTTTGGACTTGTTAATGAGAACGAAATTTTGAGTTTAAGAAAACTAGGTGGTCTTGATGGACATCCTGATGTACAGACAAAAGGGATCGAATCAAACACTGGTTCACTTGGAATGGGGATTTCAAAGGGCAAGGGAATGGCTTGGGCTAAAGATTATCAGAATCATAAAGGAAAAATATTTGTTTTGACAGGTGATGGGGAGTTTCAGGAAGGTCAGATTTACGAATCCTTACAAACAACAGCACATCAGGGCATCAATAATTTAACAGTTATAATTGACAGAAACAAATTCCAAACCGATATGATGGTTAACGATGTTAACTCAATTGAAGATCTAGCAAAAAAAGTATCCTCCTTTGGCTGGCATGTTGTCAAATGCAATGGTCATGATTTTAATGAATTGACAAATACATTCATAAAACTAAGAGAAGTTACCGACAAACCCAAATTCGTTATTGCCGATACAATCAAAGGCAGAGGCATTTCTTTCATGGAAGAGCCATACGAATTCAATGGAAAGAGCATGTATAAATGGCATTCAGGTGCACCAGACGATGAAACTTTTGAAAAAGGAATTAAGGAGCTTAAAGAGAAGATAATCTTGCTTTCAAAAAGTTTGTTTCTTGGTGCTATTCAATATAAAATTATCGAAACAATTGAAAATAAAACGAACGGGGTACATAAGGTATTTGTTACAGACGCTTATGGTGAGGCTCTTTGTGAAATAGGTGAAACTAGAAAAGACGTTATTCTCATGGATGCTGATTTAGCAGCTGATTGCCGATTAAGAGGCTTCCAATACAAGTTCCCTGATAGATTTATCGAAAATGGTATTGCAGAGCAGGATATGGTCTCGACAGCGGGAGGACTAGCAAAGAGTGGACTGCTACCCATTGTAAACTCCTTTGGTAGTTTTCTTGCTTCGAGAGCGAATGAACAAATATATAATAATTCCTGTGAACATACTAAAATCATCTATACATGTCATTTTGCTGGATTAATACCAGCCGGACCGGGTAAATCTCACCAAAGCTTGAGAGATATTTCTTTGTTTGGAGCAATACCCAACATGACTATTCTGCAGCCATCTAATCCGGTTGAAACAAAGATGGTTGTCGATTACTGCATAAACAAAGCTGAAGAAAATTGTATGATTAGATTAGTAATCGGTCCGTCACCAGGAATTATCAATCTTCCTGAAGATTATAAGTTAGAATTTGGTAAAGGTGTAACAATTGAGCAAGGTGAGGATGCAATCATTTTTGCTTATGGGCCAGTAATGCTACATGAAGCAATTACAGCATCAGATATATTGGCAAAAGAAGGCTTTGGTCTTCAGGTTGTTAATATGCCTTGGCTAAACAAGGTAGATAGTGAATGGTTATATTCTATCGTTGAGAATCACAATGATGTTTATATTCTTGAAGATCATTCAATTGTGGGTGGTTTAGGTGATTATATGATCTATTCGATTCTAAAACTCGGAATACACAACGAAATGAACTTTACAAAAATTGGACTCGATGAATATCCTGCTTGTGGAACGCCACAGGAAGTACTAAAGTATCATAAACTGGATGCTCATTCAATAGCTGAAAGAATATTAAGAAGAAGCATAAATGAATCAGACTCATTCTCAAAATTATATACAGCCGAAGCACCACAATAAAAGGAAGAAAGATTAGATATGCCCAATACGATTACATTTAATAATGATTATCCGGATATTACAGAATCATTAAGAATATATAATGAAGCAACGGGTTTAATCCCTAATTACACGCAAACATTAGCCAAAGGACCCGGTCAGCATGTTTTCGGAGTGGCTCCGATATATTTGAAGAGTGGGAAAGGATCGCATGTTATTGATGTTGACGGTAATGAATTTATAGATTACACAATGGGAGTTGGACCATTATCATTAGGTTATTGCTATCCGAGAATAGATGAGGCAATCAAGAGACAGTTAGAGGATGGAATCACATTTTCATTAATGCATCCTTTGGAAGTCAAACTCGCACAGTTGATCAGAGAAGTCGTTCCCAATGCAGAATCTGTGCGTTATGCAAAGTCCGGCAATGAAGCAACAACAGCTGCTGTGAGGCTTGCTCGTGCTTTCACAGGAAAAAATACAATACTCTGCTGCGGTTATCACGGTTCACAAGACTGGTACATTTGTGTAACAGATTGGGACAAAGGAATTCCGGAAATAACCAAAGAGTACACCTATACATTCAATTATAATGATTTAGATTCTGTTCTTAACTCAATAGATGATGATACAGCAGCAATCATCCTTGAGCCTGTTGTATTCGAAGAACCTCAGAATGACTTCCTGCAGCAATTACGAGTACTCTGCACTGAGAGGAATATAGTATTAATATTTGACGAAATGTGGACAGGGTTCAGAATGGCTTTAGGTGGAGCACAAGAATACTTTGGGATAAAAGCGGATCTGGCTGTATTCTCCAAAGCAGTTGCTAACGGGATGCCGATTTCAATAGTTACTGGCAGAAATGACATTATGAAGTTAGTTGAGAAAGAAGTGTTCTTCTATAATACATTTGGAGGTGAAGCACTATCCCTTGCTGCTGCTTATGAGACGATTCAGGAAATGAAAGAAAGAGAAGTACCAAAATATCTAAATGAAATTGGATATAAGCTAAAGAAAGGCATTAATGATATTCTTGCTTTTAATAATATCGATTATGTTTCAGTTGCAGGGTATAATTTCAGAACAATGCTTTCATTCAATGTTTCAGGTGGGAATCCTCTCGAAATGAAATCATTTGTTCAGCAGGAATTACTGAAAAGGGGTATATTATGGGGTGGTTATCATAATATGAGTTATTCCCATAGCCAAGATGACATTAGCTATACTTTGCAAGCATATAATGAAGTATTAACAGCGTTAGATGAAGCAGTACAAAATAATGCTGTTAGCGAAATGCTAAAAGGTGAAGTACTGAAGGCTGTGTTCAGAAAAGTAACAAATTTTAATACAAAACCTAAAAATAACTAATGAGTGAATCAAACGCATATTTCAATTTAGCTGGTAAAGTTGCTGTAGTTACAGGTGCTATGGGCTTACTAGGTCAGCATCATTGTTTAGCTTTGAGTAACGCAGGAGCAAATGTTGTTGTTACAGATATAGATGAAGTTGGTAGCAGGGATTTCGCCGCACATCTCCCTACCAAATCAATAGGGATTGGTGCCGATATTACTTCCGAAACTGATGTTGCCAATCTAAAACAAAAAATTGTTGATAAGTTCGGAAAAATAGACATTCTTGTTAATAATGCAGCCATCAACGATATGATCGAAAAAGAAAACTCAAACCCTGAAATGTCAAAATTTGAAAATTATTCAGCTGATTCGTTTCGAGCTGTTATGGAAGTGAATATAATCGGTATTTTCAATTGCTCGAAGATACTGGGCTCAGTGATGGCTCAAAATAATTATGGAAGTATTATTAATATTGCATCAACTTATGGCATTGTAGCTCCTGACCAATCTCTGTATTTAAAACCTGACGGAAGCCGTAGTTTCTATAAATCACCTGCATATCCTACCTCAAAAGGGGCAGTAATATCCTTTACTAAGTATCTTGCAGCTTATTGGGGTGAAAAAGGAGTCAGGGTTAATTGTCTTTCTCCCGGTGGAGTTGACAATAATCAAGAAGAGTACTTTTATAATAATTATTCAAAAAGAACACCATTAAAAAGAATGGCTATTCCTGAGGATTATCACGGTGCAATTATTTTTTTAGCAAGTGATGCATCGGCGTATATGACTGGAGCAAATCTTGTAGTTGATGGTGGATGGACAATCTGGTAAATATTTTTAAATATATAAGAGATAATCATGAATATCAGACAAGTAAGAATCGGTAATAAAACAATTGGAGACGGCTATCCAGTTTTCGTTATGGCAGAAATTGGAATAAACCATAACGGTTCAATTGACTTAGCCAAAAAATTAATAGCAGGAGCCGCATCTGCCGGTGCAGATTGTGTGAAATTCCAAAAAAGAACTCCAGAACTTTGTGTGCCAAAGGATCAGTGGAATCTTGAAAGGGACACACCATGGGGACGTATAACATATTTAGAGTATCGTCACAAAGTCGAATTCACGGAAAAAGATTACAAAGAAATCGACAGATACTGCCGTGAACACGATATAATGTGGATTGCTTCCTGCTGGGACGAGCCTTCAGTGGATTTTATAGAATCATTCAACCCGGCATTTTATAAAGCTCCATCGGCATCTTTGACGGACTTGGTATTACTAAATAAGATGAAATCAACCGGTAAACCACTAATGATCTCCACAGGTATGTCTAATACTGAAGACATCGATAAAGCGGTCGAAACTTTAGGATTAGATAATCTATTGATAGCACAGTCAACATCGACTTATCCTTGTAAACTTGAAGAACTAAACCTTAAAGTTATCGAGAAATTAAGAGAGATATATCCTTCGACTCCAATAGGATATTCAGGACATGAGGTCGGATTAGCACCTACCTGGGCAGCTGCAGTTCTTGGAGCAAACTTTATTGAAAGGCATATTACATTAGACAGGGCAATGTGGGGAACAGATCAGGCAGCTTCAGTTGAGGTGGGAGGGTTCTTCAGATTGATTCAGAATATACGTGACATAGAAAAATCAATGGGTGATGGAGTTAAAAGGCTTTATGAAAGTGAAATTCCAATAATGAAAAAACTCCGAAGAGTGAGTTAATTTAATAATGTATTAGAGGTAGAATATTTTAAGAGCTCTCGAAAAAATTTATAATGACTGTCCAATTCTGGATATCGATGATTCTGATAAAATTGTTATTTTTAGCGACCTTCACATGGGGAATGGTGGCAGAAGAGATGATTTCGTAAAAAACGGTAATGATTTCGAAAGCGTTTTAAGAAATTATTATGCTCCCAGAAACTATAAATTAGTTCTGAATGGCGACATAGAAGACCTATATAAGTTTAATTACAAAACCATATATAAACGGTGGTCAAGCCTGATTGAACTTTTCAACTCATTTGAACAAGCCAATAGACTGTTTAGAATTCAAGGAAATCATGATTTCAATTTAGATAAAGTTCAGCATCATACAAACAGTATTTTCAAAGTACTACCGGCTTTAAGGTTAAAATATAAAGAAGATAATATTTTTATTTTTCATGGACATCAGACTTCGAACTTTTTAGAGCATTATAATGTTTTCAGTCAATTCTTTGTAAGATATTATAGTAAGTGTTTCTTTATAAATAACTTTACTGTTCCTCATGATAGTATGAAGAAATTTAAAACTGAAGTTAGAGCTTATGACTTTTCTACAAATAAAGAAATTATCTCCATTCTTGGGCACACTCATCGTGCTTTGTTCGAATCTTTATCAAAGAAAGATAGTTTAATGTTGAAGATTGAGAACCTTATTGCCAGGTATTCGAAATCTGATCCTGAAAAACAATCTATTATCGAAAAATACATTAAAAGGTTCAAGGATGAATTGCAACACATTCACAAAGAAAATAAAGAACACAATCTCCGATCCGGTATTTATGATAAGAGAATTTTAGTTCCTTGTCTGTTTAATTCCGGAAGTGCAATAGGAAAACGTGGTTTCAATGGAATCGAGATCAATCGTGGGAAAATATCTCTAATTTACTGGTTTGACAAAAATAAATCCGAAAGATACCTAGATTACAAGGGAGTAAAATTAAAAAATATCGATGGAACAGATTATTATCGGGCAAAACTAAATCAAGAATCATTAGACTATCTTTTTACCAGAATTAAACTTTTATGCCAATAGTGAGGTTTTATGAAAAGGATTTTATTTCTAATACTGCTATTTATCCTGACATCAGCAATTGAGATACTTAGTCTCCAAAACAATTTTGAAATCATAGTCAACATAGAAAATGTGAAAAGCAATGATGGCAATATCAGAGTACAGCTCTATAATGAATCTGTCAGGGATGCTTTTCCTGTCGAATCTTCTAAAGCAATTCAGCTCAAAGTAACTCATATAATTGGCAATAAATCAAGAGTTGTTTTTAGTGGTTTGCCGTGCGGAAGATATGCAATTACAGTTCATCATGATGAAAATTTAAATGTTAAAATGGACAAAACCTTTTTTGGTTTACCTGACGAAGGATGGGGGGTATCGAATAATATTAAACCAATTATGAGAATACCAGATTTTGATGAATGTAGTTTTGAAGTTTGCAACCATAATTCGATTATTAAGATAACAATGAATAATTAAATCGAATCAGGATCAACAGAGGGAAGTTTTATTGTAAATTTAGACCCTTCACCCAATTTGGATTCAACAATAATCTCTCCATCATGCAATTCAATAATCTGCTTAGCTATATAAAGTCCCAACCCTGTTGAACTTTCTCCGGCAGTTGGTTGAGCAGTTAATCTTTGGAACTTACCGAACAATTTACTTAAATCTTCATCACTAATTCCAGGGCCTTTGTCACCAACAGTTAAGTATGTATAATGATTTTCTTCATATAGGTTGATAGTAATTTCAGAATGAAATGGAGAATACTTAATCGCATTACTGACCAGGTTGTCAATGGATTCGCGGATTTTAAGACTATCAGCAAAAATATAACAACTATCCTCATAATTATAGTTATAAACAATAGTCTGATTTTTCTCACTAGCAGCTAATTTGAAATGATAAATAATTGCAGAAACTAAATCACTCAGTTCAATATATTGCTTTTTTAATTGAATCTTACCGGATTCAATGACAGAAGTATTAAGTAATTCCATAACTAATTTCAGCATGTGTTCGGCTGATTTATAAATGCAGTCCACATTCTCCAGGTACTCTTCTCTTCCGATTTCTTCTTCGCTCATTAGTAATTTCGAAAATCCAAGGATAGCATTCAATGGATTCTTTAAATCATGTGCTGCCATATTAAGCATATCAGTTTTTGTTTCATTTGCTTCATTCAACGCCTGTATTGCAATTAGATTTATCTGAGAGTTAGCCATTACTAACTGATACCCGTCAAGAACACGATGACGACCATTGTCAAGTTCAACTATAATGGGCGAATCAAGAGGATGATTATGTATATTTAATAATTCGGCTACTGCGAGTACTATCTCCATATTTGATTGTAACTTTATTCCTTTAGAAATCGAATTGGAAGTTAGAAAAAATTTCATCTTTCTTTGAGCATATATTTCTCGCCGAAATGGTAAGCCATATTCAAAAAAGAAATCATTTCTTGATATCAGAGCCAATATATCATCCTGATTTTCAATGATTACGCCGGGAAGCTCGGGATTATTTATAAAATGATCTATAATTTCATTTATTGATGAATTTTCATTAAATGAAGCATCAAATATTTGTAAATCTTTCAATGTAGATTTTAGATGAACTTCCGTTTTAAAACTCTTCATGTCTTTCATAATGTTACCTGATTATTATTCCTGATTCAACTTTATTGGCAATGATATAATTACATTTAAACCTTTATCTAATGATTCGAGTGAGATATATCCATCATGCAATTCAGTTAATTGTTTAGTAATTTCAAGTCCCAATCCAGTGCCTTGTTGCTCAAATATGTTTCTGTTAAACTGCTTGTAAGCTGTAATATTTTCTATTTGATCTTTTGTCATTCCTCTACCTTCATCGCTAATTGAGATATTCATTTTGTAATCCTTAATATAGCTATTGATTGTTATGGGAGTTCCTGTCGTAGAAAATTTTAGGGCATTATCAAGAATTTCAGAAATCATTTTTCGGAAATAATACGAAGATATTTTTATTGGAACATTTATAAGTTCACATATAATATCATTGTTACGATCAGTTTTATTTGTCATAAAGAATACCGTTTCCTCAATGATCTCGATTGGATTATATAGAACTTCATTCTTTATTTCACTCAACATTGCATCATTAAGCTTGAAGAACTGTACTTGAGAATAAAGAAGAAAATTTTCTGTTAGCCTGGTTAAATACTTAGCTGAATCTACAATAAATTCTGACATTTCATTGATTTCCTGAATTTCTTCAGATTCAATGTGATCGCCGCTAGTGTACTTATTGATTGTTGAAGCAAAACCGAGTATATTGCTAATTGAAGTCCTGAATTCGTGTGGCAATGAAAAAGAAATATCATCCCGAAGATCATTCATCTGTGATTCAAATTTTTTCCTTAGTCTTTTATATTTATTTATTGTTGATTTGACTCTAACGGACAAAAGATCATAATTGAGTGGTTTGAATAAAAAAATGTCTACCCCAGATTCTAATTCTTGAATTATTGAACTATGTTCGAATTTTGCTGTTAAAAGTAAGACTGGTATAGTCTCAGTTAAGGGATTATTTTGAAATAAGTGGATATGATGTTTGTGGTAGGACACATCGTCAACTATTACCAAATCAGGACTATATTTATGAATGTATTCGAGAATTGAATACTTATTTGAAAATGGAAAAACGTCCAAATCTAATTTGTTAAGATGTTTGCATATCTGCGAAGAATCAAAAGGATCGCTATCTACAACCAAAACCCTACTTTTTCCAGTTCTTTTCATGTGTCCTTTATGTGATTGAATTATAAACAAAAATACCCAACGAATGTTAAGGGATAATTAATAATAAAAGTAATTACAGAAAAGAATATTAAACATGAAAAATTTTAGTTTTATAAATATGTGATAATATTAATGATTACTTAACATAAATTTAATATTCAGTAAACACTAAAACGATATTTTTGCGAGATTACTTAATTTTCAAAATGGAGAAGTATAATGCAAAAAATAGATTTGAGAAGAATAATCGAAAATAAATTTGGTCGGAAGTTTAATAATTTTCCTAAGTTTTTTCAAAAATTGATAGTTTTTTCCCTGGAACGTTTATTCCATATTAACCAAATAAATGATTTTATTGATAAAAACAAATTGTCCAGTGGACTAGACTTTATTGATGATCTTTTCGAACTTCTGGATTTTACTTATATAATGTCAGAGAAAAATAGATTGAAAATTCCTTTTGAAGGTAAACTTCTCTGTGTATCGAATCATCCCCTTGGCGGACTTGATGGAATGGCATTAATTAAGGTAATTGGAGCGGTTCGACCTGATGTTAAGATCGTGGCAAATGAAGTTTTATCATATATTGAAAACCTTAATGACTTCTTTCTACCTCTCGACTTGTTCTCACCCAAAAATCAAAAAGAGAATTTGAAAAGAATAGATGAAGCCCTAATCAATGATGAAGCTATTATAATGTTTCCGGCAGGATCAGTATCGCGGCTTAAATTGAGAGGAATTAGAGATAGTAAATGGAAAAAAGGTGTAATAAGATATTCACAGAATCATCAGGTACCTGTTCTTCCAATACACGTAATAGGGCGGAACTCGTTAATGTTTTATATCGCTTCATTAATCTCGACCGAATTATCAATGTATCTTCTGCCACACGAATTGTTTAATAAAAAGAAAAAATCTATCAAAATAACAATCGGTGATCCGATTCCATCAAGTGTGTTTTCCTCAAAGCTTGTTAATCTTACAGATTATGCCAAAATGCTAAAGAAGCATTGCTTGAAAATTGGCAATAACAAACCCGGAATTCTCAAAACTGAAAGAAATATAATCCACCCTGTTGATAAAAAAACTATCAAATCGGAATTAAAAAATTCTATCCTGTTGAATAATTCTCCAGATAACAAAAGATTGTATCTCGTTAATTATACTAATGCTCAAAATGTCGTTCGTGAAATAGCACGGCTGCGAGAAATTACTTTCCGTAAAGTAGGTGAGGGAACAGGATTAAAAGCGGATTTCGATAGATTCGACAAGCACTATTCACATCTTTTACTATGGGATGACAATAACCTTGAAATTATTGGAAGCTATCGGCTTGGTTTTAGCAACGAGATAATCAAAAATTATGGGATCAAAGGATTGTATAACGAGGGCCAATTCGAATTCCTGGATACCTCAATAGAGATTATTAACCAGTCTATGGAACTAGGGAGAAGCTTCATCCAACAAAAGTATTGGCGAACAAATGCGCTTGATATGATGTGGCAGGGTATAGGTGATATAGTTGCGAGCAGGAAAGATATAAAATATCTATTCGGAGCTGTGAGCATATCAAATGCATATTCAGATGCAGCAAAAAATCTATTGGTTTATTATTATAAAAAGTGGTATTCTGCTGATTCTGAACTCCTTAAATCAAAAAGTCCTTATGTCATTTCAAAGCAAGATAATACAGAATGTGAAGGAATTTTTGTGGGTAAGGATCACCTCCAAGATTTCAACATTCTCAAGCTACATTTGAAACAAATGGGTTTTACCGTACCAGTTCTTTACAGAAAATATACAGGTCTTTGTGAATTTGGTGGTGTGAAATTTCTAGATTTTGGGGTTGATGAAGATTTTGCAAACTCGATAGATGGGATGATGCTTCTGGACATAGAATATCTGGATTCTATGAAAAAGAGCAGATATTTGGATAAACAAGAAGTGCCTCAGATCGAGGAATTTGTTAGTATAAATTAAGGAAATATGTGCTGATCAACCAGATGTTTTCAAATGTTCGATTTCTTTATCTTAAGTGGTTTTCCCGAAATATATTCATTTTCTTCAAGGAATTTTTGGATAGCTTTGGGGGTTATGAATTTTCTCCTACCTACAGTCACTTGACTTAGGTAGCCTTCTTTTATATATAGGTTTAGTTTGGGCATCGAAATTCCGATGAAATTACATGCTTCTTTTTTTGATAATGGTTTGTTGATTAATTGTTGTTGAATGGACTTTTTAGGGTTTGCAGTTTTGGGGTTATCTGTAGTAACTTCATTTATTAATAATTCATTGTTAATAGCAGATTCTGAATAAAGCTCAGCTTGCTCACTAAAAAAATTAAGTAAACTAGTGCAAAGTACTAATTGTCTATTTTCAGTTTCAGTTCTCTTTCTCTTTGATTTTAAGGTGTTTGCTTCGGCTAGAAATGGTTTGGATTTCTTTATAATGAAATCAAATCTCTTATCTTGTGGAAGCACCAAAATATTCTTTCTGAAATTGTCAATTTCTTCTTTTAAATATTCGGATTGTGATAATTGAGCACCACTAAAGCGGCTTTTATAGAATATGGGTTCTAACATTTTAAACTAGGTTATTGAATATTATTTCATTGATATTATTTGTTTTCATTTTCTTGTAATTCAGTATAATCCTCTTGATCCCAGAATGCTTTTATTGCAATTGACGATTCAACTTCAGCAAACTTTTTATACTGCTGAAAAACAATAATGCTTTTTATACCGGATATCTTCTTGACATAGTCTTCCAGAACACCCTTTCTAAGTAAATGAGTGATTGCTGTCCTTCTGATTACATGCGAAGATACAAATTTACATTTTGGATTAACTTTAACTTTTCTTCCATTACCTTGGGTTCTTGCTATTTCAATATCATCTGTAATTCCGGCTAATTCGCACAACTTTTTTAAATTATCATTATATTTTTGTTCTGATATTTTTGGTAATTTAAAATCATATTTTTTAAATATTTCTTCTACTTTATTAGTCAGACCTATGATAACTCTGGTGTTAGTTTTCTTTTGAGTAATTGTGATCAATTTTGAATCAAAATCAGTTCAAATAGGTGATGTTGTTCGTACAACCCCGGTAGTTATTGAGAAGTAAATCAAAATAGGCTGTCTCAGATTGATCTGCACCCCAAAAGTTAGACAGTAAATAAATATCTAAAGGGACTGAGTTCGAAAACCAACCGGACTTAGTCCTTTTAGTTTAGTTTTAATCCTGAAGAAATTGATTGATAGTATAGGGATAGCATTTCGGGTACAGAATCCATTATAAAGACAAATCTATGTTGCTTTAGGAATTGTTTTTGTTATCACAGTATCCTTTCGTAATTTTGAAATCTGTAATGGTCATAGTTTTAAATAACTTTATGACCTGAACAGAAAACAATTTTTATTAATAGAAGAGTACTATATCAATTTTGGAGTGAAAAGGTTATGACAAAATTTGAAAACATGGTTTATTTGAATTTTTCCAACAAAGAGATCCTAAAAAAGCAACAGGATGCTATCAAAAAAGTACGTGCCCAATTCGGCAGGGAGTATCCCAATATCGTAAATGGCAAAGAAGTTAAGACGCAAAAAAAGACCATTTCTATAAATCCGGCTAATACCGACGAAGTGGTAGGTACTTTCCAAAAGGGTGGCAAAGACGATGCAGAGCAGGCAATCCAAGCCGCTTTGAAAGCATTCGAAACGTGGCAGTATGTTCCGGCTAAAGAAAGAGCAAATTATCTGTTCAAAGCCGCTAAGGTTATGAAGAAACGCAGATATGAAATCAATGCATGGATGGTCTCAGAAGTTGGTAAGAACTATCTCGAAGCTGATGCAGACACCTGCGAAGCAATAGATTTCCTCGAATTTTATGCCCGTGAAGCAATCAGATATGCTGAACCTCAGGAGCTAACAAAGAACAAAGGCGAAAAAAATCACTATTTCTATATTCCTCTTGGCGTTGGAGTGGTAATTCCACCATGGAATTTTCCTTTTGCAATTCTTTGCGGTATGGCAACAGCCGCGATTGTATCAGGAAATACAGTTGTGCTGAAGCCATCATCAGAATCACCAATGATGGGTTGGTTGCTTGCTGATATCATGAAAGAAGTTGGACTTCCCAAAGGTGTACTCAACTACTTTGTAGCAAGTGGTGCTGAAGCTGGAGATTACGTGGTTGAGCATCCCAAAACAAGATTCATCGCCTTCACAGGTTCGATGGAAGTCGGTTTAAGAATCAACGAACTCGCAGCCAAGAAGAACGAAGGTCAGATCTGGATTAAGAGAGTTGTCAACGAAATGGGCGGAAAGGATTCGATTATTGTAGATTCAGAAGCAGATGTCGATGATGCAGTTAAGGGTGTAGTAGCCGCCGCATTTAGTTTCCAGGGGCAAAAATGTTCA
Source organism: uncultured Ignavibacteria bacterium (assembly GCA_903862655.1). GTDB lineage: Bacteria > Bacteroidota > Ignavibacteria > Kapaibacteriales > UBA2268 > CAIOZA01. The sequence goes on from CAIOZA010000085.1 coordinate 14,394, forward strand.
GCATGCTCCAGAGCAATTGTCGATAAGAAAATTTATGCAGACTTTACAAAGAAATTAAAAAAAGCAGTCGATGAGTTAAAAATCGGAAATCCTGCAGATAATTTTATTAGTGGCCCGGTTGTGAGTGCCAAAGCAGAGAAGACAATTCTTGAATATATCGAAATCGGAAAAAAAGAAGGTAAACTCCTCAATGGTGGCAATAAAGTTAAAGGAATGAATGGTTACTTCATTCAGCCTACTGTTTTCATCGATATAGATCCAATGGCAAGAATTTCCCAGGAAGAGATATTCGGTCCCGTCCTCGCAGTTATCAAATCCAAGGATTATACAGATTCACTGAATATTGCAAACAATACTATTTATGGTCTGACCGGTGCTGTTTACTCTTTGAACAGATCAAAGCTTGAAAGAGCCAGAAAAGAATTCCACGTTGGCAACCTGTATCTGAACCGCAAGTGCACAGGTGCATTAGTCGATGTTCATCCATTCGGTGGATTCAATATGTCCGGTACTGATTCAAAAGCCGGAAGCCGCGATTATCTGATGCTCTTCTTGCAGGGTAAATCAGTTGCCGACAAGATTATAAAAGGCATCTGATAATTTGAAGTTAATTATTTATAGAAAAGGGGGCTACAAAGCCTCCTTTTTCTTGTTCACACCTTAATTTACTCTGCTTATTATGATTTAGATTGAAACTTACAGTCATTCTAAATTTTGTTACTACTCAGTTATCTTAATAACAAACATCTTGTTCCAGTTTTTGCCTGTCACATAGAATTCGTCTTTATCTTCGTCGTAGGCAATTCCATTAAGCACGTCTGTGTTGCGCATGATCGTGATTCTGTCTCTAAGCTCCGTCAGATCCAGCCAACCGGTAACGTCTCCGGTTTCGGGATCGATTCTGGCAATCCGGTTTGTCTGCCAGATATTTGCCCAAAGCTCTCCTTTGACATACTCGAGTTCGTTCAGATTGAAGACGGGCATTGCATTCTCATCTCGGACAAGAACAGTTTTTTCAACTTTGAATCCCTCAGGATTGATATATCTGATTGTGTTCGATCCATCAGAAAAGAGTATATTCTTTCCATTGTATGTTAGTCCCCAGCCTTCACCATAATAAGTGAATGTATTGACTTTACGAAAGTTATCGGCATCATAAACGAAGCCCATTCCGCTCTCCCATGTAAGCTGATAGATCTTGTCATTCATTATTGTAATTCCTTCGGCAAAGAACTGAATGTCGAGTCCGACTTTCTTCAAAACATCTCCGGTTTTTGGGTTAACCTTTCTGAGACTCGAAACTCCATGCTGACCAGTGCTCTCGATTAACAAACCCTTATAGAAAACAAGTCCCTGAGTGAAAGCATTGCTATCATGTGGAAATTCACGTACAATCTGATACTTCAGATTTACTGTCTTCGTTGGTTTGACGGTGCTATCCGCTGATTTAGTCTGAACGCCAGGCTTTTCGGGAGGTGCAGAGTCATTCTGACGGTTACTGCAAGCACCGAATAGAATCATAGATATTATAAAAAATATGTGGAGATTTCTCAAAATTTACCTTCGATTGATTTTTGCTTCTTCGTTTTGAACAAATTCAATACAATAAATCGTTAACAGCAAGGTTTTATTATAATGGGTATGAAAAACAGTAGAATTTATAGCATTTTGTTTTTATATTTATAAAATGTAAGTTTGCTTTGACAAGTAGTAAACTAATGAGCTAAGATTATGGTTACTCGAGAAATTGCAATAGAAACAGCTAAGTCTTTCATAAATGAATGTTTAACGGCAGGGCTTACTTTTCATAAGGTATTGCTATTTGGATCTGTTGCCAAAAATCAGATTCATGAAGGCTCTGATATTGATGTTTTGATGGTGTCAGACCAGTTTGGAGACAATGTTTTTGAAAACCTGAAGTTATATTCTAAAATTAACATCAGATATCCGATAATCGAGACACATCCCTATCCGACCGACTACTTCAATGAAGGAGATGCATTCATCGATGAAATCTCAGATTACGCAATCGAGATAATGTAAATGATGAAAATAAAGAGAATTTACAAGATTTTAATAGCATTTTTAATCCTTTTAGCGATAATCGGTTGGTGTGGACTCAGATACTCAATCAACAATATTCTACCTTATTCTTCAATTCGTCCGCATCGGGTTACTCAAGAAGAGATATCTAAACTTTCAAATATAGGTTTCAATCCATCTAGCCTGGGTGTGACATATACCTCATTTGATGTAACTGTAGAAGATTCTATTTCATTAAAATGTTGGTTCATTCCTTCGAAAGTTGACTCTATTCATGGTAATATTGTGCTTTTACATGGCATAGCAAGCTGTAAAGAGTCATTATTGAAAATCTCAGATACTTTATCGAGTCTTGGATTTAATTGTATCATTTATGATTCAAGAGGGCATGGGGAAAGTGGAGGTATTAATTGTACTTTTGGATACTATGAAAAGCGGGATGTGTCATTAATAATTGATTACGTGGCGAAAAATTTTCCCAACAACAAACCATTTGGAATTTATGGGTATTCGTTAGGTGCAGCTGTCGCAATTCAGGCAATGGAAATTGATAAAAGAATTGAGTGTGGTGTTGTTGTTAGTTCTTTTGCGACTCTTCGTGAAGTTATTTATGATTATTGGAATAGTATTTCTCCACTACACTTTGAATGGATCCCCGATGAAGCTCTCAAGAAATCAGAGTCAATTGCAAATTTCAAAGTGGACTCTGTTAAACCTGAAGAATCAGCCAAACATATCGATAGACCTATTCTTGTTATACATGGAGTTGAAGACAAGAAGATCTCAATCAGTTATGGGAGAAGAGTTTTTGATAACTTAAGGAATCCTCAAAAAAAATGGTATCCGGTTACTGGAGCCAACCATGATAATATTGAGCGAGTGGGGGAAAAGGCATTATTAAATTCAATAATACAGTTCTTTCTGGGGAATTTGAGGTAACAACATTTATGGTTCAATCGGTTTAAAGATATATCTTTCATCAAATTCAATATTAAAATCGGTAAGTATTTTTCTGTATTCTTCAATAAAAGTTATCCTCCTATGATGCTCTTCTTGATTTTTGATGTATTTAATTACTGCCGGAAGTAGTGATTTACTATATGAGAAGGCAGCATAACCTTCCTGCCATGAAAATTTTCCGCCAACAAATTTATTAAGATTTATCCATCGAGAAGAGTCAGCTTTGATATCCTGCATAAGTTCAGATAATGATTGACTGGGTCTCATCCCAAATAAAATGTGAATATGATCTTGCACTCCATTAATAGATAATAATTTGTGTCCGTTCTTCTGTATAATTCCTGTAATATACTCATAAAGACGCTCTTTCCACTCTTTATTTATGAGTGATGTTCGGTTTTGAACTGTAAAAACGGCATGAATGTGAATCTGTGTGAATGTATTTGCCATTATGGTCTCCATATTCGATTAATGTATTCTGTGCCGTAGGCACATCAGGTAGGTAGAAAGAAGTAACAATAATAATCTGCCGTCCCGTATGGGACGGAACATAAGCAATAGAACTTAATTTCTACCTATCTGAACTCCCAAAGGGAGTTCTTTTTAACATTTATTTTTATGTCAGATAAAATTACAAAAATTTATAATTACTGGCAAGAATTAGTTTGAAAATAAATACGTTAAATTATATGAATTTTGTGCCGTAGACACAGCAGGTTGGTTGAAACACCATCCCTAATAGCCTCCTGCCGTCCCGTATGGGACGGAACAGAATCAACTTACAACATCTTTCTACCGACCTTTACTCCCTACGGGAGATAAATACAAATAGATATTTCCAACATTTCTGTAACTTTATCTCGTTTTCTTGCAGCTATGTATTATATTCTGTGCCGTAGGCACATCAGATCGGTAAAAAATAGAATCCCAATATCTTCTGCCGTCCCGAACGGGACGGAACAAAATCAACTTGACGAATCTTTCTACCAACCTTTACTCCCTACGGGAGATTATTAATACTTTCAATTTCTCCCTCTCCCTGCCTTTATGTCGCAACTTTAATTACTTAATTATCAAATATTTACAAAACTATCCACTGTCGTATTGTCAGTTCGGCTCTTTGGTACGGTTATTGCAATTGTGCTATTGGATTAATGATATAATTATGAAATTGAAATAAGTTTTTAAAAAATTATTAAAAAAGGTTTTAGATTATGGGTAAAATTATTGGAATTGACTTAGGCACTACGAATTCGTGCGTGTCAGTGATGGAAGGATCAACGCCTACAGTCATTGCGAACAGCGAAGGAGGCAGAACTACTCCCTCGATGATAGGTTTCTCTAAGAATGGGGAGCGTCTGGTTGGTCAGGCTGCAAAGCGTCAGGCTGTTACTAATCCTCGTAACACTGTATTTTCTATCAAGAGATTCATGGGACGCCGTCCGAACGAAGTTACTGAGGAAAGCGGCATGGTTCCTTTTGCTATTACAGGCTCAACAGACGGAAATTCAATCCGCGTGGATATCGACGGCAGACTTTATTCACCACCCGAAATTTCAGCTATGATTCTTCAGAAAATGAAGCAATCGGCTGAAGATTATCTCGGTCAGAAGGTTACCGAAGCGGTTATCACCGTTCCTGCTTACTTCAATGATGCTCAGCGTCAGGCTACAAAAGATGCAGGCGAGATCGCAGGTCTTACTGTCCGCCGTATCATCAACGAACCCACAGCCGCAGCTTTGGCTTATGGTTTGGACAAAAAAGGTAAAAACATGACTGTTGCCGTTTATGATCTTGGCGGCGGTACATTCGATATTTCAGTTCTCGAAATCGGTGACGGTGTATTCGAAGTGAAGTCAACAAACGGTGATACACATCTCGGTGGCGACAACTTCGACCATAAACTCGTCGATTTCTTTGCTGATGATTTCAAACGCACAGAAGGCATTGATCTCCGTAAGGATCCTATGGCACTCCAAAGATTACGTGAAGCCGCTGAGAAAGCTAAAACAGAGCTATCGCAGATGCTCCAGACTGACGTTAATTTGCCGTTCATCACAGCAACTGCGGAAGGACCAAAGCATTTGAACATCAATCTTACAAGAGCAAAATTCGAAAGCCTTTGCGCCGATTTGTTCGAGAGAACTCTCGCACCTGTCGAAAAGGCTCTTCAAGATGCCAAATTGACACCCGCACAAATCGATGATGTTATTCTCGTTGGAGGATCAACAAGAATCCCTAAGATTCAGGAATTAGTTAAGAACTTTTTCGGTAAAGAACCGTCAAAAGGTGTAAATCCGGATGAAGTTGTTGCCGTCGGTGCAGCAATCCAGGGTGGCGTTTTATCTGGCGATGTTCAGGATGTTCTTCTTCTTGACGTAACTCCTCTATCGCTCGGTATCGAGACTTTAGGCGGAGTGATGACACCGATGATTACATCGAACACTACAATCCCGACCAAGAAATCGGAAATATTCTCAACTGCCAGCGATAGTCAGACATCTGTAGAAATTCACATCATGCAGGGTGAGCGTCCAATGGCACGCGACAACCGTTCACTCGGAAGATTCCATCTTGACGGAATTCCACCTGCTCCAAGAGGTATTCCACAGGTAGAAGTAACTTTTGATATTGATGCAAACGGTATCCTCCATGTTATGGCAAAAGACAAAGCCACTAACAAGGAACAGAACATAAGAATCGAATCATCATCCGGATTGGCAAAGGACGAAGTCGAGAAAATGAAGAAAGAAGCACAGGAGCACTCAGCAGAAGATAAAAAACGTCGTGATGAAATCGATGTTCGCAACCAGGCTGATAATTTGGTATATTCGACTGATAAACAACTGAAAGATCTCGGCGATAAGATTCCCGAAGAGCACAAGGCTAAAATCGTCGAAGCCAAGGAGAAGCTCGAAGCTGCAATCAAGGACAATCCCGATGGTATCCGTACAGCTATGGATGCACTCAATGCAGTATGGAGTGAAGCTTCAACTCAGATGTATCAGGGAACAGGCGGCCCACAAGGCGAAGGAGCACCAGGAGCAGATCCCGGTCAGGCTGGCGGAGCACAGGAAGAACCAAAGACCGACTCGAAGAGCAACGTTGAAGAAGCCGACTACACAGTAGTTGACGACAAATAAGAAGCAGATTATCAAAATATAAAAGAGCTGATTCATGACAAATGAATCAGCTCTTTTTTGATTGCAATTTTATACTATTTTGAAGTGATTCAAGGCGTGAAGTTTGTATTGTTGTTTCCGCTATTCGGCTTAATAATCAAGATTATTTTCAGGTTTTCCTATATGCTACAATATTAGTACCTTGAAGATGGACAATATCGAGGGAATTCCGTAGTTCATTTAAAAAATTGTAAACATCTCTTATCTCGGGAATATTTTTGTTGTAGTCATGCCAGAGAATAATACCACCATTTTTCAGCATTTTCAATGCCTTTTCTGTATCGCTTTTGATGTATGAGTAGGCATGTGAGCCATCAATAAATATTAAATCAAACATTTCCGGATACTCAGTTTCATCCAGATCCTTAGAATCCATAAAGAGTTGAGTTATCTTATTCTCAATGTCTGTTCCAGAATAGAAGAATTTTGTATAATTTGATTCACTTATAGCAACCTCATGAGCGGTTTCGTTGTCCTTGCCGGAATGAATATAACTGCTTACCTGATCGGGATGGAGAGTTAATGTAACAATCTTTGCATCATCTGATGAGTTGCGTCCCCAATGATATGTGGTCCTTCCTGTGCATGTGCCGAATTCGAACATATTTTTCGAATATTTTGCCAGAACAGATAATATCCAGGCTTCCAAATCAGATGTTCCACCATCTACCTGAGAATCCCCCCGCAGTATTATTCTTACTTCAGCATCATTTGTAGTCCCAAAATCGCCTGATCGAAAAGCTGTATGAAACGTTTCAAGATTAACAGTGGGAATAATCATCTGGTGATTTTTGTTGTTTCCCGTGAGACGGTAAACTCTATTCCTATAATGAATAATCTTGAAAATTAGGAAAGAGACTAAGACAATTAGAATTGAGAAACAAATTATAATAACGAAATTCATTGTTACCTTTTTAAATATATTAGGAATGCAAATTTAGTGCATTCTCATTTCTTAATCAAATATGCTTTGATGATATAGTCCAGTTTAGGATAGTTCTTCCTGATGAACTCTCCCGCATCGCCTGTAACGGTGTCAAGCTTCAGTCTTGGCTCATCTGCATAACCATTATAGAATTTATATACAGCATCCATACCCGAACTGATATATGCAAAGGAAGGAAATCCCAGAGTTTCGCCATAAGAGACAGTGTCGAGTCTCGGATTATTCTTCAGGTTAATAAAAAGCTGAGTGCCGCGTGTGTTCTTGCCTGCACGGGCAAAAGCTATAGAGCCGGAGTCGTTGCTTCGCTTGACAGGTTCGTCAATAACGATATACTTCGACCAGGCACTATCCAGAAAGCCATCGACAGTGCCGAACTGCGCAACGAAGTTATTCATCACCCGATAAACGGGTATATTCGTAAAGTAGCCGCTCTCGATCAGCTGATAGAATCTGTCCACAGCCAGAGGAGACAATTTCCGCTCGGCTGTAACCTCGAACACTCCTTGCGAGGTCTCGAACTTAGCGCGGAAAGTCTCCGGAGCCTTCAGCTTCAGCAGATCAGGATTAATCTCTCTGCTCTGGCAAAGCAAAGAAGAGAATGATAAAAACATTAACAGTGTTAATGCTATAGAAAGGATATTGATTTTCATTTTCATCTCTATTTCTCTAAATAATAAACAACGGTTTTTACCAAGACATGGCATTATTTCAATAATAAATAACCAAAACGAAAAGCGACTTATAAAAGCCAAAAAATATTACTTACTTAGCTTTCGTCTTGTAATTAAAAGAAATATAAGGAATTTATTGATGAAATTAAAAGTTCTCATTCATGATGCTGAAGAAGGCGGCTACTGGGCTGAAGTGCCTTCAATTCCAGGATGTGCTACTCAGGGGGATACTTACGAGGAATTAATTGACAACTTATACGAAGCCATCGAAGGTTGTTTGTCAGTAGATATGAGCAAGTATGAAATTACTAACCACACAAGAGTTCTTGATTTTGCTGTATGAAATCAATAAGCGGAAAAGATCTAGCTAAAATCTTAGAAAAGAATGGATGGACATTAGCTAGAATTAGTGGAAGTCATCATATATATACTAAAGTAGATCGAATTGAAAGAATCTCAATACCTATTCATGGAAATGAAGATCTAAAAATTGGATTACTAACACACCTAATAAAAACTGCAGGGTTAACAGAATTTGATAAGTAAAATCAGGATAATAACTTAGTTCCATTCATCTGAAAGTCAAGATAGATGGCTCATAATTTTGACTATATGATATTGACGATAGTACAACTAAAAAGAATAATAATCTTGTTTTCATTATGTTAATTCTCCTTAATAATTTTAAACGATTTATTAAAATCCCTTTGTGAAACTTTGATAAAATAAACTCCTGCTGGCAAAGGTGATGAGTCATAACTTGTTTCATAAGTACCTGATATTACGATGCCCTTATTCATTTCTTCTATTAAATCTCCATTTGAATTGATAATACTTATACTGAGAATATCGCTATATGGGAGTGCAATCTTGATCTGTATCATCCCAGTAGTGGGATTGGGTGCAATAATATCTACAGTTTCCTTTTTAATTCCTTGAATAATTGATAAAATAGATTTGTCGATTTGAATTAAGCATAACCCTACACCTAATAATTTTGTTTCGTCTGAACTGAAAACTAAATCTCTTGATAAAGGAACAAAGAAAAGAAGATCTTTAATGACTTTTTTTTGATTTAAATCATAAAAGGAACTTGTTTTTTCATTATTAAAAAATAAAGTTTTATTATCTTTAAAAAAAGCAATTCCAGAAACATCACTGATTCCATCCTGTTGACCCTTTTGACTCAAGATTTCAACTTTTGTATTTAAATCCCAGATTCGAAAAGCATAACCTGCAGCGCGATGTGCTAAGAGATATTGATTATTTGGAGAAAAAATCAGAGGGTATCCATCAGCACCGTGTGGTGTCTTGTCATCATAATTAAAATTGGCATACAGTTTAAAATTATCGTTTACATCAAAAACATATATTTTCTTATCATCTCCACCTTGATAATCGCACACGAGCCATTTACCATCCGGTGAGAATTTGGTAATATACATATATTGAAATTGGTCTATACCTTCACCAAATTGAAATAATTCTTTACCTGTTTCAACATCAAGAACATAAGCAAAATGAGCTCCGGCAAATGCAAGCTTTTTCCCATCTGGTGAAAAAGAAATTGAACCACCTCCGCGTTTATAATCTTTTATCACTTCAAATGTATTGATGTCTAATAGCATAACTGTGTTACCAATAGCAACATATTTGCCATCTCTAGATACATCAAGACTTGAAACTATTCCATCAAAGTACTTTGAACGAACTAGGCTTTGATCCGCTGTTCTCCTGATTTCAAGCACGGTATCCCGTGCAATTATCATATAGTTTTCATCAGGCATAAAAGCACAGTCATAAACCCTGCCTTCAAAATTCTGAGTCCAAAGAATTCTATTATTACCAACAGAATCAAGTGGAACGGCATTTGAATGAAGTGCAAAAACTAAAAATCCAATAACTAGAAATGTAAAAATCTTTTTCATATCCGACTTTACAATCATATAAAAAAGAAAATTAAGCTATTTTCATCAAAAATACTATTGGATTAATTAATTTTTAAATTACGAATTGTACGGACACATTGCATGTGTCCGCAATAATACAGTATTCACGAA
>CAIOZA010000086.1 GCA_903862655.1 uncultured Ignavibacteria bacterium
GAATAATAAATAATCAATTCACAACAATACCTGTTTTTAGTATCTCGGCTAAAATACTGGCTGATTCTGCACTTTCAATTTCCTCAATGAAAAAGCATCTTGGTTCAAACCTTAAATCAATATTCTGGGCAATTTTATAAAGATTTTTTGTTATAGCAAAACGACCTCCATTATTGCGACCATTGAGTACCACCGCTACATCAATATCGCTCATACTATTAGCATAACCTTTTGCATAAGATCCATAAAGTATCAACCTATTTACATCATATTCAGATGACACAAGTTTTAAAAACTTAGGTATAAGTTCTTCAATTATGTATTCTTTTTCAGTCATTAATTGTATTTCTATTACTCAAGACCTATAAGTCATTGGTACACTACTAATAATAAGTTGCTATCATAGATGAAAATAAAATCTTTGTGTCATTCCGGGCTTGTCCCGGAATCTCATCTTGTTTTACGAGATTTCTGCATTCGTGATTGTGTGAAAAGTCTGATTTAGAGGTCATTCCGAACGAAGTGAGGAATCTAGTCCGCATGAATACTGGATTCTCACGGTCGCTTCGCTCCCTCAGAATGACATAATCGTAGTTTTCAGACAGCCACATTCACAGGAATGACACCATTTTATGAAATATGAACCCTAGACTTGGAGAATAAAAAAAAACTACCAGAAAGTTCAAACTCTCTGATAGTTTTTTATATTTTACTAATCACTAAACCCTAGGCATTATTAACTACATTACTTCCATTTACTTTAATCGATCTTAGAGCATTCAGCTTTTTCAGATTGATTGGTGGAAGTTCTTCTTTGTTGATAATCATGTCAAGCTCATTGCCTTCCAAGGTTTCACGTTCGAGCAGAACCTTGCTCGTTTCGTGGAGCAGATCTATCTTATCTTTAAGGATTGTCTCTGCTCTTGAATAAGCCGAATATAATATCTTACGAACTTCGGTATCAATTGTCTGCGCAGTGGCTTCACTGTGATCTCTTGGCTGCGATAGCTCACGACCCAAGAAAACTTCTTCGTGTCTGTTGGCAAAAGTAACAGGACCAAGCACATCGCTCATACCCCAGTCACAAACCATCTTCTTTGCAAGCTGTGTGGCTCTTTCGAGGTCGTTTGATGCACCGGTTGACTGATTGTCGAAAACTAACTTTTCTGCTGCTCTGCCAGCCATTAGTATAGCTAATTGACCTTCGACATATTCTCTGGAGAATGAATGATGATCCTCGGTTGGAAGCTGGTATGTTACACCCAAAGCTCTTCCGCGTGGAATAATAGTAACTTTGTGAACAGGATCGGCATTTGGAGTAAATCTGCCTACGAGTGCATGCCCCATCTCATGATAAGCAGTATTTTCTTTTTCTTTATCGGATATAACCATACTCTTGCGTTCAACACCCATCATAACTTTATCTTTGGCATTCTCGAAGTCATACATTGTAACGCAGTCGCTGTTTCTACGGGCAGCAAAAAGAGCAGCTTCGTTACAGATATTTGCTATGTCAGCACCCGAGAAACCCGGTGTACCTTTAGCGAGAACTTCTAAATCAACATCATCGGATATAGGTAATTTCTTAGTGTGTACAGCGAAGATTCCAACTCTACCCTTAATGTCAGGTCTATCGACAACTATTTGTCTGTCAAATCTTCCCGGTCTGAGCAATGCAGGATCGAGTACGTCAGGTCTGTTAGTCGCAGCAATTATGATTGCGCTGTTATTCTGGTCAAAGCCATCCATCTCGACCAAAAGCTGATTAAGTGTTTGTTCGCGTTCATCGTGACCGCCGCCTAGTCCTGCGCCGCGGTGTCTTCCCACAGCATCAATTTCATCTATGAACACAATACAAGGAGCATTCTTCTTTGCCTGCTCGAATAAATCTCTTACTCTGCTTGCGCCAACGCCCACGAACATCTCAACAAAGTCAGCACCGGAAATTGAAAAGAAAGGCACTTTTGCTTCACCTGAGACTGCCCTGGCAAGAAGTGTTTTACCAGTTCCCGGAGGACCAAGCAACAGAACGCCTCTTGGAATTTTACCGCCTAATTTTTGGAATCTTGCAGGATCCTTCAAGAATTCGATTATTTCCTGAAGTTCGTACTTGGATTCATCGCAACCTGCAACATCGTCGAATGTGATCTTGTTCTGACCTTCGACCATAAGCTTAGCTTTGGACTTACCGAATGAAAACAATCCTCCACGACCACCGCCGCCACCGGCACCACCATTTTGCATTCTACGGAGGAAAAATACATAAATACCAATGAGAAGTATCCAGGGAAGAATTGACAATATTGCTCCCCACCAAGGATTGTCAGCCTGCTCATAGGTAAAGTAAATCTGTTTTTGCGTCCAGACTTCTTCTGTTTTAGAATCAACAACCCCGAGTCTAGTAGTAAAATGAGTTACAGATCTATCTTTGCCATCAATGTTCACATTTTCGGCAGACCTGAGTTCCCCTTTGAACTCATAATCATTCAATTGAGATTTGGCTATAACCGCATTCTTAATCTTATTTTCGGTCAGAAATTGCTGATATTTAGTATAAGATATGGGCCATTCAGGTTTTTGTGCAGTATTCACAAACATGTAAATCATTACAATACCGGCAAAGAGCATAATCCAGACTACAATGTTTCGCACAATTTTCATCTGATTATTATCATTGCCAGAACCCATTGGATTTCTGAAATCATTAAAAGGATTTTTCGGTTTTTTATCGTTTGGTTTATCGCTCATCAATGCTTCCTAATTTACAATTATCTCTTTAAAATATATCGTTTAACAAAAGACTATGACGAAAGCACTACATAATTAATTGCTGAACTAAAAAATAACTGTATTCATTTAAATTTTCAAAATTGAGAATAGACTGAATCAAATTCATTAATAATCCTTGGATTAGCTTGCTGGTTTATGCGAATTCGTCTCGTTTAAAAAAAAATTATACCCCAAAAAAAACATCCGGAAAGTTAAGACTCACCGGATGTATATTTATTTATTGTCTTATAGTGCTTACATTATTAATTATCAATTTTTAAATATTAATTAAATTAAGGCATTACAACAATTTTATCAACCTTCTTTGTTGATAATGTTTCTAGTTTTACAAAATAAACGCCTGCGGGAACTTTTTCACCGTTGACTTGGGACAAATCCCACATAAATTCATGATTGCCGGGTGATAGGTTATCTGCAATTATTTGCTTGATTTCAATTCCATTTACATCGCAAATAGTAATTTTTGTAAAAGAAGGGAAGCCAAGCACCAGAGATATATTTGACGATGTGAGTGCAGGATTTGGCTGACATTTTAAGGACACATTGTTGAAAGAATTATCTTTAACCTCAGTAACAGTAAGGCTTTTAAGTATACCTCTGCTCTGGTTGATGAATGATCCAGTATTAGTTTTAGTAATTTTCTGGGTTCTAAGCATATAATAGACATCCCCTTCGAACAGGGAAGAGTCGGAATATGTATTAGTTTGAAGATTGATAAGCTTAGAGTTAATTCTCACGAAAGGACCATCGGGACCATTTATTGACTTGTAAAGATTATAACCCATAATATCATCGGAGATCATGAAATTCCAGCTTATGGCAACAGGACTTCCCTGAGGCTGAAATACAGAAAGAGTTTTAGGAACAGATGGATCATTCATAAACATTCTTAAAGTAGGATCACCCATTAGAGCCTGTTGAATCTGCCCAATGCCCATTGTATAGATAATACCGCTTGGATAACTGGGTGTGTACAAATAGTTTGATTGATACATGGTTGAATTATTCTGCGTGACAACAGCTGAATATCCGATGGGCAACCCCATGCCCATGTGATGATAAAACCATTGAGGACGTCCTCCCCAGGAGCATGTCAGAACAGATGGGCTTGATGCAATTGCAGCCCTCATAAAAGCATTCTGAACATCCCAGTCACCGAAATAGGATCCGAACAACATTGTGAAAATCCCTTTAGGCGATTTTGCTACAAAATCTGCAGTACTACCGACACCACCAGCACCGGTAAAGTTACCACCGCCGCAACCATAAGCCCAAAGCATAGGAGTAGTTTCGAGGGAAGTAAAGAAGTCGTCAGCCTTTATGTTTGACGTACCGATCAGAGATGCGATTCTCCATCCTGAGGTTGAGAATCCTTCAATATAGCCGCCAAAATTATCATCAACGACGCATGCATTCTGCGCACCAGATAGACCGATTCTGAAATTATGATTTTTATTTAAATAATTCTTGATTAGGTCTAATTCTGAGATTTTGAAATCGGTCATATTATAGAAATCAATTCTTCCTACCTGAAGAGAAACAACGTCAGGTATCTTTGATTGGTCGAACTTGCCATCTTGAGGTATATTCTTGTTTTCGGCTCTGCCGGAAGTAGAATTATTAACTGAAAAATCAGTCCAATTATCTTCGCCAAAAGTTCCATAATACACATCGGCGGGCCATGCACCTTTGTGGTCATCATGACCATCAGGATTCAGATTGCCAGAATAAGGGACAGGTACACGCCCGATCAAAATAACAGCTTTTAATTTATCATATTCTTTGTCATTTTCATCGATGATAATCTGTTTAGTAGCTTTTACAGCTGCACCATCAAATTTTTCTGCTCTCTGAGTATTCTTAACGACAACATCCCATCCATCTAATACTAGATCAGCCTTAAATGTTTCCATTTCTGAAGTGATTGACGGAGCAATAGTATTATCGACTAGAATCAATACCTTACCAAAACTTGGAGGAATAATTCCATTTATTCCAGCACATACATAACCGTAAGCATAGAACTGCTCAACCAGCACAGTATCCTTACCGTTAATATTTTCATTGAACTGACCGTAAGATTGAGCATAGATCTTGTATTCATAAATCTCACCAACCTGAACATCCCTATCCTCATAAGTATTGATTGATGAGTCCAATTTAGCCATATCTCCATCCCAACCGTCGGCATTCAGTAATTTACGCTGTATTCTATATTTGACAGCAAGTTCATTCTTAACCCATTTTAATGTAATAAACGGCGGAGAGCCCACAGTAGCCTCGGCTTGAACAAGAATAGCTTGATCCTTATTGTTTGCGGCGCGCATGCCTGACTCTGCATGACAAACAAATAGAAATGCAAGAATATATAATAATAATAATAATCGTATGCAATTTTTCATATTTTCTCCACGTAGTTCTTGTGTAAAAATTCATTTTCTGGTATCTATTAACTTAATCTATTATTGATAATTTTCCAAGATTTAAATTGAACTACAATAATAACTATAGAATTAAAGCTAAACTAAAAGGACTAAGTCCGGTTGGTTTTCGAACTCAGTCCTTTTAGAAATTTTTTTACTGTCGAACTTTTGGGGTGCAGATCAGTGATATCGTTTTTTTAATTCTCAATTATTAAATGCTTTACTCCGGTTGGTCTAACGGGATCGAGAATGCAAACGTCGAACCAACCCCTAGCTTAGACTTTACCCAGACCCTGCCGTGATGATTCTCTACAAGCTTCTTAACGATCCAAAGCCCGAAACCGCTGGATGACTCACCTGCTGTTGGCTGTGCACTGAGTCTCGCCCCTCGCTGGAATGCCCGGTTAATATCGTCCTCCGAAAGTCCCAAGCCGTTATCACTTATTTCTACAATAACAAAATTGTCTTCCGTTTTGGTTGTTATCTTTATCTTGCCACCTATATGAGAGAATTTGATCGCATTAGAAAGTAAATTCTCAATAATTTCATCAATCTTCTGAGCATCCATCCTTGCATTTTGAATCTCAGGGGAAATATCCATCAATAGTTCTATCTCTTTGTTGTGTGCAGCTATCGAGTTACGTCTAAAAACGTCGGCAACAATTTCATTAATGTCTGCATGCTCGAAGTTAAGCATCATGCTTGAGCTTTCGAGAGCTAGTATCTTAGTAACTTCCTGTGATAAATTTACAATTTTCATAGAAGTTTCGAATATATTGTCAATTATCTCAGATTGCTCTTGTGCATTAAGATCATAGGAACGCAATAAATCAATCAATGATTTAATGAGTGATGCCGGATTTTTAATATCATGAATAACAATTGTAAACAGATCATCCTTTTGCTGTTGTAGCAATTCTGCAACTTCCTGACTTTTGGAAAGGCGAGCTATCTGTTCTTTCAATTCATTGTTTTGAGACACAAGTTCATTAGTACGTGTACTCAGATTGTTGATCTGGGTGCGCAAAACATTAATTTCGTTTGCCAATTTTTTGTTTTCATTCTGGAGTTTTGTGTGCTCCTCTATCGAAACTAAGTTTGTTTCTGACATTACACTACCACTATTATTATATAAATGATTTTCCTCTTCATAGGAATCATTGTCAATTATTGTGCCAGTATGGATCTTGTTCTTTTGACGGAACATTAAAACAATAACAAGAACAATAAGTCCTATACCTAATCCAATTAAACCGGATTTCCAATCCAATTTACACATATTATCGTTAATTTTTGAAGAAAACTTTAGTGAATCCTGAGAATTTATTTGTTTTTTTATTCTTGTAAGTTCATTCATCAGGCTTTTTTCGTGATTATTAACCCTAATTGCCAGGAATAAAGTATCAGAAACCCATTTCAAACTAGGATCAAATGCCGATATCGATAAATGATAGACATTCTCAGGAAGATACTTATAAATTATAGTCTGATTATTAGTCGTGTATGTTGATTGCTGATCCTTATTGTTGATATTAATTCTGAAGAAATACCCGCTAGTCTGGTTGTCAGCGGTCTTCACAATGTAATCAATACTAATAGAATCCTTTTCGGACAATACAATATTCCTGAAGTCATTTGAATCAATCTTAACTCCGCTAACGCTGATTGATTTAATTTTTATGGTGGCTTGCGGCACCTGACCAATAGCAAGGTTAGCGATTATCGCAAAAAGTATTGATACGATTAATAAGGATTTAACATTATTCATTTTATTATTCCAAAATTCTAAAATTTATTAAATATAATAGCAAACTATAAGTCAGTGTAATAAAGTATTATCGACAGAAAATTCAAAGAATTTAAAAATGAAAATCTATTCTGTTTCAAATGCTTTTTTTCTTTTGAGATAAGCCTGATGCCTGGGCTTAAGCCGCCCTTTCTTTTCGAGAGTTATCATCAGTTTATAAGCATCGAAAAAATTATGATAAGGATGATGCGGTACTTTAAACTCGTTACAGTATGCAGCCAGAGCTTTCTTAGCAAACACAATGTCTGCATGCTCCGCAGCACAGTAATCCGAGGCTCCGTCGCCTATGAATACTATGACTGTCTCAGCAGGCGTTGCAGCTAAAATAGTATTCCTCTTGCATGAAGCACAAAGACAGTTGCATGACTCGCTAGCGTTTGGGAATACAGGTTCAAATCCGTTACCCGTCTTGACTAACCTGTTACAATTCACCTCAATCCAGTCAAGTCCAATATGTGACATCAATGGTTTGATATAAGCATCAAAACCGTCGCTTAGTATCTCAAGCTGATATCCTTGAGATTTACAGTAATTTGCGAACACAGGCAGATTGGTATCAGTCTCGAACTTAAGGGCATATTCCCCAATTTCCTTCAAAGTCAGATTTGGATCAAGGGTAGAAATTACTTTTCGCCAATAACTACCTATATCCATAGTTCCTGCTTTGAGCATAGAGTGCCACGGTTCGAATTCGCCGTAATCCCTGAACAGCTCGTCGCCAATATCCTTCTTGCTGATCGTCCCATCAAAATCGAGATATATTTTAACTTCTCTCTTCAATCTATTATTTGCTTTTTGAATATATTTTTACAAAATTAGTCATAGAATTTGATAAATTTGCAATGCAGCATAATATTTTTCCTAAATAGTAACAACAATGAAATCACAACCAAATGGATGGATGCTGAGAATTGTATTTTATACGCTCATTTGCGTAAATTTTACTCCATTTGTTCCTACGTATGTGCTTGCACAGTCGGACGCAGGATCGTCATCAATATACGAATCAAGATTTATAGTTGATATGCCCACTGCCGGAGTATTACCAAAGAATACTTACTGCTTCGATGGGACTTATTTCACCAACGGCGGATTGCTTGCTTCGTTCACGATAGCTCCACTGAAAAATTTGAATCTTGGTATTAGTTATAGTGGCTCCAATATTATAGGAAGCGGAGATATAAAATTCCAGAAATGGCCCGGATTCCTACTAAACTGGCGTATAATAGACGAAACTAGATCAATTCCTGCGATTCTGATAGGTGCAAATACTCAGGGCAGAGGAGAATTCATCAGCAGGAAGAGTAGATACGTAACTTTAAGCCCAGGGATCTACGCTAGTGCCAGTAAAAGTTTTCGATGGGCTATCGGAAGTTTTTCATGGCATACAGGACTGAACTATACTTTCGAACAACAGGCAGGTCAGCACACACCAAATTTTTGGATCGGATTCGAACATTCGATTGGAGCTTACGGGGCTTTTTATTTTGAATTGAATCCTAATCTAGCAGATAAGGACAGGCAGTTATCCACTGCCTCAGCACTTCTGAATATAGGAACTCGCTGGTCAATTGCCCGCGGAGTAACAATCGAGTTAAAAGTCAGGGATTTGCTGGAAAATTCAAGAATTCATCTTGGAATTGAGCGATGGGCGGGAATCAGTTACATTAGAAGATTTTAGTGTGATTATCCAACTGTCAGAAAGATTACATCTTTTCGAAAGTGAATTGCATCTTTTGCATCAATTGCAATGTGTTTTTTTATTTTTCTAATTTTCTTCAAAAAGGATACAATTACACAGAGAGCCACAGAGTTTTGAATTTCTCTGTGTAACTCTTGTATTCCTCTGTGCAACTCTGTGAAATTTAAAAAAAGCCGTAGAGAACCACAGAGAAAAGACAGAATTAAGGTTTTTCAGAAATACAGAATTTTCCTCACCCTGACCATATCGGACATAAAAACAACTACCACCCCGTCTCGACTGCGTCGAGCCACCCCTCCTTGGAAAGGAGGGGAAAAACTACAGCTTCACAAATTTGCTGACTCGATCACCAATACGGACAAAATAGATGCCGATAGCCAAGCTGGAGACATCTATTTGTAGGGGTAATTCATGAATTACCCCTACAGTCAATACAGTTTGTCCGAATATATTGAGGATTTTTATATCGCTTTGTAAGGGCGAACGGCCGTTCGCCCCTACAGATATTTCTATGAAGTCGGAAGCAGGATTGGGTGTTACGACTATCTCATCGCTTGGTTTTGGCTTTTCTTCTACTGATACGAACTTATCTCTGGAGCGGTAGAGACCACCTTTCACTGCACCAACAAAATAGAAACCATTTGGAGATATAGATAATAAGTTGATACTGTTGTGGTTTATACCGGATGATATATTATCCCAAATAACACCTTTATTTGAAGACCTATATACCTGCCACTTTTGTTGCTTTGAATCCCAGTCCCATTTAACATAATTCCCAAGAGAATCAAAATTATTACTTGCATCCGATGAAAAAACATCGCTTTGAGCCCACTTTCTGCCATTATCGGTAGTCTTTAGGCATAAAGCAAATCCCTTTTCACCTCGGGGATCAAATGCGATAGCACCAATATCCCAAAAGCAGTTACCACCCCCATTGTAATAATCCGTCATTTTTTCCCAAGTATCACCATCATCTGTTGAACGGTAAACAATGCCACCATAGGCTCCTCTAAAGATATGTCCTTCAGAATTTGCAGAAAAACAATTGGTTACATCATCATCTGGTAGTGAATTCAATTGCCATGTTTCACCATGATCAGTAGAATAGAAATATCCACCTGCACCAATAGCACCAGCAAAGATATAACCTCTTTTGTTCTCAAACAAATCTGAAATCAATGGAGAATAATTATTCGAACCTAAGTTAAAATGTACCCATGTATTTCCTTCATCAGTAGATCGAAAGATCCCACCAATATCATTTATTGATCCAACATTCCCTGAAGTATATACAAAACCATTACTAGCTACAAGGATATTAAAAAGTTGTTGGTCTCCTAGACCCATATATTGCCATGTTAACCCATTATCCGAAGATTTATGAACTCCATAGGCAACAGAATAAATATTATTTTTTTTATCATAAGACACATCATAAATATTCTGAGCAGAAATTCCTTTATCTTTCCTAATCCATTCTTTTTTTAATGTGTCAAAAATAAATACAGATCTAATATTAGAGTTCCAAAGTGATTTTTTGTTAGTGTAAACACCATAACCCAAACTTATATTATTTTTATATAATCCTTTCCAGGATTTTCCATAATTGTAACTTATATAAATTGAATCGTCTAAAACATTAGGAAATAATAAAAGTAAACTGTCTTTTTTAAAAAATTTACCTTTACTTTTCAATGAAATATCCCAGGATTTACCAAAGTCACCGGAAAAGTAAGTTAACTTATTATCACCACAAGATCCAGCTATATTGCTATCTGAAATACTAACATACCAAATGCGGGGAGATTTAATAATTCTTAAATTTGATAAATTTAAATCATAAACTAAAATAAAAGAGTACTGATCATTAGTAATGTAATTTACCGCTAGAATTACAATAGAAATATTGTTTTCTTGAATTTTAATTTCAGAAATTAGAAGTGAGTATTTTGGATCTTTTTCTAACAAAGTCCTGATAATTTTAGAAGAATCAATTTTTAAACTAATAGGATTGATAGAGTAAACATTTATGGTATCATCTCCCTGATCATATTGTTCAACAAATAACATTCTGTTAGAGGCATCAATATCAAAAAAAAGAGCTTCATTTATTCCATTATCAGTGTTTATTTTATCAAAATATTTTATACCTTGAGTAGAATCAGTCATATAAATGATACTTGTTTTATAAGTTTTATTGTTTTTTAATGCACCAATGATTGATCCTTTTGAATTAACTTGTAAGTTACTTACTCTTGAATCAAAAAAGTATAAAAACCAATTTTCACCTTCATCAATAGATTTATAAACTCCATTCGAAGTGTTAACAAAAAAATTTCCATTAGTCTCATTGTATGAAATTTTTGTGCAATAACCACCATTTGGTCCACCAACATAGTCCCAAAAAGGCTCAGTAGCTTTGAGGGCTGAGACAGAGAATAGTAAAGTCAATATAATGAGGAGCTTTTTCATAAATTATAATATTCATATTGCTAATTATTACAAAACACAATATAAGGTAAAAAGTTTCAATGATTTAAATATATAATTCAATATTTTTTGTAATTCATATACGCTGTAAATTTTTAATTATCGATTGGTTTCAGCATTTCTCTCAGATAATCGCCTTTTCGGGTGAGACGTGACCAGCTGCAATGCTCCCAACCCAGTACTGTACCACGAAGATAACCATGATTGATCAGGTAGCGGGCACCGATATTGATCTCACGATCATTATATTTTGGGATATAATTCATCTTACCTGCTGCATTCTCGAGTATCCACAAGGCAAGCTCATCGCCACTCTTGGGCTCAGGCGGCAAATCATCGTAACTATTTGCTTCAAAATTAATATCGATTTTTAGCATGTGTTGGTTTAATTGGTTTTTGTTGATTGTACTTCAATTCAAAATACTGGATTCACTACGTCAAGCCTACGTAGTAAATCCAGTATTAATGCGGACTGGATTCCTCACTTCGTTCGGAATGACACGCTCAAGAGATTCCTGCATTAGCTTCGCTTTTTCCTAGTTGCTAACATACGATGACACCGAGACAAGGGCACAGTTCGCTGTGCCCCTACGGAAATACAAAATACAACTGATTCTTCACTTCGTTCAGAATGACAGCCAGCAAAAATTATTAATTAACAGAATGCAGTGTCATCTTAACGACTCCAATCACATTCAAATCCATATCTTTTTCGATTTTCACGGGTGAAAAGTTTGGATTACCCGAATATAGCCATCTATCACCATCGATTATCCTCAATCTTTTAACAAACAGCACTTTATCCAATTCTGCGACGATCACTCTGCCATCGGCAGCTTTCTCAGTTCTATCGACTATCAGCACATCACCGTTATGAATATTTTCCTCAATCATCGATTCGCCGGTTACCTTGCAGATGAATAGCTGATCGGGTGCTATTCCAATAAGGCTTTCGATAGAATCGGATTTACCTGATGTGTTTGCAAGAATTTCTCTTGTTTCCTCTGGTGACATCAGTTCAGGTCTGAAAATTTCATCGACAAAGAGACTGCTGTAACCAATTTTAAACTTATCGGCAAGATAAGCTGCATCCTCCATTGCCGAAGTGTAGAGAGAATCTTTGCCACGCTGATAACATTCTTCGGCAAGAGATTCCAACTTCCACTGGGAGTAGCTCAGACCTAAAAACTGAGAACTCAGGATTGATTTAAGCATTTGATAAAGTTCGTGGTCGCTCGCCGAAACAATCAAATCTTTAAACTCGGCTCGAAGCATAATCAGACCTTACTTTCTGCAGATTTCTCCTTGAGAATTTTCTGAATGTCGCCAGCTGCTGCACTATACTGGGAGGCTCTCACATATATTTCGCCGAATGACCTTCCTACGTGAATATCGATTGGAACGACAGATGCCCGTCGATTGGATGCAATTTTTATTTTTGATTTTAATGATTTACCGGCTTCGTTATCAGCAAAGATTTCACCTTCACCTGTTAGTATATAAACAGGATTGACGCCTCTATAGTAGAGATTAACCAAAAGCTGAAGAGAAATTGCAGCACGACCGTTTTCGTAATTCAGAATTTTGTCCTGAGTTTCGTCGAGCAGATAAGCGAATTGCTTAGCCGATAGTTTATCGCCCTCGTTGAATATATGCCTCACTTCCCGAAGCCTGTTGCCTGCATTTTTAATTAAATTATCCATAATCAAAAAAAAGAATAAATAATTTTGCAAATATGTAATTTCTGCTTATATTTGCAGTAGATATTACATTAATTTTACGTAGTTATTACATTTCAAAATTAATGATTATTTGGATAACAAACAAATATAAAATAATGAAACAGATAATTTAAAGTTATATATCGGGTAGAAAAATGACAGAGAACAGCAATCAAACAGAGTTAACAGACATTTTCAATTTGATAGGAGAAAATGATTTAACACCAGATTTAGTGTTAATGGCAGATATTTGCGGTTTGGAAGCAGTACGGCAGATGCTAAGACAATTTCCGGGAATGGGATTCTACATACCGAAGCTAAGCAGACTTGACGGATTTGTTAACCGCTACATAAAGGAGAATACAGATAAGCCAGTAAAGATTTTAGCAAAGGATTTGAAAGTCTCGGAACAATATCTAAAAAAAATATGCAGAGAACGAAGATAATTGGTGAAAAGTTGAAAGATATAGGGTGGGAAAAAATAAAATAATAATATGCAATTGAATTAAACGTTATAACATAGATTAAATAAAAAACTATTTGAAAGAGATAAGATGAAATTAGAAGAAGAAATCCAGCAAACCACATTCAAAAGTGAACATCAGAAACTTTTGATCAATATAATCTATACAGGCAACTGGATAAACCAGAAATCCGTTAGATTACTCAAAAAGCACAATCTGACCCCACAACAGTTCAATATTCTGAGAATACTGCGCGGTCAGAGGCCTAATACATCCACAATTATGCTTCTACAAGCCAGAATGTTAGATAGAATGTCGAATGCATCAAGACTAGTCGAGAAATTGCTAGGAAAAGGTTTAGTTGACAGACAGATGAATGATGTAGACAGAAGACGAGTCGATGTTACGATTACAGACAAAGGCCTTGCCCTACTAAAAGTAATAGATGGTCTTCCACTTGATGATTTGCTCACAACAATATCAATTGAAGATGCACAGACGGTTAACAGTCTGCTGGACAAGATGCGCGGTTAGAATTTTCAATAAAATAACAAATTTTCAATATTGATTCGTCTACGATAACTTGAATCAGTATTGAATAATTATGCTTAATGGTGAAATGATGAAACTCAGCAACCAATCATATATATCGTACAAACTAATTTCTTCTTTAATGTTTGTTTTAAGCATGTTGCTTCTTGGCTCATGCAGTAATACATCTGAGCCTAGAGATGCACAATTGACACAGCTGAACACGCTCAGGACGTCACCCGGATTCGAGTGGTTCGATCCCTATTATAATTCATATACACCCAATCCGACTGCAATCAGTCAGATATCAACATTGCTCAAAAAGGATTCATTGTATTTCATAATGTTCGTGAATCCATCATGTTCGTGCACCGGCACCCAGCAAGACTTTCCAGCGACAATGAAGATTCTTCAAGCCGCCGGAATAAAGGAAGCACAATATGGAATATACACAATGATAGGTCAAGGGGACAAGCACCCTTACATGGATAGATTTAAGGTTAATAAACTTCCAAGCCTTTGCCTTATGACTGGCTCAACTTTAAAATATTCTGTTATGGATTCACTGAATTATTACGAATTGATGTATCCTGACACATCCTATACCATTGAAGATTTTGTTTTTAAGGCATTAAAGTAAGTATGGGATATTGGATATTGAAGAGCGATCCGGAATCCTACGACTGGGATTCCCTTGAGAAGGACAAAACAACTGTCTGGGACGGCGTGAGGAACTATCAGGCTCGCATCAATCTCAATGCTATGAAGAAGAATGACAAAGCACTAATTTATCACAGCAACAGCGACAAAGCAATCATAGGTACGGCAAAGATAACAAAAGAAGCCTTTCCCGACAAGACAAGCACAGACGAAGGATGGGTTGCTGTGGAAATAACGGTAGGAACGAAGCTTAACAAACCTGTTGCTTTAAGCCAGATCAAAGCGAATATTATGCTGAAGGATATTGGACTTGTCAGAAATTCACGTTTATCTGTAATTCCACTGACAGAACAGGAATACGAAATCATAACCGAAATGGGTTCATAATCGAAGCAGAGTTATACTAAACCTTATGAGAAAAAAGCTAAAGATATATTTCACAGATTTCTGGCCTAACTTCAACAATTCAGATAACTTCTTCACACAATTATTAATCAAAGAATACGATATAGAGATAACGGATAATAATCCCGACGTTCTTTTTTATTCAGTATTTGGAATAAGGCATCAGTATTTCAACTGCAAGCGAATTTTCTTCACCGGAGAAAACATAAAGCCAGACTTAAGGAATACCGATTTTAGCATTACATTCGATTTTGATGATCATGAGGGCAGAAACATAAGATTACCACTCTATGCCCTATTCGATGACGTGAGCAAGCTAATTAAGCCCAAGAATACAGACGAGATCATCAGCCAGAAGACAAAATTCTGTAATTTTATCTATTCAAACCCGAACTGCGAAACGAGAAACAAATTCTTTAGAGAATTGTCGAAGTACAAAAAGGTTGATTCTGCCGGCAGACTCTATAATAATGTCGGGAGACCGATAGAAGATAAGTTACAATTCATGAGTGAATATAAGTTCTCAATAGCATTC
The DNA here is from genome assembly GCA_903862655.1 of uncultured Ignavibacteria bacterium. Classification (GTDB taxonomy): domain Bacteria; phylum Bacteroidota; class Ignavibacteria; order Kapaibacteriales; family UBA2268; genus CAIOZA01. Next base: position 15,532 of record CAIOZA010000086.1, read on the forward strand.
GAGAATGAATCGGCAACAGGATATACGACCGAGAAAATCTTCGAACCAATGCTAGTGAACAGCATTCCGATATATTGGGGTAATCCAATTATAGCAAAAGATTTCAATCCTAAAAGCTTCATAAGTTACCATGATTTCAATTCGATGGAAGAAATTATCGAACAAATTATCAAAGCTGACCAGAGCGAAGAACTATACAGAGAGTATCTCTCAGAGCCATGGTTTGAAGATAATAAAATCAATGCCTTCGTCGATAACGACAAGATCAGGCTGAAGCTTGCAAATATGATCGAATCACCAATCACACCAATATCCACCAGCTCCAAAATTTTCAGCAGCAGTCCTCTGACCAGGAATGTTACAAGATCAAAACTAGAGATTACCTACAGAATCAAACAACTGATAAAAAAGATCAGAATATTCAGACCATACAAATTGAAGATCAAGATAAATAAATTGCTCGGTAATTAGTTTAGTCAGTTGGAAGTATAGATTGAATTGCCTCGTAAACCTGCTTGGGATAGAGATTCTCCATACATTCATGTGTTTTGACCGGACATATTTTTGCTCCATGGATTGAGCATGGTTTACATTTCAGATCGGATAATTCAAGACTGATATCTTTCACGCCTAAAGGACCAAAGCCAAAGATCGGTGAAGTCGGTCCAAATATCGTTATAGTTGGCGTACCAACCAATCCTGCAAAGTGAGTTGGGGCACTATCGTTAGTCACCAGAACAGAAGCCAGCGACAGAAGATGCAATGTCTGTGGGATAGTGAGTTTTCCTGCTAAATTGTACCCATTTTCACCAGTTATTCTTCTGCACAAATCCTTGTCATCTTCAGAGCCTATGGCAACCACTGAAAATCCTTCGGATCTGAGCATAGCCGCTAAATTTGCAAAATGATACTCTTTCCATCTTTTGGTTTCCCAGACTGAGCCGGGAGCCAGAATGACAAGTTTTGTATTATCGGATATTTTGCTCTGAATCAATCGAGATTCGACAAAAGATTTATCACCGTCATGCACATCAATTGCAACAGAAGAACCGGATTTGATAATATCATCATAATCGGAGAAAGCCTGAAGAAGATCGAGATTACGATCAATTTCGTGATGCTGGCGAACATATTTGATTCTTCTTCTGTAAAGCTGGGCGAGAGAAGCCTTGTCGAATCCGACAGAATACCGTGCACCAGTCAATAAAGAGACCAATGTAGATCGTAGAGAACGATGAGGCGATATGATACAATCTACTTCCTGCGCTCTCAGATGTTGAGCCAGGAACTTAATACCATCAAATCCACGACGTATTCCACGTTTATCGTAGGTTACAATATAATCAATTGCTTTAGCAGAAATCGTTACTCCGGCGGCAACAGGAGTAGAAACGAAACTAATCTGAATATTAGGATTATAATTTTTTATTGCCTGAGCCAGAGGCAACGTAAGCACTACATCGCCGAGGAAAGCAGTTTGAATAATACAAACATGTCTGAACTCGTTAATTGATGGTTTACGCATTGTTAGTTACCTGAGGTGGTTGATGTTTCCAGCGTTTATGCATCCATGCCCATTGATCGGGATGTTCACGGATAGCATCCTCAAGCATCTTTACATGTCGTTTTGTGAATTCCTCAATTCCATGTTTGTCATACTTAAGATCGTCGTGGGGTATCTGTTTCAAATCAACAAGATAGGTACCATCGGTTTGACGTACAGCAACACCATAAATAACCGGCACATTAAATCTGAGAGCCAAACTTGCCGGAGCTTCATAAGTTGCTGCTGGTCTGCCAAAGAAGTCAACAAATATATCCTTATTGCTCGTGGCACTCTGATCAACGAGAAGAGCAACAATCTGATTCTTCTTGATAGCATTAACTATCTCACGAGCGGCTTGATAACGTGAGGTAGTCATGTTGCCAAATTTTGTTCTCATTCTATACATGTCATTACTCATATATTTATTACGCTGAGGTTCGACTACCATAATTATTGGTAGAGGAACTTGAATGCCTCCACCAAGTGCAAGGATTTCCCAATTACCCAAATGGCCAGAAAGCATTAATATTCCTAAATTCTGCTTAGCTAATTCTTCAACTAATTCCAGATGATTAAACCTGATATATTTGTTCAGTTTTGATTTAGAAATAGTCCTTAACAAAAGTATTTCGAGAAGTACAATCCCAAGATTTCTGAAACAACCGTTTGTTGTTTCGTTTACCCAACTTGAGGATTTGTCAGGAAAAGCTTGAGAAAGATTCCTGGAAGCAATTTGAACCCGTTTTGGAATAAACAGAGCGATCAGCCTGCCGAATATAGCTCCCAGCCGTGTTCTCATCTTGATTGTGAGGGCATTTGTCAGAAAGCTAAGGCAGACCAAAAAGCTATATATTATGTAGTTTAGTAATTTTTGCATGGAGATATTTATTAATTTCCCGGCTAATAACCGCCGGATGATTTTCGGATTTTCTGTTCGATGTATTGCTCTTTCCAGGTATCATTAATGACTTCACCGGAAGCAGTAGAATGTACCTGAAGATAACTTCCATTGTTAGAGAAATCAATAAAGACAAACTGAACACCACCCTGAATTTCATCGTAATGCCAGATTTCGTAGGCAGGTTGTTCAGCTTTTTGAGGGACCCGGTCAATAGTTGTCGGGTACTTATATTTGATAAGTACTCTTCCCCTATCGGTCTTCCAACCTTCCTTCATTAGTCCAATTTTATATTTTTCATTAGCAAAGTCGACTCTTTGCCTGAAATCTTCAAGTTCTTTGTTGACGAAAGCAGTAGTATCGGGATTTCGTTTTTTCCAGAAAGCAAACAGGAACCTCTGCTTTGCAGGAGTGGATGAACACCGTTCGAATATATCCTTTTCGTAATCATCAGTTATCCATTTTATCTGTTGAAATGATATTTCTACTTTCTCAGGACCCATGGTAGAGAATTCGCTTCTCTCGAATGAATAATTTTCAAGGAAAGGAGTTAGTTCCTGTAGTTTAATGTCAGCATTAAGAATAAAAATTTTCTTTGTCGACGACACAGAATCGTCATCGGAATCTCTTGATTTTACAGTAATACGATAAAAGTAAACTCCTCCGCCAAGAGCTTCGAGCGGTATCGAAATTATGTCGACAAACGAATCACCCTGAGGTTTTTTGTCACGTTCATATTTAAATACTTCAGAATTGGTAGCATCGAAGAGCTGATAAAGGATTCTTACACCATTTTTTCCAAATTTATTCAATCGATAAATTTCTGCATAAGAGTTCAATGGTTCTTTATTTGCCAAAATCTCAGCTTTGGGATTGGGGACAACAAACAGGCCTTTCTTTTTGAAAGAATCACTCCAGTCAGCAGATTTATTACGTTCACTTTCTATGGCAATGGATAACTGGATATCACTGATATCAATATTGTTTTGCTTAATTTTTCTGGAATTTAAATCCAGTTTTTTTGTATTTGTATTACTCTGATTGGATGAATCGGAGGCTGACAATAGCAACTTATATTTCCCTATTGGGATATTGAAGCGATAAATACTTATGAAATCGGAGGTGTATCCACTAATTTCCTTGCTAGAGAAAATAGGTTGTTCCCATTTAAGGGAATCAATGGCTATGTTATCTTTTAGGATAAGAAGTTTCATGAATACCATAGCCCGATATCCGTTGGATTCCATATGATATGTTACTGAATTATCGGGAAATGAATAATACACCTCACAAATTGATTTTGCATCGTCGAGATAAAAAGATGCAGCATCAAAGTCAAGCTTTATCTGTGCTTCGGAATTTGAAGTAATTAAGGATAAAGCCAAAATAAGCAGACATATTGAATATTTAATCATTAATCCAAATATTATAGTAAAAAAAAAATTGCCGTTGTATCATTATACAACGGCAATTTAATCATATAATTTGAAATAAAGAATTATTTCATTTTAACACTAACACCTATTCTGTTAACCAGACCGAGATTGGAAGTCGGAGTAATTGAATAATCAAGCGATCCATCGATACCGCCACCAATGTACTTTATGCCGACACCACCACAAATATTAAATTGTGACTGGCCAAATACATACCCACCGCGAAGTGAAAGAAGATCGTTCCATGTGTACTCAGCACCAACAATGTACTGTTCAGAAATATCGGACATAGTAACGAAATCAAATGCAGCAGTGAGAACATGTTCTTCAGATTTGATAACCTCGGAAGAAATACCAGCACGGAAAGTTAAAGGCAACTGGAAAGGATATGCCAGAAGAGCATAATCCTGAGGAGCCTGTTTGAAAGCTTGATCAATTTTCATAGTTTTCTGTAGGTCTGAACCAGAATATTGCTGTTCTGTTCCAAGGTTCATGATAGCAAATCCAATTTTTATACCCTGAACACCTGTTTCATATTTAGTACCGATATCGAATGCAAGTCCACCAGCACTAAGATTGGCAATGCCATTGCTAACATATTTAGCAGTAACGCCAAAGGAGAACTGATCGGTAAGGAAACCACTCAGAGTGATTCCACCGGATAGATCCTGAACTTTGTAGAAAAGTCCAGTACCATCGGGTTGATCGAAAGTTGTAATTTCAATATTCTGACTAGAGAGAGAAATAATTTGTGCAGCAATCTGGAAGTTTGTTCCAATAGGCATAGTAGCTGCAGCAAACATGTGGGAATAGCCATAGAACCAGGAAGTATAGGAAAATGATCCTGATACGCCCTTAACGTCGGCTAAACCAGCAGGATTCCAATAGAGAGCAGTGAGATCGTTTGCAACAGATGAATAAGCTCCACCCATACCAGCAGCACGCGCTCCAACACCAATTTTCAAGAACTGGCCACCGGCTGCTCCGACCTTAACAAACTGGCCACCGGATGAACCTTTGATTGCACTTACCGGATCGACTGCAAGAGCAGGCAAAACGATTATAACCATCAGAAGTGCAATTAAATTAAATTTAAATATTTTTTTCATAATTATATATCTCCAATTTTATTGTTCCGATTGTTAATTAATTTTCAGGTATTAAACGGAATCCACCGACTACGACTGAGAAATGCACTACTGACTCAACGCCATTATCGGCTTTGATGACAGCTATGAATGCCTGACTCTGGACTCTCTGCTGGTTGCTTGAAAGTAAATTCCAAACATCAAGAGCGTGCTTGGTTGCATCTGTCGCATTAGTTTCATCGTGATTTACTACCTGAACAAGATCGCCTGCTACAGTAAATATGCTGATTGTGCATCGCTTTGGAAGCTTAGTAAAGTATAACTTTGCATCGTAAGGCGAAGCCTGCATCTGATGTGTAATGTAGTAAGGATTCGGAACAACCGTAATCTTGTCTAGCATTTCTTTAGTATAATCATTGTTAGTTACTTCTGAACCGGATACTTTTACTCTAACCTTTGCACCGGGCATAGGCAGACCGAAAGCACCACCGCTAACTTTTAGTGTAACGTTATCACCGGCTTTGAAGTCAGTTCCATAGACATAAGCAGTGTCGGGGATATTAGGCCATTGTCTAATACCTGTTTTTTCGAATTGTCCTTTGTTGGCATAATCGAAATTGAAGGAGACACCAGCAATGCTAATTTGATTTGTAAAATCGACAGTATCGACACCATCTGTTGAGATACCTGAGAGATAGTATCTGCCCTGTTGTCCTGCAATAAGCTCTTTGTATTTTGCAACACTGTCGGAAGGTACGGCTCTTTGATCAGGCATTTTAAGAGTTTTGCTGTTATATCTTGAGTTAACCCAAGCCATAGCGCATAGGTTAAATTTGCCAATAAAATCATCACTCTTTAGACCTAAACTCTTCAAGTATGGAGTTCCTTTATGTCTGACTTCACCTGGCTGAGCTACTCCATCATCAATTGGGAATGACATGTGTTCAAAAGGTACATTGTATTTAACAATTGAAGAATCCCCAAATTCATTTGGTCTTCTGTAGCTTCTAGCATTTGCAACAGTTGCAGTCAAATAAGGCACTTTGAAAGTCTTAGTCATTTGAGGACCAGGAGTCTTTTTGCCGAAGGTCAAAGTCATATCTTCTGTACCGCCTGGTTGGAATGTGAGAACAAAATCACCTCCACCATTGTTAAAGCTGCCATAAGACGGCTGACCATAAGCTGTATAAGTTCCAAAAACTCCTTTGTCGCCATAGCCAATTTCTTTGCCATAACTAATAAAACCATTCATATATGTTGTATTGATATATGTCGGGTCGTTCCAATTAGAGCCAAGATGAGGATAATATGGTGTCATGCCAATTGTTGTTCTCTTGCTGTTTGTATCCGGTCTGAAGGCACCGCCATTCTGCTGAAGAGAATAATTGAATGAGAACCCAAAAGTATTCTCATAGGGCATCACAAATGGCTGAGAATAGCAATAACCATACTGACGGAAGTCACCTGTTGTGAAATAACCGCTTCTTTGGAATACTTCATTGTTATGGAATAAACCAAATGATGAGGATCTTTCCGGATGAACAGGGTCTATAATGGTTGTATCAGACATATACCAGGATTGAGCATTCTCGGTAAATCCGCCTCTGTAAGACCAATTGCATGGATCGGATTCGAAAATTGTTCTGCCTGAGAATACAAGTCTACCTGTTGTAATATCTGTTACGACAACATTACGATAGTAAAGACCAAATTCTATTGTTCTTATAGGAGTTGTTTCAGGAAGAGGAACTTCTGATAATTGCCAATATGGAGAGAATACAAGTTCGAGCTCATGTCCGGCAAGTAATTGATTAACTCTGTCCTGATTAGTACCATAGAATTTAAAGTCATAAAGTCCACCAATTTTTGCACTGTCGACATAGGTAACAGTAAATTGTGATTGGTTGCCAGCAGGTGAAGCTGCAGGATGTGTACGCTTTTGATTAGGGAGGCCTTCGGAAGCATCATTCAATTTACCTGGTGTAGGCTGATTGAATGCACCTTCGTCAAAAGCTAAAATTCTATAATTATAATCAACAGAATTTAGAAGTTTTTCTGTTTTTGTAGGATCACTGTTAGTAGATATGAAACCGTCCCGGTTGTCATCGCCGATGTCAGTGAATGTACGACCGTTAGTAATTAATGACATGAAGGGAGCGATAACATTTATACGAACAGAATCAGATTGTTCAAATTTGCTGAATTTTACTTTAGCATATCCGGCTTTGATAAAGTTATATACCTGATCGAGTACCTGTTTGATTTTATTGGTATCGTTCATGCATTTATTTATTCCAAGTGGAAGAGGTATAATTCTATCAATAAGCAACTGTGGCTTTCCATTGATGACAGCATTCCTGTAAGTATTCTTAAGATACAATGTATCTGCAACTCTCTTTAATAGGAGTGCCGTATCAAGCGGATTGATATTAATAGTCTCTAACTGAGTCAGCAATGGATTGTATGGAACAGTAGCAGGATCGAGCTTAATTTGTCCAATCAAAACATCAGTCAGCAGTTTATTTGTATTTGACGATGGCTTGAAAGGATTGTAATAAAGCGGCAGAGCTGCATTATTAAGCACTTTCTCATAGTATTTGCCCCAAGGTGCACTAACAGAACCGGTATCGATAAGACCGATAACAGGTAAATAGGCACCACTGAAAGGCTGAGTACTGAACATATTCCAAGCCTTGACAATTGAGTCTCTGAACAATTTAACACCACGACCGACGCGCATAACGCAAATGGAAGTAGAGTCTATTGTTCCATCAGGAAGATAAACAGGACCTACGATTCTCAAAGAATCGATCATAGGCAGATCGGCTACTTTTAAATCGCTGCGACCAGCTTTGTAATCTGATTTGTAGCATGGTGTTGGAATGCTCCATGCTGCTACTTGTTTCCAGCCGAGAGGACCTTTAGTTTTCGGATCATCGGGTGTGGTTGTAGCAATAACATTTGTATTGAATGTGTCAATGTCAGTTCTACGGGCACGATAGATTCTGTAGCCCATAAAAGCAAGACCCATTTCCAGATCATCGACGGACATTTCGGACGTGCTGTCGAATTCAATCTGAACTGCGTTGTTCAGAGGTGTCCATTTTGTGATGATAGTTCTATCCGGAGGCTGAGGAGCACGGAAGTTATCATCATAGACAGCCTGAGCAAATTTGTCTTTTTTGACGAGTTCGGCTAAGTCGGCAACTGAACCATCAGCTTCATCACGAACGGCCGGTGATGCGAGTATCATACCCACAACAACACGTGCTGTATCGCCGGGAAGCATGTTGAATGGACCAGTAGACATCATGAATCTTTTATCACCGGAACCATTATCACCGTCGCGGGATTTGGAAGACATAAAGTTATATCTTTCGTCATCACCATTTTTGTCTTCGGTGATTGGCCAGTTACGGAAAGTCTGAAGGCCAAGCTGTTCTCTATTTCTGTAGAATTTCTTATCTCTTCTGATATTGTCAACTATATTGAATAACTGATTAACAACAGTGTCAAGCTTGCCACTATTGTCAGTTATGGTCATTGTTGAATGTTTAACTAATGTGTCTGACAGTACAATCAATGAATCTCTGCTTCCAGTTATAGTGCTGTCCTTCCAGACAGGAACAACAACAGTAGTATCTGTCATGATCATGTATTCTTTAATTTCGTAGGTCGATACGTTACCGACTGTTGTAAGAGTAATCTTTTTAGGAAGGTTTACAACATAAACAGCGGGGCTTTCGAGGAAGTCGAATCCAAGATAACCGAATCCCTGACCTTTTTCGCCCTGATCTGTCATAGACCACTGAACAGCAAGGTTCAATGAAGGATCTTCTTCGTAATACCGGCAACGGTCATTACCAGCACCGTTCTGGGAGTTAGTAGCAACTGCGATATCAACGTCCATAACAGGAGCCATCCAGCATTGCTGTAGAGTATCCTTAGAATAATTAGTAATTTCATACTTCAAAAATATAAAATCACGATAATCACCGAAACCCCATGAGTAGATCATCTGTTCGAACTGAAGACGCAGAGGATAGCCAAGATTCTTACGCTGACTTGCACCACCATCATAAAGACTCAGATCAGTATCCTTATAAGTACTGAAAATATCTTCACCGGAAATGAATGCAGGACCTTTTGCATAAGTTGCTCTACTTCTTGCGGCCTTGTCATCAATATATCTACCGAAATACCTGTCAACCTTGATTGTGTCTTCCTTTGCAATATCCCAAATGGGCCAGCTTTCGCCGTCATCCGGCAATACAGGAGCGCCGTCTCCAGCCTTAAAATCGGTTGAGAAATAAGTTCTGTACTTTGTAATTTCATTATTATCGGGAAGATCTTTAGCTGTTGAAGTAGGATCCATACGACCCGGAGCCATCCATGATTTTCCGTTGTTCGGGTTGTAAGTTATTGTGCAATATTTTCTTGTTGTTGTGTCACCTGGTCTTACCTTGATAGCAGCTAACCAAACACCGCCGGCAAAGATATACTGGTTCTGTGAACCACGGGGCCAATAGCCACCGCCTCTGTTTCTAGCGACGTCCAACCCAAAAATACCATAATTAGTTGTATAGAACTGAATATTACTAACAGTATTTTTCTGGAGATCGTAGATCTGTGAAACTTTACGTAGTTCTTCATCGCTTTTCCCTTTTTCATTTTCTATTGGTCTGGCATTGAGACCGAAAGAAGAAAAAGCAAAAACGATAAACCATAGTACCAGAACTACTCCTATGTTTTTCTTTAACATTTAATTTACCCTTTTTATTGTAATTATTTTTTTCATTTTCAATTATTTGTCAATTAAAACCGGAACATAAGTCCGCAATAAACTGTAATAGGTGCCATGAAATTTCCTTTGAAACTTCTTATTACCTCGAGATATTCTTCAAATCTCTGGGCTTTTTCTGCTAAGGTAACAACACCATTTTTGTCAACATCACCATTTATTCCATAGTATCTTTCACCATAGATGTTATACTGTTCGGCTGAGAATGATTCTGCAATACCATAATTACCATATCTGTAATATTCAGTAGGGCTGAAGTCGGTAATAGGCTTGTAGAAGTTAGTACCATCATCAATAGGATCACCTGTTCTAGCAAACACAGAAGCTGCCTGTCTGTTATTGAACATATTGTCAATATCGACAAAGAAGGTCAGGCTGGATTTACCAGCTGATTCGCCAAACCAATCTTTTAGATCGAATGTTCTCTGGAATCTGAAGTTAGTGTTCCAGAATGAAGGCTGTCTTTCGGCATTTTCATCACCGATAGCGTTACCAGCTTTATCGAGTTTAGTATAAGGTGTTCCTGTTTGGAACCAAGCTGTGAAATTGATCGAAGTATTTTCGAGCAGGTTAATTCCACCAATAGAAGGACCTTCGCCTCTTCCCCAGACTGCGTTGAGAATAGCGTTGATTCTGTGGAGTCTATCCACACCAGTAGCGAAAGGTGCAAGAGGATAAGCAGATTGATCGGTGAAAGGATCAACAGGTCTGTTATAATTTGAACCCGGACCAGCTGCTGTTGCAACACTTTGCGACAGGTTATAATTAAGAGTGAATCCAAAATGATCAATTGGACGTTTTCTTAATTCAATTTCTAATCCTTTTGAGTTGCCATAATCAGATACTGTATAAAGGAAGTATGGATTAGGAACTGCCTCAACTGCGGAAATACCCAGCTGATTATAAATGTCTTTGTAGTAAGCTGAAATATCGAGAGCGAAATCATCGGTCATCTGATTCTTGTATTCAATTGAATATTGATTAACTCTCTGTGCTTCAAGATTAGGATTACCAATAGGCTGATTGCCTCTGAGCTCGCTGACGTTGAAACCATCGAACATATAGCCCATCTGTGGCATCATGAATAAAAGACCATAAGACAATGATACGTTAGAACGGTCAGTTATAGGATAAGTAACGTTAATTCTTGGACTAATCTGGAATTTTGCATTAACGTCAGCAAAACCACTGTCAGAAGAAATTGACTGGAATTTATCAAGAATTGTTCTGTATCTGGAATTAGGATTGAAATAATCGAATCTCAAGCCCGGGGTGAAGATAATTCCTTTGTAAGTAATCTGATCCTGAACGTAAGCTGAAATATTCAGAGGATTGAAACCTTTGCTAGTAACGTCATACACAGCAGGTTCATCATATTTATAAAGGTTTCCACCATATTGGTCTGTATAAACATCGAAGAATGGATTACCGTCCCAAGGAAGACCGTTTTCAGATCTCTTGATAGAATATAAGCGGACTTCAAATCCAGTCTTGAATGAATGTTCCCAATCACCGGTAATATCATAATTGTAGTTACCATCGACCTGCCAGTAGTTACCATTTCTGAAGTCGAAACCACTACCATTACCATGGTTCATGAAATAATTAACCAATCCCCATGCATTTTCACCAGTAGCAGCGGAACCGGAACCTTCGTAGTATCCAGTTAAAGGATTTAACAAGGCATTGTCACCTTGGAGATAACCATCATTAGTGAATCTTGATCCAGTCAGGAATTCGTAATGATCGATAACCTTATCTCTTCCAAGAGTGAGCTTGCTATTAATAACCTCATATTTATCCTGGGGTTCAATAATCTGAAATCCAGAGAAATAACCCGGAGCATCAAAATTTGCTCTTTTGCCCTGTGCATCGCTATTGGTATTATTTGAAATATTTAATTCATAGAAACTGTTTGAACTTAATCTGTGGTTAAGTTTTGCCATAATATTTATAACTGTCTGGTTAGCAACCGGCTGTTTTGCAATGTTTTCGGCTACACCAAAAGTATTAAGACCTTCGATGGCACCAGGGGTAGTAGCATAAAGCCAGCTCATTCCACCTGTTTCGACGTTGGTCATACCAAATGAACCACCAACAACCAAGTCGATATCGGCAGTGACAGCAAATTTCATTCTGCCAGTGATGTTCTTAACCCAAGATTGATTATTGTCATACTGTCCCAAATTATTCTGGGATAAATTTCCCTGAAGATCATAATGAAGAGGGTCATAGATTTTATAGCTATTTCCGCGGTATTTTTCGTAGAAATATCTGGAAGAAATATAAAAAGTTGATTTATTTAAACCTGGAAGAGGACCACCAACACCGAAATCGAGACCGGTTTCCTGAGAACCCTGAAGCTGAGCACCCGAACCATTTTCAGTATAATTTAATCTGTCGCCCTCGCGATAAAGCTGTAATCCTGATTTCTGAGAACCGAAAAGGAACGGGACATCAGTTCTCCAACGGAGTAAACCTTCGTAAGCATCGGTTCTACCTGATTTTGTGCTTGTATTAACAAAACCACCTAGAGCATTACCGTATTCAGCTGAGAAACCACCGGTGAGAACCTGAACTTCTTCTGCGGCGAATGAGCTGATCATAGGATAGTAGCTTGAACCCATGATACCAAAACTACCGGTAAATTGATTACCAACATCGGTTCCGTCAACACGGATCTGAGATTCATTTTCTCTGGATCCACGAATAACAAATCCACCGCCAGTATTGAACACACCAGCACTAAGACCAACGATAGACTGGATACCTTCACGACCGATATTCTCTAAACCGGCTTTATCCTGACCTCTAATCAAACCAATCTGTTTGTTATTGACAAGTTTATCGGCTGTAATTTCAACTACGCCAGTAGTTACATCTCCGCCTTCTTGCTTCAAAGTAACATTAACCTCAGTAGGTTCGTCAGCAGAAATTTTTACCTGAGTTGAGTGTGGCTTCATACCAACGAAAGAGATTTTTACAACCCAAGTGCCAGGACTGATGTTATTAATAACAAATCGTCCTTCTGATTTTGTAAAACCACCTAGTCTAGAGCCTTCAATTTTAATTGAAGCTCCAACTATCGGTTTACCTTCGTTGTCGAGAACTTTACCTTTAAGGGTACCATAAATACCAGCTTGAAGGGAATTAGCCGCAACAAAGATCATAAGTGAAAATATAATAAATATTTTTTTCATATTTAACTCCGAAAAATGCATCTTATCATGATTAGATGATTTATTTAACAATATTAATTAATCTTGTTTCATTTGCGCCATTGTATTCTACTTTTACGAAGTAAGCTCCGGATGCTACGTTAGACACATCAAATCTGAATGTGTTCGATCCGGCTCCAGCAATGTTGGTATAAGGAGCTACGACATTTCTTCCGAACATATCGCAGAGTTTAATTGTAACACTAGCAGAGGATGGCAACATAGCGTCGACATAAATCTCGGTTGAAGCCGGGTTGGGATAGACTCCCGGAATTGAGAATGCCGATCCTTTTTCTTCTTGCTCCACTCCCGTGAGTAAGTTAGCGTCGAAATTACCAACCAACACATACTGAGCAACGGTTTCAAGGGAGAGCTGGTTGAGAGCTGCGGCTTCAGGAGTATCGCCGGGATTGGGAATGGATTCGAGCTTTAGAACCGGAACCGATTTTAAATCATTAGGTATATAATTGGGAATCCAAGTAATTCTGTCGTAAATTTCACTTTCAGAAATATCACGAGGGTTGGACCAATTTTTTGAATCTTTCATGCGAATGGCTGCCATGATGTCTGTTGTATAATTACGAATAGTGTCGCCATTAACATCAGTAGCATTTACGAAATCAACCCATTTAACAAGAAGAGCCGATCCGTCAACAGTTCTTGAAACCATAAGCTCATCTCCCATTTGGTTATTAGAATTGGCACCGTTATATCTTAGTGCATAACCAGTAATATTCGCTATTGGTCTCAAACCGAACTGACCTTTTTCTTTGTAAAGCTCAACAATTTGGTGGAGAGCACTAGCATAAGGTTTGAAAGTTTTTGTAGTATCTTCGAATAATGAGACGACAAAGCTATAATCACCGCCTGCGAAAGGAACGAAATCCCTGTTGGAGATATACACAACATTAGGATCTAAAGAAAGACCGGTTATGTAATTATTAAGAACAGAACGAGGGAAAATTTCGAAATCGCTCCACGTGTTACCTAAATCTGTTGATTTTGATACACCCGGTATTGAGGCTGTGATAACATCCGCAGCTGTAAATCTGCCATAAACAGCAGAATATAAAATTTTATCTGTTTCTTCCATTTTGAGAGCCATTACGGAGGAATTGCTCAAACTGTCAGTATAGGTTGCATCTGGAATAGGAGTAACAAAGTTGCTAGAAGCCCAGGCAGCAGGGATTTCAGAAGTCCAGTCCACAAACGTTGTTGAAGAACGCTTTCCAATGGATGAATTGTCGACTAATGGTAATCCGCTAGGAGGCATAATACCGCCTGTTGCAATGGCATAAGCATCCGATCCTTTAATAGAACCAAAAATCTTAGAGTCAGTGCCACTCCAGCCATAAGCTTTACCGCCGATTGTTTCATTATAAGTAAATGAAAAAGCTGAGTTGCCAGCAGTGTAGATACCATTGATGAAACCTTGCCAGCCGTTTGCCTGATTAGCTGGGGCAGTAAAGACATAAGCCATTTGACTTTCAAATTCGAAGCCATAGATACTGGGATAACGAGCCAAATTACCAGCAGTGGCAGTATAAATAAGCTCAGCAGGATTCCAGGTGACGCCCCAATTATTTGAGGTACGAACATAAAGGTCATTAAGAGTATTTTGACCAGCAGTAGCAGCTAATGCACCTCTTTTAATCGTAATAAGAGTGTTAGTTGGTGCATAATATACAAAAGGCTGTTGGTCATTTGTAAAGTATGAATAAGCATTGGCAAGAGAATCAATAATATTGAAACTGCCGATTGCGGCCTGCATTTTATCAACAGGATGTTTGATAGTAACTGATTGATAAGCAGGAACAATTTCTTTTTGCAGGTGATTATAACCTGTGGCTGGTAACTCTCTAGAGTTGGCTGATTCTACAGAAACAGCTAAGCAAAAGATTAATATGGAAATACTTACGAAAACTCGTAACAATTTCATAGCGCGCCTCCTATTATGTTGAAAGTTTATATAAAGTTATTGTTTATTAATTTTGTCTTTTTTTACAATTTTCATAACTTCAAATATAGAAACAATTTTTGAATTTTTTAAATGATAATTAGAAAAACATCTGTACATTAACATCGCAAAAGAGTATAAGTTGTTTAAAATCAGGCTTTACATCTTCAATTTGAATCCATATATTATAGAGAGAGAAGACTTCCAGTCATTTACCTGCGATTTTTGTGGGTTAAGTACTGTTTTGAAATAGCGTCCATCTGCTCCTGCTGTGAAGGACAGCCAAGTGAAAATATCAAATTGAGTATATAAACGAGCATAGCTAAGGAGTCCGTCGTTTGTTCCGCCAAGACCTAGCCTTCCTGTTATCGATATTTTATTGAAATCAACAAAAACCTGTTCGTAGAAGGCTGAGCCCCAAAGTATCTGTTTGTTTACATTGACAGTATATGGAAATGTGATACCTGTTCCATCGGAACCAGTACCAAATTCCTGGATTTTAGGATGACTTGAGGAATAATCAGAAATTTTCAGAATCCCTGACGATGGAATGCGACCGATTCTTTGATCATCGAAGGAAAATTGAGTGAAACCAAGTTCTAAACCAACTCTCTGAGACTTTGATATTTCGCAGGCAATGCTCTGAGAGAAATTTGAAACCACAGAAGCATTTTTGAGATTCGTGTTGTCGAATCCTGTGTTAACGAGATTAGTCCCAAAGAAAGAACCAAGCTGAATATTGGTAGTATTGCCATAGTAGTTTTGCTGATTGAATGAATTAGGCATATTCATCGATCCAACCGGCTGTTGTGTATTGACTATCATTTGTTTTGGAAGCGGATTCAACTGAACTGCACTATTTCCTGCATCAGGCTGAAAATCTAAGTTAGAAGCTTTAGAGTTAGATGGCATTGGGGCTAAATTCTGCTTTAACTGGATATTAGCACCACCAGAAGAAATCCTTGAGTCATTGTTTTGCTGGATCATGGGTTGAAGCGGTGCAAATTCTTCAGAAACAGATTCTGTTGCTATAGTATTTACCGTGTTATCTGCCGACCTCAAGCCATATTCTGCATTTTCTGCAGGGCTGGAAGCAAGAATAATAGAGTGTGAATTTGTTTCAGCTGCCACATTTTCTTTAATCGATTGTGCAGCTGGCAATAATGAACGTGAAGCTCTATCGAAAGAAACTTCTCTTGGATTAAGCATGGTAAGATCTTCCGGTGCATCCGTTTCAATTTGGGAGTCATTGAATGATTTGTCCAGAGTATGTCTTTCCTGCTCAAGAATAAGAGCCATTCCGGTTTTGTCGTTAAACATCTGAAAATCGTTTATTCTGAGAAAACCGAAAAGCATTACAGCCAGAACTGCTGTAGCAAAAGCATATCTTCTTTTGCGGGGATAGACTGTATCGCCAACGATTGGCTGATTAGCCAGGATCTTCATCAGAATTTTATCTTCAGTTTCACCAAGCAGAATGGTTGATGGTCTGATGTTCTTAGCTTCTTCCTTAATAGCGGAATGAATAAACACGTCGGTATCGAAGGCTTCCCTAGCGGAATTGTCTTCGGACAGAATGTTTCTCAGCTCGCTATCCTCCTGAGGAGTTAGTTCACTATCGACGTATTTCGATATTAAATCATCGAGATTCATAAATTTCCTTAACCAAAGGTTGTAACATTTGTCTTAAAATCAGCCTTGCCCGGTGAACCCGGACCTTAGCCAATGAAATATCAATATCTAAAATTTCTGCAATTTCCTGATAGGAGCATTCTTCATACTCGCGCAGGACTAAAGTTTCGCGCAAGGACAGAGGCAGAGCTGCAATTGCTTTTTCGATAAACTGTTTTGCACCGAAGTCTTGATCGCTTTCAAAAACGGGAGCCTGATAATCTTCTTCGAATGATACATTCTCTTTTTTGGTACGAAGATAATTCAGACAGGTTCTGTGGGCTATTGTATAGACCCAGGACTGGAAGTTAGAACCTTTGAATTCGAGCCTGTGCTCATAGACTTTAATGAAGGTTTCCTGGAAAGCATCATCGGCAATGTCTTTGTCGTTGAGAATTTTGAAACAGTAGCGGTAGATAGACTGGCTGTACTTATTATACAATAAATGAAAAGCCTGAGCGCTTCCTTTCTGCATCTCGGAAACAGCTTTCGTAACGGCTTTATCATCGATTATATTTGATTTTTTAAAAAACATTTCTATCTACGATTTTCAAACTTTTACCATTGTTTAATACTAAGACACATCATAATAATAAAAAGTTACAAATTTTATTAAAAAATATTTATCAAAATTAATTAATTATGGGGTGAAATCATAAGAAATAATAATATAAGGCACTTAGGAGGATATTTATTTGGGGGGATGGGGAAAAGAAAAAAAGGGGTGATTAACCCCTTTTGCTCAATATTTAATAAACT
Organism: uncultured Ignavibacteria bacterium; assembly: GCA_903862655.1. Classification (GTDB taxonomy): domain Bacteria; phylum Bacteroidota; class Ignavibacteria; order Kapaibacteriales; family UBA2268; genus CAIOZA01. Next base: position 32,906 of record CAIOZA010000086.1, read on the forward strand.
TTTGAACTTTATCCCCAATCCGAACAAAATACATGCCCGGAGGCAAGCCGGAAACATCAAGAATTGGTAAAGAGTACCTCTGGATTCCTTTCTGCGATTAGGAGGAGAACATTTGCAGGACCAGTAGGCTTTCTTCTCCCTTGTTCCCAATTTTTTAAAGTACCGACACTAATGCCGAGAAGATCGGCAAATTTATCCTGAGATAGATTGTGTTTTAGTCTGATTCCCTTTATTTCATTTGATTTTATTTCAAATCTTCGTGAAGGCTTGATTTCATTTTTTAATATTTTGCCGGCATCATGAAGGCTTTCGACAAGATCATCGAACATTTCTTTCTTCATTTTGAGAATTCCTCTTCAATAATTTTATTTAATATTTTTATTTGCTTTTGAGATAAATCAATACGTTCCGATTTTGAATATGCAAATAACATTAGAATAGTATCTTTCAAATCGACCCAAAAATAAATAATCCTGATTCCACCACTTTTTCCTTTTGCTTTGGTTTTCCATCTGACTTTTCTTAAGCTATATGTTCCTTTAATAACCTTACCAAAAGCCGGTTCATTTACTATGAAATTTTGAAAATCCCGATATTCTTCGCTGTTCAATAAGTCAAGAATTTGTTTCGTAAATATTTTTGTTTCAACTATTATCATGTAAGTCTCTGACGTAGTAGACTAAAAATTATTTAATTTTTATAAACTTCCCAACTTTATCCCCAATCCGAACAAAATACATGCCCGGAGCCAAGCCCGAAACATCGAAACGTAGTGGCAATTCATGGATTGCCTCTACAGAGAATACGGTTTGTCCATAAATATTATAGATTTTTATATCGCTTTGTAAGGGCGAACGGCCGTTCGCCCCTACGGATATTTCTATGAAATCTGAGGAAGGATTGGGAGAAACAATCAATATCGATGTTATTATTTTCTTCAACAAATGTTGGTTCTTCAGTAAAAATTGATTCAAAAAATGAAGGTCTTCCACCGTTTGAATCAGCCAAAAATAAATTACAAAAAGTAGGATGTTTGGATTTACCTGCTATTAATATTCAAAATATCTTTTCTAAAATTTGTCACACTCGTATATACTAAGACACATCAAATCGCAAAACGTCTCACAGAAAATAAAAATACATTGCTATTGTGCTTTGTGTGCGACGATACAGACTTTGAGAAAAACAGCTAAAAATCAAAAAATCCCGTCGAAACGGGATTCTTTATTTTGTTTATTTATTCATCGGTGTCTCAATTACAATTTTGACTGTTCGGCAGTAGCTTCTGCCCTGCGGTTTATCGTTGGGATAGAGCAGTTCTGAACTACCCACAGGATTGAGCACGAGATTGTTATCCGGCACCTGAAGTGTGCGTTGCGTTTCCTGAATTCTTCGCAGAGCCAGATCCTTGTTGTACTCTGCCTCACCGGTCTTATCGGCATAACCGGAGATTGTTACTTTTGAGTTAGGCTTGATGCTTGATTTGATTTCCTTCAGAGCTTCCATCTGCAGTTTGGTGAGATCAGCCTTGTCGAAATCAAAGAGAATAAGCGAGAAACGCTCGATAAGAGTATCGTTCTTCAGCTCTTCCCTCTTGACGCGGATAGTCTTCTGCTTGATAACAAAAGATGTATCTGCTGTGCGCTTCTGGTTGAAGTCATCCAGAGCTGTGAATTGCAGTTTTACATCAGAATCGAGTCGAGGCATTGGTTCCTGCTCGACAAACCAAAGAAGTGAATCGGGGACAGCCTGCCCCTTGAAGTTACGCAGATTCTGACCGGACTGATCGATGTCCAGATTCCAGGATTTAACGCCGACTTCAGCTACAGCAGAAGGAATGATCTTGATAACAGGTGGATTGGATTTTCTGAAAATTTCTTTTAGCTTCACCCATTTGATGACGTCGAGATTGTCGGAGGAAAGCTCGGCTCTGCGGTTTTCCTCGATGCCTTCGGGTTCAGTGATCTTACCGGGATTTGTCGGCAGATTTTGTTTCTTTGTCTTTATCTGTGAGGATTGAACACCCCAGACAGAAGTTAGATAATCACGAATGGCATTAGCCCGATCCTGAGATAGTTTCTGGTTGCCTTTTTCGATTCCAATCCCATTATTACAGCCTGTTATAATCATTGAGGAAGAAGGTATCTTTTTCAAACGGGAACCCATGATATTTAAGAGATCGGCATATATATCCAGTGTATTCCATTTCAGCTTGGATTCATCGAATGATCGTGCTTGATCGGAGCTTATAAGATTCATACCGGCATCTTTAAGGTCGGCTGAGCCATCCTTGAAGAACACATGAGGAAGCAGGGGGAATCCCTCTTCTACTTCTGTTTCTTCGATAAGGATAACAGGATTGTTAACTCGTGTATTGGTGTTATCAACGCCATAAGCTGTGAGAGCAACATTGAAAGCAGCATCCTTTGCTATTGTTTTCTGGTAATGCTCATTAATTGTCGTGCTGATAAGGAAATAATCACCCTTATCAAGTTTATCGATATTTTTGTCTGAATTCAGATATTCGACAGCACCCATAGCACCAAGCTTAGCTATAACAACAGTGTCACGATTGACAACAGAATCGCGGAATACAGGCTTGGGCGGCGGAGGTGCAAACACAGGCACTCTCAATGATGCACCAAACTGAAATGTTGATGCTTTCCATGGAACTTCGATATTTGTTGTGACATTAGAGAAAGGAATATAATATCTTATCTCGGGAACGAGGAACAAGTCTTTGCCAATCTTCAGCTCATAGCCTGCACCGATTACTCCGAAAGTCTGGAGAGTGTTTGATTCAGGGATTTTCTCATTGCTGACAACATGCTGAGATGTCGTTTCATTCAAAAAGGTTATATTTTCCGGAGAAACGATCTGTTCCCGTTGATTGAATCTCGAGGTGAACATATATCCGATTTTGAATCCAATATTAAGCACAAAGTTATCGAAGAATTTAAAGTCCAAAGTTGGTTCGATGTTGACCATCATTAACTTGGCCTCGACAAGATGATTAACAATCACCATAGTATCTTTGAGTCTGGTCGTATTGCCTGATTTGTCAAGGATAGTCGTATTGCCAATATTTTCATCTTTTGAGAAAGATGCACTAACGTCGGAAAAACCGATTCTTGTACCAAAGGAGAGATTGGGTGCTATTGCAAAGTTAACCAAACCGCCGACCGTCCAGCCCCAGCCTTTGCCATCTCCATATTGTGGCGGGCAACAACTTGGAAAAGGCGGAATCTTACTAAAATCGGCAAAATGGTAATTATAATTCAATCCAGCATAAGGGCCCATCCAGAAGAGAGGCTTCTGCTCTACCTTGCGAAGGAGAAAAGAATCATCCGAAAAAGCTGAATTAGAAATGAGAATAAAAAATAAAGCAATAGTAAACCATCTAGTCATAATATTTCCAATAATTTTTGAGTTAATTTTTAAATATATATTTTTTGTTAGGTCAAGCAGGATGCGTGACCTACTATCTTAGGGGCTGTATAAAAAAGAACTTAATATCTAAACTTGTCATTCCGAACGAAGTGAGGAATCTAAACTTTATAAATACTGGATTCTCACGGTCTCTGCGCTCCCTCAGAATGACAAAATCAGAGAAAATGACACTTTTAAGACAACCTCATTTCATCATTTTTTATAATCTATTTAACGATCATCAGAGTTTCACCAAAAACTCTGGATGGCGTTTTCACAAGAATATAATAGAATCCTGACGAGAATTTACCAAGATCAAGATTATATTCAAATTCTTTGATCCCACCTCTTGCAACAACGAAATCATCAATTGTTACGGCTTCACCGTTGAGATTGAATATTTCGAGAACATGCCTTCCTGCCTCGAGCAGAGATAACTTGAGATTAACTTCATCCCCAGCAGGATTAGGAGAAAGCAAAAGTTGATTTGGAATACCTGACTTAAGTAGTCTCGGAGTTGTATCCCTGCAAACTTTGGTTCTGATCAGCCCATTGAGCGTGATTGCAGATCCGAACGTATTCTTATCCTTCCAATCAAATTTTTCCCATTTAACGATTGTCGTATCGGTATTACCTAGTAATGCATAACCGACCAGTTCTGTTACAATGGAAGTATCGGTATTTAAGCTGATATCCTTAACATTGAATTCTATATAACGAACTGTTGCAGAGAAAGTATCGAGAACGATGGTACCCTTAGTGATTGACTTTGGATCGAACAGATTGGGATTGAAACTCACAGCACCGGTGAATTCTGCTCCGGTAACACTACCCAGGACAGTATTTATTTTTCCATAAACAGGAAGGTGGAAATTTGTCCAGCGTGGATCGACAAGTGTATCAGGAATCCACATGGTGGTTGAAAGCAGAGGCAGTCCCTTACCATTCAGGTGAATATATACTGTGTCCAAACAGCTTGATGCATTTGATATTACAGCAAAGCTGTCAGGATAACTAATCTCATTTGAAGGTGAGAACCTAACTTTGAATGATGGTTTATCGGAAACATTCAAACTAGTCAAGGATGGATCCGGAATCAATGTATAGACTGAGCTGTTAACCGGTGGAATAACAGCTGTGATGTTAATAGTTGAATTTCCCATATTACTTAGAGTATAATCCAGATCCTTGAAGCTGGAAGTCACTACGCCCTGGAAGTCCAGAAGCAGAGGATTGGCAGCTAAAAAATGTCGTTTTTCGGCAGTGAGCTGTGTTATGATGGATACAGTTTTACCACCAACGTTGATGTAAGATGTAACATCAGCCTGCTTAACTCCAAATGGAGCCGACCCTGGCATATAGGAGATTTTTCGAGATAATACCATTGCTGTATCTAAAGTCAGAGGAAGTATAATTCCATCAGAGAAAGAGAACAGAGCTGCATCGGTGCCGCTTATAATCATACTATCAACTGATATCTTAGCAATTCCGGTATTAGATATCATTACACTATCAAGATTATTATTGCAATAAGGCAGAAGCTTAAAGTTCACCTTAGGAGTAACTGTTACTGATCCTGCGATACCGTTTGCTATGACAGGAATTTCGAAGCTATCAGAACAATTCGGGAAGAATATGAATCTGAGATTAGTGTTACCATTGCCTGCGATTGTCGGTTGATAAGTCACAGTTAGCAGAAGCGATCCTCCTCCTGCATTGAGATCACCCTTCAGAGGACTGACAGTAACATCAGGATTGAATGAAATAACATTGTCCAACTTTCGATTGATTCTGCCATTATTTGTGAGAGTAACGGTCAGATTCTTAGAATTTCCGATAGGTACAGAGGCAAAATCCAATGAGGTTGGATCAGCAGAAATTTTGATATTCTCCTGTTCGCCTTCAAGTTTTACTTCGATCCTTAAGTTCTTTGCATCTGAAGTATAGATAACAAGCTTAGCTTTTTTTACTCCATCAGGACCTGCTTTAGGAGAAAAAGTTATATAGAACACCGATGTGCCATCGGGAGGAATCACCGTTTTACCGCTCTGGGAAATAACAAAATAGCCATCGTTTGGTACTATTGCAGGTGCACTCGGTATATTAGTAATATACACAGTATCAGCCGTCGGATTGGTGATTACAACGGAATCCTGCCTATTATCACAATGTTCAAGCAATCCGAAATAGATAGAATCGACTGAAGCCGTAATATGTGTATTGGAAGCCGTTCCTCTAAGAAAAATCTTAGCAGAATCAAGGCATGTTGAAGTTAACACACTGACATCAGTTTTAAGAGAATCAATAAACTTACCTTCAGCCTGAGGGAAAAATTCGAGCTTTACCCAAACAGTATCCCCTTTATTCAGAGTTTTCGGCAAACCGGGATTAGTGCTTATCACCCTAAATGGTGGAGCAACCGGAAAAAAGTTCAGCAGATGAACAGGTGCATCGCCTTCATTTTGGACAGAAACATCGATAGTATCGCGAAATCCAATTTTAATATTTTTGAAAATACCTGTACCGGTTGTAGTCAGCCTAGGCTGAACGCCGAATACGAGAATAATAAGTTTATTAGTGACACCGGCACATTCATTGGATTTAAAGGATACTTCGGTTGAAATCAGCCCTTTTCTCAGAGGAATCATCTCACATTTTATAGTATCCCAATCATTTTTGAGGGCAAATCCGTTGGAAATTATTTTAAGATCAAATTCCGATGGAGATGGTGCGAAAGAAGAACTATAATTAATCTCTGTATTACCATGAGGATGGAGATAAACAAGGTCAGAGATTCTCTCTCCAATACATTGATTGCCAAGATTAAGAGTGTCAATGAGTTTAAATTGCGGCTTTTCAATAGCAAAATCACCTGATATTCCGGATCCCTTGAAATAAAGAGTGTCGACATTATACTTGCAATCAAGGCTGCTCACTGCCAGGTATCCGGTAAAATCACCAAGAGTATCAGGTGTAAAAGTAATGTCACCGACAGCATAATTATTAAATTGAATCTGCTGAGATTGACTGAGTGAATAGCTAAATCCTTTGGGAGCCATCAACGTATCGGCTTTAACAGACAATGGAGAACTCGAATTATTTAATATCCTGAATGGTAGCGTCTTTGTGCCGTTTAAGCAGACTTCACCGAAATCTAAGGTATCAGTCTTGGCGCCATTAACATCTGTGAAATAATAATCGGTAGAATCAAGATCTACATTCATGAACAAACGCCATGGCTTATAGATGGCATTCGGATCATTGTGGGAGACAAGAAGGAAGTCTGTGATTCTTCCTTTTTGACCAGGTATATAATTATATCTGATAATAACCTTAACTGTATCATTAGGCTGGAGAATTTGATTAGTTTTGGGAGATTCGAGTGTGAAACCTCTGGTATCGAAGAAGAAAGAACTCGCAGCGAAATACAAATCGAGTGGTGCATCACCAATATTTGTTAACTTAAAAGTATCCCTGACAACCAGATCCTTGCAAGCAATAGCGCGGGATGTTTTGACTGAATCTCCATCAATTATCGGCAACAGCTCTTTACGCAAAATATTTGCAGATGACTGGGACATGACATATTGCAGAGTGTTTGTATATGTCTGCTCTGATGAAGTCTGCCTGTCTGAAATAGCAACAAGATAATAGAGAGAATCAAGTCCGACAAGATTATAATTCCTGCTCCAGTCAGTTCTACCAATTAGTCCGGCAAGAATAGTATCCAAAGCCCATTGTGAAGATTGAGATTTAATATATATTCTAACAATATCAACATCAGAAGGCTTGCCACCTTTTAAAGTGAATTTTCTTTTCACAAAATTTGAAGTATCAGTACTAACAATTCTTGTTGGTATAATTCCGGTTGGCAAAAAATTCAAACTACTTGAAGAAATACTTGAAACTGTAACAAGACCATTCCCACCAAGTCCAGAATTACCGCCTTGGACAGAGGCAGATGAAGAATTTAAATTCTGTTTGGATTCCAATCCTGCAAAACCACCTGAGCCTGCACCACCGGGACCGTAAGAGGAACTACCCCCACTTGCGCCATTAGCATTTATATTAATACTTGATATTTCACGACCAAATAATTTTACAGCAGCACCACCTCCACCACCATTTCCAGAACAATTATTCGGTGAGTTAGGATTGCCACTTGCACCACCAGAACCGCCGGCAATAGGTATTCCATCAATATTGCCAATAATAAAACCACCATTTTGGTTACCTGTATTTGAGCCATTGGTTCTATATCCACCTGAACCTCCACGTTGATTTTGCCTATAACCAGAACCACCACTATACCCACCTACAGGATCACATGTAATTCCATCTCCACATCCAAAACCAGGAGATCCAAAAGGATGTCCAGTTCCACCACCTGAAGACTCAAACCAAGCCTTGGAAGGAGAAGGAACTCCATTTATGCTTGAATCGCTAGCACCTGATGTAATCCCTGGATTCTTCCAAATATTACTAAATAAACCACTACCATTGCGTCCTCCTGCCCCGCCACCAGTAAAACCGGCTCCCCCATCTTCGCCGATCAAAGCAAGGTCACAGAATCTTCCGCCACCACCACCCCCACCGGGTCCAGCATCTTTCCCATTTCCATTTCCATTGATTATCGTTAAAGATCCACCCTCAACTTTGCCTTTACTTAGAAAAACGAAGGGAAGATAACCCTGATTGCCGGTTGTAGTGAGGTCACAATCATTAATAGAGGCTGTATAAGCTGCGTTAGCAAATTTGATTGAATCAACAATCATAGCACCACGTTTGGAGCGGATACCAAGAGAATTTTGTCCAAGAGTTCTATCAATATTTGATGTTATATCACCAAGATGAGTAGGTTTGACAATATAGAAAGTATCGACATTGCTGTAGCTACCATTGTTATAGACTCTAACAGGGATTCTAAAGGAACTTGTTAATAGATTCCAATTATCGGAATTAGGTTGGCATTTGGGATTGATGAATGCCTGAGAAGAAATCATTCTTCCACCCCAGCTGACAATGAGTGGTCCGAATGTGATATTGACGCTATCGGCAGGTCTGACTAGTTCAATTCTGACAGCATCACCGGGATTATTGAGATAAAGTCCATTTGAACCAAAATTGCTGTTGATGTTAGGAGGACCAATGATTTCAATATAAGTATTCATGTTTGGAGAACCAATATCAGGAATAATATAGGAGATTTGCTGAGACAGCAGACTAGAAGACATTATGACAAATAATAAAAGAATTTTGCGCATCATTACTCCGATAAGCCAAAACATTAATGATTTATTCGATCGTTCATATATAAACTACTAATGCATGAAATCGCTTAAAGTTAAAGTTAAAGTTAAATTTAAAAAATACGATTAGCCATACTTTATTTTAGACGTGACAGACAATTAATTGACGTAAATTCGATAAATTTGTAATAAAATTTTTAATAAGAGCAATGGATTTTTCAGAAGCGTTAAATGATTTTCTCGGATTTTGCGAGACAGAGAAGAACTACTCCCCAAAAACGGTAGAAACCTACAGGATTGCTCTCTCTCAATTTTTTGATAGTCTGAAGGATTCATACGACGAAAAAATTGAAATTGAGAATATAAAGGCACAGGATATCCGATTATTCCTTGGTCAGCTACACGATAGTAAATACTCAAAAAAAACAATTAAACTGAAGATTTCTGCAATCAAATCTTTGTTTAAATTCTGCACAAAGAAAAATCTGATTGACAAGAATCCTGCAAGCCTTATACTGACACCCAAGACCGACAAAAAACTACCATCATTCATGCTCGAAAAAGAAGTTACAGCCCTGATGGATATATTCGATAAGACAAAGCCTATTGATTGCCGTAACTTGGCTCTGATAGAGCTGCTTTACAGTTCCGGGTTGAGAATATCGGAAGCTTTGCAGTTAAATGTGAATGATATCAATAATTCTCAGCATATTGTGAAAGTTAAGGGTAAAGGTAACAAAGAGAGAATCGTACCAGTCGGATCTAAAGCACTTGAGGCTGTCAAACAATATAAGAGTGTTAGGAGTGAAATCGGAAAAATTCTCGATCCAGATGCTTTGTTTCTCTCGCGAAAAGGTAACAGAATGACATCGGTAGAAGCTTACAGAATGGTTCATAAATATATGTCGCTTGTAACTGACACTAAGCAGAAAAGTCCGCATGTTCTTCGACATACATTCGCAACACATCTGCTTGACGAAGGAGCGGACATCCAATCAGTGAGCGAAATGCTTGGACATTCATCATTATCGACTACACAAATTTATACACATGTTTCGATTGAAAGACTGAAGGAAACATACAAGAAGTCTCACCCTAAAGCATAAAATTACACTTAATGGAACCTTCGATAAACGAGCCACTATAGTTTCTGCTCATATAAGTTTCAGAAGCAAAGAAAAATTATTTTTTTATCGTACTTTATTGTTTAAACTTAAATAATTCTTAATTTTGAATTCAATCAATTCACTATTTATTAAAATTCAGGAGTCTTATGAAAAAGATCTACTTACTACCATTATTGGTTCTATCAATGGCCATTGTTCTCATGAGTTGCGGCGGCGGCAAGCCAAGCATTACACCAAAAGAATACAACAATAAAGTTATTGACATACAGTTAACTGTAATCAATAAAATTCTTGCATTAAATAAAGCATTTGAGAAACTGGTACCAGCAGAATTGGATGCCGGTTTAAAAGGTTTCCAGGAATCATCAGAAAAAGCAGTAGCTGATATTTCTAAATTTGAAGCTTACGAAGGCAGCACAACTTTGAAGGACGCTGCTTTGAATTTGTTTAAATTCTATCAGGCAGCATCAATAAATGAATACAAGAAGATGATCGATATCCTGAAAAAGGGTGCAGCTATGACACCAGAAGATCAGACTACACTAGGTACTCTTGCAGCTCAGGTCGGCACTAACGAAAAAGGTTTTGATGAAGCCTTTAAGAATGCTCAGCAGGCTTTCTCCAAGCAATACAATCTTCCAATCGAAGCCAATGAAAAGCAAAAAGAAATTGACAATATGGGAAAATAACATTTTCGAAAATTGTTACAAACTATACAAAACCTCTTATCATTTTGCGATAAGAGGTTTTTTTTTATCTACACCAATTCAAAATATATTTCGTTTATTTATTAAATAGTAATATTTTTGTTTCTGAATCCAATTACAAATATTTTCTCAAATAAATTGAAGGTAGTATTATGAGAACGATTTTAATAAGTGTTGCACTGATGCTTGCATTAACACTTGGTGGTATGGCTCAATCAGACACAATTGTTATCAACCTGAAGGATGGAAGTTCAGTTAGTTATTCAATATCGCAGCTTCAAAAGATTAGTTTTGAGAATATCACAGCAATTGATGAGCAATTGCAGCCGAGCAACAATCTAGCTATCAGCGGAAACTATCCTAATCCATTCGGTGAGCAGACAAACATAGAATTTGAAATTGCCCAAACAGGAAATGTTGAGGTAATGATCTACGATAATTCAGGTAATCAAATCAAAAATCTAGAATGTAATAATTGTCAGGTCGGCAAAAATTCAATACAGTGGAATTGCACAGACAAACTCAACAATCGTGTTCAGAGCGGAACTTACTTCTACGAAGTCAGATTCAATAATGAGGTTCAGTCAAAGAAAATGATTGTGATTCAGTAGGAAGTATAAAGTAGAAAGTTGAAAGTATAAAGTTCTAAAGTGAAGTTTCATTCTCTTTGGAACTTATTTTTTGAATAAATATAAGAATTTCAAATGGTAAACAAAATTAAAATCGGTGTTGTTGGAACAGGGCATCTGGGAACAATACACACAAGACTCTGGAAGACACACTCGAATGTGGCGCTTATAGGAATTTATGATGTTGATACAGAAAGAGCTTCAAAGCTAGCCGAAGAGCACAGTTTGATATCATTTACATCGCTCGATGAGGCGATTACTAACTGCGATGCTTTGACAATCGCCGCACCAACATCCATTCATTATGAGATCGCCAAGAAGTGCATAGAACATAATGTACACTGTCTGATCGAAAAGCCAATAACAGAGAATTATTCAGAAGCCCTAGATCTCATCCATACAGCAAAAGAAAGAAATCTGGTAATTCAGGTTGGACATGTCGAAAGATTCAATCCTGCACTTGCGGCAATCAAACAGTACAATATTGCCCCACAATTTATTGAGGCACACAGACTTAGCCAGTTTAAACCAAGAGCAACAGACGTATCGGTAATTCACGATCTTATGATTCATGATATCGACATTATGCTATGGCTGATAGATTCTAAAGTCAGTAAAATAGATGCTAACGGTGTGGCTATATTGACTGACAACATTGATATTGCTAATGCCAGAATAACATTCGAAAATGGAGCAGTCGCCAATCTCACAGCATCCAGAATTTCTGCGAAACCGATGAGAAAAATGAGAATTTTCCAGAAGAATGCTTATATATCAATAGATTTTGGGAATCAGGATGTAGAAGTATTCAGAATTAAAGAAGACAGCGAAACATCAACCGGCACTGAGATCCCGGCAGCAATGCTTGGAACAATCGACTCTGCTTTGGATGGGAAATCTATTGTTTATGAAAAGCCAATAGTAGTAGAAAGCAATGCAATATTTGAGGAACAGAAGGCATTCGTTGAGGCAATACTGAATCATTCACCTGTTGCAGTGAGTGCGGAAGAAGCCGCAGAAGCACTTAATATAGCAGAACAGATAAACAATATGATAAAATAATTTCGAATTACGAATTACCTATACTATGGGATGGTTTAATCAACTATCCCATTTTTTTATAAATTATAATCTATCATTAATAAAACACCAAAAAATACTTTTGCTAAATTCCTTTATGCTTATTAAATTTGATTTGTGTCAACTTTCGCTTTTTTTATTTCTTATAAGAGGGAAAAATGAAATCGTCAAACCGTTTTTTAACCGCATTATTACTAGTAACCAGCACGTTTCTATTCTTATCATGTAGTAGTGATAATCCAACATCAGCCAATCTAAAAACTGACTTAGCCGGTACTTGGCTTGTTACAAGAACAATTGTTACTCCAACTGTAGATTTCCCTGCAGGATACCAAGATCAGCAAACGTGGAAATTCACAGTGAATGGCGATCAAGCTACAATCACAACGACTTCAGGTTCAATGAACGGAACTTGGGGAAAATCAACTGATTTCAATTATGACCACTGGATATTCGAAGCAATAGGGCAAGACCCGAGATTCGGAATTCAAATCAAAGTCAGAGTTGAGATAATTAATGTAGATAAGCTTAAGGGAACTAACGAGACATATACCTGGGATGCTTATTCTTCCAGATATTTGATTTCTGATGCTTTTAGTATTGAGGGTGTACGACAATAGAAATGGGTTGGTCAATCAGTAAAGTGCACTACTGATTGACCAATATTTTTATAAACTATCGATAACCTTCTTTAGCTTGGTTCTAACATCCAGAGCTACATCACCGAGTGCTTCATTCTGCACTGACATCATCGATGCCATTGGATCGATTGCAGCTATTTCAGTCTGACCATCATTAACTTCCTGAACAATTACATTGCAGGGGAGCATAGTTCCTATTTTATCTTCAGCAATAAGTGCTTTGTATGCATGGCTAGGACTGCAAGCACCAAGAATGCGATATTTTTTGAAATCAACATCCAATTTTTTCTTGAAAGTTGCTGTTACATCAATTTCTGAAATGATTCCGAATCCTTCATTGGCAAGAGATTCAGTAATTATAATGATGGCTTCATCGAAACCCTTGTCTATAGTTTTTGCAAAATAATAGCTCATTTATCACCTAGATTTAGTTGTTAAAAAAAAACATTAACGATCGAAACAACTTATTATTTTACCTTTTAGCAATACACTTACTACTTTGATTTAATTCAATATTTCAATAAATTAAAAGTTGCTTAATTTACAAATTTGCGATATTATTTATGAATCTTAATATTCAAATATTTGGCACTCCAAAGTGCCAGGAAACGAACAAAGCTCTAAGATTTTTCAAGGAACGAGGAATCAAAGTTCATTCAGTGGACTTACGTGAAAAACCACTCGCAAAAGGTGAGTTGGACAATATCTCACGATCTGTACCAATTGAAAAGCTAATTGACAGAGAATCCAAAGAGTACGACAGACTAGGATTAGAACACATGATTTACGATACTTTTGAAAAATTACTAGAGTATCCTTTGCTAATAAAAACACCGATAGTCAGAAACGGCAAGATTTCGACTTCGGGCTATTGTCCTGAGATCTGGAAAGAGTGGATTAATTCAGCAAAAGCAAAATAAATTCAGAATAAAGATACAATGATAGATACTAAAGCAAAACTATTACAAAAACTTGGACTCTTCACAACAATAGCACTTGTTGTAGGAGCAATGATAGGTTCCGGTATTTTCAAAAAACCGGCTGTAATGGCATCGCAGCTTGGATCACCTGAATTGTTGCTAATAGTTTGGGTTGTTGCTGGAATAATAACATTTTTTGGTGCACTGACAAATACTGAGATAGCAGGAATGATCTCAGAAACTGGCGGACAGTATATATACTTTCAAAAAATGTACGGAGATTTTACGGCTTATCTGTATGGCTGGGCGATGTTCTCGATTGTGCAGGCAGGATCAATTGCCTCGATTACCTACGTTTTTGCTGAATACACACAGTATTTCTTTGTTTTACCCCGATTTCCGATAGCTGTTGAGAATGCGTGGATACTACATATTCCATTTATTGGAGATATTTATCCAATACAAAACTTAGGGGTAAAAGTATTAGCAATAATTGTAATAAATTTTCTTAGTGCGGTGAATTATTTTGGAGTAGTTTTTGGCGGTAGAGTTGCAAACTTCTTTTCGACAATGAAAGTTGCCGCAATTCTTCTTTTGGTTGTACTTGGGTTCACTATTGGTAATGGTTCATTTGATCATTTCACTTTGCAGTCAACTGTTACACATCACGCTAACTCCTTCTCACTTATCCTTGCGATTACAGCCGCACTGTCAGGGGCATTCTGGGCTTATGACGGATGGAACAATATAACTTATATTGCAGGAGAAGTGAAAAACGCACAGAAGAACATTCCGCTTGGCTTATTTTGGGGAACAATAATCGTTGTCATAGTCTATATCCTGATCAATCTTGCATATTTATATATTTTGCCAATTGATGTGATGAGTAAATCTACTCTAGTGGCTGCTGATGCTGCCCGGACATTCCTGGGCAACTTCGGCGGTGCCTTTGTTGCAGCTTCTGTAATGATTTCAACTTTCGGCACATCTAATGGAACGATAATGGTATCGGCACGAGTTTACTATGCCATGGCCGATAAGAAAATGTTTTTTCCATCGCTGGCATCAGTTCATCCAAAGTTTCAAACCCCGGGAGTATCGCTCATTGTTCAGGCATTATGGTCTAGTCTACTCATATTAAGCGGAACGTTCGACACATTGACAGATATGTTGATTTTTGTCAGCTGGATATTTTATGGTATGGGTGCTTATGGTGTATTCATACTGAGGAAGAAGATGCCTGATACTTTTAGACCATATAAAGTATGGGGCTATCCCTATGTACCAGCAATATTTGTTATTTTTTCTGCATTTTTTCTTGGGATAACTTTGTACAATGACATTAATAATTATGTCCTGAATAATTTTGCTAAGGGCGAACCCAGAATCATAAAATCGCTCTTCGGACTTATGTTTGTAGCAATAGGAATCCCGTTTTATATATATTTTAAGAAAAGACTAAATAAGAATCAAAATGTATAAAGATAGAACGAGAAGTTGAAATGGACACAGAAATTCTAACGATTCATTCGGAAACACCTGAACTGAGGAAGATCAGAAAGGTTGTCGATGCATTAAAATCGGGAGCTGTAATTCTTTATCCGACTGACACAGGATTCACACTTGGCTGTGAGCTTTCGAACAAAAATGCAATCGAAAGAATCAGACAAATTCGTAATCTTCCTCCCAACAAAGAGATGACTTTTTTGTGCTCTTCTTTGGCTAACATAGCAGAATTTGCTACAGTATCGAATTTTGCATACAGAACAATTAAGAGGCTGATTCCCGGACCTTATACTTTGATTCTTCCTGCTTCGAGATTAGTGCCAAAATTTGCTGTAGATATGAAGAGGAAAACATCTGGTATTCGTGTTCCTGACAACATACTCTCCCAGCTGCTGCTCCAGGAAATGGAGGAACCTCTAATATCCATCAGTGCCAGATCAAATGATGGCGACGCTTATTCTGATCCGGATGATTTGTTTGAAAAATTTGCACCTATGGTAGATGTAGCTGTAAATTCGGATACCTATTACTTTCAGGGGGAATCGACTGTTATAGACATGACAACCGATAATTTTAAAATAATCCGACAGGGTGCCGGAATTACTAAGGCACTGGAATATATCGATATTACAGAAGAATAAATCATTCTAAAATATTTTTCAATTGAAAAATATTAATTAAACGTCTAACAGATAGTAAATATGATCTTTGTTCATAGGAGATAAAATGGACTTTCAGAAATTGACTATTAAAGCGCAGAACGCTGTGGCTACTGCTCAGGAAATTGCATCGAATTACGACAATCAGGCTTTGGAGATTATTCATCTGTTTGCAGCATTAATTCAGGATTCAGCCGGTGTATCTTCTGATCTGATACAAAAGCAGGGTACAAACCTCAATCACCTGAAAATTAAAATCAACGAGGAACTTGAAAAAATGCCGAAAGTTGCTGGCGGATCAGGTCAGTACATGTCGCCACAGCTATCCACATTAATAGATAATTCAATCAAGATCGCCAAAACAATGCATGATGAGTACGTGAGTACTGAACATCTTTTGATAGCAATACTAGAAAGCAGTTCGAATGCCGGCAAGATATTAAAAGAACAGGGTATAACAAGTGACGGTCTGAAGCAGGCTGTGGTTCAGATCAGAGGCGGCAGAGCAGTAACAGATCAGAATCAGGAAGAAACATACAATGCGTTGCGTAAATATGGAATTATGCTTAACGAAGTGGCTAAGGAAGGCAAGATTGATCCGGTAATCGGCAGACAGGAAGAAATACGGCGTGTACTGCAAGTTCTTTCACGAAGAACAAAGAACAACCCGATATTGATAGGTGAGCCCGGTGTGGGCAAAACAGCTATTGTTGAAGGGATAGCCCAGAGAATAGTTTCAGGCGATGTACCGGAATCCCTGAAAACAAAGCAGGTGGTAACGTTAGACATGGGAGCTCTTGTTGCAGGGACACAATTCCGTGGACAGTTCGAAGAAAGATTGAAAGCCGTGATTAAGGAAGTTACAGATTCAAACGGACAGATAATTCTCTTCATTGATGAAATTCATACTCTTATAGGAGCCGGGGCAACAACAGGTAGTATGGATGCAGCAAATATACTGAAACCGGCCCTTGCTCGCGGGGATCTGAGATGCATCGGTGCAACAACAATCGATGAATACCACAAGTATTTGGAAAAGGATGCTGCATTGGAGAGAAGATTTCAGAAAGTAATTATTGATGAACCTAATGTCGATGATACTATTTCAATTCTGCGGGGATTGAAGGAACGTTATGAAGTTCATCATGGTGTCAGGATAACTGACGCATCACTTATTGCAGCGGCAGAACTATCAAACAGATATATCACCGATAGATTTTTACCCGATAAAGCGATAGATTTGGTTGATGAAGCAGCAAGCAGACTTAGGCTTGAGATAGATTCAATGCCCGAAGAACTTGACACAATCGAAAGAAAAATCAGACAATTGGAGATCGAAAAGCAGGCATTGATTAGAGAGATAAATATAAAATAAAAAGTATTGAATCATCTCTTATAAATTGTAACGAATTTTTTTCTGGATGATTGGTGGATAAAAAGCTTAAAATATATTTAGATACTTCCGTGATAAATTTTCTGTTTGCTGATGATGCACCAGAGAAAAAGGAAGTGACTATTGATTTTTTTGAGAATTATGTTTTGAAAGAAACATATCTCGTCTATATTTCTTCTATCGTTATTGAAGAAATTGAGAGAACAAATGATTTAATTAAACGTGAAAAATTGCTAAATATTCTTAAAAGATATCCAATAAAATTTATAGAAAATATAGATTCCGAAGAAGTACTTTTTTTAGCCAAAGAATATTTAAATAATAATATTCTTCCAAGGAATTCCGAAGCAGATGCTTTGCATGTGGCAATTTCGACTATAAATCAAATTGACATTTTATTATCATGGAATTTCAAGCATTTAGCGAATTACCAGAGAAAGAAGAAAATTCAGATAGTAAATTTACAAAATAATTACACGTACCCTATCGATATTTTAACTCCAATGGAGGTTCTAAATGAAAACGCATAATCATTGTGAGATATCTAAATCGCAAATTGAAGTTTGGGAATGGAAAGAATCCATTCATGAAGAAGTAAAAGACTTGAGTATTGAGGACGGTTTGAAATACATTATCAAGAAATCCATCAAAACGAAAGAAATATTTTTAGATGAGATAGAAAATGCTCTAGCAACTGCATAGATTGTTGAAATATTTTGGATTGTTCTTTTATTTTTCATTTAATTAGTAGATTGCATTTTATATATTAATTCAATGGACAAAATCAGACAACCGGAGATCAAAAAGCAGGCATTGATTAGAGAGATAAATATAAAATAAAAAGGTAAAAATTCAGGGATTATCTGAAGATACTTTGTAAGACTGATTCAGCAATACATTCAGACAATCCCTTTTAATTTACTTTTTCATTGTTAAAGGATTTTTTAGAAACGGAAGCTTGGGAAAATCCTGTTCCACGGGCTTCAGTTCACTATCTTCAAATAAAAGTGCCGGAACTACTACAGATGCTTCCACATACTGACTTCCACCTGAAATATATGGCGAAGTAACGGCAGGTGCCAGCAAATTCAGCGCATAAGGAGTATCACCAACTGAAAGGATATCCTTAAATGACTGAGGTGTAAAGCCCTTAAGTTCGCATCCTCTAATCAACTCTTCCTTTCCGTCGGGAGAAATTTTATATGCTTCCAGAACGGGAATACTTGTTTGGAACTGTCCCATTGGATAATTTCCGGATGTTAGCCTGAAAATTGTAGTAAACAAGATATTTGGATCCATAATTTTTTTGATGATTATGCCGAAAGGAAGTTCCCGATCCTTGCAGAGTTTCATCATTTGTTCTTTTAGCTCATCATACGATTGAGTTTTGCTCTTGTCGCCACTCAAAATTAAGTTACCAAACATTGGTGCTCCACCCCTTTGATGTCCGTTTGACTGCCGAACACGCTTTGTGGGAACACGGGATGAGAGCAGACTTCTAAGAAAACCATTATCGACCAAATCAACATTTTCAGCCTGCAAACCGTCATCATCAATAACGAAATTTCCCATCAATTCTGTATTTCCATATTTGGTAAGTAATGGCTGTTCTTTTACTGAAATAAATTCAGGCAGTACACGACCGCCGATTTTATTCTGGAAAGCAGTGTAACGCTCGTTGTCCTGAAAACCCTGATCAGTAATTTGTTCACGTTGTGTGACCAAATTTGGAGCAAATACGTTTGCAAAGAGCTGGGCTGATGCATAGCTATCAAACATTATCGGACCAGAGTAAGGCTCGTCGAGAGATTTTGAAGTGTTAGTTGCCGAAATTTTGCTTGCAAGATTATTAGAAGCAGAAAGAATTGAATCAACCGAAGGAAGATCCTGGGGATTCTTTGAAAAGAAAGTTATGAAATTTGCAATCGGCATTCCATCCTCTGCTTGCGAGGAGGCTACAATTTCCACCCCAGTATGGTAGTCAGTTTTGATATACTCAATTCCTTCGCTATTCACATAATAAACTGTCTCGGGTAAATATTCTACACTAGCTGTAGTCATCTGTAAATCAGAATATTTATTGAACTGAGCGGAGATCAGTTTTGTAAGATTCTCAAATTTCTTTACATCAAATGCCGGGCATTCCGACATATCGAAATGCTTCTGGGGTGGCACCTGAAGAAAATCATAAGTCGTATCCTTGCGTACACGATTCTTGATTGTTGTCATCTTTTTTGTATAAGTCTCAGTAACCTGTTTGTAAGCTGCGTCAGTAGCAAGCCACAACTCTCTTCTGAGTGACTGATAATCAGCTTCTACAGGGAGGCTTCTGCCTTTGAAACGTTCTTCCTCATCGCCACTTCCGAAGAAGCTAAGTCCAAAATCAAAGAAGTTTGAATTGTCGAACTTGTAGCTTCCTACACGAAGTCCAACACTTACATGAGCGGTTTTACTGTTATTGGATTCAATCAAACTGCCATTTGCAGCTCTGATTGAGTAATTGTTACCCATTGTAACCTTATACTCAATGTAGTATGGTTTTTCGAGATTACCGATAGTGAGTTCGGTCATCGAGCGTTTGATTTCGTCTCTCATTGCCCGCATAAGTTCATCGTTTGCGACAGCAATATAAGTAGCAGAACAGAATATAGCGAGAATTAAATATTTTTTTAACATAATGGTTTCCGTTATTGTTTTCCTAGAATTTGATTGATAGCGTGCAACAAATCATGTGGTTTTTGAGAACCGAGAAGCAGCTTCTTACCGTTAGCCAGCTCCAGATATACACCCATATTTCCTCTTACGTTATAGCAGGAAGTACGGGTTTTCATGTTATATCTTATTCCCCATCCGCCAAAGTCTCTGAGTGGCTTGTAAACACGGGATTCGCAGAATAAAATCTGTATCGCTTCAATCTTTCTGAATTTATTTATAAATGGTACGTAGCGATAGTATAGTCCTTCTTTTGCAACAATGATAACCAGATTGCTTTTGATAAATAGGACGAATAGTGCTGTTGTTATTGTTACAACAAAAAATCCTACAAGAATGAGACCGAAATCAGGCATTGGATGTGTTCCGAATGGAATATCGAGCACAATCTGGAGGTAGAATCCATAAACATAAAGAAAATTCATAAAAACCCACAAAAAAGTAGCAACCACAATCATGAATGTATTGCGGAATCTCTGTTCTTCTTTGTAGATTATTTCTGTCATATTATCTTGCAGTCTTAGTATCTGGTGATTCCAAAATAGGTAGTTTAGCTTGCGATTTTGCTTTTTTCTGTGCTTCAATCAGCGATACCAACAAACTTGGTGAGCTAGCCGAGACCGGAACTCCACCTGATTCTGCACCACAAACACCGTTGAAAATGCCGATGTCATCACCGGCAGCTATTACATTCGAAAATGTTGTTAACGGTGTACCGATCAGATCCACACCCCGGACAATTTCATCGGGTCTGCCATCAACGAAAATCTTGTAAACCAATAATGGAAGCACGTTGAAAGAGTTAGGAACAGTTCTGCCAGTAAAAGTAAAACCACCCTGAACTACGCTGAAATACAGACCGAATTCTTTATCCTGCTTTTTACATTCATCACGCAACATATTCTTTAACTCTGCAACTGGCTTGGTTTTTTTGGCAATTACCATTAGATTTGACTGGCGAGATACGGCTGAATATCCCGGTTGCTTTCTACCATGACCATTTGAATTCGAGAATCCCTCAATCGGTGATCTAGACATCAGGAAACCCTTGAAGATACCATCTTTTACGGTCACAACTTTTTGTCCCTTTACTCCCTGATCATCGTAAATATAGTATCCGGCAAGAGGTTTATTGTTGAGTATTTTAGCACTTGGATCGAATACAACATCAATGAAATCGGGAAGAATTTTTTTATCTGTATAACCCTTAAATGTCTGGCTGGAGTTTGGATCCTTCTGACGATGCCCCTCTACCCTATGACCGAAAATTTCGTGGAAGAACACACCAGAGGCCTCTCCAGATAAAATCGCAGGACCTGAGAATGTGGACATCAAAGGTGCTGTCCTTAGCGCCTGCAGAGTAGTTACCATCTGATTAAGGTCATTAATCATTTCTGTTTCAGAAGGCATATCTTCGGGCTTATAAGCGAAGTAACTTTTATATAGCGGTAGATTCATTCCATCTTCGGCTTTGGTTCTACCCGATATGAAAACCCGAACTGTGGGTTCCCATGACTCAAGTTCTGTTCCCTCGTTTGACACAAAAATCTTATGCAAAAGTTCGGCATTGAAGGATACCTGTCCATCATATATCCATGGATATTGAATAAATACAGCTGAAAGCTTGCGAAGACGATCCGACCAGTAAGCCGTATCAACCTGCATGGTAACCTTATCACCGAAATATTTTGCAGGACCCTCATGGCTGAAGTCAGCTGAGCTGTCCTCTTCTGCAACTTTCACAGCCTTGTTAGTCTGTGCCTTTTCGTATGTCTCGATTGCTTTTTTGTAAGTTCTGTCTGTCGCATACCAGATTGCAAGCTTAATAGGAGCAACATCATCTTCGATAGGCAGATCCACTGATGTTCGTCCTGAGCCGAAGCTGAACGAAGCTCCACGAATAATATGTGTATTATCAAACTTGTAATCTCCAACGCGAAGATCGATATCAAGTATTCTTTTCTTATCGATAATGCCAACTTCAATTTTACCAAAAGAAGCGACCAGAGTGGTATGGCTTACATCGCCAATGGAATACGAAAGGTAATACGGAGGTTTATCCTCCTTTTTTAGCTCATTAATTGAGCGGTTCAGTTCTTCTTTTGTTGTTTGCATGATAACCGATTCGGCAGCAAAAGCTGGAAGTGACAGGCAAAACGCAAGGATTGATATAATAAACTTATTTCTCATCTATACCCTAAAATAATAATATTCGATTTTTATTAAGAAAAAATTAGACGAATAAGTGGGCTAATTAGGATAAATTTTCGGATTTTATGTAACTTTTTGTAGTTTTAAGTTATATTAATAATGTAAGATTGACATTATCAATAATTCTATTAGTAGTATTATGAAAAAAGTACTTTTAATCATCTTTATTATTCTTTGCTCTTCTAAACTCTATTCA
>CAIOZA010000087.1 GCA_903862655.1 uncultured Ignavibacteria bacterium
CCTGCCCGGTGCTGGAAGGTTAAGAGGAGAGGTTCGTCGCAAGGCAAAGCTTTGAATCGAAGCCCCAGTAAACGGCGGCCGTAACTATAACGGTCCTAAGGTAGCGAAATTCCTTGTCGGGTAAGTTCCGACCTGCACGAATGGTGTAATGATCTGGGCACTGTCTCAACCACGGGCTCGGTGAACTTGTGGTACCGGTGAAGACGCCGGTTACCCGCATATGGACGGAAAGACCCCGTGCACCTTTACTATAGCCTATTATTGAGTTCGGTTACATCATGCGTAGGATAGGTGGGAGACTTCGAAGCGGAGCTTGTGGGCTACGTGGAGTCTATGGTGAAATACCACCCTTGATGTATTTGAATCCTAACCCGGAGGAGTGGATCCTCGGGGACAGTGGTAGGTGGGTAGTTTGACTGGGGCGGTCGCCTCCTAAATTGTAACGGAGGCTTACAAAGGTCACTTCAGCACGGTCGGTAATCGTGCATAGAGTGCAAAAGCATAAGGTGGCTTGACTGCGAGACAAACAAGTCGAGCAGAAGCGAAAGCTGGTTTTAGTGATCCGGCGGCTCCGAGTGGAAGGGCCGTCGCTCAAAGGATAAAAGGTACGCCGGGGATAACAGGCTGATCTTGCCCAAGAGTTCACATCGACGGCAAGGTTTGGCACCTCGATGTCGGCTCATCGCATCCTGGGGCTGGAGAAGGTCCCAAGGGTTTGGCTGTTCGCCAATTAAAGCGGTACGTGAGCTGGGTTCAGAACGTCGTGAGACAGTTCGGTCCCTATCCTATGCGGGCGCAGGATATTTGAGGAGCCCCGTCACTAGTACGAGAGGACCGTGACGCCCGGACCTACGGTGTATCTGTTGTCGTGCCAACGGCATTGCAGAGTAGCCACGTCCGGAAAGGATAAGTGCTGAAAGCATCTCAAGCACGAAACCTACTCCAAGATTAGATATCCCACAGCATAAGCTGGTAAGGATCCAGGGAGATTACCTGGTTGATAGGCTACAGGTGTAAGTGTAGTAATACATTTAGCCGAGTAGTACTAATAGTCCGAGGGCTTACCGTTTATAATTTTTTTGTGAGTTATATTAATGATTTTTTACGATTATTCTTCATGACTTAGTGATACTATAATATTACGCTTAAAAAGACTTCCCAACGCAACTCAGAATCGTTCTTAGATTTTTTAATAAAGTTTATTCTCGGTGGCTATACCGCGAAGGCTACACCTCTTCCCATTCCGAACAGAGAAGTTAAGCTTCGTAAGGCCGATGGTACTGCTTCTTTCAGATGTGGGAGAGTAGGTCGCTGCCGAGTTATTTTTACAAAAACCCTTGATTCAGAAATGAATTAAGGGTTTTTTTGTGTTTTGTGTTAAATAATTCATACTCTATATAAATATCATCATTTAGGTATTTATCGTCAAGATTAGTTAAGATTGCTTTAATTTAGTTGAAATTATACTTCATTAATATTTCATCAGCTGAAAGGCAAGATGAATAAACTCCACTCAGTTTCAATAAATATGGCTTTTAGAATTGTCGTTTACGTGAAATATAAAGATAAACAATTATTCTGATAGAAATTCGAATGCTTGGATAGATTTATCTGTGAGTATCTCATTAGTCAGTTATTTCTGTGAATTCCATATAAATTCGTATCAATTTCCCTTTTCTGCTATAAGTAGTAGAGTCTCCTGTTTTTGGATTCGAAAGAATAACCATAAAAGTAGAATCATTCATTGTTTTAAAATATGCTCTTGTATAATCTGCTTTCCACTCAGGATATTCTTTATGACTTTCAACTTTGTTATTTCCATATTTAATAAAATTAATGCATTTAAGATCACTAAAAACAAGAGAATCTAAAATTCTGAATTCTTTGATGAGAATCGAATTTTGAATGGTATAATCAATACTAATTTGAGTGTTATGTTTTTCGATTTTTGGGCTAAAAATATTATTTATTATTTCTTCATCCATCTGGGCAGTTAAAATCGAAACACCAAAAAAATAAAAGGGGATTACACCAAAAACAATTAACCCCAATAACTTTTTCATTCATCACCTGTTTGCTTTGTTCTTCTATTACAATAATACACTTTTCTTGCTTAAATTTGTACTCTTATTTTTGTTGTATGATTTTATTTCAAAATATGACTGGTCCAATTGCGATAGTAGATTGTAATAATTTTTATGCTTCCTGCGAAAGGGTTTTCAATCCCAAGCTTGTTGGAAAGCCAATAGTTGTTCTGTCAAATAATGACGGAATGATTATTGCCCGATCAAATGAAGCAAAAGCTTTGGGAATTCCTATGGGTGAGCCATTATTTAAGATAGAACATCTTGTACGGCAATACGATGTGAAAGTATTTTCTTCCAATTATACTCTGTACGGAGATATGTCCCATAGGGTTATGGCAACTCTGGAGCAGTTTTCTCCGGACGTGGAAATATATTCAATAGATGAAGCTTTTGTTAATTTTTCGGGAACCCCACCATTAAAACTTACTTCCTATGCTCACGAAATTCGAAATACAGTAAAGAAATGGACTGGAATTCCAGTCTCTATTGGTATTGCAAATACTAAAACTCTTGCAAAGTTAGCAAATAAATTTTCGAAAAAAGTACCTGAACTTAATGGAGTTCTAAATATATTTGAGGAGAAGCAAGAAATT
The DNA here is from genome assembly GCA_903862655.1 of uncultured Ignavibacteria bacterium. Taxonomy (GTDB): domain Bacteria; phylum Bacteroidota; class Ignavibacteria; order Kapaibacteriales; family UBA2268; genus CAIOZA01. Next base: position 2,681 of record CAIOZA010000087.1, read on the forward strand.
ATTGATTCGTATCTAGAAAAAACAAACGTTGAAGATATCTGGGGAGTTGGCAGGCAATATACAAAAATGCTCTATGAGAGAGGTTACTATAATGCACTTCAACTTACAAAAGCAGACGATAAGTTCATTCGGAGGAAGATGACAGTTATGGGATTGAGGACAGTTATGGAGCTGAGAGGGATTCCTTGTATAAAATATGAGTATTCTCCACCGTCAAAAAAGGCGATAATCTCTTCACGATCATTTGGAAAATCTGTTACTGAAATCGAACAGGTTAAAGAAGCTGTTGCTTACTTTACAAATATAGCATCTCAAAAGCTACGACATCAAAAATCTTCAGCGAACATTTTGAGTGTATTTCTAAGAACAAATCCATTCAAGGAAACAACTCAATATCACAATGGTGTACTTATTCACCTACCTGCTCCTACTGATATAACATCAGAAATGATAGAGTATGCCATGAAGGGAGTAGATCAGATATTTAAACAAGGAATTCTTTATTATAAAGTCGGAGTAATGCTATCTGGTATTGTCCCAACTGATAGTGTTCAGTTTACACTTTTCGATGGTAAAAACAGGGCAAAAAAAGCGGATATATCTAAGATTGTTGATATGATAAATATGGAGCACGGTGCCGGAACAGTTGTCTATGCCAGACAGGGCGTAAAGCGCGACTGGAGAACCAGATCAGAAAAGAAATCTCCAAGATATACAACAAATTGGGATGAACTTCCAAAAGTGAAATGAGTATCTTACTGTTTTAACAAAAATTAATTTATTACATAACAGATTGTTTCTTTTTAAGCTAGACATGACTTAATATTTAGTAATTTTGTACATGTTAATTAAAAAAATAATGAAAAATGGAAGAATATTTTAGAGGTTATCGTGATGGAATAATTGGTAATGACCAAACTTTCAATTCACCGTTCGGAAAAAAAAGAATTATTTATGCTGATTGGACTGCCAGCGGCAGAATGTTTAAACCTTTAGAAGAACAATTAATAGAGAAGTTCTTTCCTTTTGTGGCAAATACTCACACAGAAGCTACAAAAACAGGTAAAACTATGACAATGGCTTATCATCTTGCTCATGATATAATTAAGAAACATGTAAATGCAAGCACGACTGATATTATAATTACTCCTGATACTGGTATGACTGGTGCAGTCAATAAGTTCCAGAGAATTTTGGGATTGAAAGTTCCTGAGCAGATGCAGAAGTTTATTCATTTAGATGAAGTTGACAGACCGATTGTTTTCGTTACTCACATGGAACATCATTCCAATCAGACTTCCTGGCTTGTTACTATGGCTGACGTTGTTCATCTTGAACCTGACGCAGATGGACTTGTTAATCTTGAAGACCTAGAGAATAATCTGAAACATTTTGCTAATAGAAAGACTATAATTGGAGCATTTACTGCATGTTCGAATGTAACAGGAATACAAACAAATTATCACGACATGGCAAAATTAATGCATGAGTATGGTGGTTATTGCTTTGTTGATTTTGCTGCTTCCGCGCCTTATATTGATATTAATATGCACCCTGAAGATAAATTGAAGAAGATTGATGCAATTTTCTTTTCACCGCACAAATTTTTGGGAGGTCCTGGTTCATCGGGGGTACTGATATTTGACTCGAAATTATATCACAATAAAATTCCTGACAATACAGGCGGTGGCACGGTCAAATGGACTAATCCCTGGGGACAACACAGTTTCATAGAAGATATTGAAGCCCGTGAAGATGGTGGAACTCCTGGATTCCTTCAGACGATAAGAGCTGCCTTAGCTATTAAACTGAAGGACGAAATGGGAGTTGAGAATATGTTGAAAAGGGAGAGGGAGATCGTTAAAATTGCTTTTGAAGAAATGAGGAAAATCCCTAACCTGCATATTTTAGCTGATAACATTGAGCATAGGCTAGCAATTATGTCTTTTTATGTTAATAATATTCATTATAATTTAATTGTAAAATTACTAAATGACATATTCGGAATACAGACAAGAGGCGGTTGCTCATGTGCTGGAACATATGGACACTATCTTCTACATGTCAATATTGCTACTTCGAATAAAATAACATCAGAGATCGAGAGCGGTTGTCTGTTTGATAAGCCCGGATGGGTGCGGGCTTCTTTCCATCCTACAACAACAGATGAGGAAGTTTATTACGTCTGTGATTCAATCAAATACGTAGTGGAGAATATTGAAGAACTGGAAAAGGAATATACTCATGATCCATTGACAAATGAGTTTAATCACAGAAGTTTTGTTGACGGCGATGAAGAGAAGATAAAAAATTGGTTTGAGATAAAGAAATAAAAAATAGATAGGATAAGTTGATTTCTTCTTCCCCAATATTCCCTCCCTCTATTCGTTTCGTCATTTAGCTAAATGAATAAACAAGAAAAAGATGATGAGAGATAAAACTGAAATATTCAAGGCGATATCGGAGCCGAGCAGAGTAAGAATACTTATGATGCTTCTACAAAAGAAGCTATGTGTCTGCGAGATCACTCACATTCTCGGGCTTTCGACAGCGACCGCATCCAACCATCTGTCACTGCTCAGGGATAAAGGTTTCATCGAAGACGAGAAGCAGGGAAAGTGGATTAACTATATGATAGCCGATAGTCCCAAAGATCCGATCGTGAAGCAGATATTATCGCAGATGCCGCTCTGGTTCGGTGATGATGATATTATACAGAATGATCTGAAGCAGATCGCAACTGTTGACCGGATGGTTATTTGCTGTAGTTAGGGCTGTCATTCAGAGCGAAGTGTTATGAACGAGAGTAAACACAGATCCCTCTCTTCGCTCGGGATGACAAAGTAGAAAGTTTCTTTGAGTTATGTTATTTAATTAATTGGTAAGTGTGTCATTCCGAACGCAGTGAGGAATCTCAGCACGCATAAATACTGTATTCTCACGGTCGCTTCGCTCCCTCAGAATGACAATGAAATAGAATATATTTATTAACATAGAAACAAAAATTATGAAAAAACTAGTATTCTCAGCCATCGTGCTTGTGCTAATGATTGCCTCTGTCGTAACTTCAGAAGCAAAAAAGGAAAAGCCTTATGTAACAATCAATGTTATGTATTTCCATGGACCTACAAGATGCCAGGAATGTCTGCTGATCGAACAATTCACGCATCAGACCTTAACTTCTAACTATTACAGAGAGCTTCAATCATTGAAAGTAACATGGAAGACCGCTGATTTCACATCAGATTCGACAATGGGTTATGAAGAGCACTACAAACTCGAGACTCAAACTCTTGTGATTGCAAGAATTGAGAATGGAAAAGAAGTAAAATGGATAAAGCTCGAGAAAGTCTGGGACTATCTCAAGGATTATCCAAAATTCGAGAAATATGTAAAAACAGCAATAAAAAAATTAATGAAATAAAACTGATTTTTCTATCTACGTAGATTTGATAAAGCTATGAATACCTGCGCAAAAAAAATCTATTAATATTAAGGAGCAAATCATGCAAACAGACAACTCAATCAAAGAAATGGTACGCGACAAATACGCCCAAATCGCACTCGATACAATCGACTGCAAAACCACAGGATGCTGTGGCAGTCACAGTTTACCCGAAGTTTATAACATAATGAGTGATGATTACACAAAGTTAGACGGATATGTAGAAGAAGCAGATCTCGGTCTTGGATGCGGACTCCCTACGCAATATGCGAAGATATCCGAAGGCGACACAGTTCTCGATCTAGGTTCAGGTGCAGGTAACGATGTGTTTATCGCAAGAAGCATTGTCGGAGATTCCGGCAAGGTAATAGGAGTTGATATGACTCCCGAAATGATCTCCAGAGCCAGAGTAAATGCCGAAAAGTTAGGATATACAAATGTTTCGTTTTTACTTGGTGAAATTGAAGCAATGCCAGTTGAGCGGAACACAATTGATGTCGTCGTCAGCAACTGTGTACTGAATCTAATTCCAAACAAAAAAGCAGCTTTTTCAGAGATTTTTCGTGTTCTCAAAAGCGGCGGTCATTTCAGCATTTCCGACATTGTTCTCAAAGGTGAGCTCAATCCTAAACTTCAATCTCCGGCTGAAATGTATGCGGGATGCGTTGCCGGAGCGATTCAGATGGAGGAATATCTTTCGACAATCACCGGAACAGGTTTTGTAAATCTCAGATTGGACAAACAGAAGAAGATAGATATACCGGATTCGATTTTGAGTCAGTATCTTGATCAGCAAGAATTATCCGAATATAGAAATTCAGATTTCGAGATAATCAGCATAACTGTTTATGCCGAGAAGCCGTAGAAGTGGTTCATTCTTAATTAAGGGAAGAATCCAGATTGAATAAAAATATCGAATATCGAACACTGAACACAGAATGATGAAGGGAATGGCAGGCAGGCTGGCATTCCTGCGCATGAGACTGTGTGAAAACTACGATTTTGTCATTCTGAGGGAGCGTAGCGACCGTGAGAATCCAGTATTTATGCGGACTAGATTTCTCACTGTGTTCGGAATGACCTCTACATCAGACTTTTCACACTGTCTCCAATGCTGGTATCTATTACTTTTTGTGCCGTAGGCACAGCAGATCGGTAGAAAGATGTAACCCTACAAAATCACCTGCCGTCCCGTACGGGACGGAACGAAGAGAAGATGAACTATTTTCTACCGATCTGTTCTCCCTAACGGGAGAGCAGATTTCATTTTAATAATGTTATCTTTTTCATTAAATAGTTTTGAGGAATTATTATAGACAAATAATATTGTCCGTCAGAACTATTCGAAACATCTATGTAATACGAGGATTGGTCGATATCTGATGAATATATTGTTTTACCGTTTAAATCTATGATAGATATTTTCATAACCTCGAAGGAACTTTTTTTGGAAAGTGTGATAATCCCATTTTGGTTTTGTAAATAAAAATATTCGTCAAGTTTATAAATAGAATTATTATTATAATTATAGGAAGAAGGAAGGAACTCAATTATAATCTTTTTATCCCCAATATTATATAACTTTGCAACCTCTTTTCCTGATAAGATTTCTTTAAGAACATAAGTAAAATCCGGTCCAGCATAAGAACCGGAAACCAAATGAGCTGTATAATATTGCAATTTATCACTAATACCATAATTATCAATTACAGAATATTGTCTTTGAAAATCACCTCTACACCAAATGTAATAGAAGGAATAATCGTATCTACCATCATTATTTTCATCATTAAGAATCATTAAATCAGAGCAAATATTTGATTTTTCTTCTATATATATCACTGTTGGCTTTACAGCATTGAGGATATTTATAGATATAATTAGTAATAATAATATTAAAGTTATTCTATTCATGATATTTCTTCTGAATTAATTCACACTAATTAATCAGTGTTCATTTATATCTATTCTGTTGATAACAAATCTATGATAAATAATCAACTTATCCTATACCAAATACTACTGATTTTTTACTCTTTACCTTTTCACAGATGCAATCTGTTTAACTGCATCTATGAAAACATGAATCTCTTCTTCTGTTGTGAAGTAGGAGTAAGAAGCTCTTACAGTTCCCCAAGGATAAGCTCCGATGGGTTTAAGTAACAAGGGTGCACAATGAAGTCCTGTTCTGACAAGAATGTCAAACGAACTGTCAAGAATATATCCCACTTCTTCAGGAACAATATGATCGATATTAAAGCAGAAATTTGTAAATGAATTTTGATTGGATAGGTTGTAGCAGGTCATTCCTTCTATATCTTTCAATTCGGAGTAAATCAAATCGAATAATTTCTTCTTATGGGTGTAAATTTTCTCCAATCCTGTTTCGAGCACCCAGTTAACACCGGCAAGAAGTGAAATAATTCCAGGGTTGTTTGGTGTGCCGGCTTCATAATGAATTGGAAATCCTTCAGGCTGAAAAAGATTATCGCTATGAATTCCAGTACCACCAACTTTCAGAGGCTTAATATATAAACCTTCTTTTACAACTAATCCTCCGGTCCCTTGAATCCCATAAAGAGATTTATGTCCGGTGAAAGCCATAAAATCCAGATCCCAACCATCAAAATCAATAGGTACATTGCCGGCTGACTGAGAAGCATCAACCAAAATATAAGCTCCAAATTCATGTGCAATTATTGCTATTTTCTCTATATCTGCTATTGCACCTGTAACGTTGGAACAATGATTGACGGCAACAAGTTTAGTATTAGTCCTCATAGCCAATCGGATATTCTCCTGAGCGATATTGGCATGTTCATCACTATCGACTATGGTCAATTCAATTTTTCCTTCAAATTCGAGCCTTTTGAGTGGACGAATAACCGAATTATGTTCCAGACTTGTCATCACTACATGTCCACCGTCCAGATCAATGCCATTTATTACCATATTCAGAGCCTCAGTACTACCTGACCCAAGAACAATCTGCAAAGGATTAGCTACATTAAATAACTTAGATAATGCTTCTCGGCACAATAACACATGATCGCCAATATCAGCCTTGAATCCTGTTCTTACTCCGTGATGTGATGGAATAGATAGACTATCGTTTACGGCATCGATCACGCATTGCGGTTTAGGAAAACTGGTAGCTCCATTATTAAGATATATCATTTTGTCCAAACAATTTTTTTGCCTAAAATTTTTAGTACTGACGAGTGAAAATAATTATTAATAGAAAAAAATTAAAAAACTCTTTTTATTTGACTATTAAACTTCGTATAATTGTTATTTGAAATATACCTTAATCACATAAGACTATGCAATCTAACCAATATTCGAATAAATCATATTACGAACTATCTAAGCATAATATGCCTCAGGTAGCACTTTTTGTAAGCCTGCTAATAATTGGTATTGTACTTGTTTTTGTCGTGCTGATGCCGATGCTAGAAGAGTTCTTCAGGGGTTTTCTTAGCGGGCAAGTCTTCAACCATGGAGAGAAAATTTCCTACGTTATTGATTCAAAGGACAATCTTCATACAACAAACTATTTCACTACTTGGTCTGTCGACATTTACAAAAATTCACCTCAAGAGTCGCGATATTGGTTCAATCCGATTCTTTCATTCTTCCCTGTGGCATTCATTATTAGTCTTTTCATGTCAATATCTCTTGGTTCACTGATGCCTATTTCAGCCGGATTTATCCGCCAGAAAATTGAACGCGAAATTGCAAATTTTATAAACCAGATATCCGTAAATTTTTTCGGCTCGGCTTCTGACGATGAATTAGCCGAAATCGCTATGATGATCAAATCAGCTGACCTTCAGCAGATGCATGAATATACAGATGATTGGGACATCAAACTTGAAGATCTAAAAATCCTGCAAAGAGCTCTTAACTGGCGGGATTCAAATTTATTGCACAAGATTATTCATTTGAATGACGGACTCACAATGTATATGCGATTTTACTTTACGATGAAGTATAACAATGCTGTACTAGGTCTGGTCTATATTGGTGCGGCGGTTCTCATCATAATTGTTGGTCTGCGCGGATTGAAGTTTGTCCCTCCTACTCAGCCTTCGATTGTTTTATTCGCATTAGGGCTTGAATTTACTTTGCTCGTTACATACGCTTTTACATTGATGTATACACGACAGGAAGACGATATGGATAGTGCTGTCGGATCCGGAGGTTCAACTATGAATAGTGATTCTATGTTTATGAGCAGTGATTTCGGAACATCTCGTGAAATAGAAAAATTATTGAGGGTTTTCATCAAATCTTCCCCCAAGAAGCCTACGAAATAATTAAAAATGATAGAAATCACTAATATCAATGATTCTAGAATTGAATTATACAAAAGTCTGCGCTTCACACCAAAATCTCACACAGAGGCTAATGTCTTCGTTGCCGAAGCTGAAAAAGTAGTCTTGAAAATGCTAGAGAGTTCAATCGAACCTGTTTCAATATTCGCAGTCCCAGAATTTTATTCGAAATATCCAGACTTGATAGAATTAAAGAAATTTCCTGAAGACAATCTCTTTACAGCAAACAAAGAGTTTATGAATGAAATCGTAGGTTTCCGCATTCACAGCGGCATAATGGCAATCGGGAAAATTCCTTCCGACACTCCGATTATTGAATTAGATTCTAAAATTGTAGTTTTGAATGGGATTATTGATGCTGAAAATGTTGGTGCTATCGTCAGGAATTGCGCAGCTTTCGGATTTAATTCCATAATAATTGATGAAAAAAGTTCTTCACCTTATCTTCGAAGAGCCGTAAGGGTATCAATGGGAAACGTCTTCGAGATTAAAGTTCATCATAGCAGAGATATAATAGTTACTATAAAGGAACTGAAACGAAATGGAAGCCAGATTGTGGTCGCTGAAATTTGCGATGAATCAATTGCTTTAGAAAAAGTAAGTTTCAGCGATAAATACTGCCTGATTTTTGGCAGTGAAGGAAATGGCATAGATCCTAAAATTTTTGACCTATGCCATCAAATAGTTCATATTCCCATTTCTAAAAATGTTCCGTCTATCAATGTCGCCGCTTCTAGTGCAGTATTCCTTAATCATCTCACGAGCAAGCTAAGCTGATTTTTTTGCATGCTATCGGCAAAATATTTCCCTTTGATTCGCTGTACATAGATTCTGCACATTCCTCGCCTTCGCAGGACATGTGGCATACTCTTTTGAAAGCATGGAAGTTTAATAGTTCGACATCAACCGATAAGAAATCAGCTTTAACAGGTTCGTCTTTGAGTAAGTCTGTACTTAGATACTTTTTATTATCATCTGAAAAAACTGTAGCTATAATCGCATCATGCCCCATCTCATTCATTAGCTTCAAAGCACCGATGAAGTTAGCCCCACTTGAAATTCCGACAGCTAATCCCAGCTCGGAAGCAAGTTTCTGAGCCATTATGATTGCGTCACCATCGTCAACAGGTATTACTTTATTTAGCTGGTCAAGCTTAACTATTTCCGGAATAAATTCGTCAGAAATTCCCTGAATTCTGTGCTTACCTACTTTGTAACCCGTTGTCAGTGTCGGTGAACTTGCCGGTTCGAGGGGATGAACCATGACTCCAGGATATTGCTCCTTCAGATATTTACCCACACCCATGATTGTGCCGCCAGTTCCAACACCAGCTATGAAAGCGTCCAATCTGTGTTCCCTGAAAGAAAGCTGCCACCAGATTTCTGGACCTGTGGTTAGATAGTGAGCTTCAACATTGTCGTCATTTGTAAATTGGCATGGTAAAAAGGTATTATCCATTTCTGCGGCTAATTCTTCGGAAAATTTGATACTACCCAGAAAACCACCCTGAGCAGCTGATACAAGTCTGACATCAGCACCAAGACTCTTCAACAAATTCTTTCTTTCCTCGCTCATCCAATCAGGCATAAAGATAGTAACGGGAAATCCCAGCGATCTGCCGATTGCTGCAAATGATATCCCCGTATTGCCACTAGTCGCTTCAATTATTCGAGTATCGTCTTTGAGAGCTCCATTGTCGATGGCTTTTTTAATAATATGATAAGCCATTCTGTCCTTGATACTTCCAGTCAGATTGACGTGCTCAGCTTTAACAAAAATACGTCCTGGTTTACCCTTGAATTTAAAATTAATCTCCATCATCGGAGTGTTGCCAATCAAATACTTTAAGCCATCAACTCTTTTCTGAATATCCATGCTATAATAACTTTCTGCATTTTTGATTTAATAAGACATGTAAATTAATCAATTTTTGGAAAACATTTCTTTCGTTCTCCCTATTTATTAATTAATGGGGAGTTCTAACATTACTCGGGCTAATTGGAATTCACTAAATTTTTAATTTAATAGCATTCGAGTTGGTATGGTTATTTTTCAAAAGAATGGAGTGTTGTTTCCGCGTCTTTTCCGCTTATCGTGTATTCAGCCTTTTCATTAGTTTTGGTGTTGTACAGTAGTATATGGGCAGAAATCACGTCTTCACGATGATATGCTGCTTTATTGAAAGATTTTGTCCCGTCGACGAACGCTTTATAGCAGACTATTTCGCCATCTAATGTTTGATAGAAATATATTCCATAACTATCTCCACCCATAAATTTGGTTCCGAATACAATTACTTCTCCATCTTTGTGCTTTAGTGGTTCGGGATTTGGAACGGCTGAGCTTCGAAAATCAAGAATATCAATTATAACATCTGTCATATCTGTTTTTGTTTTACAGAATGATTCTTGAGATTTTTGTGAGACTAAGTTCAAACTGGTAATAAGAACAAAAGTTAGAATTAGTAAAAAAATCAAAGGATTTGTAGGTTTCATAAAATATCCTATCGTTTGTGTTTAGATACCTTCGAATTCCATGTGGATATTGGCTCCCATGACGCTGTGAGTCAGTGCGCCGATTGAGATTGCATTAATTCCTGTGTCGACGTAATCGGATAGATTTGTCAGATTGATTCCACCGGATGATTCTATAAATATCTCGTTCCCGTTAGGATAGGAACGAATCAGCTTAACTGCTGATATTGTTCTTTCTCTGTTCATGTTGTCGAGCAGGAAACCATCGAGACAACACTCAAGTGCTTCTTTGATCTGATCATCGTTTTCTACTTCAAGTTCAATTGGTAATCCAAAATTTTTAGATTTGATGGTTTTGAGTGCATTGGTTATGCTTCCGGCTGCCTGGATATGATTATCCTTAATGAGTATTCCTGAGGACAGATCGAGTCTGTGGTTGAAACCACCACCCATCGTAACGGCATATTTTTCGAATAGACGAAGTCCTGGAGTAGTCTTGCGAGTGTCGAGTATCTTTACATTGTGTGGTGTGGCTATCTCTGAATACTTAGAGGTAAATGTGGCGATACCGGAAAGTCTCTGCATAAGATTGAGAATAGTTCTTTCCTTGGTTAGGATTTCTGCTGCATCTGTCTCGATTACAGCAATGATAGCGCCGTTCTGGACAAAGTCTCCATCATTGAAATTCTTTTTTACAAAATCACTGTAGAAAAAATATGGGAGACAGTTAGCTCCTGCAAGCACCAGATCATCTTCTGCCTGGATAATTGCTCTAACTTTATGAGAGCTGACATAGATGCCCTCAGTTGTTTTGTCGCCATCGGGAGTGTCCTCTTGAAGAAATTCATCGATTTTTCTGAGTATATAATCTTCTGGCAAAGTTCTGATTTGTTCGTATTCGATCATAATGTTTCTCTAGATGGAGTTGATATTTCATTGTTAAATTTATTGAGCATGGAATAAAGCATCTCGAGCGGAAGGCCGACTATGTTGTAGTAACATCCCTCGATGTGGCTGATGAATACAGCACCCATATCATCCTGAATGCCATAAGCTCCTGCTTTGTCGAGTGGTGAACCTCCTGCCACATAGGCTTCGATCTCATGCTTTGCTAATTTTCTGAAAGTAACTTTTGTTGCTTTTACCTCAGTAGTTGACTTACCTGTTGAAGATTCGACAAGTGAAACACCAGTATAGACAATATGTGTGTTGCCACTTAGCATGTTTAGCATTCGTTGAGCATCGGCAGCGTCAATAGGTTTATTCAAAATAGTATTATCGAGACACACTATCGTGTCTGCACCAAGAACTATCGCAGGATAATCAACTCGTGAAGCGACTTCCAGTGCTTTCTTGAGTGATAGTTGTCCTGCATAATCAACCGGGTCGATGTGAAGAGGATGTTCGGATTCATCTATTGATGAATGAATAACATCGAAATTCAGAGAAATCTGAGTAAGGAGCTTACTTCTTCTTGGCGACTGTGAAGCAAGGACTAAAGGTAGTTTCAAGTTAATAAGATCAATCATTAAATTCAGTAGATTTTTTAGTTAAAGTAAAAAGTAAGTATAAATCCAAGCCCACCTAATCCGGTTTTAATATCGAAAGTGGAAGGGAAATCGCGCGTCTGCTCTGATGTTCCAAACTTATATAGTGTGCTGCCAGAGCTATACACAAAGCTAAGCGAATACTCCAGAGAAAGACTCAGGCTATTCACCGGGAACCACTCTGCTCCTGCGAATATTGCACCTCCGAATTGATATATTTTTGATGTAATTGACTGATTCTTGTTATTGATACCTGAAGTATCACGGTTCTCGTAAGATGTGATTAATTCAGCACCGTAGTATGCGATTATATTCCAGCCTCTAGCCGCATCGGTTCTTATTCCTGGAGTCAAACTTAAACTATAATTTGTTTCTGAGTAAGCTGATTCTGTATTGTCGGGCTTTGGCAAGGAAGATGACCAATAACTTAGACCAATTGGAAGTCTTATAGCAGTACTTTTATTAATAAAAAACTGATATCCGACTCCGCCCTTGAAATTTCCGGGAGTGATGCTCGCACCTGCAAAATTGAACATGAGTGACTGATTGCCCATTCTGAGCGTGTCTGCAAGTTCAGCAGATGTTACATTAAGTGAAATTGTGATTAATAGAATTAATATTATTCGTAAATTCATTATCTTTTAGTTAATATTGAAAAATCTTTTTGAAAAAATAACAAAAAAATTATAATTTTCTATTATTAGTAAGTCAAATTAATCAAATATTTAGACTTAACCATTATACGAAGGAGAAAATCATGTTGAAGTTAACCTACTTAAGTCATTCAAGTTTCCTTCTTGACGATGGAAACGAAAAGCTTATAATTGATCCGTTCATAACGGGCAATCCCAATAGTCCAATCAAAAATGTGGGCGACATCAAGGTTAATTACATTGTGCTGACACATGCTCACGGGGATCATCTGGGAGATGGAATCGAAATATCAAAAGCATGTGGAGCCACTATTATAGCCGTTAACGAACTGGCAAATTATGTCGCAGATAAGGGCGCAAAGGCACACAACATGCACATTGGTGGCGGTTGGAATTTTAGTTTCGGCAGACTTAAATTCACCATAGCTCACCATGGATCAGCCACTCCAGATGGAAAGTATATGGGAGAGCCTGCAGGGGTTGTGATTAAGATGGGTGGAAAAACTTTATATCATACAGGAGATACCGGATTGTTCCTTGATATGAAGTTAATTGGTGAAAGAGATAAGATTGATCTGCTTTGCGTGCCAATTGGTGATAATTTCACAATGGGGATAGACGATGCTGTGAAAGCAACTGAGTTTGTCAATCCGGCTCTCGCCATACCGATGCACTACAATACATTTAAAATAATTGAAGCTGATCCGCACGAATTCGTTGTGAAGGTTAAGAGTATTCGTATCAATGGCCAGGTAATGGAATTCGGGCAGACATTACAATTCTAATGAAAGATGAGACCTGAATTTAGAATAAATACAGCACGGCTTATTCTCCGACCATACACGATGGAGGATGTCGATAATTTGTTTGCTCTATGGGGTGATCCGGATGTTATGAGACTCATCCCAGAGAGCGTTGCTGAACGTGAATTCATTGCAACTATAATGCCTTACATCGTTCATAGCTTTGCTGACTGTCAACCGGAAAATTTTAATAACTTTGGAATGATGGTTACACTGCCTGATACTGGAGAAGTCATTGGCTGGTGCGGCTTGATAAAGATGTTCCCTTTCCCTGAGAATGTCGAGTTATATGTTGGGTTTGCCAAGCCATACTGGGGCAAAGGATATGCAGAGGAAGTGGCAGAAGCGTTAATGGATTATGGATTCAATGTCTTTGGATTCGATGAAATAACTGCTGTAGTTGTACCCGAACACAATGCATCGAAACATATTCTCGAAAAATTGGGAATGGAATTCAGATATATTGTGACTGGCTCCCCTGAACAATGGAAATATTATGATGGATTATTGCTATATTCGAAGAAGAAAATTCTATCAAGCTAAAACCATTAGCTGCTCTCACAAGTAACTGTGTTATGGGACATAAAGAGTCCAATTTATAGTATCGGTTAAAAAATTGTTACATTGCAGAAGAAAGTTATCTAAAAATTTATATTTATCACCCTAATTTTCAAAATTCAACTTTTTAAATTTTTATTATGTTCTTCTGTTTTGTACTTTTGCCTATGAAAAATGAATAAATTAATAAATCTATCAAATCTATGAGTGAATCAATCAATAGCCTAAAAAATGAAAAAATAGAAAAAAGCTTGCCAAAGTTTGGATTAATTGGTATAATTATTACAATGGGCATTGTATATGGAGACATTGGTACATCTCCACTATATGTAATGAATGCATTAATTGATGGAACAAGACTTTCTCCAGATTTCATTATCGGTGCCATTTCCTGTGTAATTTGGACATTAACTTTTCAAACTACTATTAAATATGTTTTAATTACATTAAAAGCACATAATAATGGTGAGGGTGGGATATTAGCTCTGTATGCTTTACAGCGAAAGAAAAAGAAGTTTTTGTATATTTTTGCTATGATTGGAGGAGCGGCATTACTGGCGGATGGGGTAATAACACCTGCAATTACAATTACTTCTGCTGTTGAAGGATTAAAGCTTATTAATCCACAAATTTCGGTAATACCTATTGTTTTAGTTATTTTTATTGTTCTGTTTTTATCTCAGCAATTTGGAACCAATATATTAGGAAAATCCTTTGGTCCAATTATGTTAATTTGGTTTTCTGTAATTGGAACCCTAGGTTTTGTAGAAATATTTGAGTATCCCATTATATTAAAGGCATTTAATCCATACTATGTTTTTATTTTTCTCACTGAATTTCCAGAAGGATTAATATTATTAGGAGCTGTATTTCTTTGTACAACTGGTGCTGAAGCATTATATTCAGATTTGGGGCATTGTGGTTATAAAAACATTAAAATATCTTGGATATTTGTTAAGACCACGTTGATTTTGAATTACTTAGGTCAGGGTGCATGGATTCTGACACATCCAAATCTGACAACAGCTACTACTAATCCTTTTTTCTCAATAATGCCACAATGGTTTCTTCTGCCTGGTATTATCCTTGCTACACTGGCTTCGATAATAGCCAGCCAGGCATTATTGAGCGGAACCTTTACATTAATTTCTGAAGCTATTCAATTGAATTTATGGCCTAAATTAAAAATTGAATATCCTACACAAGTCAAAGGTCAGATGTATATTCCATTTGTCAATTGGATGTTGTTTTTTTCCTGTATTTTTGTAGTACTATTTTTTAAAGAATCTTCCAATATGGAAGCAGCATACGGATTAGCAATTACTGTCACAATGATGATGACAACCATTCTTGTAACTTATTACCTCAGATTAAATAGAAACCAAAATATTTTTATAATTTCAATATTCTTATTTGTATTTCTAACAATAGAATCTACTTTTTTATATGCCAACGTAAATAAGTTTATGCATGGAGGATGGTTTTCTATCTTATTATCTTTTGCTTTCGGTTTGATAATGTATGTATGGTTCAATGCAAGAGAAATTAAAAAAAGATATTTGCAGTTTACAAATTTATCACAGTATCTGCCTGCTATAAGCGGTTTGCAGAAAGATAAAATGGTACCATGCTTTACTTCTAACTTAGTTTATTTAACTAAATCAGATAGTCCCACTGAAATTGAGAGCAAAATTGTGTATTCAATTTTAAATAAATTCCCAAAAAGGGCTGATAAGTACTGGTTTATTCATATTAACTATACTGATGAACCAAGCGGTATTGGATATACTGTAACAAAGTTGGTACCTGATATAGTTTTTAGAATAGATTTCCATATTGGTTTCAGAATAAGTCCTAAAATTAATGTGTTTTTTCGAAAAGTTATTGAAGAAATGATTTTAACCAAAGAAATTGACATAACAAGCAGTTTCCCTTCATTGAGAAGTCATCACATACAAGGAGATTTCAAATTTGTATTGATAGATAGGATTCATAATTACGATTTTGATTTAAAAATCTCAGATAGATTAATAATGAAATTACAAGAATTAATAAATAAAATAAGTATTACTGATAGTAGTGCATTTGGTTTAGACACCAGTGTTGTAATTGACGAAAAAGTTCCATTGCATCATAAAAATGTAATACAAGTTGATTTACATAGAATTATGCCAAATGAAAATTAATTATCATGAAAATTGATGAACAGATGAGGGACATAAATATATTGGCTTTATTGAAATTTTTTTCCTGTATAATTTGAACTATTTTAATTCTTATAAAAATTGTGAGGAATGAAAGAATTTAGTAATTTCATAAAGTCTAGGAGAATAAATTAGTATTTTATATATTTATGAATGCACCATTTACGAGCATATACAAAGTGCGGTCTTATGAATCTGATCTGAATAACAAGGTTAAGATCAGCTCTATATTTGATTATATGCAGGAGTCAGCATCACTCAATGCTGAACTCTTAAAGTTTGGTTATGAGGATATGCAGAGAGAAGGTTTGTTCTGGGTTCTCTCTCGTGCTAATATAGTAATCCATGAATATCTATCTACTTGGGATGAAATCATTATTGAAACGTGGCCCAAGAGCATTAATAGTTATTTTGCTAACCGTGACTTTCGTTTCTATAATTCGGAAAAAGTCTGTATAGGAGCTGCTACAACAGCATGGCTTATGGTTAACCGTCAAACTCTTCGTCCCGTTAAACCTGAAAATCTACTTCATGATATACATAAATATGACATTCCTCCTGGAATAGATGAGTTTCCCGAGAAAATTCCCGAACCGAAATCGAAAACATTGTCATCAGAATTCAATATTGGATATAAGGATATAGATATCAACCAGCACACGAACAATGCCCGGTATATAGATTACCTTCAGGACTGCTGTGTGCAAAAGTTCTCTCAGAACAAGCAAATTGAATCTATGCAGATTAATTTCCTATATCAAACCAGAATTGGTGACACAATTCGATTATTTGTCAATGAAGATGAGCAACATCCTTATAAATCCTATATTGAAGCGGAGAACCAGGAAAAAGTCAAAGTGTTCAATTCAATCTTAAACTGGAAATAATCTAAGCACATTTCAATTTTCATTAGACTACATTTTATGCATTGACTTTTAGGACAACATGGATAATTCTAAAACTAATAATATACTAAGCAGGCTGATGACTGTATCGGTCATAGTGGCGTCGCTCGGGTATTTCGTGGATGTTTACGATCTAATACTATTCAGCATTGTCCGATCAGCAAGTCTCAAATCTATGGGATATCAGGGGCAGCAGATTATGGATTATGGTGTTCTTCTTCTTAACGTACAGATGGTTGGAATGCTTATTGGTGGAATCATCTGGGGAGTGCTTGGAGATAAAAAGGGCAGAGTAAAAATCCTTTTTGCATCGATACTTCTCTATTCAATCGCGAATATTGCCAATGGTTTTGTGCAGTCAATCGAAGGATACACGATTTGCAGATTCTTTGCCGGACTAGGTCTGGCTGGTGAGCTAGGTGTAGCGGTTACACTTGTCCTGGAAATACTCCCGAAAGATATTCGTGGCTATGGGACTATGGTTGTAGCTACTATCGGAGTCAGCGGAGCTGTGGCAGCAAACCTTGTCGCGAAGTTCTTCGATTGGAGAAGTGCTTATATTCTTGGTGGTGTGCTCGGAGCTTTGTTACTGGTTTTACAGATGAAGGTGAGCGAATCAGCAGCTTTCACTCATTCTCAAAATACAGCTGTGAAAAAGGGTAATTTCTTTGCATTCTTTACGAACAAGGTCAGGTTCTACCGCTACATGAAGTCAATATTCATAGGGCTGCCGATTTGGTTCAGTCTGAGTGTGTTAATCACTTTCGCACCTGAATTTGCCAAAGCATTGAAGATCAATGGGGTGATTAATGCCGGCGATGCGGTTATGTATTATTATATCGGTGCTTCTATTGGTGATTTGGTAACAGGATTTCTAAGTCAGTATCTGAAGAGCAGAAAAAAGATACTATTCTACTCAATTACTCTGCTGACATTGATGATAGCTGTTTACCTGATGCAGTATGATATCTCTGTTTCGACATTTTACTTGATTTGCTTTCTGACCGGACTTCCTGCCGGTTACTGGGCAGTCTTTGTAACTGTGTCGGCAGAACAGTTCGGTACGAATCTCAGGGCTACAGCAGCATCTACTATACCGAACTTTGTAAGGGGTTTCGTTGTACCTATAACACTTCTGTTCCAGATGTTCGTTTATATGACCAACATCAGGATGAGTGGTGCAATAGTCGGTGGAATATGTCTTGTGATAGCCTTCATAGCCCTGCTACGATTAGAAGAGACATATCATAAAGAACTGGATTATGAGGAAGAGTGAGAATTAATACAGAATTGATAATTAATAATTGATATCCAAATTAATCAGTCAATAATTTTGCTTGTTGAATCAAGAGTATGTCCTATTTGTTTTTAAGAGTATTTTGGAGTTCTTTTAACGCGGACAAGTCGTGAGTGAGATCAATAAGATTCTTGATTGCTCCTGCAGTTAATGGAAAGTAAATTTCATTGAAACGCTTTTTGTCTAAATTTTCGGCGGATTCAAGAAGATTAATCAACATTTCACGTAGTTCTTCAATGGTTTTACGCATTTCATTGTGGAGCTGGGCAATACCATCTATTTCGGGGTTTCTGCGGATGGTTTGGTTGAGATTCCAGATATAGGCTCCTGAAAAAATGATTTTATCTATCAGCTCTATTTCATTGAAAGTCGCGGCAATCTCTAGTACAGTAGCCAGATCATTGGGTTTGCGGAGTTTCCCATCTCTGATCGAATTCAGAAAATTAATGATTTCCAATGTGTCTACGGATGGATTCATCTTTAGTACTGAACTGTTGTTAGAATTGAATTGAACACTTTGACTATGTCGTCACGGGTTGGAAGTACAATTCCCTTTAGATTCATTGAGAATACTGACATTTCGTAATATTCATCAAGGGATGATTTATACACAGCTGAAATACCATTCATTGAGTTATCAGCATTCGCGTATTCATATTTTGAGAAATTGCGTGGCCCCATAGTTATAGTTGAATATTTACCAATCTGATGAACGGATGCAGCAGTTTTTTTTGCCCGACGTTCCAGGCTAAGTCGAGCTATACCGAGCAGTCCTTCCTTGGCGAACAGTTCGTCGATTTTATCGCCTTTCCTGATAAGGCTGAATACAACACAGATTGAATACTCTGGATTGACAGCAACTGCGATTACATCTGTAGGAGCGGTTTCTTCCATATTAACAAGGAACCAATCACGTGGAAGATACGCTATCATATCTCCTGATATGGAGCGGATCATAATTTCAGACATTGTCAATTCAGGCTGAGGACTGAGATTGAGTATCAACGGTTTGTCATCAACTTTGTCGTCATGTTTAACGACAATACATCCACTTATGGAGACCAAGAGGATGAGAACTGCTAATATATTTATTGTTTTTGTGATCAACTTTATTGTCTATTAAAGCAAGTTATGTAATCCTGAATTTTATCGTAAGAAATCAAAAGATTCCTGTATGCACAGGAATGACAATTTGTAAATTTTGTTACTGTCTCTTATTATAAAAAATAAGTGAATTGCAAAATTAACGAATTTAAGGCACATTTTTATTCAGATTTGAATATTTTTTCTCCGGCTTCGATTTTCAATTGAATAAAGTTCTGCTCTGGAACCCGGGCACAGCTGTATTTGTGGTTGTAGGCACAATAAGGATTGTAGGCATAATTGAAATCCAATATCAAGTTTTCTTCGTTGTTGATAGGAAAATCAAGATATCTGCCAGCTTCGTAAGTTTCTTTTCCGTTGGTCTCATCGAAGAATGGGACAAAAAGTTCCGGTGGGTCAATCACCTGACCGTTCTTCATAGGAAGGAAACCTAGTAATGAATAGCTTGAATCCTTATACTTAAACTCTAGTTTGCAGTATTTGATCATAAATCTTGTTATGTCTTCTTTCGAAGTTCGGAACTTGATAGTGTCCTGCTTCTCGAATTTGATAATTTTTGCAGTAAAAATAAATTCTTTTGATTCAGGGTAGTACTTCAGTCCATCGAAAGCAGGTCTCATTTCTGCAGGTATTGGAGAATCCTTATCAGTTTTGAATTGATTATCTTTTGCCAATCTAAACTGAGAGAGTTCTGATGGATTGAATAGTGATTTATTCAGATCAGATTGAGTTTTGCCACCGCAATTCATCAGTGTAAACCCCATAAAAAGAAATATTAAGCAATTGCGAAATTTCATTTTATTTTTCCGTTTAATATTAATCATTTATTTAATTTAAATTCAGTGTTGCAGTTGTAGCAAAAGTAAGTCCTCTTCTGGATGGGGATAGGGAAACCAAAAATTAATATTGATGCAGCAAGTATTTTCTCAGAAAGACCATGTGGTCTAACGTTATCAGAATCGCAGTTTGGGCATTGAATATTGATTTTATTATTATCTTCCTTAATGTCATCGATTGGTATTTCTGAAGATTCTATCTCGGAATCATCGTTTAATTCAATATGTGCTGAAGCAATGATTTCTGATGCCCGCTGGAAATCAGTATCGAGAACATAAAGTTTTATACCACCGGCAACAGTCGAATTGATGGCATAGGATACATTATCGTCGCGTGTGAAACATTGGATACCTTCAGATTCGAGCATAGTTCTGGCAAGATCCATTTCATAGGGATAAGTGAAAGTAGCCAATTTGATTTGCTTGTCCATAGATCTTTCAAATGAAATGTTGATGTCTTACCATGATTCAATGTGCAGTGAGCCAGGTTTTGCCTTTGTATGGCGTGTGTAGCCAAATTTATCAAGATAATTTGAAACTGACGTCACCATCTTCGGATTGCCGCAAAGGAAGAAGTGAGTTTTCTCGGGATCGATCTGGAATCCAACTTTCTGCAATACCTGAGCATCTAGATGTTCTTCTATGTAGCCTCTAAGACCGGGCCAGTTGTCGTCAGACTTAAGGAGTGTAGGAAAGTAGAAAAAGTTTTCGAATGTACTCGAAATGAATTCGAGTTCGCTAAGATAGCCTAAATCCCAAGGGTAGGCTGCTCCATGCATTACAGCGAGTTTGATCTCACGGTGATCGTTTATATGCGAGCGAAGGAAGCTAATGTATGGCGCAAGTCCTGTGCCGGTAGCTACCATAACTATATCTCTGCCTTCGGGTGTATTGTTCAAAGTAAAAATGCCATGAATAGTATCTCTCACCCAAAGGCGGCTTCCAACTGTAAGATTGAACAGACGAGGAGTAAGTTGACCTGATTTGACCTGACTTATATAGAATTCAAAGTTTTGTGTCTGATGATTAGCGGAGGCGATGGAATAGGATCTGACAATCATTTCGTTATCGGCAATCCGCTCAACAGATGGAACTGAATTCTGAGATCTCGGTTCCTGACCAAGTAATCCGATCGTAGTGAACTGTCCTGCTTTGAATAAAGGATGTGGATCGTCGGTTCTGATGCGAAGAATACAGAGATCCGGTGTGAGCATAATTTTTGCAATAACTGTCGCGTTGTAAGGTGAAAATTCCATTGAAAATCCGTTAGTAGTTTTAGTCAATTAACAAATAATAATATAACAAGAAAATTTATAAATTATAAATGAAATGTTGGCTAAATGATGATTTTCTATTAAATGTGCAGTATTTAGTGAATATTTTGTGCTTTTGTTGATTATACTACTAGAAAAAAGTCTAGTTTAAAAAATACAAATGAATTTTTCTACAAATTCGCTTCTATGAGACGGATAGCACATTAAATTTAAAATTAAAAATAATGAATTAAGGCTTGAAAAAAGGAATCATAAAGAAGAAATTATGACCGGAATAAATAAAAAGAAAAAATATATTTGTCATTAATTAAAATTTTCCCTAATTTTGTAAGCTCGAATATAATCGAGAACGGGCAGGTACCGAAGTGGTTAAACGGGGCAGACTGTAAATCTGCTGGGCTACGCCCTACGGAGGTTCGAACCCTTCCCTGCCCACACCAAGGATATAGATTTTAATTGCGCGGGAGTAGCTCAGTTGGTAGAGCATCAGCCTTCCAAGCTGAGGGTCGCGGGTTCGAGTCTCGTCTCCCGCTCGATTTTAATAGAGCGGAATGACAATTAAAATAGGATATGCCGGTGATTTTACCGGAGAGTTGTCCCCTTGGGAGACTGAATAAGTCGAAGTAAATATAGCACTATTATTAGTGCGTTTGAGTGAACAAAGGTTGCCAGCTAAGAGCATACTGTGTCTATCCCATTCATTTATCTTCTACTCATCCAGTTTAAAAATCAGTAATTATTGCCTTTTGCATGATTCGCATTATTCTCGATCGATTGAGTATTTTTAAAGTTCTTTGAATGTACTGCGGGAATAGCTCAGTTGGTAGAGCATCAGCTTCCCAAGCTGAGGGTCGCGGGTTCGAATCCCGTTTCCCGCTCTGGAGATAACCGCTGATGTAGCTCAGATGGTAGAGCACTTCCTTGGTAAGGAAGAGGTCACCGGTTCAATCCCGGTCATCAGCTCTTTAACAATGATCAGGGATCAATGAACAATGACCAATTATGGTATTATTTTTTAAAATAACTGGTCACTGAACAATGAATACAAAATTATTAATTAATACAGATTTTAGGATTAATCCGTAATAATTATAAGATGAAAGAGAATGTTGTTGCACGGAAGTCAGAAGAATTCGCCATAAAAGTTGTTCATGTTTATCAGAAGTTAGTAGAAAATAAAAGAGAGTTTGTTCTTTCAAAGCAGTTTTTAAGAAGTGGTACTTCGATTGGAGCAAATATTGCCGAATCTGAAGGTGCAATTTCAAAAGCAGAATTTTCATTAAAAATTTCTATGGCTTACAAAGAAGCTTTAGAGACTAAGTACTGGATAAATTTGATGAATAAAACTGGTTATCTTGATGTGGAATTAGCAGAAGATCTTATAAATGATGCTGATGAATTGTCAAAAATATTGTTCTCTATAATTAAAACGACAAGAATCAATAAACAGTAACTTCCTGTATTGATCATTATTCATTGGTCGTTGTTCTTTGTAAAATACGGGCGTAGCTCAATTGGTAGAGTGGCGGTCTCCAAAACCGTAGGCTGAGGGTTCAAGTCCTTCCGCCCGTGCAAATTAACTTAAACATAGTAAGCCGGATAAGATATGATTGGAAAGATTAAATCATTCGCAAATGACGTAGCCAAAGAAATGAAAAAAGTTTCTTGGCCCACCAAAGAACAGTTGAAAGAATCAACAACTGTTGTTGTAGTGACAACATTGTTGTTCACTGTATTTGTCTATTTGATTGATTGGGTAGTTGCTCAGTCTATGAAGTTCCTGTTCAAATAAACAATTAAACTGACAAAAGAAAATGAGAGAGAGTAAAGAGTTTAAATGGTACGTGGTGAGAACTTATACAGGGCATGAGTCCAAGGTTAAGTTATCACTGGAAGCTGAGATAAAGCGTCTTAATCTTGCAGATAAGATTAAAGATGTGATTATACCTCAAGAAACAGTTTTCGAAGTACGTAATGGCAAGCGCAGGACAAGAATCAAAAACTTTTTGCCCGGCTACATGATTATAAATGCTATTTTAGATAAAAAAACGCACGACATAATTATCAATTTACCATCGGTGGTTGCTTTTGTTGGAACAAAAGTTGAGCCTGCTCCGCTCCAGCAGCACGAAATTGATAGAATTTTGGGCAGAGTTGAAGAAAGAAAGAGCATCGAAACAATCGAGACAAGTTTTGAAATTGGGGATCCTATTAAGGTTATCGAAGGTCCGTTCACAGGATTTAGCGGAACCGTTAAGGAAGTAAACAATGAAAAACAAAAACTAAAAGTTGAAGTTGGAATTCTCGGACGTAAGACACCAGTCGAATTAGATTTCAGACAGGTTGAGCTAGAGAATCATTAATAGATTAAATAGATAATAAGCTTTTACAGTAATATAGTAGAAAGAAACTACAATGGCTAAAAAAGTAATGGGGGCGTTCAAACTCCAATTGAAAGCCGGAGAAGCAACAATGGCACCACCGGTAGGACCGGCATTTGGCCAAAGAGGCTTGAATGGTATGGAGTTTGTAAAGCAATTCAATGCTAAAACACAAAAACAGCAAGGCACAATTTTACCAGCTGTTGTGACCTTTTTTTCGGATAAATCTTTTACATTTGTCGTCAAATCACCACCGGCACCTGTTCTTTTGATTAAGGAAGCTAATGTTAAAAAAGGCTCCGCAGAACCACACAAAATTAAAGTTGGTTCAGTTACAAGAGCGCAGCTAGAGGCAATTGCCAAAATAAAGATGGAAGATCTGAACGCTGACACGATGGATAGTGCTGTCAAAATGATCGCCGGAACTGCAAGAAGCATGGGCATCACAATTGCAGAATAAGTGTTAAGATTAATTAATTAGAAATTGTTTCAATTTAATAAATAAATAATAGTCATGAGAAAGCACGGAAAAAGGTATAAGGCATTAGTTAAGCAATACAACCAAAAAGAAGTATTTAATTATACGGATGCGGTCGAATTGGTCAAGAAGAATGCCACAGCTAAATTTGACGAATCTTTCGAAGTAGCAATCAAACTGGGTGTTGACCCGAGAAAAGCAGACCAGCTGGTTCGCGGAACAGTTTCACTTCCGCATGGAACAGGTAAAACAGTTAAAGTGCTGGTTGTAGCTAAATCCCCCAAAGATAAAGAAGCTTTGGATGCAGGTGCAGATTTCGCCGGATTCGAGGAATATCTCGAAAAAATTAAAGGCGGATGGACAGATATTGATGTTATCATCGCTACACCTGATGTAATGGGCGAACTGGGTAAACTAGGCCGTATTCTCGGTCCCCGTGGTTTGATGCCAAACCCTAAGAGCGGAACTGTAACATTTGATATTGCACAGGCAGTTAAAGATGTTAAAGCCGGTAAGATCGAATATCGCGTTGATAAAACAGGTAACGTTCATGCCGCAGTTGGCAAATGTTCATTTGATTCTGCAAAATTAGCAGAAAATGTTCATGTATTTTTCAGCAGCGTACTAAGAGCTAAACCAACAACAGCTAAGGGTAAATATGTGAAGAGTGTCTTCTTCAGCTCAACAATGAGTCCCGGTGTTGCGGTTAGTGATCAGTCGTTTGTTGTAAAAGAAAATTAATTAACAAATTAGAATATTGCGCACTCATTGGTGATGGGCTTCTCTATTGGTACGAACCGGTAGCTGTCGCTGATAGAATGTTAATAAATGGTCAGGTAAAATGGTAACTTTAAAGCGTAAACAAGAAATAGTTGCGGATCTGGCAGATAGGTTTAAAAGAGCAAGCGGATATTACTTAGTTGATTTTACAGCTATGACTGTTCTTGCTGCAATTCGCTTTCGCAGGGAATTGAAGAAGAGCAATCTCGAATACAAAGTTGCTAAAAACACATTAATCAAACGCGCCATCAAGGATTCTGGTATCGAAGATTTGATACCTTCAAAGAATTTCTTTGGTGCTTCGGGTGTTGTGTTTGCTTATAGCGATGCCGTAGCTCCAGCTAAAATCATCAAGGAACAATTCGATAAGTTCGACAAACCTAAGCTAAAAGCCGCAGTGATTGAAGGAGTTTATTATGACGGTTCAGAGTTAAAAACTCTTGCCTCATTGCCTTCGAAGCCGGAAATTATTTCCGGAATTATCGGAAGCCTTCATGCTCCGATATCGGGTATCGTTGGAACTATCAATGCAGTCATGCGTGATGTTGCTTCATTGGTAGAAGAAGTTGCAAAGAAAAAGGCTTCTTAATTGAAGTTAAGCAGCAGAAATTTTTTATGTATAATTTGAAAATAATATTTGTTTAAGGAGTATATAATGTCAGCAATAGTAGAAGAATTGATTGAGAAAATTTCCAATTTAACTTTAATGGAAGCAGCAGATCTCAAAAAAGCACTAGAAGAAAAATTTGGAGTAACAGCAGCAGCACCAATGATGATGGGCGCAATGGCCGCACCAGCAGCAGCAGCAGTTGTTGAAGAACAAACAGAATTTGATGTTGAATTAACAGAAATCGGTGCTAACAAACTTAATGTTATCAAGGTTATTCGCGAAATTACAGGCTTAGGTCTGAAAGAAGCAAAGGATCTAGTAGAAAGTGCGCCTAAAGTTGTTAAAGAAGCCGCAACCAAAGAAGAAGCAGCCGATATCAAGAAAAAACTCGAAGAGCAGGGAGCTAAGGTTTCTCTTAAATAGTATCTTCGAAATTACAGAGAAAATAACAGGGGAAAGCAGGCAATACGCCTCTTCCCCGGTTTTAATTTTAAATGGTATTATTAATTATCAATTTTTTGCGTTAAATGAAGGAAGAAAACAATTGCCAATCAGTTGTTTTGAAATGTTTGGGATTTTTTGAGATATGTCTTCAAAAGAGAGATGTATGTCAAAAAGTCCTATTTTTTTCATGTTATAATGTCAAAAAACAATAAAAATAAATTTGTTGCGGAGGGTATCGGTGGAACACACAAAATCTAATGTACAAAAAATCCTCAAATCCAAAGATGGTCTGGTAAGGCTTCGAGAGAGGGTGACGTTTTCGAGTAGCAGGATTGAGACTGACTATCCAGACTTGCTGAACGTACAGCTAGCCTCATATCGTGATTTTCTACAAGAGGAGGTCGAGCCATCGGAGAGGCTTTACAAAGGGTTGGATATGGCTTTCAGAACGAATTTTCCTATTGAAGATTCTTCCTCTATTTTCCAGCTGGAATATATTAATTATTCTGCTGACAAGCCAAAATATTCGGAAGAAGAATGCCGTGAGCGTGAATTAACCTATGCTAAACCATTGAAAGCAAGGTTAAGACTATCGAGCAAGGCTGCTAAGGAATCTGAGGATTATATTGAATCAATTGAGCAGGAAGTATATTTGGGAAACATACCTGCTATGACTTCAAGAGGAACGTTTATCATTAACGGTGCAGAGAGAGTTATTGTTTCTCAGCTTCACCGTTCTCCAGGTGTATTCTTCGACGATGCTATGCATCCGAACGGAACAAGAATTTACACTGCGAGAATCATTCCATTCCGTGGTTCATGGATCGAATTCACAACAGATATCCACGATGTGATGTTTGCATACATTGACAGGAAAAAGAAATTCCCAGTTACTACTCTTTTGAGAGCTATCGGATTCTCATCCGATGAAGAGATATTGAATCTCTTTGATTTAGCTGAATATTATCCACCCGAAGAAATGGATGAAACAAAACTTGCAAGAAGAATCGCAAGCGATGTTATCGATCTTGAAACTGGCGAAATCATAGCAACAAGAGATATGATTGTTGATGAAGCATTGCTTGAGAAGATGAAATCAACAACAATAACTCCTGTCAGGCTATTCAATTATACCGATCCTACTGAAGAACCTGTCATCGCTAAAACATTGACTAAGGATACATCCCGCAATCAGGAAGACGCTCTTGAAGTTATTTATCGTCAGCTTCGTTCAAGTGAACCACCAGACATGGAAACAGCCAAGGCTCTTCTGGAGAAGTTATTTTTTAATGCTAAGAGATATGATCTTGGAGCTGTTGGTCGTTTTA
This sequence comes from uncultured Ignavibacteria bacterium, assembly GCA_903862655.1. Taxonomy (GTDB): domain Bacteria; phylum Bacteroidota; class Ignavibacteria; order Kapaibacteriales; family UBA2268; genus CAIOZA01. The sequence continues at coordinate 30,140 of CAIOZA010000087.1, forward strand.
GAATTAACCAGAAACTTGGTTTAACAATTGAACAAGAAACAACAACTTTAAAAGTTGAAGATATCGTAGCTATTATTAGACATTTATTGAAACTGCATGATACCAAGCAGACAGGTGACGATATTGATCACCTTGGCAACAGACGTGTCCGTTCTGTGGGCGAACAGCTTACAGCACAGTTCAATGTTGGACTTGCCAGAATGTCAAGAACTATAAAAGAAAGACTGAGTATACATGATGGTGAAAATTTATCCCCAGCTCAGCTTGTGAATGCAAGAACAATCAGTTCGGTTATCAATCAGTTCTTCGGAACAAACCAGCTGTCTCAGTTTATGGATCAGACTAATCCGCTTTCGGAGCTTACTCATAAGCGCAGAACTTCTGCTTTAGGCCCGGGTGGATTAACCAGAGAAAGAGCCGGATTTGAGGTTCGTGACGTTCACTATACTCATTATGGACGTTTGTGCCCGATTGAAACTCCTGAAGGTCCTAACATCGGTCTAATTTCCTCACTTGCTATGCATGCAAAAATTAATGAATTGGGTTTTATTGAAACACCTTACAGAAGGGTTGTCAATGCTCATGTTACAGAGGAAGTAGTTTATCTGACAGCAGAGAAGGAAGAAGGATTCGTAGTTGCTCCAGCATCTATTCAGATTGACGACAACATGAATCTTATTGGTGACAAGATAAAGGCTAGATTATCGGGAGATTTCGTAGTAATTGATCCTAATGAAGTACAGTTTATTGATGTGTCAACAGATCAAATAACAAGTGCTGCTTCATCGCTGATACCTTTCCTTGAGCATGATGATGCCAACCGTGCATTGATGGGTTCAAACATGCAACGCCAGGCTGTTCCACTTTTAAAGCCAAAATCACCAATAGTTGGTACCGGTATGGAAGCAAAAGTAGCTCTTGATTCAAGAACTCTTTTACTTGCAGAAGCAGAGGGTGTGATACACTACGTCTGTGCCGACTATATAATAGTTGATTATAATGACGCAAGATCAGATGAAGACAAAATAAAATCTTTCGATTTCAAGAGAAGAGTAGAATATCCATTGTTAAAATTCTTTCGTACCAATCAGGACACTTGCATCAATCAGGTGCCGATTGTAAAAGTAGGACAGAAAGTATTCAAAGGAATGCCTCTTGCTGACGGTGCTGCTACCGAAAACGGTGAATTAGCATTAGGACGAAATATATTAGTTGCGTTTATGCCTTGGAGAGGATATAACTTTGAGGATGCTATTATAATTTCTGAGAATATGATAGCAAAGGATGTATTTACATCTATTCATATAGAGCAATTTACACTTCAGGTAAGAGATACAAAACGCGGGGAAGAGGAATTTACACGTGAAATTCCTAATGTGAGTGAAGAAGCAACAAAGGACCTCGATGAGGGAGGTATCATCAGAACCGGTGCAAAAGTACAGGAAGGTGATATTCTTATTGGTAAGATTACCCCTAAGGGAGAGACTGATCCTACACCTGAAGAGAAGTTACTTAGAGCTATTTTCGGCGATAAAGCCGGCGATGTGAAGGACGTATCTTTAAAAGCTACACCAGGTTTGAAGGGTATTGTAATTAATACAAAATTATTCACTCGTCGTGCAGTAACAAATGAAAAAGAAATTCGTGCTGACGAGAAAAAACGTCAGGATGTGCTTGCAAAGAGAGAAAGAGATGCTCTTAAGATGATTGATGATGATGGATTGTCAAGATTAATAAAAATTCTTGATGGTCAGAAAATTATGGGTCTTAAGTTGACGACTGGCTCGTCGGTATTTAGAAGTGGTGCTACAGTAACAGCTGAAGCAATTAAAGAAAAATATATAGATGGGACTTTAAAGCTTGAATTAATAGATAGTCATCATACAGTATTAGCCGATAAGCACAAACAGGAATTATTGACAGAAATGTTGAAAAATTTCCAGGCTAAGAAGAATGATATATTAGGTAATTACAAAGCAGAAAAGAATAAAATTGCAGCAGGAGATGAATTACAACCTGGTATTCTGCAGATGGCTAAGGTTTATGTTGCCAAGAAGCGTAAGCTTATGGTGGGCGATAAAATGGCTGGTCGTCACGGAAACAAAGGTATTGTTTCTAAAATTGTTCCAGTTGAAGATATGCCTTTCCTACCGGATGGAACTCCAATCGAGATTATCTTGAATCCACTTGGCGTACCTTCTCGTATGAACCTCGGTCAGTTATTTGAAACAGCTCTAGGCTGGGCCGGGCAAAAGCTTGATGTGAAATTTGCTACACCAATATTTGACGGTGCTACATGGGAAGAAGTTGAAGAATATCTTGCAAAAGCTGGTTTGCCGGCAGCAGGTAAGACTAAACTTATCGATGGACGTACAGGTGAACCTTTCACGCAGGAAATTACAGTTGGCGTTATTTATATGCTCAAACTGTCTCACCTTGTGGAAGATAAAATACATGCACGTTCAATCGGGCCATATTCTTTAATCACACAGCAGCCGTTGGGTGGTAAGGCACAATTTGGTGGTCAAAGACTTGGAGAAATGGAAGTTTGGGCTCTCGAAGCTTACGGAGCCGCCCACACACTCCAGGAGATGATAACACTTAAATCCGATGACGTTCAGGGACGTGCTAAGATGTACGAAGCTATCGTAAAAGGTGACAATATGCCTGATCCGAACATACCAGAATCATTTAATGTTCTTGTACGTGAATTACAGGGTCTTTGCCTTGAAATTGAGATAGAGTAATTTTAAAAAAGATAATAATTATATATATAAGAAGGAAATAGTCATGCAGTCCAAGACGATACCTAAGAAAGGGTTTTCTCAGATAGCAATTAAAATTGCTTCTCCTGACAGCATATTGAACCGTTCACACGGGGAAGTGACAAAACCTGAAACAATCAACTATCGTTCGTTCAGACCTGAAAAAGACGGTTTGTTCTGCGAGAAGATATTTGGTCCTATCAGAGATTGGGAATGTGCCTGTGGTAAGTATAAGAGAATCAGGTACAAAGGCATTGTTTGCGATAGATGTGGAGTTGAAGTAACTCAAAAATCTGTCAGACGTGAAAGAATGGGGCATATAATGCTAGCGGTCCCTGTAGTGCACATCTGGTTCTTAAGAACCTTACCAAGTAAGATAAGTGCAATTCTTGGCGTTCCTACAAAAGATATTGAACGAATAGTATATTACGAATCATATATTGTTGTCCAGGCTGGCAATACCGGTCTTCAAAGAGCAGATTTGCTTACTGAAGAGCAATATTTGGAAGTTATGGGCTCCCTTTCTGAAGAAGAAAAAAATCTCGACGATGAAGATTCTAACAAATTTATTGCTCTCATTGGTGGAGAAGCAATCAAGGAAATGCTTAAAAGGATTGACCCCGAAGAGACCTACCTTGATCTGAAGTCAATACTTAGAGAAGAGACATCACAGCAGAAAAAAGCCGATTTGTTAAAGAGACTTAGAATTCTTGATGCTTTCATTCCTTATGAAGGATTAGCCGAAAGAAATAAACCCGAATGGATGGTACTCGATGTAGTTCCAATTACTCCTCCGGACTTAAGACCTTTGGTTCCACTCGAGGGAGGTAGATTTGCAACATCCGATTTAAACGATTTATATAGAAGAGTAATTATCAGAAATAATCGTTTGAAGAGATTGATAGATATTAAAGCTCCAGAAGTTATTCTCAGAAATGAAAAGAGAATGCTTCAGGAAGCAGTAGATGCTTTGTTTGATAACAGTAGAAGAGCTGTTAGAAGTGAATCTCAAAGAGCTTTAAAATCACTAGCTGACACATTGAAGGGTAAAACCGGACGATTCCGCCAGAACCTTCTTGGTAAGAGAGTTGATTATTCAGGACGTTCGGTTATCGTTGTTGGTCCTGAACTGAAGTTGCATGAATGCGGGCTTCCAAAAGATATGGCTGTTGAACTTTTCAAACCGTTCATTATCCGTAAACTTATTGAGCGTGGTCATGTTAAGACAGTAAAAAGTGCCAAAAAGATGGTTGAGCGCAAAACTAATGAGGTTTGGGATATTCTGGAGAAGGTAATCGACGGACATCCAGTACTTCTTAACCGTGCTCCTACTCTTCATAGATTAGGTATTCAGGCATTCCAGCCCAGATTAATTGAAGGAAAAGCTATTCAGCTACATCCATTGGTTTGTACGGCTTTTAACGCTGACTTTGACGGTGATCAGATGGCTGTCCATCTCCCGATAAGTTATGAAGCACAGCTCGAAGCATTGCTATTGATCCTGGCTCCTCATAATATTATGCATACACAGAACGGCGATCCAATTGCTGTTCCATCACAGGACATGGTTCTTGGTGTATATTATCTAACAAAGAGCAGACATGGATCAAAAGGCGAAGGCAAGTTATTCGCTTCTGCATCTGAAGTTATTATAGCCTTTAATTCAGGTATTGTCGATTTGCATGCTAACATTAAAGTTAGAATAAAAGGTAAGATGATATCCACAACAACCGGCAGAGTATTATTCAATCAAATAGTACCGGATGGAATAGGTTATTTGAATGAAGTATTGACTAAGAAAAGATTGCGTCAAATAATTGGTATTTGCTTCCGTACAGTCGGTTTGGCACTTACAGTTGAATTCCTTGACAATCTGAAGGAAACTGGTTTTGCTTATGCAACAAGGGGTGGTTTATCAGTGTCGGTTGCTGACGTACTTGTTCCTTTGGAGAAAACAGAGATCATTAATGTTGCTCAGGCAAAAATTGATGAAATCGAATTTGCGTATGTCAATGGTGTTATAAGCTCAGGTGAAAGATACAACAAGATTATAGATACATGGTCAACGGCAACAAACAGAGTGGCTGACAAGCTTTATCAGGATCTTATGAAAGCCGAACAGGGCTTCAATACATTCTGGATGATGCTTGACTCACAAGCTCGTGGTTCGAAAGAACAAATTCGCCAGTTAGCAGGTATGCGCGGTTTGATGGCAAAACCAAAGAAATCACTAAGCGGATCAACCGGTGAATTGATTGAAAATCCAATTATTGCGAACTTTAAAGAAGGTTTGTCGATTCTAGAGTATTTCATTTCTACTCACGGTGCTCGTAAAGGACTTGCTGATACAGCTCTTAAAACAGCTGATGCCGGATACTTGACAAGAAGACTTCATGATGTATCTCAGGATGTGATCATTAGCAGTCTTGATTGCGGAACAATCCGTGGTGTGGAAATGACAGCACTCAAAGACGGTGAAGAAATAAAAGAACCATTATATGAGAGAATTCTTGGAAGAGTTACTCTAAATGATGTAATAGATCCTATAAGCGACAAGCTTATTTGTACTGCCGGAGTTATTATTGATGAGGTAATTGCACAGGCTATTGAAGAAAGTGCTCTAGAATTTGTTATGATTCGTTCGGTATTAACATGTGAATCCAGACGCGGAGTTTGTGCTAAATGTTATGGACGTAATCTTGCAACCGGAAAGATGACTGACGTCGGTGAAGCCGTGGGAACAATAGCTTCACAATCAATCGGTGAACCTGGTACACAGCTTACATTGCGTACGTTCCATACTGGTGGTACAGCTTTGTTGATAGCCTCACAGTCATCGGTTACTTCTAAGTTTGACGGTGTTATTACATTTGAAAATGTTAGACTAGTAAAATATGTTGATGATGAAGAAAACGAAATCAGCGTTGTAATCAGCAGAAGCGGTCTTATTAACGTTCTTGATCCTGATAGTAATCGTGTATTGACACATTACGATGCTACTTATGGAGCCGTGCTAAAGGTGCATGAGGGTGATAAAGTGGCTAAGGGTCAGATGATTTATGAATGGGATCCTTACAATGCTACCATTATCGCAGAATTTGACGGTAAGGTAAGATTCAAAGACTTGGTGCAGAATATTACATTCCGCGAAGTTAACGATGAGCAGACAGGTCACATTTCGAAAGTTATAATTGAATCTAAAGATAAAACTAAATCACCGATGATTGAAATCGTCGACGAAGAAGGTGCTGTTCTTAAATCTTATAACATCCCTGCAAAAGCTCAGTTAAGAGTGGATGATGATGAACCAGTTGGTGTTGGAACAGCGTTAGTTAAGATACCTAGAGATTTGGGTAGAACCAGAGACATTACAGGAGGTTTGCCAAGAGTAACTGAATTATTCGAAGCAAGAGCTCCTCAGAATCCTGCTATTGTTTCTGATATCGATGGTATAGTTAGATTTGATAAACCAAAGCGCGGACAAAGAATAATTGCAATCACTTCGCTCGATGAAAAGACAACGATGGAATATGCAGTACCAATCGGTAAGTATGTTCTTGTGCAGGATGATGATTTCCTTCGTGCAGGCGAACGCTTGACAGAAGGCTCGATCAATCCACATGATATTCTTAGAATAAAAGGACCGAATGCGGTTCAGGAATACCTCGTGAACGAAATTCAGGAAGTTTACCGTATGCAGGGTGTTAAGATTAACGATAAGCATATTGAAGTTATCGTACGTCAGATGCTGCAGAAACAAAGAATTGTGGATCCTGGTGATTCATTGTTCCTTGAAAACGACCAGATAGATCGTTTGAGATTTATTGACGAAAATGACAAACTAAAGAACCAGGTTGTTATCCTTGATAAGGGTGAATCAAAATTCAAAGTAAATCAGCACATAAGCAAAAAGAAATACAAAGAAGTAATAACCGATATGAAGAAGAAGACTAAAGGATTACCCGACAGCCGTCAGGCTGATGGAGCAATTGCTGAGCCTATGCTTCTCGGCATTACTCAGGCATCGCTTACTACTGAGAGCTGGCTCTCAGCTGCTTCATTCCAGGAAACAACAAGAGTACTTTCTGATGCATCAGTAGCCGCAAAGGTTGATCATTTGATAGGATTGAAAGAGAATATTATTCTTGGTCAGTTGATTCCTGCCGGAACAGGACTTAGGAAATATCAGGAAATGAATGTTATTAGTGAAGTTGGTAATATTTTCGGAAAGCGAAATGTTACCCGTAAGATACAGCCCACTGATGAAAAATCATTAAGTGAGATTGAATTTGCTACTGAACTAGCAACAATAGATTAATCTGAATTTTTAGGGCTATTAATTTTAAGAGGTTGTCTGCACAATATTGGACAGCCTCTTTTTTTTATTATTGGAAACATTGTGCTTCTCTAGCCTGTGTGATAAGATGATAAGGAAGAAAAAAAAGATTTGTTATGCAGGTAATCGTGGCTTGCTTTCGAAGATTTAGATATAATAGTAAAAAGCATCCGGCGAATTGCCGGATGCTTTTTTGTAAATTAATGCTTTTGCTGTTAGTGGAGAACGATAAACTTGCGAATGAGGAATTCTCCTCCAGATTGTATCATTATGAAATAAATTCCGTTTGGCAGTGAACTGACATCGAATGTAAATGATTGTTGTGCACGGAGATTGTCAGCAATCTGGAATACATTCTCGCCAAGATTATTTGTGATGCGGAGGAAGTCTACTGTTATATTTTCTTTCAGAACTTCTATGTTTATACTCTTCGATGCTATCAATGGGTTTACTCTGATCAGATTTGAGTTGCCATCTATCACATCTGAGTTGAAGTCTATATAATTGGACATTTCTGATCTGCATCTGTTCTGATTTTCTACTTCTGCGGAATATCTGCCATTCTTAGTAGGAATGAGAATTTGGTTATACTCCAATGCAATTTCGTTATCATTAAAGAACCAAATATTGCCGTTATCAGAACTTGATGTAATTTTACCGCCTGAATTGGAAATTGATGGTGCTGATGGAGTTTCGTTGATTGTTACTTTAACGAAACCAGAATCACTGCATCCGTTCTTATTTGTTCTGACCAAAGAAATGATTCCTTCGCCTGGTGATCCCCAACTGACATAGACAGAATCGCCATTGAAGTTTTTGGTTATTGTTCCTTTGATTATGCTCCATGTCTTTAGTGAATCGCCTATATTCTGATTAGTAAAATAGCGGTATTCCATTACATTGCATGCTGATTGAACACCGGCTATTGAAACTTTAACATTGGGATATAGATAAATGTTCTTATTCGTGGTAGTTTCACAACCAGAAAGTTTGTTTTTCTGGATAAGAGTAAGTGTTGCGCTACCCTTATCATTCCATCTTATTGTGACTGGATTATCGGTGGATTTGCCGACGATGGTTCCGTTAGTAGTCTTCCATTCAGCTGTTTCATTGGCAGCGAGTACAGTGTTGTAAGTGGTTTGGGTAAAACCGCATATTGAATCATTTCCGGTTATTTGGGCTTTAGGATTAGAAATGATATGAATTCCTGCAATAACAGTATCGGGACATCCACCTGCATTATACTGAATGAGGATAACTCTTGCTGGAGCACCGACGATCCACCTAACTTTAATATAGTTTGCGTTGTATTTAGTATCGACATTACCACCTTCAATTATCCATTTTGATTTGTAATTATTGTCGGTATTTGCTAAGAAGATAGACGTTGAACCTTCACAGACGTTGGTATCTGCAACGTCAAATTTAGCGACGGGATTAACGCTAACATCGATATCCCTCTGAAATGAATCATTACAGCCGGTTGTGGCAGATTGTTCCATCTTAATCCAGCCTCTGCCTAGTTTATCCCAAATGATATTGACTGTCGGTTGGTTATTCGGACCAATGATATTTCCACCCATTGCTGTCCATTTGTAGGAAAGATACGGCAAATCAGCTGTATAATATGTACTTACATAGTCAAGGCATACAATGTCTTCGATATTCGCTATTATTGGATAGATTTTGGAAATAATAAACAAATCTGAATTATTAGGCGAACTTCTTATCACGGGTAATGTGGAGACTAGTCTGACTCTGTATCGATAGCCGACGGGTATGGTATCTGGCAGTAAAGCACCCATAGAGTCAATACCGGAGGAGTTGTAATTCCATGTTGCTATATTTATTGGATTATTAAACAATCCCATAGTATCTGAAAGTTGGGCAGTCAGAACATTTCCAGATTGAAACATGCCACTAGCATTGAAGTATATCATGATATGCGAACCACCGCAAAATATTCCTGAGACGTTTGTAATATTAATTCCACGGACAGTTGTGAAAGAGTATACGTCAGAATATGGAGTGAAGTTTGCTCCTACCTTAGCTCTGATCCGCCAGTAATAGACAGTATTCAACTTAAGATCTGAAGTTACTGAATATGTAGTCTGATTGTAATTTGATAAACTAACAACGGTTGTCACAAAATCAGATGTTTCGCTTAATTCGAAATTATAAGAACCGGCACCTGGATAAGCACTCCATGTGAAAGTAGGTCTGAGAGCGGCTTCGACAGTTCCACTTGTTGGAGTAATTAGCTGAGGCCTGTCAGTAACAGGAAAGTTTACTCTGAATGAAATAGTTGTGCCTGCACTGGTGATCTGATCTATACTTAAATCGCCATCACTGCCATTTGATAGAAATGGTTTGGGGGTAGTGTTATTGCTAATAGCTGTTCGTGCTGTTTCGATAGAGTAATTTGCGCTATTCACAGTGCCATTCTGAGTAGATGTTCCACCAGGGCGGTAGAGATATACTTCATCCGGTGGTCCATTTGAGTTGCCACTAGCAAGTGAATCAATTCTATAAATCAGTAATCCTGATCCTGGAAGTGAGTTTTCGAATTGTCCCGTTTTTTTCCTGTATTCAACGATGAAGAACTCGGAAGTTGACCTTGGTGAATTAATTCTGTAAGCATTATTCGTTGCGGAAGTAACAGGATTGAGAGTATATGTCCCGGCCACTGTAATAAATGGAATGGAGGTTATCCACTGGCCGTATTTCATCTTCATGTATGCACCCATGTGCTGCGGTGGATTTGCATTTTGCTCCATAAGATCCCATGGACCTACCGGATTTAGCCCATCGTAGCTATAATGATAAAGATCGGGTGAGCCAAGTGTATGGAACATTTCGTGTGCTAGAACACCATTACCATATTGAAGAGTATGTGAACGAATCTGGAAATTATAATCCCAAACTCTTTTACCGTTAATATTAACTGTTTGAGAGTAAAGTGACCACATGTGGGGCCAGAGTAGAGTAGCCCATGCTGTTGGCGAACCATAAACGATGAAGCATACATTGTCCACATAACCGTCATTATCATAGTCTATGTTGAGACTTGTAGGTATAGCTGAAGATACATTATTGCATGCGTTTTGAAGAAGGATGTGTTCTCGGTCACGACGTTGAGTGCCGTTATCTCCACCCGAATATCCGCTAGTGTTAGATGATGAGTAAGGCTGATAGTATCCTCTAGCTCTGTTATCCTGATATGAAACAACAGTTGTTCCGCTCGGTAAAGGATAGAAATTGGTTTGAACGGTAAGTTTGTTGTAAGATGCTTCTTTGAAATACTCCTTCATAGAGTTAGAAGAAGCAGCATTGAACATGTTGTCGTAAATGGAAGTATTGTCCGTAAACTCAGGATCGTCTGAGAATCTTATGTAGATAACAACATTGTTGATTGTGCCCTGATTGGAACCAAGCATTTTATCGGTTCCCTTAGTCAATTGCGGCTTTGGCATCTGACGCGTTTTTATAAATGGTTCACTGTCCTTTTCGATGATGCTTCTATCGGTGATTAGACCTTTGGTCAAGCCCTTTTCCTGAGGATTGTTGATTCCTACTTTTAATCCGGTGGTAACCAATCTGCCGTTAATTTTATCGGCATAAACATACCATCCGCTTGTTTCGTTCTGAAGAATAGTAAAACCGTCCTTGTCGTGAAGCCAGCTATAGAATTCATCTCCTGATGTGAAGCAGTGGCGTACAGTCCCGTCGGGTTGCTTAATATCCTGAGGCCAGTCCTTGATGAATGCAGATTGGAGTGAATTGAAAGAAACCATCATAGAGACAAAAAGCAATAACAATTTTAAGGCGAAAACTCTTTTCATGATAAACTCAAACTATTTTTAAAAATGTATTTATTTTATAATAATTATCGGTATAAACACAAATTTAATGAAATAGTTACTAACGAAAGCAATGAAAGTAAATATAATTTATAAAGTTTATGGATTTAACTATGTTTTTCTTTAAATCCCGTTAACTTCACTTTCACCCAGCGGTGGAAATTGTGGGGGAATTTCTGTTTGTCGGTGAACATCAGCATACACTCTCCGGTTACGGCATTCAGGTTGTGCTCCTTGATGAACTCTCTTGAGGATTGATGATCCGATCCCAACTACAGCCAGACGGCTCTAAAACCAGCGGGAAGGAAGATATTTCTTTTCAAATGTAAATTCACACCTCTATCAATAGTTTTAACAAATTCAATGATGATAATTACAAGTCACACACAACTCCGAGATATTCATAGAACGTAGTACAAACTGCTACACGCTTATCAACTTATCTACTACATTGTTTTATTTTATAAATTCTTATTTTACAATATATTTTTATTTTATTTATATATATGGAGAAATTATGACTAGAAGATTCATTCTTTTCGTTTTCTTATTGGGAATGATGTCTATTCTAGCTTATTCAGCTACAGAAACATTAAGAGAAGGAATTTGTGGAGACCGAATTGCACAAGTTGGTGCAGACCCCGAATGTGAACCTTCACAAGCAACTTGTTATGTAAAAATTTATTATGATGACGGTACAACAGGCGAAGCAAAAATGGCAGTATGGGAACCAGCTACTCAATTGGGATATGGTGATATAAGGAATGTTGATGTTTGGTCGAGTCCAACAGGCGTTTATCATTATAAAATTAATCTCTATTCATATAGTTATACTTTCAATGCCCCAACTGAACTAGTCGTACATACTTGGATTGCCAATCAACCATAATTTTCTTTAAATATTTAACAAGCCCGGATTTCATCCGGGTTTACTTATTTATAAAAAATAGGAATAAAAATATGGCAACTTTAAAAACAATTTTATTAATTTTTTTTATTTTAACAATTCTATCTTCCAATTATTGCCATTCCATTACAAAAACGAAGGAATTATCACCTATATTTGCTTTTTTTATTGAATTTCAAACTTGTGCTTCTTGCAATTACTTAACTATTAATCTCAACATTAATTTAATAGAAAAGAAATTTCCTGAATCAAAAATTCTTGTTTTTGTAAATATTGCAGATAGCTCAATGATAGATGAAAAAATATCAACCAAAATTAAATCTAAGCATATATATTTTTTAACACCTGATGATACTGATTCTTTAGAAAAGTCTTTAAGTGTGTCAGATTACCCAACTCTAATTGTGTTTAATTTCAATGGCGATGAATTATTGCGGTACAGTGGAAAGGAATTTGAAAGCATATCAAATGTAAAAATTATTAAAACCTATGACATGAATATCATTGAAAGAACAAAGAAAATTAATTATCCTATTGGAGCCCCACGGGCACAGTCATTAACGATTTTGGATAGTATTGTTTACTATGTAGATATAGTAAAAAATGAAATTGGTGAATTTAATCTTCAAACCGGTGACTCAATAAAATCAATACAACCTGATGATTTTTTAAAAGATTATTCTTTAAGTAAATTAAATAAAATTGATGAGCAATGGATAAATGAAAAGATGTATCCATTAACTAATTACAAATGTATTATCCCATTAAGCCTAGATAAAATTCTCTGCCTTACTACAAATGTTGCTGGGGTAACGACTGACACATCTTTTGTTCCCAAGAATAATACAGTAGAAACAAATGTATGTAAGTTAATTAAGATATTGAGTGTTCTAGCAAATATTGAAAATGGATCAACTATTAAAATTGATAAATTTTTAAATGATGATTATACCTTAGCTCATTTAAAGAGATTCAAAAATGGTAAATTAGGTGCGTCTCTTTCTCTAATGGATAAAAAGAAATATTTAGGAAATTTAAAATTATTGGATAGTGCTTATATCTTCATTCAAGCAAGTAAAAATGATTATAGTGATGCTGAATATCTATTATCTTATAGTGTTTTAATGAAGGCTTACGGCTTAGATAGCATTAATTTATACTCTTTAGGATTAATGGATTATTGTCCACAAAAAGATTCTTATTTTTATTTAAATCCTTTTATGAATGCATTTATTTCTTATAAGAAATCAAACAATCAAATTACTAAAATAGTTCCAAAAGGATTATTATGCAACATATTTGATTCGAACGGAAAATTAGCCAAATTCTATAAAAATGATATTCAATCAAAGTATGTTTATTATTTGATGGAATGGTTTATTGACGAGGATAAAATAAATATTTTGATTTTACCGAAGAATAAAGAAAAATTTACTGATTTTTTTGTCATTAGTACATATAACCTTGAAGGTATATTCATCAAAGAAACATACTATTACTATGATAATCTTGACCATATCTTTAGAGTACATTTATTTGGTAATTCGACTAACAATAAATGTTATCAATTGATACAATCAAAAGAAAGAAAATGGCAATTATTTGAGAAATAATAGAAATTCTACATTATAATTAAAGAATTTAGTTTATCATTTTTTTTCTAATTTCTATCATACACTCTTGAATCCCGTCAAATTTACCTTCACCCAGCGATGGAAATTATGTGGGAATTTTTGTTTATCGGTGAACATCAGCATACATTCTCCCGTTACGGCATTCAGGTTGTGCTCCTTGATGAACTCTCGTGATGATTCATCATCTGATCCCATTTGTAGCCAGACATTCCTGATATCAGCATCCAGAGCTTCTTTCAGAGCTGTCTTTGCAAAGTTTTTATTCGTTACAACAACTACTCCCTCGACCTTACCCTTGGTCTGATCGATTGATTTGAGGCAGGGTATGCCGTCATACGAATCCATACTCTGATGCACAGGATAGAGATTGTACCCTTTGCTCTTCATGCTTTTGAAAACCATATTACCGAACTTCTTGTCATTACGCGATACACCAACGAATGCAAGATTCTTCAAACCTAAAAACTGATCGATTTTTTCTAACTTAGTCATAAAATTAATTAAGAATTAAAAATTACGAATTAATAATTTATTAAAATTTCTTATTAACAAGCAATAGAAAATACTGTTTGTGAATTGTTAACTACCCTGTCTCTTATAAGAATATTTATGTCCTGTTTGGTTCTGAGATCAATTTTATGACCCAGTAACTCGCATAACTCATTTTCCATTCTTGCGACACCGAATAAACTGGGCATATTTTCAGGCTGAAATTCAACAAGAAAATCAATATCACTGCTTTCAGGATTAAAATCATTACGCAAAGCAGATCCAAACAGTGCCAGTTTGGCGATGTGATTTTTCCTGCAGAATTCTTCTAGTATTTGTCTGTATTTTTCTATTAGTTCCATGTTTTATCATCTTAATTTAATGTTAAAATTAAGAAAATTACTTTAACATTCCTCATAATTCTATTTATTTTATTAATACTTTTTACCATTAATTTTTGCTGATTTCAGTTGTAATTCGCCTCTGAACCAACCTATTCTGATTAAGCCAACTCCTTTGGCATAGATTCGTGAAGACCCTCCATCCCTTGCAAAGGCAAAATCCTCAACAAGTTTACAGTTAGAAAATCTACCAATCTTTAGATCAAAAAATGCCAAATCTTCAGTCTTATATGTATGGATATAAACTGAATCGGTTATATTGTCAGAAAAATCCAAGTAAAGAGTTTCACCGGATGGACGATATTCGTAGAACTTCATTCCGTCAGCATTTCTAATATAAAAAGTATCTACTTTGCCAACTATATTTGTTCCATTGTAATTTGAAGATACTAGAATATAATAATTCAATTTATTGATTATCATTGTTCCGGTAACTGTTTGATTTAGTGTTTCAGTAGTATCTCCAAAAAACTCATAAATCCATTCATTGCCAATTTCTAATGGGAAATAATGAGAACTTGTCCTTTCAACAGGATTTTCTTTGCAACTCACCATTGTAAGAAGTAGTATAACCAGAGATGTCAAAAGAGTTTTCATTGATTGTTCCTCAAACTATAAGTTTATAACTTAATAAAAGATTTATATATTTGATTATTGACTAACTTAATCGAAATAAAGTACATACCGGGTAATAATTTTTCCACATTTATTAAATGTGAGCTTTGATCTGATTTTCCGGAATTTAATATTTCGCGAACTAATACATTTCCTGTCAAATCAATTATATCGAAGCTTATAGGCTTAATTTCACCTTTAATCTCCACTTTCAATTGATTAACTACAGGATTCGGAGATATAATGATATTTTCCGCTAAATCTTCATCAACTCCGGTTTTGATCGCTCCCATTTCATAGTATTGACCTTTTCCGTATGGTACTTTCGTTACCCAACCACGGTTGTCGTGAGCTTCGATGTAGTACTGCAGATATTCTGCATCTAATGGTACTTTCAGATCGAAATTAATTGTTCCATTATCGACTGTGGTATATTCAACGCTGAACGGATCAGTTGGATCAATCCTCCAGAATAAAGCGACTGTATCAGCCTTCCATCCGGCATCATAAGTATCTCCGGCAATCTCTCCTGAGATTTTTATTGTTCCAATAGGTTTAATTGAAGGATCTGGCGGCTGATGATAGATATATGGTGCATGATTCCAGCAATAGCGGGCGTGATGTTCGAGATAGTTATAGTTGGCTCCCCAGGTTGTGTAGAGCATTCCGAGGAAATTTGGTACGCCCTGAGAAGACTCTTTCGATATTCGGATTGCATTCTGATCCTGATCATAGAAAGGTGCAGTCATTTGTCTGAAACCCCTGTCCGAAAAATAACCCAAACTCTGCTTAGCTTTACCGAAGTTCCAGCTGACCATACCGAGTGTATTCGGGATTAAATCAGCAACACCGCCCAAATCGCCATTAACGAGATAATAGTTCTTCACTCCGGGAACTGCATTATGGTACGGATCGAACATATCTGTCCATGTCCATACATCGGCTTTGGGATTGATTCTCTTGATAATGTCAGTACATTTATTGACATTATCTCCCAGTATCTGACCAGGTGTAAGTCCTCGTGACTGATCGCCTGCGTCCCAGTTCATGGTTCGTATCTCATCGTGATTCATGAAGTATATATCAGGCTGAGCAAGACTATCCAGCAGCTTCAGCTCGCGTTCGATTATATCATATACTTTCTGATCGCTCATGGTTACCATCACTTGTCCATCATATACAACAACTGCGTGGTAATATGACATGAACAAAGTATCACCGTTCTTAATCGACCCTGTCTTTTTGATTCTGAAGGTAGGGGGTTGGTGCCAGCTGTCGTAGTCACCGGGCCAGGGATTAACGTATCCCATCTTTTTATCAACTAAGGAGTCATAATCTATGGCTTCCATTATTACAAGATCAAGCAGGGGATTATCAACACTTAATGGAGCTCCTTCCCTGCGTATCAGATTGACGAAAGCAACTTCCTCAAGCACAAGATCATCGAACCAGAATTTGCCTGCTGTTGGTCCCCAAACGCCCCAATAAACATTCATTGTGTCGGCATCGAGCGAATTGAAAGTTACATCAAACTTCTGCCAGCCTGTAGTTGTTGAAGGCACATTTACATTTTGATAGCAGAGTCCTCTGCCTTTATTGCCAATAGCAGTAATTTGAAATTGTGATGAGAATTTAAGATTTTCTGTCTTAACCCAGGCTGATGCATGGAACTGAGTATAAGGTTTAACCTTGAATCTGGAGCTGACTCTGGCATTCATGTATCCGCCGATTTGCTCAAAACCGCTGAATCGGATTGACACATTGCCAGAATGTTTTTCTTGAGTATCTGCGAAACTCATTACTCCGGGCTGATCAATAAATCCGAATCCGGGGAAATTATTGCCGTTATGTGTCTCAAAACCCGGATTGCTCAGCGTTACATTCGAACTTGGGACAATCTTTGCCGTATCGCCCTGTATCACAAATTTCTGTCCCTGAACTGGTAAACCCGATGCCAGATTCGGATCCCAATACAGAAGTCCGTTTGAATAACCGAATGACATACATCCCGGAACAAATTTCATGTATTTCGAATTAAGATATTTCCTGGCTGAAACGAGAGAATCCCTGTATCTCTGTGGCTGTTGAGAGATAAAGTCATACTTGTAATCAGGTATAAAAGCACCGTTGAGTTTGTTCGCAGAGGCTCTGTCTACCATAGTTTTCAGAATTGTTGTGTTGTTGCCCACCAGAAAATTTGTCGGGTAATAGTACCATCTAATCGGAAACTCCGGAGCATCCACAACACGGCAGGCACGAAGGTAATTCTTCATGTTTAGCTTGTTTACCATCTGGAAGAATGTAGTGATGCCATAGAACAAACCTGCTTCGTCGCTTCCTGTGATGATCGTTCTGATCGGCATAACATCGATTATATATCCCTCAGGACCTGGGAATGTATCCGATATCTGAATCTTCTGATCGGGAATCATGTCAAGCAACCTGTTTGCCTGTTTGCCGGCAATTGTAAGAACTACACCTTGATGAACAGAATCAGCCTCCCCGAATAGCACTATTTTAAGTGTATCCATTCCTGCTTTGCGCATTTCTTCGTTAAATATAGAAGCTGACTTAAAAGCCGGGGAATTTACGTCAAGAAATATAGATGCACCGTTGAGAGAGAAGACTGCACTATACTGACCGCGTATGTATGCACAGCGCGGCTGTGGAGTTAGTGGTGTCAGATCCTGAGAAATTAAGGCAGTAGCACCAAGCATGAAAAGAACGATTAATACAAGTAGATTTTTCATCATTAACTTCTCCAGATTCTTTAAATTATACAATACAAAATAGTATTAAACAATCTAAAATGCAAAAGTTACAAAAAAGGATGAAAAATTGTCTTAAAAATAATTTGTACTGCTAATGTGATTAAATGAAAAATTGGAAAATAGTGTGTGTTCCACATGCAGTTGGAGCACACACTATTGTTGTAAGAATAATTATAGGTTTGCTATTTTGCCTACTTTAACAAAAACATTAAATGTACTGTTTGATTTTGGAGATTCAATCGGTTTCTCTTTTCCAGCTTTCTTTTTATCCTTCGCTGGCTTTGCTTTGACTGATTTTGTATTGTCAGAAGCCAAATCTTTCTCAAAAGTAATTTTCTTTTCGGGTAAAGAGATCGATTTAAAATAAGATTTGATCACATCAATTCTATCGTTTACTAGCTGATCAATTTGTTGTTGTCCGGTAACTTTTTCTTTCTTAGTCTTAATCTTACCTTTTTTATCGGCAACCTGAATATTCTTAGTTGTCTCTTTAAATTGTGAATCATGAGCATGAATAGTGATGATTACACTGGCTTTGATGTTGTTGTTCAGAAAGTCCTTCAAATCTTCAAAGAACGGTTTGTACATACCAGTCAATTCAGACTGATTTGAATTGAAAGCATTGAATTTCATAAGGTCAAGACCAGTTTCAATTTTTTTTACTTTGAAATTCTGTGTCATTTCTGTGTATTCTTTCACAGCTGGAAGAGTGAACATATAATCTTCGCCCAGCACCATGTAATCTTTGAACAATACGGAATAAGACATACCTGGAGTCAGAATCTGCTGATAGGTGCCATCCTTCGAGTTAGTTTTGGTCGAAGTTTTTCTTCCGTTCGCATCACGAAAACTGACAGTTGTTGTTACCGTTTGACCGGATTGGTCAGTGATCTTGCCCTGAAGAAGTATAACAGTATTGTTCCCGCTTTGAGCATGAGCAGTACCTGAAATATTCAAGAAGATGCAAACAGACAATATGAAAAAAAGAATTTTATACATTTTAACCTTTATTTATTTTTTGTAATTTTTTACTATTCATTACGTATAGTACAAAAGTATAGACATATATAGAAAAACTAGTCTGAATCTTAGTTTCTAATTAGTTCTTTCAAAGTAATATTTACTTATTTTTATATATTTTTATACTATAATTGAGACTATTTTGATACTCGTTTTTAAAGTGACTTTATTTATTTCCTTTTAAAAATATGTACTTTTTTGTTAGTAAATATTTTAGATTCCAGCCGATACATATCTAATGGAGTTATCTAACACAAATTTATGTGTTTTTTAAATATTGATCAAATCCAGATTTGGATTAATTACAATTCAATAAAAATAAAAAAGTAAATTAATAACTTTTTCCTAGATTATCATTATCGTTTTTATAGAATTATTAGTATTTTTAAGAGTAGAAAAATTTTAATATTTTTTAAAAGAAAATTCTATTAAAGTTATTAGTCAGATTTAGAAATTATTCATATGAAACACTTTCAGCTTATTCAACTGTCATGAAAACAGAAAATAAAAGATTTGAAGATTTACTCAAAAAGATTCGTGAAGAAAATAAGGAGAAACGAATAAATATCCGTGTTAGGAAAAATAAGTATGCCTACACTGTTTATCTTGATTATTTTAGAAATGGTAAACACGATTATTACTTTTTTTCGAATGCACAGAAATTAATTGGCAAACCAGAGTCAATCCAAGATGATATTGAACTGATTGATCATATTCGTAATTTCAGAAATATAAAAGAACGAGAAATAAAAGATAATCCTGATAAACTCTCTTTATCATTTGAATCAAAAGATTCTGATTTTATGGCTTACTACGATGACATTCAGAAAAAGAACCAGAGACCACAATATCAGGGCGCATACAGACATCTTAAAATTTTCTTTAATGAAAGACCAGTGAGGTTCAGTGAGTTGAACTACAAGGTTTTTGAGCAGTTTAAAGAGTACATTATGAAAGAGGTTGGTGTTAATACTGCCGCAGGATATTTGGTTATTACCCGAGCAGTTTTGAACAAAGCTATACGGGATAAAATAATCAAAGAAAATCCAATGAAAGATGTAAGGATAAAATCTGTAGATTCTGATATTGAATTTCTTGACGAAAAGGATTTACAAAAGGTTATCAAAACTCAAACTAAATTGATTGAGATTAAAAATGCCTTTTTATTTTCATGTTTTACTGGTTTAAGACGGTCTGATATGTTCGCTCTTACTTTTGATAGGATCAGAGACAACATGTTGAAATTCAGACAAAAGAAAACTGATAAAGAAGAATATTTACCATTGAACGCAGATGCCTTAAAGATTATTAATGAACAAAGAAAACGTCACCCTGATTCTGATAAAGTTTTTCACTTTAAAAGCATTCCAGGAATGCAATATTCGCTTTCTAAGTTTTTGAAAGAAGCAAAAATAGAAAAATCAATACATTACCACTGCTCGAGGCATACATTCGCTGTCCGTTGCCTAAACAATGGCATTGGTATCTATCAAGTCTCAAAGTTTCTTGGACATGCGAATATCAAAGCGACACAAGTATATGTAAAATTCGTTACAGAAGAAAAACGTAAAGAAATGGATAAATTACCGAACTTGATGTAAAGATAATTAATTTACTTGATATTAGACAAATTGAATTTAAAGTGCACTTAACATTAGCATAGAATGGTAGAAAATTTAAATCTTACTTTAATCAGATTTCAGGTTATGCAAAAAATTGAATAACCTCACTATTATTATTTTTGATACCATTTTTATTTGCATATATTCGCCGTTCATAGATAAAATTATAGAATAGGCATCAATTAAGTCTCCATGGTGCTCTGATTTGCAATAAAAATAATTTTAGAGTGATAGTAAAAAGCACAATTTCGATGTTGTGTAACGATTTTTTTTGTTCTGTAAATTTACTTAATTTATAAAATATTTAAA
>CAIOZA010000088.1 GCA_903862655.1 uncultured Ignavibacteria bacterium
AACTCCCGATGCAATAGTAGTTGTTAATGCTCCCGCTTTATACAAATAAATATTTACTGTTCCACTTATGTTTGAACTTGTCCATGTAATCGATTGCGTCGTCCCTATTATCCAACTCTCTCCACCGTTCGGGCTGGTTACTTCTAGGGTGATAGCATTCGAAATATGTTGTGAAAAATCACTCTGATTATATTTACTGATTGCTCTCACCCTGAACGAATACGTCTTCCCTAATTGATATGCAAAACCAACATTTGCTGTTGTTGCATTTGCTACTGACGTTGCTACTTTCGTGTAATTTGTTCCATCCTCACTCCGTTCTATCTCAAAGCCGGTCTCAAAACTGCTGTTGTCCTTCCAGCTGACTGTTGCAACGGTGTCTGCACTGAATGATGCTGCTAGGTTTGTTGGTGTTGGGAATGACAGTGATCTCTTCGCCGTATCGGAATATGAACTTACATTGTTTTTACTGATCGCTCGGACTCTGAATATATAATTCTGCGATGTCAAATAGTTCGTGTCAACTGTTGCTGTTGTAACACCAGATTCTGTTGTCTTCACTTTCGTGAAATTGATTCCATCTGCACTCAAGCCAATTTCAAATCCTGTCTCGAATGTCGTGTTATCAGTCCATGATAATGTCGCTCGGTCTTCATTATCAATTGATGCTGCAAGATTACTCGGTGCTGGGAACGAGAACGACTGTTGAACCGTTTGTGTGTAACTGCTCTGATTGTATTTGCTGATTGCTCTCACCCTGAACGAATATGTTTTTCCCAATTGATATGCATATCCAACATTTGCTGTGATTGCATTCGCTGATGCTGTTCCTACTTTCGCAAAGTTCGTTCCGTCCTCACTTCTCTCGATCTCAAAGCCTGTCTCAAAGGTGCTGTTGTCTTTCCATATCACCGTCGCAACGGTGTCTGCGCTGAAAGATAATGAAAGGTTGCTCGGTGAGGGAAATGAAAGAACTGTTTGAATCGGAGTTGATGATGGACCACTTTTATCAGATAATCTGCTCGATATTTTTATTGTTAAAATAGAATCCATTTTAAACTGTGATATCAATGTATCACTGTTAGTCGAACCGGGCACGTTTTTGAAATAATTTATAGTTTTACCATTGTCGAATATTTCGACATCAAAGGTCAATTTGTCGAGAATATTCTTATCCGTTTCATTGTTCGTCCATGTAATGACAATTGTTGTATCTGTTATGAATGTTGCGGTTACTTCGGTAGGTGCTTTAAGTGTCACTGTAACTTGTGTATCAACTGGATTATCGAGTACTGGGTTCTCACAACTAAAAAATAATGATGTAATGATAACAAATAAATAGAGTAATATTTTTTTCATACTGTTCTCTAATTTTTAATAACTTAGTTCACCAATTAAACCTGTCAGAGATCCAATCACACTAACTGCTACTACGGAGAGAGATATTGTAACATATGTGTTATTTTTTGTAATACCAGTCCGGTATGTTGCGGCATCTGCGCTGGAAGTAGCTGTTTTGTATTTATCGTAATTACTATTTTTTTGTGTATTAAAATAGTATGCCGCGCCGCCTGCTAGCGATGTTGCTACTAAACTATACCATTTAACATTCGTCCATGTTTTTCTTTTTTGCTCTAACGAACCTTCATAGGTAAACATTTGAAGATCGATTCGTATTTTCTCATTTTCTTTAATTGAAATCTGTTGTTGTAAATCAAGATAATTATTGGCTTTCGCCGTAATAGTATATTCACCGATCATTAGTTGTAATACAAGCGGCGCATTCCCTCTTAATTCATCGTTAACATAAATAGAGGCTTTATTTGCATTTGCCGGCTGAACAAAAACACTGGCTGCACCCATTCGTGGTTTTAAATCGAATGTTAACAATTCACTTTCGGAATTTCGGATGAAAATTTGTTTTTCTTCTGAGATATATGTTTTCCCACGATCTGCTTTAACTGTGTATCGTCCTGGAGCCAAACGAGTAAACAATTTATCTTTACCAATACCTTTTTCATTAAGCAATATCGAACACTCTGGGGCACTTACTGTAAGTGTCCCATAATTTGTAGGGAGGATGATCGTTCTATTTAACTCTTTATTATCTTGTATAATAATTTCTTCCTCAACATCAGCAAAAAGGGGTTTAGAGATATGAATAAGATATTTACCCGATGTTAATTTTTTATTATTGTATGGTGTTTTACCAACCATATTTCCATCGATTGCAACAGTAGCGTCATCTTCCGGTTGCGTTGTGATGCTTAAACTACCAAATGCGGGACGTATTTGAGTTGTAATGTTACTTTCTTTTCCATCAATTATTTGAATAACAACAGTTGAGTCATGGTAATATTCATTGGTGAGCAATAATTCATAATGACCACTTTGTATTTGATACTTTTGTATCGGGGCCGTGCCTATTTTTTTATTTCCTAAATATATAGTTGTTCCCTCAGGTTGATCGGTAACATTTAAATATCCAAAACGTTCTTTTAGTTGAATATTTAAATCCTGTGTCTCAGCTTCTTTAAGATCAAACTGCGATATATTAGGATAATACAATGGTTTGCGTAATTCCAATTGGTGCTTACCTGCAGTTAATTCACCATCGTATGGTGTCACACCTATCTTTTGCCCATCGATCAATAATTCTGCATTGGGTGGATTTGAGGATATAGTAACTACGCCGGGGAGAAGAAAATTTTTTGTTCCTGATAACCCTTTTTTCATCGAAACCACATTCTGTTTGTTACCATCAACATTTATTTTTTGTATCTCATCGGCAAAACCTTCTTTCTGGAATAGGAAAGAATATTCTCCTTTTGGCAATTTATATGAAATAATTTTCTTTCGTGATTGGAGAGGTGCTTTATCGTTATACGAAACATATAGTTGATCTTCATTAGCAGTAAATGTAACATCAAATAAAGATTCTGTTAAATTCACACCATAATCTACCGCCTTAATTTTCATTACATACGAGCTTCCGGCTTTATAATTACGTGGTGGAAGGTCGAGCTGTTCATACTCTTTTGCAAATAATTGTAGAACAATCGTACCAGCGTTAAATGTAACCCGGTAGACACTGTTATTAATCTGTTCTACCTTTACTTGCCTGTTTCCGTCAAAAGAAAGATCGGGGACTTGTGTACGTACTTCCAATTGCACTTTATCTTTTTCACGATTGACCCAACTCTGATCTTCTTCGATAGATTCCAATTTCATTTGGCGGTTAATCTGGGATAATACAAGAACTGGCAGGGTGATTACAGAAAAAATAATTAATCTTAGTCTCTTCATAAGTCGATTCGTTTATTTAAAATGTCGTAGCAAAACCAAATATTCATTTCAACTAATTAAAACCTAAAATCATACAATCCAACATACGAACCATCTTCAACAAATGGACCCGGTTGCCAGACACGAACATGAATCTTTGAATCTTTTTTATCTTTAAAATCAATCATGAGAAAAAGATATCCCCGATCGCTGTACGTTCCAGATTTCCATTCCTGTTCACACGAAATACCATAAATATCGGCAATCTTCTCATGCTGCATTATAGTGAACTTAGAGAAATTTACTTTAACAAACGATTTTCCTTTAAATGCTTTATTTGTTAAGCCATCCAAATATTCTCTTTTTGATTGTTGAACAAGTTTAATCTTAGACTGAGATAAGTATGATGTTTTCAAAAGATCTGGACTATTGGGTTCTTCTTTTATTACGGTGCCCACAATAATCAAAGCATTATCCGAATACACTTTTTCAAGAAAGTTCATATCTTTGGTGTTATATGCCATTCTCAGTTGTTCCATAAAATCCAGAATGATTCCGCGAAGAACTGAATCCCGTTCATTGAGTCCGGCAGATATTACGGAGTTGTAATCGTAGTTTGGAAGAACTGCACGAAGCGAAGATACTTTACCTTCTTTATTAAAAGAAAAGATAAGGTCTTGCATATTGCTTCCCTCAGTTTCACCCATTGTTACATTCACTGAAATACTTCTCACGTCATACGTTTCCCGATTATTACGTTCAATCAAAAGCGGATTATATATTCTTCGAGCAGTATATGCACCATTTCCTATGGCGAATTTATTAAAAACTTCAAATGCATCTCCAACAAACAATGTTTTTAGCGCTTCGATGCTACCGTTTCCTTTTTTTATCCGATTCATCTCGAGCAATATTGTTTCGAGCGTCACTTGTATTTGTTGTTTGATAATTGGGACGTTATCGCCGCCAACGCATTGAACGGACGGTTTGATTTGGGCAACAACATTTATGCAAATGAAAATAAATATTATATATTTTATCATAGTGATATATTAGTCCTATTAAATAATATAACCGGAACTTGTCAATACATTTGAGACAAAGTTAAGTTGAAAGTATTTAGTAAAATCTCAAATACAATTTATTGAAATGAAAATAATCTTAATTATTTATTCTGCGCGTGAATTGTGAATTAAGTTATTAAACGTTTCTTCTACCGCGATATATCTTTGTAATGATAACAAAACTGGTCAATAATTTTTGGCTTTCTTTATATTTATTTCAAAAATGTTTCAAGTATTTACAATTCATAAATATTTACCAGTGCATTTAACATCCCAAAATAACTACACATATTTCGATTTCATGATATCCAGTTGGTGATTTCACATTTGACTTATTAATTGATCTGCAAATATCACCTGACAATAATGTTGTATGACGCAGTAGTTGCAGTTACGGTTATGTAATAGTAATTCGATGTGGAAGCAGTAAACTTTGCAGTTTGCGGTGTTCCTGAACCAATTGCTATTGCAGTTCCCCCTGCTGGACTAAAAACAGAGAAACCTAATCCTCCTCCAGATAATACCGATGCTGTCACGGTATATGATGTCCCAGCGCTCGCATATATTTTGTAATTTCGAGTTGTAAAACTATTAATAATATCACTGTAGCTAGTGCCTAAAAATAAAGTTATAGCTAATGCCCATGAACTGCCATCGCCAGTATTAAGTGTAAATAAATTATTACTTTCATCATAAATACTCGTGTTAGATGCACTAGCAACTCGGATCTTATAGTCTGCCCCTGCTGTCAACCCTGAAGGAATACTCCAACTATAATTACCCGCATTTACAACTCCCGATGCAATAGTAGTTGTTAATGC
>CAIOZA010000089.1 GCA_903862655.1 uncultured Ignavibacteria bacterium
TACGTATGCTTACGCATGGCATGTGGCTTTTGGACTGGCAGATAATGGAAGCGGCGAAGATCTGCATGGTGCCGGCGCTGTGCGTTTTGATAGGAAGACGTTAGGAACAGGCGCAGGAGAAGTAGGTGGATTAAACTATGTTCGATTGGTAAGAAATATTAAATAAACTATTAAAAAGAATTACAGATATGAAGATATTATTAAAAAAAACAATCGCGATCAACGTTATTATAACAATTTGCATGCTAACATTGATAAACTTTATTGGATTTAGTCAAACCATTAATTATCCTATTGTCGGTACTAATCAAACAATCTCTTATGATTCAACCCGAATAATAAGTAAACCTGTTCCAGGACAGCCGTATTACGGTCAAAATTCCAATTACCCAGGAAACGTTCCGTCTTACTCCAACAATGGCGATGGCACGGTAACGGACAATTTAACCGGCCTAATGTGGCAAAAAAGCCCTGATAAAAATGGCGATGGAGTTATAAATTACTCAGATAAGCTTTCATATTCAGAAGCTCTTGCCGGAGCATCAAAATTCAGATTAGGAGGATATAATGATTGGAGATTACCAACAATAAAGGAGCTTTATTCTCTAATATTATTTACTGGACTTGACCCGGATCCTCAATCAACTTCAAGCTCTGGCTTAAATCCTTTTATTGATACTACTTATTTTAAATTTGGTTATGGAGATTTATCTGCAGGTGAAAGAATAATTGATGGTAATTTTGTTTCTTCTACAAGAAGTGTTAGTAAAACCTGCGGAGAAGCTGTTGATGCAGTCTTTGGTGTTAACTTTGCTGATGGGCGCATTAAAGGTTATCCAATTATTTTTCCAGGGAAGTTGACCACTAACTATTTTTATATTCGATATGTCAGAGGAAATACTGAATATGGCAAGAATAAATTAATTGATAATTCTAATGGTACAATCAGTGACAATGCCACGGGACTAATGTGGATGCAAAACGATAATGCAAAAGCT
This sequence comes from uncultured Ignavibacteria bacterium, assembly GCA_903862655.1. Lineage (GTDB taxonomy): Bacteria > Bacteroidota > Ignavibacteria > Kapaibacteriales > UBA2268 > CAIOZA01. The sequence continues at coordinate 999 of CAIOZA010000089.1, forward strand.
TTAAATTGGGAAAATGCGTTGAGCTTTGCCGAAAATTTCCAATTTGCAGGTTATAGCGATTGGCGTTTACCAAATACAAAAGAATTACAAAGCATTGTAGATTATACCCGCTCACCCAAGGCGACCAATTCACCGGCAATAGACCCAGTGTTTAATTGCACCAAAATTAAAAATGAAGCAAATATAGATGATTATCCTTGTTATTGGAGTAATACATCACATATATCGATGATGGGCGGTGGTCGCTCAGCTGCATATATCTGTTTCGGTCGTGGAATGGGCTATATGCCTGAGTTCGGGGGTTGGTCTGACGTTCATGGGGCAGGTTGTCAACGTAGCGACCCTAAAGTTGGGAATGCAAGTGATTTCCCGAATGGAAGGGGTCCTCAAGGTGATGCTATTCGAATTTTGAATTATGTACGGTTGGTAAGGAATATTACTGCGTCAAATAAAGCTCCCGAAATACCATCAACTCCAGACGGAAGCATAAAGGGTGATATTAATAATGAATATCAATATAAGACTTCGACAACTGATATTGATGGTGATTCTATTGCTTATTTCTTTGATTGGGCAGATGGAACAAATTCCGGCTGGAGTTCTTTTTCAGCTTCAGGTAAAGAAGTTATTGGAAAACATACCTGGAAATCAACTGGAGATTATAAAATAAAAGTAAAAGCTAAAGATATTAAAAATTCTGAAAGTGGATGGTCGGATGAATTATTATTAAAAGTCAGCACAAGTTCAAATAATCCTCCGGCAATTCCATCAACTCCTGACGGAAGCATAAAGGGTGACATTAATAATGAATATCAATATAGGACTTCAACAACTGATATTGATGGGGATTCTATTGCTTATTTCTTCGATTGGGCGGATGGAACAAATTCCGGCTGGAGTTCTTTTTCAGCTTCAGGTAAAGAATTTATTGGAAAACATATATGGAAATCAGCTGGAGATTATAAAATAAAAGTAAAAGCTAAAGATATTAAAAATTCTGAAAGTGGATGGTCAGATGAATTATTAGTAAAAATCGAGGAAATAATACCGGATTCAACATTTGCGTATAAGATTGTTGGAACAGGCCAAAACAATTGCTATGACACTATTAAAGTTATATCCGCTCCACAGAAAGGTTCTCCCTTTTATGGACAGGATGCTCAGTTTACGAGCAACAAAGCAAGTTATACAGATAACGGCAATGGCACAATAACCGATAACGTGACTGGCTTGATGTGGCAAAAATCACCCGAATTCAATAATGATGGGATCATTAACAGTTTCGATAAAAAAACTTATAGCGATGCTCTCTCCGCCGCAGATACATTCAAATTAGCAGGCTATAATGATTGGAGGCTTCCAACAATAAAAGAGTTATATTCTTTATTTTTAGCAAATGGCACTGATCCTAGCGGACCGTCATCGCCACAATCAATTCCTTTCATCGATACCAAATATTTCCCTTTCGCATTTGGCGATACTGTTAACGGAGAAAGGCAAATTGATGCTCAATATGCCACATCTACAATTTATGTGGGGAAAGTATTTGAGACAATGACTGCAATGTTTGGGGTTAATTTTGCCGATGGCAGGATTAAGGGCTACGGACTTCTTGGACCAGGTGGTCAACAGATGAAATATTATGTAAAATACGTTCGGGGTTACAAGAATTATGGAATCAATGTTTTTATTGACAATAAAAATGGTACAATTACCGATAAGGCTACTAACCTTATGTGGTCTCAATCTGATAGTAGAATTGGAATGAACTGGGAAAATGCTCTTGCGTGGGTTGCTCAACAAAACGCATCTTCATATTTAGGCTATAATGACTGGAGAATGCCGAATGTCAAAGAACTCCAAAGCATTATAGATTACACAAAATCGCCTACAACTTCAAATTCTGCGGCAATTGACTCGCTTTTCGAATGTACAAAGATAACGGTTGAAGAAGGCAACACCAATTATCCCTTTTATTGGTCATCTACTACTCATGCAAGCGCAGGTGGTCAGGGTGGTGCAGCGATGTATGTATGTTTTGGTCAGGCTTTTGGATTTATGGAGTTTCCTCCAAATTCCGGCAATAGAACTTTTACAGATGTGCACGGAGCAGGAGCACAAAGAAGTGACCCAAAATGGGGAAATCCTGCTGATTTTCCGACTGGCCGTGGACCTCAGGGCGATGTAATCAGAATAAACAATTTTGTTCGTTTGGTTAGAGATGCAGATGCCTCAACCGGTGTAAATGACAGACCAAAACCAAAATACAATTTTGGGCTTGAACAAAACTATCCTAATCCTTTTAGCGTAATAACTACTTTTAATTATTATATTTCTGCACCAGGCATTATTTCTATTAAGCTATTCGATGCTATGGGTAATGAAATAGCAACTTTAGTAAATCAATTCCAGCAAGAAGGATATCATAATGTTTCTATAAATTCAGAAGAACTAAATTTAATCAATGGTGTTTACTTCTATAGATTAAATGCAGGGAATATAACTGAAACCAGAACAATGATACTTAGTAAATAAATATGCAATTTTAACACCCTGTTTTCAATAGGGTGTTAAGCTAATATAAAATAAATAGTGTTTAATAATTTTAATATCGGAGAAAAAGTGACTCAGTCAAAATACATAGCTTTTTTCTTTATAGCATTATTTCCAATTCTTTCAGAATGTATCTTTGCCCAATATAATGATTTATGGATACCAGATACATTATCAGGTACAAATTTCAATCTTATAATTAAGGATACTACTGCTCAATTGAGACCCGGGAATAAAACTAATACCTCTGCCGTAAATAACTCACAATTTTGGGGCCCAACTTTATTTATGAATAAAGGTGATGTTGTTCATATGAATGTACAAAATAACCTAATGGACACAACAACTTTACACTGGCATGGTTTGCATTTGCCGGCCGTTATGGATGGTGGCCCTCATCAGACGATACCACCGGGAACATCGTGGCAGCCAACATGGAAAGTAACCAATAATGCTTCCACATTCTGGTATCATCCTCATTTGCACATGATGACAATGGAGCATGTTGCAAGAGGAATTGGTGGGTTTATCATTATCAGAGATCCATTGGAGTCAGCCTTAGCCTTACCAAGAACTTACGGAGTTGATGATATTCCCGTTGCATTCACAAGCAGAAAATATTCTTCAAATAATGAGTTAGATATAACTTCAGGAGTTTACGGTGATTATCAATTAGCAAATGGTACTTCAAATGCTCAAATCAATTTGCCCCAACAATTTATAAGATTAAGAATATTGAATGCCGAAGTTGAACGCGGATATAATTTGGGTTTCAGCGATAACAGAACCTTTTATGTGATCGGCAATGATGGAGGATTATTAAATGCTCCCGTTTCAGTAACTAGAGTTAAATTGATGGTTGGCGAAAGAATAGAAATATTAGTCGATCTTTCTAAAGATAACATCGGTTCAAGTATTGACCTTAAAGCCTATAATGCTAATCAGACTTTTGGATTTCCAGGTGGTGAGCCGGCACAAAGCGGACAATTCGGAAGTTTATTGAATAACAAGGATTTTGTTTTATTGCATATTAACATTAAAGCAACTACCTTAAATGCAATTACATCGCTTCCTTCCAAATTAGCAAATAACACATATTGGACGGCTAATGATGCTACAAATAGTAGAACGATAAATGTTACAGGAGGTCAGCCGAATGTACCATTTTCTTTCGATAATTCTGTATTCGATATGATGAAAATTAATCAAAAAGTAAGTCTAAATACTGTTGAACAATGGACAATAACGAATAATAATATATTTGGCCATGCTTTCCATATTCACGATGTTCAATTTAAAATAGTTTCAAGAAGTTCCGGTAAGGTTGAAGATTATGAATCGGGCTGGAAGGATGTTTTATATTTGCCAATTTCTCAATCAGCTACATTTGTTACCAAGTTTGAAGATTATGCAGATTCTACTCATCCTTTCATGTATCATTGCCATTTTGGAAATCATGAAGATGGAGGAATGATGGGACAATTCTTAGTAATTGATTCACAAACAGATGTTAATGATAATTCCATAATTTCAGGCAATGCACTTGAACAAAACTATCCAAATCCATTTAGCAATATATCAACAATAAAATATAACGTTTCCACACCCGATAATGTCTCTATTAAGTTATTTGATACTTTTGGAAATCAAATAGCAACTATTGTTGACCGATATCAGGAGCCCGGATCCTATTTTTTTTCTATAAATTCCGAAGAATTGAATTTGAGCAATGGAGTTTATTTTTATAGATTAAATACAGGGAATATAACTGAAACAAAGGCGATGATTGTAGCGAAATAGATTTTATAACGAATTATATTTTAATTGAACTCCAAGCCCTTCCACTCCGAAGGGCTTTTGATTATTTAACAACTAAAACCACATTAGATACGTCATTCAGCTTAGTTGCAATTGAATATTTCCGTGTTCTGACAATATGTATGACCAAATATAAGACCGAAGAAATGTTTTAATGATTTAGGAATAATTATTAATCAAAAGTTTGATAAAAGAAATGAAATATTTAGTTTTTACCTTAGTTTATAGCTTTTTGCTTATTAGCCAAGATGATGCTTTTGCATGTACCCCTTCAGAATTAACCATACCAAAATGGCATAAAAGTAGTTAGATAGTTTTCATAAACAATGTTACCCAAAAAACGAAAGGTAATGAATAAAAATGGAAACTAAAAATCAAATCGAAAGTGTCGTTAGAGATATA
>CAIOZA010000090.1 GCA_903862655.1 uncultured Ignavibacteria bacterium
ATTAGCGGTTTCTCATGATGGAAAACATTTTGTTACAGGCTCAGTTTATCAGGATCAATACTCAAAAAATTACCATGATATTTTGATATTGTGGGAAACTGGAACTTGGAAACAGGTCGCTGTGCTGGAGGATATTGAAACTGGCGTATCGGCTAATGGATATTATGAAATTAAATTCTCACTAGATGATAAATTAATTGCTAGTCTAACAAATAGTAATAGAAATGTTCACTTATTTAATTTTCAAGATAATAAGTTAATTTATACATCCAATAAATCAACAATGACATTTGATTTCCTCCCAGATACTTCGCATCTAGCACTGAGTTATGATCATTTGGAAATAATAAATTTAAATGATTTTAAAAATGCCGGACTTTATAATTCCTATTCCTATGGAATCACATCTACAACTAAGAACAAAAGTATTTTTATGTATGGAGGCGACACAGCATATTTATATAAACAAATAACGACTGATGTTTCACACCCTAGCACAGAAACTGTGAATATTAGGGTCAATTCAGAGAACAACCAAATATATTTATGGATAGGAGAAAAATTCAATGAAAATATAATGGTTAACATAACAGACTTACTGGGTAACACAAAATTAAGCGAAATAATTAGCAACTACCAAATAAACAACAGAATAACTCTAAAAGCAGACTTGGCATCTGGCTTATATATCTGCAAAGTCGCTTGTGGTAATAAAGTATATTCTCAAAAATTTGAGATAGTGAGGTAACAAATGGTAAAGAAAATATTTATATTATTACTTTCACTTGCATGCACAGTCTCCAGTCAGACAATTGAACCAACACAGCATTTATTTAATTGGAACGGGGAACAAAAATACTTATCTGCTGACGATCCATATTTCAAGCAGACATCTATGCTGAGAGGGTGGCAATGGGGGGCGTCAAAAATAATTTTAAAATCCGAACTATCTACACAAAGTCATTATGGACGGTTTGTGAATACTAATGACTTACCTGATTCCATTAATATAATAGAAAATCCAATCGGTGCCACTCATGGAGTTGAAGCTGAAATAATGAACGGCAGAGATTTCTCACTACGTTCGAAATGACAATACAAATACATGGATTCTTCGCTACGCTCTGAATGACAGGCTAGAAGATACCTGCATGCGCAGGAAAGACAATGCAAATACATGAATTCTTCACTTCCTTCAGATTGGCAAAATTAGATTTTTTGCACTTTTGCGATAATAAACTTAAAAAAAACACATCCGGCAATTTCACCGAATGTGTTTGAATACTTAAACAAGCAGCTTATAAACTCAATGTAGTTTCATTCATATTTTCTAATCCCTTAACTATTGATTGAATCGCCTGACCTGCAAGCATTCCATCAATTACTCTGTGGTCATAAGTAATAGAAACGTACATCATGTGACGAATTACTATAACATCTTCACCATTGAATTCACGCACGACAGGCATTTTCTTAATGGCACCTACACCAACAATAGCACATTGTGGCTGATTAATGACCGGAGTGCCGAACATAGTACCAAAGGTACCGACATTGGTTAGTGTTATTGTACCACCCTGGATATCATCGGGTTGAAGTTTTTTGGTTCTTGCGCGAGTTGCAAGATCGTAAACGCCACGTGCCAGTCCGGATAAGCTTAACGAATCGGCGTTTTTGATAACGGGAACAATTAAATTACCATCGGGCAAGGCAGCAGCAAAACTCAAATTAGTTCTCTTGTGGAGAATAATATTTTTACCATCGACGCTTACGTTAATTCTAGGGAAGTTACGAACAGCGTCAACTATTGCTTTCGCAAAGAAAGGTGTGTAAGTAAGCTTAAATCCTTCCTTTTTTTCGAATTCAACTTTGTGCTTTTCTCTGAATTTAACAATATCTGTCACATCGCATTCCATCACACTTGTTACATGAGCAGATGTATGTTTTGAATAGACCATGTGATCGGCAATCAGAACTCTGACTCTATCCATGGGAATGATTTCAGAATCAGGGCCAATGTTAACCTGGACAGACACAGGGACAGAGACGGTTGGCTGAGAAGGTTGCGGAATTGATTTGGTTTCTTGAGCTGGAACAGCAACTTGTGTAGATGTAACCGAAGAAACTTTCGTACTTCTTGAAGAAAGATAGCTCAATAAATCTTTCTTAGTCAATCTGCCGTCAGCTCCGGTTCCTTCAACATTTTGAAGTTCCGATAATGATACTTGTTCAGATTCAGCTATGGATCGCACCAATGGAGAGTAGAATCTATTACCGTCAGTTCTGGGTATATCCCCTGTTGGTTCATTGATTTGAACTGCTTCTTCAATTTTTGGAATATTTTCTTGAACAGATGTTTCTGCTTTTGGACTGGATGGTGAAGAAATCTGAATTGATCCAGTAGCGATTTTTGCAATCACTTTACCGACTTCAATAGTATCACCCTCCTGAAACAATAATTTAGACATTGTTCCACTAACGGGTGATGGGACTTCAGTATCAACTTTATCAGTAGAAATTTCCAAAATCATTTCATCGCGTTCAATCTTATCGCCTTCTTTTTTAAGCCATTTAAGGATTGTGCCTTCCTGAAGAGATTCACCCATCTTAGGCATAACAACATCAACCAGATTGCCTGTTGTCTCAACTACTTCTTTAACAGGAGGAGTAATAGTAACTTCTTCCTTGATAGTTTCAGGTTGAATTGCAACAGCTTTAATTTCTGGCTCTGAAATTGGGTTAGGAGCTGAATTAACATCGGTTTCAATTTCAGCAATTTTAAGACCAACCAATATAGTTTCATTTTCCTGAGCAAAAATCTTATACAAAACTCCTTCGCTGGGAGAAGGGACTTCGGTGTCAACCTTATCGGTTGATATTTCGACAATCATCTCGTCTCTTTCGATGCGATCGCCTTCTTTTTTAAGCCATTTAAGGATAGTACCTTCTTGAAGTGATTCACCCATCTTGGGCATAACAACATCAATTTTCATATAAAATCTCCAATTTTAGTATATATATATTTTTTTTAAAATAGAATTTCATTCATTCAACTTCATCAAAACTTGGGCATATCAAAGAATTCGTCTTTAATAACTTCGTTAATCCTCATTGTCTCAATTGTTATTTTAGTCATTTGCTGGTCTTTAACTTTTGATTCAATTGTGAGAGGAATTCTTATCCCGGAAACAGTTGCAAAATTACTCAAAAAGACTTCAAAAACAATGTTTAAATCTGGGAAAAGAATTTTGTGATAAGTATCCAAATAGCTTTTGGTATCCACAAAATAAGTGACAACAGTACCATCCTTCATCAGGAATAAAAGTTTATACATAGGTTTACCATTGATAGTATCAATGCCCAGGTTACTAGATTTGAGGCTCTTCTCTTTATAATTGAGGAGCAAATCATCAAAAAACACCATCAAATACTTTATCAATGGGAGTTTCTGAGCTATTTCCGGCTTAGACAATTGTTTCGGATGAGTAGCTTCGGCATCGTTCTGACTTGGGTCGAAAATCCATCCTGAATCGCCCTTGAAGCAGGTCACAGCTTGCCTTCCATTCATTTCAACCTGGAATCTGATTCTATCGGGCAACTTCATAATAAATGCCATCTTTATGTCCTGCCCTGCAGTTGAAATTTTTCCAATGAAATGTACAGATGTGATATTTCTTAGAGAATCAATATTACCTCTGGCTTTTAAGCTTTTATTGATGATCTCCTCTACTGTTTGAGAGTAGGATATTGTTGAGATCAAGAATATGATGATAAAGAGATTGAAAATAAATTTAGCTGTTTTCATTAAATGATCCTGTAATACTTATTCATAAATGGAAAATTAAATATTAAATCTGTACTTCTGGTTTGTCTTTAATAACAACTCTAGCCCATTGATCGTATTTATAGAGTTCTTCCATTCTGCAAGACCAGACCAACTCACCATTATAAACCGAAATATCAGGGCAACCATCGCACATATTCATTTCACCATTTTTCAATACATCAATTGGTTGTATGATCATAATGGATTGATAATGAACTTTACTGAAGAAGGCAAGTGGTTTGGTTAATATTGATTTAAAGTAGCTTTTGCAGATATTCCAGATGCCTTTATCCATAAATGACAGCCAGAAATATAATCTTCCACGCCTATTAAGCTTACTATCTGCATAAGCAAGATATTTATCGGTGAATAAATGTTTGACAGTTTGAACCAATTCCATAAATCTGGGACCAACATAACCAAATATCTGATGTTTATTGCCCATTCTTCCCGTCAAAAGCCATTTGAATGAATCAGGTTTGTAGGTTCCATTGAGGAAAGCACAAGGCATAAAATCAGGTTCGCTTTTTCTGATTTCTTCAATAACCTCGAGTGAGGTTACATCAGTTCTTCTTTCATCCTTATCAACGGAGTAAGCAATTTCTTCAAATGTTAGTTTTTCGTTACCCACAAAGTAATCATAATCTTTGTTTCTGACGGCAATCCGATAGATGATAAACACAAGCACATGAACTATATCTATGTGATCCTGTGCCCATTTGATGAGTTTTGGAACATATTCAATATTTTCGGGATAAACGGTAAGATTGAATGAGCAGGTCATGCCCCCTACCTCAGCAAGCATTGTTGCAAGCTTAAGCCTGAGTTCATTCAGCTCCATTTCATTCTTCCCTTTCCAATGCGCTCTACCCTGCCCGCTATCAACATGAAAAGTGAAGCCGATAACACCTGCATCTTTCAATTTCCTTAACAATTCCATAGTCAGCAATTCACCATTTGTATTGATAACAGGTTTCCATCCCATTTCTTTGACAATTTTCACAATTTCAAGGATTTCAGGATGCATGAGAGGTTCTCCCCCTGCTATTGATATAGAATCAGTCTTGCGAAGAGTTTTGAAGACTTCGAGATCTTTTCTTACATCTTCAAGAGATTTATGTGAATCATTACGGTTTTCGCGATAGCAACCATCGCAATATAGATTACACTTGCTGGTAGGCTCTAACCAAGAAATGGCATTATCAGCAAGATTCCAAGGCAAACGATATAGATTTTGAGGAGTTATTTCCAAATTATTCATAATGCAGACCTTTGATTAATATACAGTATTACTCAAGATTTTAAGTTTATTACAAATATAATTCATAATCAGGTTTAAGACAAGTTCAGAGGTGTTTTATTATTTATAATTAAGCATTTAGAGATGATTTTGAATTTAAAAAATATCTGCCAGTTGGCTATCCTCGCTAATTTCAACGATAATAAATTTTAACGGCTGTTCTGATTCGATTGGAGGAGTGTTTGATTTGTTCGACATTTGAATATCTAAAATCTCCTGAATATTATCCACATAATAATAAAAGTACTCGAGCGAAGGCACAGTCACTCTTGATTTATATTTATTATTCGTTTCAAGAAATATTTTATATTTTAGTCTAATATTAATAAGCTCCCATACATTTTATATTTTACAAAAATATACCTGAGTATCAAAAGAACAAAATCGTGTGGAAAAGTAAATTAACTAGCAATTTTACGTATATATGCTTCTATTCAATAGTCTTTCGTTCAAGTAATATGCAATTCATTCATTCTTGGCGAATTATAACTAGCTATTTTGGCAAAAAAAAGGTTATCCGATTATGATGACCTTAAGAATAAATAAAAGTAATATTAATTTAACTACTTTTATATTTTCACAAACTTACTCACTCTGTCCCCAATCCTCACGAAATAAATGCCCGGAGGCAAGCCGGAGACATCGATTCTAGCTCCCTCCCCACTTGTGGAGAGGGTTGGGGTCAGGTCGCAGTTCTGACCGAAAATGTTATATAGTTTAATACCCACACCCCGTGACCCCCTCTCAAGAGGGGGATAAGATATTTCTATGAAATCTGTACCCGGATTAGGATAAACAATCATTGGTGTTGGATCTTGTTCTTGATCTACTGATGTAGGATTCCATCGGGCATGCATTAGGATACTCCTAAGTTGTCCAACAAGAATTATCTTTGAATCATCAGGCGAAACACTAAGGTAACCACCAAAATAATCTTTCTGATCTTGACCCAGTATTAGATACAGTAGGAAGAGAGAGGAAAAATTGTTAAATTTAATATTTAGCAATGAAAGGAGATCAAAATGGATAGGCGAAATAAGCGAATATTCGACAAAGACTTCAAAATCCAGACAGC
>CAIOZA010000091.1 GCA_903862655.1 uncultured Ignavibacteria bacterium
ATAGATTCGATGCTAGCGATAAAGATACTGTTGGCGGAATTGCACAGGGCTGGACAGGAAAAAATTTCGTTAATAATCATGCTAAAGCTCTCGAAGGTCTTACATGGTTAGAAACAAATTACAAGACAACAAGCTGGGCTGTTCTTGCTCATCCTGAAAGAAAGCAACCAGGAAAAGGTGGATATGCTATCAGTGATTTCAGAGACTTCAATGAAGCAGCACCTGATGTTGCTTTCGGATTTGAAAGTGTGCCGGGACATCAGATGGGTACAGAGCGTGGCGGCTATGGAGCAACATCAGTAGGTGGCGGAACTTATGGCGGATCGGGTTACTTCTCAGCAAGAGTTGGCGGTTTATGGGATGCAATGCTTTCAGAAGGAAGACACTTTTGGTTATTCTCTAATTCAGATTGTCATGACACAACCGAAAAAACAGGAAGCGATTTCTTCCCCGGTGAATACCAGAAAAACCATACTTATGTGACCGATATTAAAAACCCACAAGCTATTGTTGACGGATTGCGTTCTGGAAACACATGGGTTGCTTTTGGTGATCTGATCGATACTTTAAATTTTAGTATTGAAACATCTACAATTGGACAAACATCTAGTGTTACAGGCTCAACCGTAAACGTAACTATCAAAATTCATGATCCACAAACAACAAATTATAATGTTTGGAGCACATATAATAATCCTTCAGTTGATCATATTGATTTAATTGCCGGCAAACTAGGAAACAAAATCGCAAGCACAGACCCTTTGTACAAAGTTGATTCAGTTTCAACAACAAAAATAATAGCAAGATTTGATGCCGTTGGTGGTGTTACAGATTCAAAAAATATTACAAGCCAGAAATGGACAGACAAAGGAAATGGCTGGAAAGAAATGACAATGCAGGTAGCATTGACCTCAAATATGTACTTCAGATTAAGAGGAACAAATCTAGGTTTAAATGTTGCAAAAGAAACAGATGGAGCAGGCAATCCTTTAGCAGATTCACTCAATGGTGGAATAACTGGTAACACAAGAGCTAAAGCATTTGGAGATCTTTGGTTCTATTCTAATCCCATTTTCGTGAAATCATCATTATACAGTGCAGTAAATGAAGACAGCAAGCCCGAAATGATGTTCTCTGTGTATCCCAATCCAACTAATAATAGTATTTCTGTTAAATGCCCAGCAGGTTCGAATGTTTCAATAATTAATTTCGATGGACGGGAAATTATTTCACAAGTAATGCAGAATGACTTGAGCACAATCAATTTAGAGAATTTTTCAAACGGTGTATATTTAGTTAAAATCAAATATGACGGTGAAACCTTTGTAGAAAAGATCATCAAAGACTAAAAGATTAAAAGAATAAATTAAGTAAAATTTTATAACAAACAAGGTATGTTTTATGTCGAAAAGTTTCATTAATCAAATTTGGGTTAAGGGTATCCTAGCAACAAAAGTGAGTATTTTCTCATTATTGGTTTTGTTCGCAGTCGCTTGCAGTGACAATTCTACAACTCCTACAACAACAACTCCATCAATAATCCAATTTGTCTATACTTCAGATGGACATTATGGTATAACAAGAGCTTCATTCCAAGGTGGAACAAATGTTGATGCAAATATTGTGCACGCTGCTTTGATAGCTAAAATTAACTCAGTATCCGGATTAACTCTTCCAAGTGATAATGGAGTACAAGCTGGTAAAGTGGTCGGTGGAATTGATTATTTGATCAATACAGGCGATATGGCTAATCGTGAAGAAGCAGGTATTCAGAGTGCTACAGCTTCATGGGGACAATTTTCAGCTCATTATATCAATGGAATAACACTAAAAAATAGTAGTAATTCAAAAACCGGACTTCTTCTTCTGCCAGGTAATCATGATGTTTCTAATGCTATTGGTTACTACAAAACGATGTCTCCTTTGACAGATAATGGATCTATGGTAGGGATTTACAATTATATGATGAATCCTGCTACACCGAAAACAGCAGCTACTTATAATTATTCAACCGATAAAATTCATTATTCAAAAGATATTCAGGGTGTTCATTTTGTCTTCGTGAATATGTGGCCCGATTCAGCTGAAAGAGTATGGATTGAATCTGATCTTAAGACTGTCAGTACTTCAACTCCGGTTATTCTATTCACTCATGATCAACCAAACGTTGAAACAAAACATTTTACAAATCCTAATGGCACAAAGAACATCAATTCCACAGATAAATTTGAAAATCTTCTCGCAGAAACTTTCAAAGACGGTGCAAAAACTTCAGATCCCAGTTCAATAGAACAGAAAGGCTTTGTCGCTTTCCTGAAAGCACACACAAATATCAAAGCATATTTCCATGGCAATGACAATGAAAATAAATTTTATGATTATAAAGGTCCAGATGGAGATATAGCGCTAAAAACATTCCAGGTTGATTCACCTATGAAGGGAAATTTTTCTTCAACAGATGAAACAAAATTATCTTTCCAGTTAATCACAATCGACTATAAAGCGATGACGATGACAGTGCGTGAATGTCTTTGGAACACAACACCATCAGCTCCAACAACACCGATTTCATTCGGAAGCAACATAACCATATCTTTGAAATAACATAATCCTTCGATCAATAGGGCTGTCTTAATTATGGATGATTAAGGCAGCCTTTCTTTATTAAATATTGAAAATTTTGTTCCACAAATAAAGTGTATGAGATGTTCATCAGACTAATTCTAATTCTAATAATATTAATATTATCAAGTGCTGTATCATTTTCGAGTACATATAGAGTTACACAGATACCAAACGGCGTCAAATTTGCATGCCTGAACTGCCATTTGACAGTAACAGGTAGATATTTGAATTCGTTCGGCAGGGATATTAACGATAAATTTCTTAATAATGGGAATGTTATATGGGGACCTGAGTTAGCTTTACTCGATTCGGATGGAGATGGTTTTACAAATGGAGATGAACTTCAAGACCATGATGGCAAATGGAAATTCGGTGATCAAGACCCAGGAAATTTTGAATTGGTATCACAACCTGGTGATTCATCTAATAAACCTTCGAAAATTTCGAATATTGATAGTTACAGTTTTGAAAATGTACATTCCGAGCTATTAGTTTATCCAAATCCTACTAATCATCAGAATATCAATAT
>CAIOZA010000092.1 GCA_903862655.1 uncultured Ignavibacteria bacterium
TGATCTCCGGTAAGTGTCATCCCTACGGGATTTCAATCGTTTTGTTATATGTTTTTCTATACATATTTCATCCTTACAGGATTGAAAATCAAAAACGAAAAAACACAATGCAATTGATGCAAAAGTGCAAACTCAAAAGTACGATAATTGAAATATTAGGTGATTACGAACTTTTTATATGCCTTTCATCACAAAAATCCCTGAAATCACAGTTCAGACAAATTGGCTTTTCATATGTATAAAATAAAAAGCGTTTCTTTGGCATATCATCCTCTTTTTCGCAAATTACATCTACTGGGCATGGGAAAGTACCAAAATATCGCGTAGCGATTACATATATGTAGAACAATGTCCACACAAGAGAATTTATCGGGTAGCGATTAAATATTAACCTAGTAGAAAAAATATATAACATCAACGATGTAATTGTATTTCGAAGGATTGGCGATAGAGTTGGGAAATTTTTAAAGTTATTAAATGGCTTTTGGACACGCTATACAAGAATAAAGATAGTCGTGATAAGGTTGACTGTTACTCGCATTGGCAAGGTTGAATGATCCACTCAGATGTTAAATAAACACAGAATCCCGTCTCGACTGGATTCTGTGTTTATTTATGTGTGAAATTTTACGCGCTTTTTAGTTTTTTCAGAACAGAGCTTACGTTATTGATAGTCTTAAGCATTTGTTCGGGCATATCGGCAATGTTGACCATGGTGTGAGGTATCCCAGCCTGAACGATTGTTCTCGGCATCGATGGAGCCACAGCTGTCTCAGGATCCTGGACGAGTAGCTGACCACCAACGTGGACGATGTTCATCGCACCTTTCATTCCGTCGCGGCCTAATCCAGTGAGAACAACTCCTACGCTGAATCTTCCGTATGCTTCTGCCACACTTCTGAATAGAGGATCGGCAGACGGACGGACAAAATTCTCTTTAGGTCCATCGTCAATTGTAATTCTGTAAGATCTTGGATTGACGCGCATGTGCTTATCACCAGGAGCCAGATATATTGTTCCGGCATTGCTTTCCAAACCACCTGATGCGAGCAGAACATTGAGTGAGGTCTCTCTCTGAAGTCGTTGAGCAAATGTTTCGAGCATCCAGGGCGGTCCGTGTTGTACTATATAGAATGCAGTATTAGCAGGATTGCCCAAACTTTCAAGATTCTTAAAGATATCAATCAATGTAGGAGGTCCACCTGTACTTGTGGCTATGCATACTGCCACAAAGTTAGGATACTTAGTTTCGTCAGCTTTAATCACTTCAATATTATCTAATTGTAAACTTTGATTTTTTCGTGCTAATCCATCTCGGAGTCTTGACATAAGATCATCGACGTCTATTGGTTTAGCTAAATAGTCGTCGGCTCCGGATTCCATTGCATAATTCCTGGCACCTTCAGAAACTAATGCAGTTATCATAATTATCAATGGCAAAATATCCATCTTCTCTCTCATCCTGCGGATAAGTTCGATACCATCCATTTGCGGCATCATCCAGTCGGATAGAATTGCATCAAAGTTTTCAGTTTCAAGAACGTTGAGTGCTTCAACGCCATTGTGTGCAACCTTAACCTCATATCCGGCTTTGATCAAAATCCGCTTCAGAAGCAGAGAATTGGTTAATTCGTCTTCAACGACGAGTATTTTTATGTTATTTCCCATTCAAAATAATATAATATAAATATAACTAAGGTTATTATCGGCATTTAATTTTTATTATTTAATAAAAAAAGGGACTTTTGTCCCTTTTTAAAAATATTTTTTTCAAAAACGATTTATATTGAGTTTAGATATTACTGAGCAGGTTTGAATTCCTTTTCGTCAATAATTTGATTCACTTTGTATGTATGCTCGAATTTCAATGTGTACATTGGATTCGTTGTTTCGTTAATCCCAGGAAGTTTCACACCATCAACCTCTACATAATTGCTGAAAAGATCAGTTACAGGCAAATCGCCGTTAGCCGATTTAAGCATTGAGTCAATTTTTTTGAGTAGAAATGTCTGAGAATCGAAATAATAAGTGCTTTCGGTTCCTTTTGGAGAAATGACTTTCATTTGAATGTCATTGCCCTGCTTACCAAGTACCTGACATTTGTAACCAAGAACTATAAGTTTGGTGTGATTGAAAATTGTGGCATCAAATAAAGCTGATTCAAGGTCTTCCCCCTCTTTTTTATTCAAACCATTGGCATCCTTGGACCAGAATTCATTTCCGTCCGACCATAAGGTTTGCTTTGTTACCTTTAGGTCAAGATCCATGAAGAATTTATTAGGAGCTGAATTCTTCATGGTCATCTGTCCCTTGAATTCCTGTCCACTGACGGTTAATGTTGTGTTTGACTCAGTTATTAAAGTTTTAACCTTAGCAAGAGCCTCTTTGCCACCTAAGGCTTTAACATAATTTTCAAGCAGTTCTTCGGCATCGAGAGATACTTTTTCAAATTTAGCTTTTTCGCCTGTTAAAGGATTCAGGTCAAGATCAAATTCATAGACCTTGCCGAATTTCTCCAATTTCGACTTTACATCGCCATTACCGACAACAATAATATATGCATTCTGTGGAGTCATCATCTTTTCTGCTACATTTTTCACCTGATATGCAGAATAATTCATGTACCTGGATGGATAATTCTTAACTCTTTCTATCGGAATACCCATAAAATCGGCATTCTGAATCAAACTTGCCAGGAAGCTGGAATTTTCGAATGACATCATGTATTGTCCAACTCTGAATCTTTTAACTCGACCAATTTCAGTTTCTTCTGATGGTTCTGTTGCCAGGTCACGCATCAGATCCAGAACTACAGTAATGGCAGAATCTGTGACAGAATTTCTTACGTCAGCCTGACAGCTGAATCTGTTGCCATACTTCATTTGTGAAAGCATTGCCGAAGGACTATAAGTATAAGAATGCTTCTCTCTTAGTGTCCGAAATAATCTTGATCCAAAGCCGCCACCCATGATTGCTGAGGCAAGCCCTTGTATTTCAAATTCAGGATCATTATACGCAAGACCCTTTGTTGTTATCATAAGCGTGGATTGAACAGAGCCGGGTCTATTGATAAAGTAAACACCAACAGGCATGGGCTTTGGTTGAGGCATAGTCATTGATGCTTTTTGTCCTGGCTTCCAGTTATCGAGTGCTTTGTTGAGGGCAACAACAATTTCTGATTCTGTAAGATCGCCAACAACAATAATAGAAGCATCATTTGGCTTAAATACAGCTTTGTAGTAATCCTTTACGTCCTGGAGCTTGATATCCTTTAATGCACCTTCCGTTGCATAAATACCATAGGGATGCATGTCGCCGAAGATAACGCGTCTTGCCATATTTGCGGCAATTGAAGATGGATTAGCTTTTGCTTGTTTCAATCCAGCTAATTTCTGAGGGATTAGTTTGACGAATTCATCTTCAGGGAATATTGGTCTCAGAAGTACATCAGCAAAAATTTCAAGAACTTTATTTAAATGCTTTTTTAATCCTGATGCAGAAACAGCGATATAATCACTGTTTACAGATACGTTGACATCTGCACCGATTCCATCGAGTGCATTTGCAATATCTAATGCAGTAAGCTTGCCGGCACCCTTCATCATTAAGTCTGTTGTCAAATCGGCAACACCATTTTTGTTTTCGAGACTTGAACCGCCGGGGATGAGTAATCTAATCGAGAATGTAGGCTGTTCAGCATCCTTAACGATGAAAAGCTTTACTCCATTGCTAAGCTTAGCTTCTTTATACTCCGGAAATGCAAAGTCCTTTGCTTGCAATGGTTCCGGTTTCTTTGTGATATCTTCTTTTACCTGAGCGAATAATGATAAACTCATAGTGGCCAGGAAAATAAGATTTAATAATTTTCTCATTTGTATATCCTATTAATATTATTTTCAAAATGTAGGTTTGATAATTATTTATTTCTTTGCTTTGGGCATATAGTATAAAACAACCCTGTTGGGTGTGTCCAGATAATCCTTTGCGACTTTTTGCAGGTCAGCCTTAGTCACACTCTGATATTTATCAAACTCATTGTTAATCATTCCGGCATCGCCAAAATATGTGTAATATCTGGCAAGGCTCTGAGCTTTATCTAATACATTCTTTTTATCGGAAATGAATCCAACTTCTGTTATATTTTTTGCTTTTGTAAGCTCTTCATCAGTAACTCCGTCTTTGACCACTTTCTCAATTTCTTCTGTCATAACCTCCAGCACTTTCATAGGATCTTTTCCAAGTGCCGGAATACCGATGAGCATGACCACTCCAGTGTATTGAAGATTGATTGGATTAAGCTGAGCGGCAACTGCTATCTGATCTTTATCAACCAAACGCTGGTACATTCTTGAGCTTTCTCCGCTTGCAAGAATTTCACTTAGTAATGACATTGCATAATAATCCTTGTCGCCGAGCTTTGGACCTCTGTAACCTATGAAAACACCAGGCAATTGCGCTTTTGCATCTTCGATTGTTTCAGTTATTGGTGCTGCAAGAGGAGAGATATGGAATTGTTCTCTTTTAGGTTCTTTAGCTTTTGGGAGAACGCCGAAGTATTCATTTACATACTCTTTTGCCTCTTTAATTTCAAAATCACCTACAACAGCCAGAACTGCGTTATTTGGCTGATAAAAATTATCATAGAAGTCACGGAACTCCTGAATAGTAGCTTTGTTAATGTGCTGTTCTGAGCCTATTGGTGTCCATTCGTAGGATGTTCCATTAAAAAGGTATTTCATCATATTTTCGAATAAGGTACCATAAGCAGTATTGTCGTTTCTCATTTTGCGTTCTTCTTTTACAACTCCGCGCTGTGTTTCGACACCAAGTGAGTCTACAAGTAATCCTCTCATTCTCTGGGATTCAATCCAGAGGGCAAGTTTAATCTCATTAGTGGGAACTCTGAATTTGAACACAGTTTCGTCAAATGATGTGTGGGCATTGAGCCATCCGCCAGCTTCTTCGACATATTTATCAATTGTAGCTCTTGGAATATTAGTTGTACCTTCGAACATCAGATGCTCGAAGAAATGTGCAAATCCTGTCCTTTGGGGATTTTCATCGCGCGATCCTACGCGGTAATGAACAACTGTGGAAACAACAGGCGCGCTTTTGTCGATGCAATAGATTACCTGTAAGCCATTCGGAAGTGAGTCCCGTTCAAATTTTATTGGGTTGAAATCACCTTTAGCGTAGACCATTTGACCCAGACTAAGTGAGATCAGCAATAAAACAGACATCATACTGATTTTCTTCATTGATTAAAATCCTTGAATATATTGATATTGAAAATTCATTTTTTATAATTTAACTATTACGTTTCATTTTATTCTTTGTTTCATCCAGAGATTAATTAAAGCAAAAGCAGTTACTGTAAGACAAAGGTATGCCAGCCAATCGCCGAACTGTGTGTAAATACTCTTTTCTTTGAGGCAAACTATGTCTCCGCAAAATCCAATTGCTTTGTATTGATCTGCTCTGATTAAAGTTTTACCATTTGCTCCGATTATACCACTAACTCCGCTGTTGGCACTCCGTGCTACATAGCGTCTGTTCTCAATAGCCCGCATAACTGCTATCTGAAAATGTTGTTCGGGACCAAAAGTATAATCATACCATGCATCGTTAGTGATAATGGTTATGAAATCGGCATTCAGATTTACAAAATCTCTTACAAAACCGGGGAAGATTGATTCAATGCAGATAATTGGAGCAATTTTAGCCGTTTTACCATTATTCTCCATAGTAAGCAATTTTTGTTCTTTGCCTTTGTCCCAGGAAGATATTCCAACACCCCATTCAATCCATTTCCTAAGAAATGAAAAAACATCCATAAATGGAATTCTCTCACCGAATGGTGTTAACTTCATCTTATGGTAAATCTGAGGGTTGAGCCTGTCAGTTGGTGATGGATTGAGCAATAATGCTGAATTATATGAATCATAAACCATTGTCGTGTCATTCATATAGGCTTTTGCCGCAATCGATGGTTTCTCGCCCGGCTTATAGAAATACATATCGGCATAGCCGGTCAGGAGTGATGTTTTATAACCGTTAATCCAACCTTGCAATGGTGAGAAATCGTGATCTGCATTCATTCTAAGGCTTAGTTTTAATACAGCAGTTTCACTCCACAAGAATAAATCAGGTTTTGCTCCGGTCGATATAAGTGAATCCTGTAAATGCATGTGCCTGTAAACCTGCTGCGAGGCACTCATTTCCCATTTCTGCCAGGGATTGATTGTTGGTTGAATAATTCCAACCTTGATGATTTGATTTCCGGAAATCAATTTCTGATGTTCGAATTGAGCAACCCGCATTGAACCATAGAGATATGGTACGATTATGAGAGCAATCAATGGTAAGATTAGTTTTTGGAAATTTCTGTTTTTGATCAGGATATTTAGCTTCTTGGTTTCAGGTGTTAGTTCTCTTAGCAGGAATATGATTTTTAATAAAATGACATTAATTAGAGTAATAACAAATCCAACTCCATAAACTCCGGCAATATCTGCAAATTGAACCCAATTCAGATTGAGTGTCTGTGTGTAGCCAATGTTTAACCAAGGATAGGCCAAATCACTGATACTATGCAGCCATTCAAAACTGATCCAGATAAAAGGGAAGTACCATATAGCCTGATTAAAATCAATTCTTCTCCGTATTGTTCTATAAACAAGAAAAGGAAATAGAAAAAGGAATGGATGAACTAAAGCAACAGCTAACCCGGAAATAAACAGATATGGATCAGTCTCAGCCTGCCAACTGCTTATCCACCAGTTTGTTCCTGCATGATAAATGAAAAAGACAAGGTAAATCACAAGAAGTTGACGCTTATGTTGTTGTTCTAACCAGAATAAAAGTGGTACAAATGCAACAAAAGCAAGGTTCCCGAATGGCATCGGTGGAAAAGAAAGTGCAAGAAGTAATCCAGTGACCAAAGCCAATAATATATTATTCTTTTTATCCATTTTTTTGTTTTGGTTAGTTTCTGAATGAGTTTAAGTACCGGCAAAGGCATCGAGAACATCAGAGAGAAGTTCATTATTTAAGTTGCAGTTATTGACATGGGTCATTATATTTTCGCGATTCTGAACATATAATTCAGGGTTTAAATCTGATTCATAATGGTTAAGCATTGATTCAATCATTTCCTCAGTGAATTCCATGTGAAATTGCATAGCGATTACATTCTCACCAAATGTATAACCCTGATTAATGCATCCATCAGATTCTGCGAATGGTATTGCACCTTCCGGCAAATCAAAAGTTTCCCCATGCCAATGGAAAGTGACAAGAGTAGGTGGGAGAAATTCAATTGCTTTATTTCCCTGGTGTTTTATCGATATTGGATACCAACCAATTTCCTGATGAATGCTGTAATTGACTTCAGCTCCCAAAGCCGATGAAATCAATTGACTTCCAAGGCAAATTCCAAAGACAAGTTTGCCGGCTATGATCGATTCTTTAATAAATACTTTTTCAGATATAAGCCAGGAGTACTTTGCTTCATCATTCACACTCATTGCACCGCCCATTATTAAAAGCAGATCGAAATCATCGATTGACGGCAAATGCTCGCCCAAATGAAGATGTGTACAAGTGTGAGTGTGGCCATTGAGCGCAATCCAATCGCTAATTGCACCAATGCCTTCATAGGGTAAGTGTACCAGAGAATGTACTCTCATAATTTCCTGATATTATTTGGATTAGCCGTGTCTGACATGTAGTATATCTCCATCCTTAACTATGTATTCTTTTCCTTCTAGTCTGAAAACACCTTTTTCCTTGCACTTTGCAAAATTCTCATATTCGAAGAAATCCTTAAGTGCAACAACTTCAGCTCTGATGAATTTATTATAAAAATCGGTATGAATCACACCAGCAGCTTCCTGAGCTGTCATGCCCTTTTTGATTGTCCAAGCTCTGTTTTCATCTTCACCAACTGTGAAGAACGACTGCAAACCAAGCAGATCATAAGCACTTGAAATTAATCTGGACAATGCTGAGTCTTTCAATCCATACTCAGCCATAAACATATCTTTTTCTTCTTGTTCAAGTTGAACTAGCTCCATCTCTATCTTTGCAAAGAAGGGCTCTATTTTAATGTTTTTCCCTGAAAACTTCTGTTTGATATCGGCAACAATCGACTCACTGTTTTTGATGTCATTTTCATCTAGATTGAGAGCAATGAGTAGAGGCTTAACCGACAATGGCTGATAATTCCTGATATATTTGCTTTCTTCTTCTCCGAAGTCGAGCTCACGAAGCGGAGTTTCATTCTGCAATGCTTCGTTCCAGCGAACAACATATTCTTTCTCTTTTACAACTGTGTCCAGATTCTTATGTTTCAGAATATCCTTCTCGATTTTTTCCAGTCTGCTTTCGCAAAATGACATATCAGCAAGAATAAATTCTTCTTCCAGTGTCCGGATATCCCTCATTAAGTCTATATTACCTTCAACATGAGGAACAGTCTCATCCCGGAAACCACGTACAACATGGATGATCGCATCATTTGGTCTAACCTTGGTCAAAAATGTTGTATTAAACGCAGACTGATTATTTTCTCCCTTTTGTACACCAACCAAATCAAGTATCTCAATTGTTGCATTGATTATTTTCTTAGGGTTGAACATCTCATTTAGCTTTTCAAGTCGAGCATCGGGAACCTTTACGATAGCCAGATTAGATTCTCTTTTTTGAAGAGCATTTACGTCGAGGTGAGTTTCAGTAAGTGTTTGGAAGAATGTAGTTTTACCTGAATATGGTAAGCCAACTATACCTATTTGCATATTATGCCTGTTTTATGATTATTCTATATTATGTCGTTTTTGAATCACAAAACTACGTAAAATATAGGACATAGAGAAAATAAGAATGTCAATAATGTCATTGGCATAACAATTTTCTGACATGACTATGACATTTGTTTTACACAAGATTGACAATAGAATGACATAGCTGATTTCACTATCCACTAATTTTGCTCTTGAAATTAACAGCAAACTTCTTCAAGGAGACAAAAATGAAAAAGACAGAATTAATAAAATCAAATCTTAAAAGAGCGATGATTTTTTCACTATTAATTATCATTTCAGTTTTAAATATTTATGGAAATGATAATCTTCAAAATTCTAATCAATTCTCGTTGGTTCAGCCCAAGTTTAATCAAGGTAAATACAGTATTGCATTAGCTTTGTCTCAAATGCCAAGAGTAATAACTGGTGAAGAATTAGCAGTTTTGCCAATGTTGGAGATTAATTATGATTTTAAACTACCTTCTCTAAAAATGAATACAGGTTTTAGTTCATGTTATCTTATTAATGTTGCGTCAGCTGGTGCTGGTTTTGATTTTGACTTAAAAGGTATTGATCTAAATGCAGGAATTAATTGCAGATATTGGTTTGGTAGTGCAAAGATGAAAGGATTCAATTCCTATGCATCAGGAATGATAGCTTCACCAAATGTTTCATTTGCATTCTATGCAATGGATATGTTTTTCACCACAACCGCAGAGGTTGATATATTCATCAGTAAAACATATAAATATGGTAAAGAAACATTCCACGATAATTTCATTCGCCAGCAAGGTGCAACAATTTCATTGAAAATTGAAAGAGTAGTAAGTAATAACATTAACTTTTATATGTTAGCTAAACTTAGTTATACCCAACCAAGTTATCAAACATGGTTAGTAAATCCATCAAAATCATTGAATGTTTTGATACCAACATTATCACTTGGAATTAGCTTTTAAAAATAACTATAATAATTTAAAAAGGAGAACATAAAATGAAAATGTTTTTGAAACTCACAAATGCAATTTTATTGATGTTTGTAATGCTAATGGTTTCCTGTACAGATGAACAATTTCTAATGCCTAAAATTGAACCACTCGCTTCTCGTTCGAACGCATTTGAACTGATGGTACTATATAAGTTATCAGGATACTATGAAGTTATAGGTGGAACTGATTGTTTTGGGACAAAAATAGCTATTAAAATAAATTCGAAATATTTATCATTTTTCGGTAACAATTCAATGCATGCAGTCTTTGAATTAATTGATTACTCAGATTCAGTATTGACTTTTAAGGGAATATATAAAAATATGCAGTCCAGCAAAATAGATAGAATTATAAAATTACAATTAAATTTAAATAATAATAATGAGAAATTAGAATTATTTGTAACATTTGATGTTGAAGAAGCAAAAACTCTCAATCTTGCATTGATAGAGAATCTGGATAAACATTCAGAATCAGTTATTTTTGCTCATAGAGCAGGTGCCGCAGAAGGAGTTTGCTTCCCGGCTCCCGAAAATAGTTTTGCAAGTCTTAGAATTCTTGAAGCATTCGGAGCAAATGGTGCAGAAATTGACGTCCGAACAACTAAAGACGGAATTCCTGTTGTATTTCATGATGATAATATCACACCTAGAACTTGCAATTCAAAATTCTGTATTGGTTCGATTTCAAATTTTTATTTTGCTCACCTAAGGCAATACAGTAAACTGTACAATGGTGAAAATATACCCACTTTAGAAGAAATGTTAAATTTTATTTATGATAGTACACTCATTAAATATGTCTGGATGGACATGAAGTATGCACAGGTAATAAAGAAAGTAATGAAAATTCAGTTCGATATTAATGAAAAAGCAAAAAATTCAGGTAGAAATCTTATCATCTATATCGGTTTGCCTGATGAAACAATAATGAATGAATACTTATCCAATCCTCTGGCTAAGGTCTGTCCTAGTTTATGTGAAATTGGACCCGATGAAGCTATTAAAGCCGGATCGGCAATATGGGCTCCCAGATGGACAAATGGCGCGGAAAAAAGTGAATCTATGAGACTAAGAGAATTAGGAATAAAAACTATATACTGGCCAGTCAATGATGTAGATGTGATGAATGTAATTCTAGACAAATCAGCAAGTGACGGTATTCTAACTGATTATTCACCTTTAGCATATCTAAAATGTTATGAAATTAATAATTATTAAGCTCGCTTTGTGTTTAGTCTTTGCTCAACACATAACTTTAGCAGAGGATGTTAGACTTCCGGAATTAAAACATTTCAATTTATCAGCTGGCACAGGATATTCAATTCATTTGACCAATTTAGTAAAATCACCAGTCAGTACCGAAAATGGAGGTTTTGCATTAAATTTCAATGTAGAATATTTCTTCAATGATTTTTTAGGATTAAGTCTTGAAAGCGGAAGAACACTTATTTACAGAAATGAAAATACAAATGGAAAAGCACAACTATCTTCAATTCCATTAATATTATGTGCATCTATACTGAGCAAGAGCTTTAATGTTAAATTTGGAGCTGGAATTAATGTTATCACGTCGGAGATAAATTCTTACGGGGTAATTAGCAAAAGTAATTACATTGATATTACATACTGTTTCTCAATAGGTTATCAGATACCTTTAGTTTCTGATTTATATGTCAGCCCGGTTATTGAATTCAATTATTTATCAGATCTCAAATTGGGGAGGATTGTTCCATTGATTCAATTTGGGATCAGATTATAAAAAAAAAGCCGGCTGATGCCGGCTTTTTTAAAAATCTATTCAGATTATTTCTTTACTGGTGCTTCTTTTTTCTCTACTTTGGGTTTCTTTTCAGTTTTTTCTTTTTTGACTTTCTTTTCTTTCTTTATTTCTTTCTTAGCATCTTTTGCAACTTTAGCGTCTTTTTTAACAACTTCTTTTGCAACTTTAGCGTCTTTTTTAACAACTTCTTTTGCAACCTTTGCGTCTTTTTTAACTACTTCTTTTGCAACCTTAGCGTCTTTCTTGACTGTTTCTGTTTTTGGCTTTGCGTCTTTTTTAACTTCTTTTTTTGCTGGTGCTGGCTGTGCGAAAACTGTTGTTGCAATGAATGCAACTGCGACGAATAATGCGATAAACTGTTTCATATAAAAACTCCTTATAAAAAAATAATAAAAACATTGTTCATAGTTACGGTTACAAAATTCGTAAAATAATATGAAAAGAAAATGAAAATAATTAATTAAGAATTATTATGAATAAATATTAATTGTATTTCGTGAAATTAATTGAAATTATACTCGATTTGAAATTATCGGAAGGACTATTTTCATTGTGTTCTGAGTTTCTTCTGAGGTGAAAGTAACATTTCCGCCATGAGCTTCAACGATTGCTTTGATTATCGGCAATCCAAGTCCATAGCCCTTTGTTGTTCTTGAATCATCTGCCCTTTGGAATCTATCAAAAATTTTTGAGAGTAACTCTGAAGATAATTCCTGACCAGGATTTATTATTCTTATCGTCGTATTATTTTTATCGAGTCCATTGTAAATTCTAATAGGATTACCTGGAAGTGTGTATTTGACAGCATTATCAATTGAATTTATTATAGCTCTCCTAACTAAATCCTTGTCAGCAAATACTTCAACAGGTTCATCAATATCAATAATGAATGTTTTATTTTGAGTTGAAGCCAGGTTGTAAAAGCTTGACACACAATCCATCACCAATTCATCAAGACGGAAATCTGATTTTTTTAGAACTAATTGGTGTGAATCTGAACGGGCAAGAAGAAGAAGATTCTCGGCAAGATTGCTTAGGCTTTTTAATTCCTTTATACACTTATCCAGAGGTTCCTTAACCTCATCGATCAGGTCTGAGCGGTTGGAAAGCAATTCCAGCTCAAGCCTGACAATAGTTAGAGGTGTACGGAAATCATGCGAAGCATCAGCTATAAATCGTTTCTGACTTGCGAATGTAATATCAAGACGCTCAATCATATCATTGAAAGTCCTGGCAAGAAGTGATATCTCATCCTCGGCTTGCCCTACCGGAACTCTGCGGCTGAGGTTCTCACCGGATATCTCCTCTGCTGTCTTAGTTATGTTTCTTACAGGGGCAAATGCCCTTCTTGAGATAAAATAACCAACAATAGCGGCAGCAATTAAAAATAATGGGCTTATAATAAATAGGATATACCCCAGTGTGCTGAGTGAATTATTAAATCTTTCAAGTGAAGTAATCATCAATAGTTCAAGATCATCATTCTTGTTCCCATGTATTCTTTTTTTAAATAAGCGGTATTCCTCATCATTAATAGTAATAAAGCGATAGCGTTCCTCCATCGTTTTCTCGTCTGCTTCAAATATTGGATTAATCAGAGAATCAATTTCAATCTTTTCATCAGATTCGAATATTACAGAGTCTTTATTGGCAAGTATAAAATTGTAGTTCATTTGCAAAGGCTTTTTTCGGACATCTCTACGGCTTGTTAATCTTTTGAAAACATACGATAGGTCGCGGCTTTCAAGATATTGATTAGTAGTGAGAAATTCTGCATAATCCTGTAACTCTGCATCTATGGATGAAAGTCTCTGAGCATAATAAATATAATACATAGAAATCCCCATCATTCCAATGATAATGGTTGATGCTGTAAGATAGAGTAGCGATATTCTTGTTGAAATTTTTAACATTTATTAGTTTATTCCATCAGCTTATAACCTACACCACGCATAGTATGGATCAGTTGCTTTTCGAAATCTTTATCTATCTTCTGACGTAAAAATCTTACAAATGAATCGATGACGTTTGATTGTGGATCGAAATTCATATCCCACACATGTTCAGAAATCATCTCTCGCGTTAATACCTTATTCTTGTGCATAACGAAGTATTCAAGCATAGCAAATTCCTTAGCCGATAGTTTTATGTCCTTACCGGCTCTGCTAACTGATCTCTCGCTAGTGTCCATTGTCAGATCAGCAACCTGAATGATAGTAGTTTTCTGGTCAGTCTGACGTCTCATAAGTGAGCGGACTCTTGCGAGAAGTTCACCCAAATCGAAAGGCTTTGTCAGATAGTCATCAGCACCTACGTCCAAACCACGGATTTTGTTCTCAATAGTATCCAAGGCTGTCAGCATCAATATGGGAGTAGTAAATTTATTCTTTCGTAATTCCTTGCATACTTCCCAGCCATTGATATCCGGGAGCATAATATCGAGAATAAGCAGGTCATAATCATTAACCTCTGCCAGCTCCATTCCGGCTTCACCAGTGCCGGCGACGTCAACAGAATAGTGCTGTTCTGCCAGAGCCCGTTTGAGAGCATCGGCAATATTGATTTCATCTTCTATTATAAGAATTCGCATAAGATCTACACCAAGAAATAATCAATGTCCAAATTTAAGAAAAAGATGCACCAAAACGAAAAGTAAATATAATTAATAATTTTTAACAGCCTATCTGAGAAACGAGAAGAATGATATGAAATTATTCCGAAATTCATTGATGAAAAATTCTTTTAAATTTATGAAAATTTACTTATCTTTAAATATATCTAATAGAGATAGCTTAGAACAGGCTTGTAAACTTAATAGGAATAGAGGAAATCCAGTGAATTTTATAAAAAAAACAATTTTGCCGGTGTTATTATCGACAATTTGGATCAGTATCTCTGAGTTTGTGAGAAATGAAGTCCTATTAAAATCTTACTGGACAAATCATTACCAAAACCTGGGAATCGTCTTTCCATCAGCACCTATAAACGGCGCAATGTGGGGAGTATGGTCTTTACTATTTGCTATTGCGATTTTCATAATAGCAAAGAAATTCTCGATGATGCAGACTGCATTTCTTTCCTGGTTTGTGGGCTTTGTTCTGATGTGGGTTGTAATCGGGAATATGGATGTATTGCCTTATGGACTGCTCTACGCTGCCATTCCATTGAGTTTACTCGAGGCATTATTAGCTACTTTTATTATTAAGAAATTATCATAATGATATGTTAAGTAAAACTGCATTGAAGGCTATTGAAGCCTATGGTGGTGTCGGGTTATGGCAGAATTCCAAATATCTCGAAGCAGAAGTCAGCGTGAAAGGTTTGCTGTTCACCCTAAAGCAAAGGCCATTCTTTGATCTCGCAACAATCAGAATGGAAATCGGGAGACCTTTTTCAAAAACATCACCGATTGGTAAAGATAGAAATATCACCGGTGTTTTGGATGGGAATGATGTTCGTCTGGAGAATAGTTCAGGTGAAGTTGTTGCCGAAAGGAAGAATGCAAGACAGTACTTCCCTTATGGCAGAAGGCTACTTTACTGGGATGATCTGGATATGGCATACTTCGCTAATTATGCATTCTGGAACTACTTTACTTTTCCAAATCTGCTGATGAATCCTCAGATAAAATGGATTGAGAAGGAGAATGGAATACTGGAAGCTACTTATCCTGATACAATCCCGGTGCATAGTAAAGTTCAGAATTTTAGAATTGATATGACAACAGGCAGACTGATTCAGCAAAACTATACTGCGGAAGTAGTTAGTAAGTTCGCCACTGCTGCGAATCTAGTGACCGAACACTCTGAGGAAAATGGACTTATATATCCATCAAGAAGATTGATTACACCAAAGTCAAAAAGCGGCAAAGCACTAAAAATACCCGTATTGGTTGATATTAAAGTGCATAGATTTAGATTGACAAATGAAGAGATAATGGAAACGAATTATAATATAAGGATTTAATATGAAATACAATTTATTGGGAAACACCGGACTTAAAGTGTCCGAACTATGTTTAGGGGCAATGACTTTCGGCGGTAAAGGATTTTGGACAGCGATTGGAACGCTTGGTCAGCAGGCAGTTGATGGGATTGTTGGACGCTCTGTCGATGCAGGGATTAATTTTATTGATACAGCTAATGTTTATTCCGAAGGATTATCCGAAGAGATGACTGGAACTGCGATTCGTAATCTGGGACTGAACAGGGATGATCTCGTTATCGCTACAAAAGTTCGAGGAACAATGGGACAGTTACCCAACGACAATGGTCTTAGCCGTAAACACATCTTCAATCAAATTGATGCAAGCTTGAAACGACTTCAAATGGATTATGTAGATCTTTATCAGATTCATGGTTTCGATCCATTAACATCGTTAGAAGAGACACTCGACGCTCTGGATACAGTCGTGAAGTCCGGAAAAGTCAGATATATCGGATGCAGCAATCTTGCGGCATGGCATATAATGAAAGCTTTGGACTATTCTAAATTCAATAAACTTGCGAGATTCGTTTCACTCCAGGCATATTATACAATTGCCGGCCGTGACCTTGAGCGGGAAGTAATCCCAATGCTGATTGATCAGAATGTAGGATTGATGGTCTGGAGTCCATTGGCAGGCGGACTATTGAGTGGAAAATTCAAGCGTAACGGTGACGGAGCCGAAGGTTCGCGTCGCTTGAGCTTCGATTTCCCACCTGTAAACAAGGAAAGAGCATTTGATATAATTGATGTTCTGGAGCCAATGGCTAAGGAAAAGAACTCGTCCGTTGCACAGCTGGCTCTGGCTTGGCTTTTGAAGCAGCCTGCAGTCAGCACGGTCATCATCGGAGCTAAGAGCATGGATCAGCTGGAAGACAACCTGAAATCAATTGATATAGTATTCACTGCAGACGAACTGCAGAAGCTTAGCGAAGTCAGCCGCCTTGAAGAGGAATATCCAGGCTGGATGATTGATAGACAAGGCACTGACAGGAAGAAGTAGTGGAACGCTAACTACAATTTTTTAACTTATTATTCGCTATTAATCTCATGATTTGAGATTGACATTTTAACTCTATGCTTCTCCACAGTGAGTTTTAGGAAGCTAAGCATCAGCAAACTAAATATTGCTGATCATCTATTGAAACTAAGCTAATAAACTTATTCAGAGTAATTAATAGACATCCCGAAAAAATTAATGATTAGGAAGAATTTCAATATCATGAGGTGATTCCGGAGTTGATAGAGTATTAAAAATTAATTCTGACTTTTGGATAAGACCTAATTTTGTTAGCTCATCCTTATTGACAACAATTTGATATTCCCCGTCAAGAAGTCCTTTGAAATAGTATCCGCCATCAAAGAATGTAGTTGTTTCCTTAGTTTGATGATTTTTCTTGTTGATTGCAGTAACTTTGATGCCTGACAGAGCTATTGTCTTGTTGCCAATTGTCTTGAAAACTTTGCCTTCAACAGGTGTTGATTCATAGAAAGGAACATCTATTGTTTTGACTTGGTTGGGATCAGTTTCTATAGCAAAATTATAGTATAATGGAGCCCAGAATGGATTGTCCAATGATGCCTCATCAATCGAGATCTGGTATTCACTATATGGCTGAAGATCTTTAATAACAATGACTCCAGTCTTCTCTCTTTCAAGTCGGACCGGTGTGTTTAGGGTGATGGAAGAATTTTTGATAATTGGCTCATCTTTATCATATCTGCCATTGTTATTCTTATCGAAGAAAAGTCTGACCAATACTGAAGATGAGTTGTTATATTGGTTTTTATCGAACATCAGCTCCGATTCTGTATTTGAATAAGCAATGCTGCCCTTAATGATCTGATTGATTTTTGATTCATTAAAATTAGAGTTGATTGTTGTCTGATTCTGGAGGAAAGCGAAATCGTAGTTTATTTTTACTCCAAGTTCAGTTTTTTTCTGAATAAGGTTGTTGTCAATCTGAAAATTAATCCTTAATGGATGGATAACCACATCGAAGGCAAGTCCCATGTTGAATGTTTTTAAATTCCTGGATTCCATTGAATATTCAGTTGCAATAATAATTTTTGTATTCTGAATAAGCATAAATTCCGAAAAATTAATGGGTAATTGCAGGTTTAGTCCGATGGTGTTCAAGCGAAATAGATTGAGGTTGTTGACAGAGTAATTATTTTTATAGAAACTCTTGAGCCTCATGAAAGTATTGGTGTAGTCGAAAGACAGCGTTGAATTGAAACCCGATTTATCTAAATTATAATAATAATCTGAGTTAAGATTAATTGAAAGAGGGTTATTCAGAAAATTTGTTCTGTAATATCCGGCTAGCTCAAATTTTGAAATACTATTTGTTGAATAATTATCTGTAAAAAGAGATTGTTTGAGTGAATCCTCATTCGATATGAAGTGAGTATATGAACCTCTAATATTCGCACTATTTGACAAGAAGTACGATCCTTTGGCTGAGTAGGAAACACCGGGAGAAAATAAAAGTGATACTATCGAATTCATCGATAGCTTTGTATTGATTGAGGAAACGAAATTACTCATCTGTCTTTGACTTGCACTGAGATAATCATATTGCGATGATAGAGTTATATAGTCCGTCAGACCATAGTTAGCATTTCCAGAAAGTATTTTATATCCTGTTTCTTTCAGTATTCCAAGATCAATGTTATACTTTAGGCTATTCCTCTTAAGCATCGATTGAGGCAGAAACAGAACATAGAAATTAGATACTTTATTATTCAAAGGGCTGATTTGTCGAAGCTCAAGATTATTTGTACCATAAGCCAGCGGGATAAGATAATTGATCTCATTTTCCTTATTTGGTAATTTAAAGCCTATTAACTCATTGTTGAGATAAATTTCAGTTTCCCAGTCAGGATTGATTTGCTCTTTGAATAAGTATTCACTGTATTCCTTATTCCCATGAATGTCATTATTAGTGATTTGTACGCCACTGTATGCTTTTGGATAAAGACCTGATGTACTTAATCTGCCGGCATTAATCTGCTTGACAAGATCAAAATTCTTTAAATAATATCTCCATCTTAAATCGTATTGATAAGCTGAACTATTTAAATTATTGAGACTGCCATTTAAGGAAGTATTAAGGTCGCCACCAAGAAATTCGCATAAAAGCTGAGTACTGAAACTGAATGACTTATTATTATTTTCTGCGCCACCACCCAGCGAATAATTCAAGAAAGAACCGTTGATAATGCTCTGATCTCTTCTATAGATCAATGGATAATTTGTAGTGTCTTTTAGGGTTGGTCCAGAATTCCATTTCAGATGTCTGTAATTTATATCATCAATAGGGAGCTTTTCTGCGGATGACAAATAGACTGCAATTTCAGTCATTTGTAGGTCTATATCTAAATTGAAAATAAGCTTTATTAATTCTTTAGAAAAATAAATATTCTTTTCAGTTAGAACAAAGTCATTATCGGAGAAAGACATCTCCCTTTTTTTCATTCTGAATGACATATTGTTGAGATCGATGTTAAAGCTGTTTTCTTCACTATTCCAAAATCCTGATATTTTTTTATCGGTTCTGTCAAATTCAGAATAAACCTTAATGTTAGCAAGTATTTCAGATATTGATAAGTATTCAGTTTCTTTGATGAAAATTACATTTACAAAGTCGTGGACAACGTTCTTATAGGTTAATGAAAAAGTAATTTCTTCACTTTCTCCAGGCTTCAATTCCTTTGAGCCGGCTATAAATGTAAAGATTAAAAAAAATAAGATAACTGAATAAACTTTTATCATTTCTTCATTTCGGTAATAGAATTTGTTATGTCATATTGGAATGTATTTTCGAGATTCACTTTACTAGCTTTAGCCAGGTAGATTTCGTTTACATCCTCGCGGGTAGATTCTAGTTCAAAATCTACAGTATATTTACCTGTATTCTGCTTATTCAAATCAATAATTATTTCTTTAGCTAATCTAGAATAAACTGTCAATGGTACTTTTATCTGCTTTACAACATTTCCTTTTTCGTCCTTAACCAACAAATTACCAGTTCCTATAAATGGTGATGTTTTGTCTGTTTTTGTAACAACAGTCATAATCATTTTGTTAGAATCCTGTCTGAAATCAACCTTTTCTACTTCTATTTTTGTTTGTGCTTCGCCTTTTTTGAATATAATCGGAATCACCTGATTGAAAGTAAGATTGATTTGAGCTCCTATCTGGTCAGATGTTGTATCGAAATTAATTGTAGATTTTGGTCTGGATACGAATGCAAGTCTTCCCCAGTACATTCCATCGTTTAAGCCCTGTGGGAGTTTGGCAAGGATTCTGATTGTTTGTTTTTCTTCCGGTTTAAGTAAAATCTTCTTTGGAAAAATCTTTACCCAAGAAACTAAGGAATGAAGTTTTTCGGTTGCTGAGTCATTATAGTTGATGTAAGATTTTCCTAATGAGTCAGTGGTGGGATATCCGAATTTCATTTCTAATGAGACTTCTCTGGTGTCCTGAGTTCTGTTCTGAATAACTACACTTGTGATGCCGTTGCCTTCATCCATAAATACTGTGGTTGGTGCAATAAGCATTTGGGATAGACCTACACTAAGATTTATTAATAATAGTAAAATTCCGATCAAAATTGTCTGTTTTCTCATGATTATTATCCTCTTACATTTTGTTGTTAAAAAAAAAGACTGTCTCCACAAGGAAACAGTCTTAATAAATTCGATCGATTAATATTCAACATTGATGGTGAAATCACCGGAATAAAAGCCTCTTGTCTGGCTAGCTGCAGGTGAAACCTGTCCGCCTAAGTAAACATAATAGTTACCTGTTGCATTCAATCCTACAGTTGCGCCTGAAGCAATTTCCCAAGCTGCTGCTGCATCGTCGCTACCATTTTGCTTAACATAAGAAGTTAAAGGTAAAGTAGCTGTTCCGTTAGTGTGAGTAAGAACTGAAGGTGCTGCGAAAGTGATATTAACGTTTTCAAGGTCTTCACCAAGAACAGTGAATTTTACTGCTTTTGAGCTGGTCCAAGAAATTGTTTCAGTTACGCCCTGTGCTACTCTACCGAAATCAAGATCCTGATTTTTGTCTATGCTCAATGAACGGATAACTGTTGTAGTTGCTGCTGCTGATGTGTTTGCACTTTTCTGTGCGAAAGCTGAAACTCCGATGAGGATCATTACTGCGAAGATTGCGATTAAATTTTTCATTTGTTTATCCTTTGTATTATTGTTATTTAAATTTATTTAATTAATTATTGTTTAAGTTTTGATTTAGAAATTCGATCGATTAATATTCAACATTGATGGTGAAATCACCGGAATAAAAACCTCTTGTCTGGTTAGCTGCCGGTGAAACCTGTCCACCTAAGTAAACATAATAGTTACCTGCTGCATTCAATCCTACAGTTGCGCCTGAAGCAATTTCCCAAGCTGCTGCTGCATCGTCGCTACCATTTTGCTTAACATAAGAAGTTAAAGGTAAAGTAGCTGTTCCGTTAGTGTGTGTAAGAACTGAAGGTGCTGCGAAAGTGATATTAACATTTTCAAGATCTTCACCAAGAACAGTGAATTTAACTGCTTTTGAGCTTGTCCATGCGATTGTTTCAGTAACGCCCTGAGCTACTCTACCGAAATTAAGATCCTGGTTTTTGTCTATGCTCAACGAACGGATAACTGTTGTTGTGCATGCTGCTGATGTGCTTGCGCTCTTTTGTGAGTATGCTGATACTCCTACAAGTATCATGGCTAGTGCGAATAATGCTAAACGTTTCATTAGAAACTCCTTTAATAAGAATGTAAAAAAAATGATTTAAAAATTTAATTTTATGAATTAATATTTTCTGTCAATGTACGGTTGCATTTAGATTACTTATGAAATCCGTGCCAAAGTTGTCATACCAAAATATAAATATTTCATAAATCCTTATAAAATAATCAGTTACAAAATTATTAAAGAATTTAATAATTACTTTTATAATTCGATATTTATTAATAATTTTGTACTTAGTTTATAATAAATATTGAACAAATCTGTCTAATATCATTATAAATGATTGAAATAAAAGACTATAAACTAAATTTATACCCTCTTAACAAAGTTTATATTTATTTTCATATTATATATTTTTTGAAATTTTAACGGAGTTATTATGAATTGTACTTTTAACAAACCATCATTATTAGCAGAAATAGCTGATTTAATGATTAATGCTGCAGAGAGTAAGGCTAAAGAGCAGTCGCTGTCAATTTCTATCTCAATTGTTGACGAAAGCGGTATCTTGAAGGCATTCAGAAGAATGGATGGAGCTCCATTGGTTTCTGTCGGAATTGCACATAAAAAGGCAATAACTGCTGTAGGCTTTGGCTTTGATACGGGTGATGCATGGTTTAATTTCATCAAGGATGATCCAATTCTTAGAGAAGGTGTCGCCAGCATTGATAACTTTATTTTATTGGGCGGTGGAAGAGCAATCGTTATTGATAATCGTATTGTCGGTGCTATCGGTATCAGCGGCGGACATTACAAACAGGATCAGCTTTGTGCTGATGCTGCAATTGATATAATCAATGAAGGGAAATAATGTGGCAGATACTTCTGTGATATTTGATATTCAATCTTTGGGAAATATTGCTAATTCTTTGTCTGCGGCGGCTACGTTGGAAGATTTGGCACTGAAAGTTGAGGAAATACTTGACCAATACATCCATGTTGAATATAGCGGTTTATATCTCTATGATCCACAGGAAAACAGACTAAAATTGCTGTATGCGAAGGGATTTAGTAAAGATGAAATAATTGAAGCCCAAAAGTCAGCAATGGAGAGGCATCCAGGCAAAGTGTTTAAGGAAGCAAAGGAATTATCAATTCCGGATATTACTCAGGACAATACTAACCTTAGCTCAGACAGTAAGCGAAGCTTCGTCGTCAGATCAAGGCTTTTTCTCCCAGTGATTGTCAATAATGAATGCGTAGGTACTTTTGGTCTTGCCAGTTCTTTGCCAAACAGGTTTACTGACATAGACAGGAATGTATTAAACTTTGTAAGTGGGCTTGCAGCCATTGTCTATAAAAACATTATCTCATATATCGAAATTCAAAAGAATGTATCAAGATTAAGCTCACTTATTTCGAGTCTGAAGGATGCAATACTCGTTGAAAATGAACAGAGGCAGATAGTATTGCTGAATAAGGAATTCTGTAATCTCTTTGAAATTCCGCTTGAACCAGAGCAGCTTATTGGTTTTGATTGTTCTGCTTCTGCTGAAGAATCCAAACACTTATTTGAGAATCCTGAGAAATTTGTTAGCAGAATTAATGAAATTCTTTCAGAAAAAAAATATGTAAAAGGTGAGATATTAAACCTAAAAAATGGCAGTATGCTAGAAAGAGACTATATACCTGTCTATTTTAACGGAGTATATTTCGGACATATGTGGAAATATGCTGATATATCCGAAAGAATTGCAAAACAGAAAGAGCTACAACTTTTTGAAAAAGCCATATCCCATAGCACAAATGGAATTGTAATCATTGATGCCAAAGCTGATGATTATCCTGTAATCTATGTTAATGCAACATTTGAAGATTTTACGGGTTATAGCCGAAATGATGTAATAGGTAAGAATCTTCGTTTTCTACATCAAGGCGACAGAGACCAGCCCGGGTTAGCGATCATTAAAGATGCTTTAAAAAATAAAGCAAAAGCGGTAGCTAATTTAAGAAATTACAAGAAGGATGGATCAATATTTTGGGTAGAATTATATGTATATCCTATTTTTAATAACGAAGGTAATCTTACTCATTATGTTGGTATTGAGAAAGATATAACCGAAAGTGTCAAATCCAGTAAGGAATTATTCGATCATAAAGAAATTGCTGATGGGGTTGCCCTGGCATCGAATTATCTGCTGAAAATTTATAATATTGATTTGGCAATGCCTTTGGCTCTTGAAGCACTCGGAGACAAAATAGGAGCAGAGAGGATAACTGTAAAAAAAATTAATCCTTATAGTGAAATTGAAAATTCTTATAATAAAATCTGGAAATTCCAATCTAAAGATAGTCTCGCCTCAGATGTAGTTTATTCATCTTTACAACAAAATTTTGATACAAAAATTAAGATTTTCGATATGTTAGAGTCACATAGAGGAATAATCAGTATAATTGGTGACCAATTATCCGATGACCAAAAGCAACTACTTTCCGATTTTGATTTAAAATCTTTAATAATGGTACCAATATACTTATATGGTAAAATCTGGGGTATTATTAGAATTGAAAACATTGAGCATACTTTGTACTGGTCTGATTATTACAATAGTATCTTTACTACTTTCGCTGCAACTATCTCTGGTGCATTGTCAAGAAAAGACACAGAAAATGATCTTCTTCATTCAAAAACAGAATTATCCGAATATGTAGAAAAACTTGTTACTTCAAGAAGTGAACTGGAACAAGCAACAGGACTTCTTATACAGCAGGAGAAAATGGCCACACTTGGTATGATTGCAAGCAGTATAGCGCATGAGATAAATAGTCCATTGGGTGCAATTCTGAACTCTGCCGAACGGCTTCTGGAGAAATCCCTTCCAAAGGAAAGCATTAACAAAAATTTAAATTTGATTATGAACGCTGCAACCAGTTCCAAAAGGGTTATTGAGAAACTTCTGGTTTCGGTCAGACAGTCGACTGTTGACTCTAATTGCGAGATAAAACAGATACTTGAGGACTGGATTGATCTATATGGAATTCAACTGAGTCATCTTGGTATAGATATCAAAATTGATGTTCCTAATCGATATAATATCCCAATAAGTTACTCTGACTTCAATCAAGTTCTAACAAATATCATTTTGAATGCAAAGGATGCTTTATCTGAATATGATTTGGTAGAGGACAAAGTTATAAGTGTCAAATTTGCAGAGGACAATGAATATTATATTTTAAAAATCAGCGACAATGGTCCGGGCATCGATTCAGCTATTCTTGACAAAATATTCGATGCATTTGTTACCTCAAAAGAGGCAGGTAAGGGAACCGGATTAGGTCTTTGGATTTCGAAATCTCTAATCGAAAAAGC
Organism: uncultured Ignavibacteria bacterium; assembly: GCA_903862655.1. Lineage (GTDB taxonomy): Bacteria > Bacteroidota > Ignavibacteria > Kapaibacteriales > UBA2268 > CAIOZA01. The sequence continues at coordinate 24,628 of CAIOZA010000092.1, forward strand.
AGGAGGAGAATTAATAGCAGGAAATTCAGATGAAGGGGCAATATTTACAATCAAATTCAAGATTAATAAATTAACTGAAACCGAGAAATAATGAAACAGAAGAATTTAAAAGAAACAAAAAATGGGATCAATATTCTGGTTGTTGAAGACGATAAATTTGCAATGGAGAATATCTTACTAAGCCTCGAGCCGGAAGGTTATATTGTTGATACTGCTGTTTCGGCATATCAAGCTGAAAAGCTGATTGAAAAAAGTGTTTATGATATTTTGGTAACTGATGTAAAACTTCCGGGAATAGATGGTATCACATTTGCCGAAAAGTGTAAAACAAAATTTCCAAATATCAAGGTAATTGTCATCACCGGATTTGCAGATGAGCCATCGGTAATAAGAGCACTCAAAATTGGAGTGAACGAATTTCTTAAAAAGCCATATAGAGAAAAAGAAATGCTTATAAGCGTTCAAAAGCTAGTTCATTTGAAGCAACTGGAAGAAGAGAACAGATCATTGCAGGAACAACTCTCGAAAGAGAATTACTATCTTAAAAAAGAAATAAAAATTCAGGAAAAAGTATCTTCAAGGCATATTGTGATAGGTGAATCCGAAGGAATTAAAAAATGCCTTCTTCAGTCCGATAAAGTAGCTCAATTTAAGATTAATGCCATGATAAGGGGTGAAAGCGGCACAGGAAAAGAAGTTATTGCTCAATATATTCATGCTAATAGTCATCGAGCAGACAAACCTTTCATCACAGTTAATTGTGCGTCTATATCACCATCATTATTCGAGGCCGAAATGTTCGGTTATGAGAAAGGTGCTTTCACCGGAGCTACCGAAGCTCACGCAGGACTATTCGAAATTGCGAACAAAGGATTAATATTTCTTGATGAGTTGACTGAAATTCCATCCTCGATGCAGGCAAAACTGCTGAGGGTGCTCGAGCAGCAAAACATAAGAAGAGTTGGAAGTACTAAGCAGATAGACATAGATGTTCAGGTAATAGCTGCAACTAACCGGAATATAAATGAGGCTATCGAAAAGGGATTTCTAAGGATGGATTTGTATCATAGAATTGCTCTTCTCGAAATAAATATTCCACCATTAAGAGAAAGAATTGAGGATCTGGAGCTGCTTTACGCTTATTTTGTAGAAATGTACAATGATCAGTTTCAGGTTAAAGCACCCAAAATGACGGAAAAATTTATGACTTTTCTTAAGTCACAGAAATGGGAGGGTAACATAAGACAATTTTCCAATTTTGTGAAAAAATGGTGTTTATTCGGATTGGAAGCATCAGAAGACGATGTTAGGTTATGGGTTAATTCTACAAATGAGACCAGGTTAAACGACCATTTTGACTCAGTTCTGAAGTTTGATTTTATATCGGGCAATGTGTCAGAAATAGAACAAGCAAAACAAATGCTGGTTCAAAAAATACTCACCCTCTATAAAGGGAATAAAAGCAAAGCAGCCAATCATTTGGGGCTGTCATATCCCGGTCTACTTAAAATAATGAATAGGATGGAGATAAAGCAACTGGAGAATTAAATAATGAAATGGACATCACTCAAAAAACAAACCCCTTGTAAATATTTATTTTTACAAGGGGTTGTTAGGTTTTAAGTCAGTGCTCCCTGAGGGTTGCTGATTTAATATATCAATTATTTTCTGCTAAATTAAATTTTAAATTTACTAGTGCCCCACCATTTGCTTCATTATTTGAGATTGACATTTTAAATCCCTGTGCATCCATAATGACTTTTGCCGCTGCTAGGCTTAGACCAACAACATTTTGTTTTTCATCCATAGCCTCAGAACTAAAAAACTTTAGCAAATTAGCTAGTTGAATGCCCGAAAAACCAGAACCTTGATCTGTAATTGATAAATCAATCATTCCTGAACTTTTGATGAAATCAATAGTCAGCTCTCCACCCTCAGGTGAAAACTTAACTGCATTATCGATAATGGAAATGAAAACAAAACCCATTAAATCGGGATCAGCAGAAATATTAAGATTAAAAAGCTCATCAGAATACTTCAGTTTTATATTTTTTTTGATAATTAGCGAATTTTTAGCATCTAGAGATGATTTAAGAAATTCACCGATAGAAATCGATTTTAAACCAAACCTGTATTTTTCACTTTTTAACTGCGAAAGCAAATGGGCTATATCAGCAATTTTTTTCATCTTCATGAATTCCTGCTGAATAAATGGAGCCTGCATTTGCATATTCAATAATTTGAACAATTTGTTCTTAGAAGCGTCAAGTTCTTTCAATTTGACATAAGCTTCCTCAATTGCTTTCTGTTTTAGTTTAAGTTCTTTTTGTGTGTTGTAAAGTGTGATAGCTTTTTTAACTGATAATTCAAATTGATTTAGTTCCCATGGTTTTGTCATAAAGATGAACAGATTAGCATTGTTGATTGCGTTCTGAACGCCTTCGAATGTTGCCTGACCTGTAAGCATTACTGACAATATTTCCGGATAATCATTATGAATTATCTCAAGCAATTCATCACCTTTCATCCCGGGCATAATGTAATCAGTAACAATAACAGGGACATCAATCCCTCTTTTTATCAAATCATTCAAGACTACTAATGCTTCTTCTCCACTCTCGCAAAATTCTAATATCATTGAATCTTTAAAAATAACTTGAAGAGCAAGCTTAAGTGCTTGAAGTATTAAAATTTCGTCATCAACAACTATAATGGCTTGCTTCATAAAATAACAGTGATAGTAATATTAATTAAATTTGTTAATTATAATGGGTTCAATAATATTGACATAGCTTCTTGAACGATTGAGAGCCTTGAGTAATTCTTCAGAAATGGTCTGACCTGATGGAATTAGTAGTATACCATTATTATCGTAAACGTTTTCAGCTACAGTCATACCGGCTTGCAAATTTTTTAACTTTATGGCTTTTCGCGCTTTTCCCTGATATGATTTTGTCTTTGCCTCCTTTGGCTTGGAGATTATCGGCAATTTAAACACTTCTTCCTTGACAAAGATGTTGCTGATGTTGTAAGTGTCCAAGTTCTTTTGTAACTCATCAATTACAGGCTCATCAACAATTGTTGAACTGGTTGTTATTGGCAGAACATTACCTTTGATCAATTGGTCAACTTCAAGTACTAGTTTAAATATATCGCAGATTAATTTTCCAATCTCATCTTTATCCTCACTGAAAATCGATTTAGCAGAATCAGATAATTGCAAATATGATGAAATATTATTCAAAATGGACTGTAGATGGGAACTTGTCAATATGTTCTGATAAGAACTTTTCCCTATTACTTCTATCTCCAATAGATCTTTTTCGTTAAATTCTAATTCCTTTAGAATTTTTTCTGGTATATTTAAATTCTGATTTACTAACTTATAAAGAGAAACAATAACACCTAAAAGAGTTATTATTCTCTTGGGAGGTGGAAAATCATTAATGACGATAGTCGCATATTTATATATTCTCTTGAATTTTTGCATTAAATCTTCATTGATCTGATAGGAAGTCGAAAGAAAAGATACTAATCCCAAATAGAGAGTATCCTGAAAATGGTAGAAGAAAGAATCCACTATTTGATCTAAGGGTCTATTGAATTCATTCGATTGGTCATTGATTTGATAGTCAATCTTATTGTTTACTTCACGAATTTGTCTATGTTGAATCTCAATTAATCTTTCCTTGTAATAAATTCTAAATGCTTCAGTAATAGTTAACTCCAAGTCCAGATTATCCCATGGCTTAACAATAAACCGATAAAGTTCAGCCCAATTAATTGCATTACGCACACCTTCGAGAGTTGCTTGCCCTGTTAATAGAATTTTTTTTGTCTTTGGTAGTAACTTATGTGCTTCACGTAGAAAGACATCACCCTTCATCACGGGCATAATATAATCACTAATTATTACAGGAATATCATTTCCATTTTTCTTATAATGTTTTATTAACTCTAGAGCTTCAGGTCCTGATTCAGCAATAATAGTATAAACTTTCTCATTGAAGAAAGAATTAATAGTCTCCCTTAAACTGTTCAAAAGGAAGATCTCATCGTCAACGCATATGATTACTGGCTTTTTCATTCATTAAATTTCAGATTGTTTGTGAATTATAAGGATGATATTCAAATAATTCTAGCAAAAAATTTCGTTGTGTTTATTTTCGGTAATAGTTATGAAATCTGTAGGTTTTCAAATTATTAATTAATCATATGAGAGTAATTCTAATATTCGATCTAATGGAATATTTTATTAGCGTTAATATTAAAACATTTTTAAATTATTCAAAAAATCCTAATGAAATCAAATAAATTTTTTGTAAGTTTATACTCTGAATATCTCAAACAAAACAAATATAATACATAAAGTTGTAATTGGCAAAAATTAAATCACATAATGTTGGCGAATCTTTAAATCGATTGAAAAAATTCCTCAAAATCCGATCTGACAGAGATTTATCAATTTTTCTGGGATTGAGTGAAAACACAATTTCAATGTGGAGGCAAAGATATTCATTTGACTTCGATTTAATTCTAGAAAAGTGCCCTGATATTAGCTTAGATTTTTTATTAACAGGAGTTCCCCCTGAAACAATGAGTGAACGCAATAATATTCTCAATTTCTACCAGGTTCCTCTTTTGCAGATGGATTCGGATTATGTAGCTAAAATGGGTTATAAAGTAGAAAAAATTGATCCCAGCGAACGAAAAATCTTGGAACTTGAGTCTGAGATAAAGAAAATATATGAATTATTGAAAAAATAATTCAACTGCACTCTAATCCCATTTATGAAGCATGAAATTTAATATTATTTCTTAATAATCATTCAGCAAGTAAACATCAAAATCCTAAGTACAAGTCAATAATGAATACATCCAGTATTTTATTTCTTCATTTTTAAAACCGCATCAGACTACTCTTCTCTTTAAGTATTTTTTCCTATAATAATCAATGACTTCCATTCGAAGTACAACTCAAAAATTTAGCTCAATTTTGAAAGAACCTTTTCTAGAACCAAATAATTAGATTTCAGAATAAATATTATTTTGATATCACAAAAAATATACATAATTTCAATAAAAGTATACGAACAGTATGCAATAAGGAAAAAGCAATTACGAAACGTATATAATAATCGTAATTATGCTTTTAAGATTATTGATCAGCCGCTACACAAGACCTTGACGTTTTGCGGCTCTAAACCAAAAAAAACGTTATAAGGCTAAAAAAACGTGATGCGATATAAAGGAGTGTGGCACACACTCCTTTATATAATTCAAAAAATTCTTAATTAATCGAAAATTATATTATTAACAATGAAGAATTAAATAGATTGTTAATCATACAGCCGCTACACAAGACCTTGACGTTTTGCGGCTCTAAACCTAAAAAAACGTTATAAGGCTAAAAAAACCGTGATGCGATATAAAGGAGTGCGACACACACTCCTTTATATATTCCAAAAAATGAAAATTTAATAGTTATTTATCACAAAGGTAAATTAAGTTTTTCGCAAAACAGCTCAGCAATTAAAAAATAAATTGATAAACGAAATTATAAGTTATAAATTTGAATGGAGCAGTTATGTCGTATTTCAAGAAAATTATTGTTAATTTCTTTTTACTTGTCATTTCTTCTATTCTTCTTTTCTCCCAAGTACCGAATACTTTAAATTATCAGGGCTGGTTAACTGATGGTAAGGGGAATGGAATAGCCGATGGGCAATTCAATATAACCATAAAGTTATACAAAAAGGCAAATGATATCACGCCTGTTTACACAGAAGTCATTATGGCAGTGCAAACATCTGGTGGTTACTTCAATCTGGTAATAGGTAAAGTGCAACCTTTGGACATTCCATTTAACGAACCTTACTGGTTAGGAACTACAGTAGGTAATGCAACGGAAATGACCCCGAGGACAGAATTCACTGCTGTACCATACGCATTAAGAGCAAAAACATCGGATCATGCCTTAATTGCTGATGCATTTTCGAACTCAGCAACAGGATTTGTCAAAAGCATAAATGCGCTTGATGGTAATGTAACGATAGAAGGTGGTCCCGGGCTAAAAGTAGCTAATAGTGGAAGTACAATAACAATTGGATTAGCACCTGAATCAATTATAGCCGGTGGAGACTTGATGGGCACATATCCTAATCCAACCATTAAGGACTCTAAAGTAACTACAGTAAAACTAGCAGACGGAGCAGTAACAAACTCAAAAGTTTCGGATGTTGCCTGGTCCAAAATCACTGGAACACCTGTATCGATGGCTCCAACTGGAAATGCCGGTGGAGACTTGACTGGCACATATCCTAATCCAATTTTAGACAATGGAAAAGTCACATCATCAAAGATTGCTGACGGAGCAATTACCGATTCTAAGATTACAGATGTCAGTTGGTCAAAAATAATGGGAGCACCATCGTCATTTGAGCCATCAGGAAATGCCGGTGGAGATTTAAGCGGATCTTATCCAAATCCATTTTTAGGGATTGGAGCAGTTACAAGTAATAAGATAGCAGACGGCGCAATCACTAATACAAAGGTAACTGATGTAGCATGGGGTAAGATAACAGGTACACCAACTTCAATGACACCAAGTGGCTCAGCCGGGGGTGATTTAACAGGAACCTATCCCAATCCAATAATTGGCGATGGTAACGTAACTACAACAAAAATACTTGATGCTAATATTACGACTTTAAAGATAGCAGACGGCGCAATCACTAATGTAAAGGTAACTGATGTTGCATGGAGCAAGATAACAGGCACGCCAAGCTCTATGTCACCAAGTGGTGCAGCCGGGGGTGATTTAACAGGAACCTATCCCAATCCAATAATTGGCGATGGTAAAGTAAGTACCGCTAAAATACTTGATGCTAATGTTACTACTTTAAAGATAGCAGACGGTGCAATCACTAATGTAAAAGTAGCTGATGTTGCTTGGAGCAAAATAACAGGCACACCAAGTTCAATGACACCAAGTGGCTCAGCCGGGGGAGATTTAACAGGAACCTATCCTAATCCAACAATAGGAAATTCCAAAGTAACAACAAATAATATAGTTGACGGCGCAATCACTAATACAAAGGTAACTGATGTAGCATGGGACAAGATAACAGGCACGCCAAGCTCAATGTCACCAAGTGGCACAGCCGGAGGTGATTTATCAGGAACCTATCCCAATCCAATAATTGGCGATGGTAAAGTAAGTACAACTAAAATACTTGATGCCAATATTACTACTTTAAAGATAGCAGACGGTGCAATCACTAATGCAAAAGTAGCTGATGTTGCTTGGAGCAAAATAACAGGCACACCAAGTTCAATGTCACCAAGTGGCACAGCCGGAGGTGATTTATCAGGAACCTATCCTAATCCAACAATAGGAAATTCCAAAGTAACAACAAATAATATAGTTGACGGCGCAATCACTAATGCAAAGGTAACTGATGTAGCATGGGACAAGATAACAGGGACGCCAAGCTCAATGTCACCAAGTGGTGCAGCCGGGGGTGATTTAACAGGAACCTATCCCAATCCAATAATTGGCGATGGTAACGTAACAACAACAAAAATACTTGATGCTAATATTACTACTTTAAAGATAGCAGACGGCGCAATCACTAATGCAAAGGTAACTGATGTAGCATGGGACAAGATAACAGGCACGCCAAGCTCTATGTCACCAAGTGGTACAGCCGGGGGTGATTTAACAGGAACATATCCCAGCCCAACAATTGGAAGTGGGAAAGTTATTACTGTTAAAATAGCAGATAATGCTGTTACTACAGCAAAAATAGCTGACGGAAATATTAATGCATCTAAGATTGCTTCAAATGCGGTAACAACTGTGAAGATATTGGATGCTAATGTTACTACAGCTAAACTTGCCAATGGAGCTGTTACCGATGATAAAATATCAGATGTTGCATGGAGTAAAATTTCTGGTGCCCCTTCAGCATTAGCTCCAACTGGAGCTGCAGGTGGAGATCTAACAGGTACCTATCCTAATCCAACAATAACTAGTAATGCAGTAATTACTTCTAAAATAGCAGATGCCAATATTACAACAGCTAAACTTGCTGATGCTGCTGTAACCAATGCTAAGGTTAACGATGTAGCCTGGTCAAAGATAACGGGTGCTCCTTCAGCATTAGCTCCAACTGGAGCTGCAGGTGGAGATCTAACAGGCAACTATCCAAATCCAACAATAACTAGTAATGCCGTTACTACAGCAAAAATAGCAGATGCCAATATAACTGAATCTAAAATTGCTTCAAATGCGGTAACAACTGTGAAAATCCTTGACGCTAACGTCACAACCGCTAAGCTTGCCGATGGTGCAATAACCAATGCAAAGGTTAACGATGTTGCCTGGTCAAAGATAACAGGTGCGCCATCATCATCAACACCAAGCGGATCTGCAGGTGGGGATCTATCAGGAACTTATCCTAATCCAACAATAGCCACAGATGCAGTAACAACAACAAAGATTCTAAATGCTAATGTCACAGCAGCAAAACTTGCAGCTACAGCCGTAACTCCTGGTGCTTATGGTTCAACCACACAGGTAGGAACATTTACTGTAGATCAGCAAGGAAGACTCACGTCTGCGGCTAACTTAACACTAAGCGGCACAGCACCGGGTGGAGCTGCAGGTGGTGATCTAACAGGTACCTATCCTAATCCAACAATAAATAGTAATGCTGTTACTACAGCAAAAATACTTGATGCTAACGTTACTACAGCAAAAATAGCAGATGCCAATATAACTGCATCTAAGATTGCTTCAAATGCGATAACAACTGTGAAAATACTTGATGCTAACGTCACAACAGCTAAGCTTGCTGATGGTGCTGTAACCAATGCAAAGGTTAACGATGTCGCATGGTCAAAGATAACAGGTGCGCCATCATCAGCACCACCAAGCGGAGCAGCAGGTGGAGATTTGACAGGCACCTATCCTAACCCAACAATAAATAGTAATGCTGTAACTACAGCAAAAATACTGGACGCTAATGTCACAACAGCAAAAATCGCTGATGCAAACATTACTTCATCAAAGATTGCTTCAGATGCTGTAACTACAGCAAAAATACTTGACGCTAACGTCACAACAGCAAAAATAGCAGATGCCAATATAACTGCATCTAAGATTGCTTCCGATGCTGTGATAACAACAAAAATACTAGACGCTAATGTCACAACAGCAAAAATAGCAGATGCCAATATAACTGCATCTAAGATTGCTTCCGATGCTGTAACTACAGCAAAAATACTTGACGCTAACGTCACAACAGCAAAAATAGCAGATGCCAATATAACTGCATCTAAGATTGCTTCCGATGCTGTAACAACAGTGAAGATTCTAAATGCAAATGTTACAGCCGCAAAACTTGCAGCTACAGCCGTAACTCCTGGTGATTATGGTTCAACAACTCAGGTAGGAACATTTACGGTAGATCAGCAAGGAAGACTCACCGCTGCTGCTAACGTTACAATCAGCGGAATAGCTCCAAGCGGTGCTGCCGGTGGGGATCTCTCCGGTAATTATCCTAATCCATTAATTACTGACAATGCAGTTACAACAGTTAAAATTAACGAAGAAGCAGTTACAACCGTAAAAATTAAAAATAAAGCAGTTACAATTGACAAAATTAATAATGGAGCACCTAATCAAGTTATGGTTACCACAGGTGGTGAAGGTAATTATCATACGGTGTGGTCAGATGATCTTCTACTTCCAGGCAGTCTATATGTGCAAAACACATCAACTTTAGTAGGAGGAATTACTACTTTTAACCGATCATATATGTCTGATCTAAATATTGGATCTCCTGTTGGCAGTACCAAGAAATATGCTTTTTATGGTGAGGAAGGAGCAAATCAGGGTAAAATAGATTTATGGGGTGCTTCTAGTAACGAATCAAATTACACAACATTATCTGTTGGTACCCCTACAGCGCATAATGCAATTAATTTCCCTAATGCAAGCGGTACAGTTGCTCTTCTCAGTGATCTTACATCTGCTGCTTCGATCAATGGTCTCAGCGATGGAATATCTGATGGTACAACTACAGTTTTTCTAGGTACAAATTCAGGAACTAGTAATACAACCGGATCACATAATTTAGGAGTTGGCATTTCTTCTTTAACTTCAAATACAAGTGGTTCCTACAATACTGCTATCGGAGATCGCGCCCTTTATAATACTTTAGGTTCTTCTAATATTGCTATCGGAGCTTATGCCGGATATGATCAGACAACTGGCTCAGGCAATATTTATATTGATAACGGAGGTGTAGCCGGAGAATCGCGTGTGATCAAAATCGGAACAGACCAGACAAAAGCATATATCAAAGGTATAAATAACCAGACAATAGCAACTGCAGCCAACGTATATGTTGATGCCAACGGTCAGCTGTTCAAATCAACAGTAGCCAGTCCTTCCTACACAGCAGGCACCGGAATAAATATTACATCCGGAGCAATAGGGATAACCGAGGGCGGAGTTACAGCAACACAACTAGCAGACGGAGCAGTAACAGCAGTCAAGATGGCATCAACAGCCGTAACACCAGCAGCTTATGGAACAGCAACGCAGGTAGGGACATTTACAGTAGATCAGCAAGGAAGACTCACAGTAGCTGCTAACGTGACAATCAGCGGAACATTACCGGGTGGAGCAGCAGGTGGAGATTTAACAGGAACATATCCAAATCCAGCAATAAATAGTAATGCTGTAACAACAGCCAAGATTCTGGATGCTAATGTAACAAATGCAAAGCTAGCAAACAGTTCACTAACGGTAACAGCCGGCACAGGCATGACCGGTGGTGGTTCAGTAGCTCTCGGTGCAACAACAACAATAGGTATTGCCGCAAGCGGAGTAGGAACAACACAACTAGCAGACGGAGCAGTAACAGCAGCAAAGATGGCATCAAACGGTGCAGCAGACGGACAGATTCTTAAATGGAATACAGGAACAACAACCTGGGTAGCCGCAGATGACGCTGGGATTAGTACTATCGATGGACTTGTCGATGGTAAGTCTGATGGAGATTCTTATATGTTTCTTGGTAATAATGCAGGATATAGTAATACCGGAGATTTTAATACCGGAGTCGGCGTTAATTCTTTATTTAGAAATACAACCGGAACAGAGAATACGGCTATTGGTGTTAATTCACTAAATGCGAATACAATCGGAAACAGCAATACAGCGTCAGGTGTATCAGCTCTTTTGTATAATACTACAGGCTCTAACAATACTGCTGTCGGTATAAATTCACTAAATTCGAATACAACCGGTTCCTATAATATTGCTATCGGAAATTCTTCCGGAGTTAATCAGACAACCGGCTCAAGAAATATATATATTGGTAACGGAGGTAATACAATAGAATCAGACGTGATCAAAATCGGAGAAGATCAGAGTAAAACATATATAGCAGGAATAGCTGGCACAACTAGTGAATCTGCAGCCAACGTATATATTGATGCCAACGGTCAGCTGTTCAAATCAACAGCAGCAGGTTCTTCCTACACAGCAGGCACCGGAATAAATATTACATCCGGAGCAATAGGCATAACCGATGGAGCAGTTGGAGCAACACAACTAGGAACCGGAGCAGTAACAAATGTTAAAGTAACTGATGTAGCATGGGGCAAGATTACAGGAGCACCGACTACATATGCACCAAGTGGAGATGCAGGCGGAGATTTAACTGGAACATATCCAAGTCCAACAATAGGAAATTTAAAAGTAACAACAGCAACAATAGCAGATGACGCTGTTACAACATTAAAGATTCTAAATGCCAATGTAACAGAAGGCAAACTAGCAGACGGAGCAGTAACAGCAGCAAAGATGGCATCAACAGCCGTAACACCGGAAGCTTATGGATCAGCAACACAGGTAGGAACATTTACAGTAGATCAGCAAGGAAGACTCACAGCCGCTGCTAACGTAACAATAAGCGGAACAGTACCGGGTGGAGCAGCAGGTGGAGATTTAACAGGAACATATCCAAGTCCAACAATAGCCGCAGACGCAGTAACAACAGTAAAGATTCTAAATGCAAATGTAACAAATGCAAAGCTAGCAAACAGCTCACTAACGGTAACAGCCGGCACAGGCATGACCGGTGGTGGTACAGTAGCTCTCGGTTCAACAACAACAATAGGTATTGCAGCAGGCGGAGTAGGCACAACTGAACTAGCAGATGATGCAGTCACAGCAGCAAAACTAGCAGCGGGAACAACAAGCGGACAGATACTTAAATGGAATGGATCAGCCTGGGCATTATCAGCAGACGCTGGAACAGCCTATACAGCAGGCACCGGAATTAATCTAGATGGAAATGCAATAGGCATAACCGCTGGAGCAGTTACAGCAACACAACTAGCAGACGGAGCAGTAACAGCAGCCAAGATCGGTCAAAACTCTGCAACAAACGGACAGATTCTTAAATGGAATGGAACAACTTGGGTAGCCGCAGATGACGCTGGGATTAGTACTATCGATGGACTCACAGACGGAAAAACCAACAGCTCATCAGTGTTCCTGGGTGCTAATGCAGGTGCAAATGATTATGACAACGGCGAAGGCGGAAATTTTGGAACAGGCGTAGGTCAGTATGCATTAAACTCTAACACTTTTGGCGTCGGAAATACAGCAATCGGCTGGAGTTCCTTATATAGCAACACAACAGGAGATGATAACGCAGCAACCGGAGCAAATGCCTTATATTATAACACAACAGGTGATAAAAATGTTGCCAGTGGAGATAATTCCTTACATGCGAACACAGCAGGAAACAATAATACAGCAATCGGCTCTAATTCATTATATAGAAACACCACAGGGAACGACAATATTGCTCTTGGAAAACAAGCTGGATACAATCAGACAACCGGCTCAGGCAATATATATATTGATAACTCCGGTGTAGCTGCAGAATCAAGCGTAATCAAAATCGGAACAAGCCAGACAAAAGCATATATAGCAGGAATAACCGGCACAACTAGTGCAACTGCAGCCAACGTATATATTGATGCCAATGGTCAGCTGTTCAAATCAACAGTTTCCGGAAGCGGTGCAACTAATATCGATGGACTCAGCGATGGAATATCTGATGGTACAACTACAGTTTTTCTAGGTACTAATTCTGGAGCAAATAATACCGGCTCAGGTAATACCGGAGTTGGAATTTCTTCTTTAAATGCGAATACAAGCGGCTATGATAATACGGCCATTGGTACTACTGCTTTACGTGCAAATACTACCGGTAGTGATAATACAGCGATTGGTCTTAATGCACTTTATTCAAATACAACCGGATCCAACAACACATCCATTGGAGTGTGGTCACTTCGTGACAACACAACAGGAGAATACAACACAGCTACAGGTCTTCTTTCGCTAGCCAAAAATACAACAGGAACCTCCAATTCCGCATTTGGTGAGGAAAGCTTAAAGGAAAATTTAGCTGGAATTCGTAATACTGGAACAGGGGCCCAGGCTTTATACGCAAATACATCAGGAAATTATAATACTGGTAATGGTGTTGGTGCACTTAGCACTAATACGACAGGATCGTACAATATTGCACTTGGATATCAAGCCGGACTAAATCAGACAACCGGCTCAGGCAATATTTATATTGATAACGGAGGTGTAGCTGCAGAATCGAACGTAATCAAAATAGGAACAAACCAGACAAAAGCATACATCAAAGGTATAAATGACCAGACAATAGCAACTGCAGCCAATGTATATGTTGATGCCAACGGTCAGCTGTTCAAATCAACAGCAGCCAGTTCTTCCTACACAGCAGGCACCGGAATAAATCTAGCCGGAGATACAATAGGCATAACCGTCGGCGGAGTTACAGCAACCCAACTAGCCACAGACGCAGTAACAGCAGATAAGCTAGTAACTGGAGCAGTAACAGAAGGCAAACTGGCATCAAACGCCGTAACTCAAGCTAAAATTGCAGATGGCAATGTAATAACAGCCAAACTAGCTAATGGAGCAGTAACAGCAGCCAAGATCGGTCAAAACTCTGCAACAAACGGACAGATTCTTAAATGGAATGGGACAACCTGGGTAGCCGCAGATGATAATAACAACGGAACAGCCTACACAGCAGGTACCGGAATAAATCTAGCCGGAGATACAATAGGCATAACCGCTGGCGGAGTTACAGCAACCCAACTAGCATCAGACGCAGTCACAACAGATAAGATAGCATCAGACGCAGTCACAACAGCAAAGATTCTAAATGCAAACGTCACAACGGGCAAACTAGCAGACGGAGCAGTAACATCAGTCAAGATGGCGCAAAACTCAGCA
>CAIOZA010000093.1 GCA_903862655.1 uncultured Ignavibacteria bacterium
ACGACTTTACCGGCAGAAACTGTGAAATTGTCAGGTGCTAATTTTAAACAGAAATTTGGCTCCCAAAGTGTGGTTCGCCAACTATCATAGCCTCCACTTGCGCCTGAAGAAGTGCCTGATAATCCAATAATATTAACATTTGGAGTATAGATATACTTTTTATCTTCAATAGTCTCAAAATCAAAATTAATTGTTAGTCTCCAGAACAGAGCACCATTAGCCACCTGATAATTACCACCCGGAGGTTTGGTCCATCTGATTTTTAATACACCCCAAACTTTGCCATTTGAATTATCCCTCTGTTCGATATTAATTTCGCCATCCAAACAGCTTGTGGATTTGATAGTGTACATGTTGTATGGTGTTTGGGAATTAATCGTATCAGGAACGAATAATGGAGAGCCTAAAGTTGCAGTTCCAGCAGGAAGATCTTTCTTAGCAGTAAAATCGTTCAATGAAGAAATAGTCAATCCACCCACATCGAAGGAAGCCGAAATTTTATCACCTTCTTCGATAGTCATTTTAGAAACTGTACCTGAAAAATTTCCATTTTTAATCTCAAGAAAATCAAAAGCATTGCTTTTTGACTTGTTTATTATTTTTATCTGCCCATTAAATGTTAAGCTTTTAGGATATTCAGGGTCACTAACCGAGCTTAGAAATCCCTGTACTGTTTTTCCCTCGCAGGATGTAATCGTAACATTAACCTGAGGAACAAATAGTTTCATAACCTGAACCCCTGCTTCGACAATATTGGGAATCAGAACTTCTGCCTGAGATTCAACACATTGGTCGTCAAAAAGAGGGTACCCTTTTTTTTTGCCTTGCCATAGCAATTCATAGAAGGACAAATAGTTATAGCACATTTTCACACTATGACCACCTACAGTCCCCATATAATATTTGGAGGTGGGATCATAGCCATCCAGTGATATTTTGGGTGAAGCGTATTCCTTGGCAGGATGTGCGATCTGCTTAATCTGATTATCCAGATGATTTGTTCCTGAAATTGTTTGATTTGTAAAAAAGTTTTTATTTGTCCATACAGCAAGAGTATGAGCAATATCTCTAACTGTTGTTAAATCGGCAATAGAAGATTTTAGGTTAGCATCAATTTTTCCGCTTGACGCAAAAAGAGCAATATTGTCAGGGAAAATATCACACATAAACTCCTCATAAGTGTCAGGATCACCGTAAAAATTTCCGTATCCTCTGGGAGCAGGATGTGAATCGTCCCTTACATGAGCTGGATGTCCATGGTCTTCAATCATGTGAAGCGTTTCGCCAAGTGCTCGCCAAGCTAATCCCATCAGGGAGTCCTTAGTTTTTGCATCCTTGGCTTCCATTGCCTCGGCAACCCATTTTTTCCCATTGGTCCAGCAAAATTTATGATTCGTGGGGTCATTTGCCGGCATTGTCAAATCTCCATAAATTGCCCAATCAAGATCGTTTAATGTTGGGTTGGGATATACTTCCTGAGCATAAGACATTATAGGTCCAATTGCAATATCCTGTAAATATCTTTCAGCCGGTGGAACGGTAGGATCGTAAAAATGCCTGACTGATGCCTGAACTTCGGGAACATCTGCAGTTAGACTACCTCTTTCAATCCAGTCTCTCACCATGTGAGTAGTTCGCTCTGTTCTCAATATATTATAAAACATAACGGATGAAACATAATTTTCGCAAGGAAGAAAATAATCAAAATCAAAAAAGTAATTTTTGAATTTAGGCATTGAATAAATCCCCTTATTATTCAGAGACCTAAACTTATCAACTACTTCTTTTGTAATTGAAGGATGATTTCTCAGATTGCCATAGCCTGTGAGCAGTAGCATTGCAACAATATACAATGCACTTCCCAATAAAACCGATATTAGTTTTTTCATTTTCATACCCTCCTAAAACCTCACCAGTTTCCAAGATTCATCATCCTGAAGGGCGAAAATTAAAATAAAACTCTGACCTTCATAAGTAACTTCTACCTCGGTAATGTTAGTAGTTTGGAGTTTGATTTTTCGGTTTTTCATAGCTGTGCCAATAGTTTTCATAACCTGAGAGATACCCGAATAATCATCTTTGTAAAAGGTAATGGCAGTTGGGGTCATAACTGTTTTTAGTTGAGTTGTGTCACCCGATAGAAAAGCATTTTCAGCTTTTGTTATGCTTTCTTGAACATTTTGATCAGATTTAGGGTTGGTCAGATTATCTACGCAACTCGACGCCATGAGCAAATGTAAAAAGGCAGTTAGCAGGATACCATAAAAAAAGTATTTTAACCACATAATAAGATCCTTTCAATTTAGTGTAGGACAACATTTATTAAATAAATAATGTTAGCGTTTGGAGTAATATTTGAGCGATTTGGAAATCGCTGTTTTTTTTCCGGTGATGTAATCAAGATAAACCTCTTATTATTATCTAATATTACTTGTAGTTGCTGCAATTTACAAATAAATTTATTACGATAAATGAATAAAAGATTAATTTTTTGAATTTTTAGTACAAGCTGATAAAATAAATCCCGGGAGTTAAGTCAGTGGTATAAATTTGTAAGGGTTAGGCTTTGAAATGGAACCGAATGCCTCGCTTGTGCAGTAGCCTGTATGGTTAGACAGTTCGAATTCAAAATTTAGAATATTATTTCTAAGAAAAATGCTTAATTTTGAGTGTTCGGCGAATAAACAAAAGATATATGAGATGAAGAATAAATATAGAATAGGTGCGGCATTAATTGTTAAAAACGAAGAGAAAAACATTTCTAAAGCATTGAAGTCTCTTCAAACTATTTGCTCTCAAATTGTAGTGGTGGACACCGGATCCATTGACTCAACGCCATCCATTTGCGCCAGATTTGGAACTGAACTGCATTTTCACAAATGGACTGATGATTTCTCAGAAGCAAGGAATTTTGCTCTGAGTCTGATTCGGACAGACTGGATTATCTCGATTGACGCCGATGAAGAGCTAATAATATCTTCATTTCAATCATCTGAGCATCTATTCGAAAATAAAAGAATCGGTGGTATCCGTGTTAAAATTCATAATGAACTAAGCACAGGTGGAATCCGCGAACATTCTTTTCCTCGCATTTTTAGGAGCAAACCGGGTATTAGGTTTAATGGTAAAATCCATGAACAGATAAGCGATTCAATTCTTGATATGAATTTAGAAATTGCAGATTCCGACATTATAATTCAACATTATGGTTACCATACTATCGAACCCGAACGAATCGAACGTAACCGCGAACTACTTCAAACAGAAATGGCTGAACAGGGAGAAGACCCTTGGTTGAAGTATCATTATGCCGAAACACTTTTTGCAGGCACTAACCCAGCTGAAGCACTACCAATTTATCAGGAATCATCCAATTCATTCTATCTCTCAAATGATCAGCGGGACACTGCAAGACTGAGAGTAGGTCAGATAGCACTTGGTATGAATAATTTTAGCATTGTTTTAGAGCTGGACAATTATAGTTTCAGCAACACAGATCTTGAAGGCTTGCGTATTCTTGTACTGATATCGGCTTTGTTAATGACAGGTGACAAGTTGAAGGCAAAAATCCTTTGGGCTCAACCCGCACTCCACCAATCCCGAATGGTTGATAAAAACTTACTCGATAAAATGTCCAAAGTAATTTAAAGATTGTGTATTTTTTATTGGCAAAAATAGCAAAAAATATTTGCGTAACACACTGATATTTGATATATTTGTAATTAGTAACCAAGTAGTTAGTAACTACATAGTTAGTAACCAAACAGTTAGTAACTTAGAAGTTAGTAACCAAGTAGTTACTAAATGTTGAATAGTAGTATTGGAAGCGCAATATGAGCAATCCATTTATATTTGGGAAACCCGTAAAGGGCGGGGACTTCGCCAACAGAAGAAAAGAAATCAATAAGCTGATTACTAATGCTGAGAATAATATCAGCACTATGCTCATTTCTCCCAGAAGATGGGGTAAGTCCTCGCTCGTCAGGCAGGCAAGTGTGGAGCTTAGCAGTAAAAAGGGATTTGCTGTGGCCAATATGGATATGTTCCAAACAAGGAGTGAAAATGAATTCTACTCAGTGTTTGCAAAAGAAATAGTCCAGGCTACCGGCAATAAGATCGAAGAATGGTCGAAGACCGTAAGTGATTTCCTATCGATGTTCAGACCGAAGATATCATTTCAAGGAGGGCCTGTTCCTGAATGGTCATTGAGTTTCGATGTAGAGGATACACGTAATTTTGGACAGGATATTCTCAATCTCCCTCAGGTGCTGGCAGAAAAGAAAAAACTAAATCTAACAATCTGTATAGATGAATTCCAGAATCTGTCGCACTTCCCCGAACAGCTGGCTTTCCAGAAGCGTTGCCGTTCTTTCTGGCAGAACCAGAAAAACGTAAGTTATGTCCTTTATGGAAGTAAACGGCATATGCTGAGGGATTTGTTTACCAAACGCTCTATGCCGTTTTATAAATTCGGCGATATTATTTTCCTCGAAAAAATCAATCTAACGGAACTTGAAGAATTTGTTCAGATGAAGTTCGAAACTACCGGAAAATCAATCAGCAGAGAACTAGCTAACAAAATTGTGAGTGTTATGGAATGTAATCCATACTATGTTCAACAGTTTGCATATTATGTTTGGCAGAATACAGCAAAAAAAGCCAATAATGAGTCTTTTGATAAATCTATCGAAGACATGATGAACAGCAATCACTATCTTTTTGTCAAAGATTTCGAGAGTTTGTCTGAGAATCAGATAGGGTTTATGCGCGTTCTTTGCGATGGTGTTGAAAAAGGGTTCACACGCGGCGAAGTGATTCAGAAGTACAATCTGGGCAGTTCGGCTAATGTGATAAAGATAATCGAATCCCTGCAGGGCAAAGAAGTATTCGAAAAGCTGGGCTCAAAGATAGAATTCATAGATCCTGTATTCAAAATCTGGCTCAAAAGATTGTTCAGAGTCCAAGTTAGAAAATAATTCAGTTATCTAAATTGGAGTGTATAATGGAAATTCCACAGGAATTAATCAAACGGCTTTTGAAGGCAAAACATGTGGTTGTTATGACAGGAGCCGGAGTATCGGCAGAAAGCGGTATCAAAACATTCCGTGATCCTGATGGACTCTGGGCTAAGCTCAATCCTGCTCAGTTAGCATCAGTCAATGGGTTTATGGCTAATCCCGAACTAGTCTGGGAATGGTATCAACACAGACGCGAAATCATCAACGAATCCAAACCTAATCCCGGGCATTATGCAATTGCAGAAATGGAAAAGCTTTTCCCCAAATTCTCACTGATTACTCAGAATGTCGACAGGCTTCATCAGCAGGCAGGCTCCAGCAAGGTATGGGAGCTACATGGCAACATAATCGATAACAGGTGTTTTACATGCAGCGAGCCATATACAAAAGAGATTGATCTGAATGATAAGTCCCTGCCATCATGTCCGAAATGCGGCGGTATGATTCGTCCATCAGTTGTTTGGTTCGGCGAAATGCTCCCACAAAAAGTACTCGAATATGCGGAAGTTGCTTCGAAGGATTGCGATGTTTTCTTAAGTGTAGGAACATCTGCAGAAGTGTATCCGGCTGCGGGACTACCTCTTTTGGCCAAAAGTTATGGAGCTTATGTTGTTGAGGTCAATCCTAACAGGACAAGCATAACCCAAACAGCTGATCTGCATCTGCAGGGTCCGAGCGGAGTAGTATTGCCTAAAGTGCTGGAGGAATTGAGACATGCCTAATAATTTATTTACATTATGAGTAAAATTAAAATAATTAGCACAATCATAGCAACAATCGAAACGGGATTAGCGAAATTTACTGTCCAGCCTGTCCATTTAAGTCTTTTTGGTGGGAAAAGCCGTTTGTCTTTTTTGTTAAAATAAAATACTCCTAATTTCCAGTTAGTAGGATCATCATGCCATTCATCTAGGGTTTGCCGAGATGGTCTTTCTTGTAAACTCATAATTTCTCATCAATTTAATTAATTATCAATTATTAAAAATAACGTATCGAGTTGCACTAATATTTGATAAGTTTTTTTTATTATTGGCTTTTTTGCATCGAAGATGCTGAATTTGATAGGCGAGAGTGTAACCAGTGGAATCGATCCGCAAATTATTATATCCCAAACCTGGAGGGTTGAATCTTTCTATCCTGTTCAACCCTTTCAGGACTAATTCTATTTTTCGTAGTATTTCCGTGTGTTTCACCCACGGTTATTTAAATTTAGCCACTTCGTGGCATAAGATTGTTTTTAGGCTTATATTTTTCTACCGATCTGCTGTTCTCACTGCGTTCGAAATGACAGGCTCGTGAGATACCTGCATACGAGGGGCTTGACAATAAAAAGCAAGGACACGGCACCGCCGTGTCCCTACGAAATGAAAATGAGAAGGGCGGGTTTAGAACCCGCCCTTGTAGAATTCTGATTTTTTTAACTTCTTATTTAATTACTACAAAACATCTCTTTATCAGTTTTCCGTCGATCTGCATAGCGATTGTGTATTGACCGCTTGCAAGGTTAGTGGTGTTGTAAGATATCCCTGTTGTTAGATTATCTCCGCTAAGAACGTCGACTAAAGCACCTAAAGCATTATAGATTCTAACATCCTGAACGCTGTTAACTGATTCAGGTAGCTTAATCTCTATCTTATCGGTTGCCGGATTAGGAGAAACAAAAATATTGTCTGTTGCATCCGGTATTTCAATGGAATTAAGCTCATATTTCAGCCATTTGATTACTCTGTCGATCATAGTTGTACGTTTTGTTTTGTTAACTATTACGTAAGGAGTAATTCCGAGAAGAGCATATCTAGTTCCGTTGTCTTCGACGCTGACACCAAAAATGGCATCGGCACCTAATACATTAAGAGTATCATTAGAAGTACCATTGTAGCTTATACGTTTGCCGGCATTCGTAAAGTGCATAAACGGTTTAGTAGTTGCAGGAGCTGTGATGTTCATCAAAGTAATTAAGTATTTGATAAGATTACCTTCAATCTGTGTGCCTAGATTTTTTGTAATAGGACTTGTTGATTCTCCACTAAGCCAAACTCTCCATGGGGCAGTTCCATAGCCCTGAAGTGAATATCCATAATAATCTACTCCGAAGAATGGCAGAGCGCCACTTGCATTTAAGTTGCCAACTGTTTGATTCCCGCATACAAAAAGAGGTATTTTGTTGTTAACCGCATTGATAATAGCATCCATATCGGTTGGCGATAATCCTTCGGCTGAACCGGTATTGAAAATGAGAGTATTGACTTTGAATTTAGCTGAGAATTGAGTGAACTCATCGGATGTAAGATTTATAAAGTTCTGATAACCAAGTTCACCTAGTTCAGTCTTCATAGAATATTGTTTTTCGCCAGCAGGAATAACCTCAATATTGGAGATGTTGGATGAATAACAAGTGATAGAAGCCTGACCTGAGAGACCATTGGGATCGTCTTTATCCGTTATCACCATAGTGGCATCACCCATACCGATAGTAGTGCCGGGAGTTAATGCTAAAGTAACACTCTGAATAGAACCTGCGGTAAGGGTTACTTCGGTTCCAGTTATACCTTTAACCGCTACAACCCAGTCTGCAGGTGTACGAGTGCTTTTTGACAAAGTAATTTTAAATGTTTTCGATACATCGGAAATATTCTTCAGCTCGTATGTTTTTTCAAAAGCAGTTCCGGGATCTTTTACATCTGCACTTGGACCGGTTGATGTAAGCTGAATAGATGCTTCGCCTTCTTTGCCCCAATCGCAGTTAAGAACTTCTTTGTTTGCTGGTGATTCAACAGAAACAAGACCGACAACCTTGAGATCCTTGAGTTTCATATTAGAAGGAACTGTGTAGAAGAAATCCTGAACAAATACTTGCCCACTATTTGCAGGCTGAGTGAATGAGCCTTGTGTTCCCCATGCACTGCCAAGCATTGCTCTTACAACCTTCATGTGCTGATACCCAACAATTTTTGAAGGTAGGTTGTAATAAGGATTGCTTTCGTATCCGGCTCTACCAGAAAGGTAATTCGATTGATCCCAATCTGCTCCTTTGCCGGAGCAACTGTCCTCAACTACGTACACATTGAACCTGAGTGGATCAGTGACTGTTGAAATCATAGTTGCATATACTTTGACAACAAGCTGACGGGTAGTTTGATTGAGATTATATGTAACCTTTACATCTACTTTAGGCGTTAATGCCAGAGCAGATTCAACAAGGTTTTTCCACTCAGTACGATCCTGAAAGATTGCATTGTTATAGTTTCTTCGGTCTATTGCTGCGGTAGGAAACCCCGTTAGACCTAAAATCCCGCCAATAGTAGCCTGCTCGGCTATTACCATACCGTCACCATTGTGAACCTTAACCCCGATCATTGTTTCAGGATAAGACTCATATAATTGATCCATAACATAAGAACCATCAACGCACCAGCCGCACCAAGCTCCGGTATGTTGCTCTAGAAGAACCTTCTTTATCTGAGCATTGGTAATGCCGATGAAGGATGCCGTTAGAATAATAAGTAGAATAATTTTTTTCATAAACACACCTAAAAATATTGTTTAAACATGAAGATCAATTATTTTTTGAAAAATTACATTAATTCCATTAATAATCAAAAAAAAAGATGATTTTCTATCAATTTTAGGTTAAAATACGTTAATATTTTTTTAACTAAAATCAAATAGTGATTTGTCAGATATTATAGCACCCGAAATATTGCTGATGGGTTATCGGCAGGGATTTTTCCCTATGGCTGAAGGCAGGAATGGTAAAATCAACTGGCATCTACCCGATCCCAGAGCCATTATTCCTTTGAATAATATTCGCATTCATAAATCTGTACGCCAAACCATAAAGCGCGAACAACTTGAATTTAAGATAGACACCGATTTCGAAACAGTTATACGTAGTTGCGCAGAACGTGATGAATGTTGGATTTCGGAGCAGATCATCGATTCGTATTTAACACTTAACGACATGGGCTATGCTCACAGCGTAGAATCATGGAAGGGAGAAGAGATGGTCGGTGGTTTGTATGGCGTGGCTATAGGTGGAGCATTCTTCGGGGAGTCTATGTTCACTCATCTGACAAACGCCTCCAAAGCAGCTTTTTATTATCTTGCCCACAGAATGATCGATAGAGGGTTTATTCTTCTTGACTCTCAATACATCAATCCACACACAGAGTTTCTGGGTGCAATCGAAATTCCGATTGAAATTTATATGAAGTTACTTCAAACAGCTCTGAGATTACCCGTAACTTTTAAATAAAATCTTTACTTTTATTTAAATTAATGTATTAAATTTGCAGACGGCATGTTTTCAATTGAAACGTAGTCATCACAAATTCGATGAATTTTATGCAAAAATACATAATCTTAATATTGTTGCCGATACTTTTCGTCTGTGGTTGCCAAACAGCTAGAACTCCTTTGGTTCAGGCTAAGTGTCCACCACCACCATCGCAGAACTGTAGACCGGATAAATGGTTGGGCACATCTATGGACACTTCCGAAATCTATCGGAGAACGGCTTCTGATTGGTATGAGTTTTCTGAAGTTAAAACTCTAAATTCACCCGAGGACGAATGGGGTGTTTCGTTTATCGACAGCAAGAGAGCTTTTCTTACATTCAATGATCGCGATCTTCAGCAGATGATGATTGTCAAATTCAATAATGAGAGCAAAACATCCGTTGAGTCAGGAATAGCGTCGCCATTCGAGGGATCAATCGGAGCTATTTCGATAAGAAATAATTATGTAGCTGTTGCAGCATCGAACAGACCTGAGGATCCTGATAATTTCATTGGAAACTCAGATATATATACTGCTGAACTCTACGGTAAAATCATCAAAAATGCCAGAAATCTGGGCACAAAAGTACATAAAGATAAATCCACATGGGAATCACAGCCCAGCATCTCTGCTGATGGGAATGTAATTTTCTTCTCATCAGACAGAAACCATCTAAAAGGCACTGACCTCTTCTTTACTGTAAAATTGCCCGATGGGTCATGGAGCGATGCTTACAATTGCGGCGATTCGATTAACACAGACTGTGAGGAAATCACACCATTTCTTTCTATCGACGGAAAACAGCTTCTTTTCTCGTCCTGCGGTCATGAAACTGTTGGAGGATTTGATATATTTTCATCGAACATTGCACCGGAATTTTGGGATGCGGTCAAGTCGAATGACAGGAAGGCATTGAATAAAGCCGGAAAATATTTCTCTTATGCAAAGAATATGCGCGCTCCTCTCAATACAACTGCAGATGAGCTGTTTCCTTCATCTCCTGGAAACCCCAATGAATTACTTTATTATTCATCCAATCAGGCAGGTGCAGTAACAAGTATTGTTCAGCTTAAAGGCGGTTTCGACATATATATGCGGAAAAAGATTATTGCTCCTCCATCCAGAAAAGGGAAAACAACAGCAGAGATTCCGACTCTGACGGACGTAACTCCTGATGAAAATAATACAAAACTTCCATCGGAGAAGAATATTCCGGAAATTCCGAAACCTCCGAAACCTCCGGTAATTCCCCCGACATACACCGTTACAGGAACTGTTAGAAATGCCAACACTCAGGAGCCGATCCCAAATGCTGACGTATATGTTCGCCAGACTGAAGGTCCTCCACCTACTTTGAAGCGTGACAACTATGTCGACAAAGACAGAGAGATTGATCTTACTTCTCAGAATAATGACAAACAATATGATAAATTTAAGTTGAAGTCCGACACAAGCGGTCAATCCACAATAGATAAGGACAGAGAAATTGATCTTGCTGCACAGAATTCTGATAAATTCTTTGACAGTTTCAAGGTCAAATCTGACGATAAAGGAAACTATTCTATAGTGTTAGAGAAGGACAGAGAATACGAAATATCGGCTCAGACAGACGATATGTTCTTCGATTCCTTCAAAACAAGGATTGAAAAAGATGATCCAACCTTATCGATTAAACGTGATATGGAAGTTCCACCGGAACTGACGTTGAGAATCAACTTCCCAACTAATGTTTACAGCAATCCATATAAATATTCTATTGATTCTTCCGGAATCGAGACTAACCAAACCTGGGAAGAGGCATTGAATCTTCTTGCCAATAACCTGAAGCATTCCAAGAATATATCAAAGTTAATACTTATAGGGCACACTGATGATGTGGGTAATGAAGATTTCAACAATAAGCTTGGTCAGAATCGTGTGAATTTCATTATTGCAGGACTTATCCAGAGAGGTGTTTCGAAAGATATTCTGGAAGGAAAGTCTGCAGGTGAGTCCGAACTATTACAGCAATTACCAGATGAGACGACAAAGATGTGGAGAAAGCGTTGCAGAAGAGTTGAATTGCAGAAGATTAACAAATGATTTATTTTTGAAAAATGACACCTTTTAAGTTTTATATAATTCTGATATTGACCACATTAGTGCTGTCAGTTGCGGCTATCTTCTTTACATATCAGTCAGTTTCCTACGGTCTGCCCTCACTCGAAATGCTGGAGAATCCCAAACAGGATTTCGCTACTCAGGTATTCAGTGCAGATGGAGAACTGCTGGATCATTTCTATAAGTTCCGCCGAGTTTCTCTTACATTCGACAGCATCCCGAAGTATTTCATCAATGCATTGGTTGCCACCGAAGACAAAAATTTTTACAATCATTGGGGAGTTCACGTTCAGCGTATTTTCAATGCAATGATTAAGAATGTTCTAGCAAGCAGATTCAAAGAGGGCGGATCGACAATCACAATGCAGTTAGCCAGGAATCTCTATTTCAATCAGGAAAATTCAATGCGTCGCAAAATCCGCGAAGCTCTTACAGCAATTGCAATTGAAAATACATATACCAAACGCGAAATTCTCGAAATGTATTCGAATACTGTGGCATTTGGACGTGGCTGCTACGGTATTCAGGTTGCGGCACAGGTCTATTTCGATAAATCACCATCAGATCTGTCGGCAAGTGATTGTGCCTACTTGGTAGGACTGCTGAAGGCACCGGAACATTACAATGGGTTGGTAGATTATGAAAAAGCCATTTCAAGACGCAATATTGTTCTCGGTTTAATGAGTGAACAAGGTTACCTGACCGATGCCGAATACTCAAAAGCAATCGACGATCCAATCAGCCTGTCAAAAAACAAAATCAGCCCCAAGGGTTCCGAATATCTAGCACCTCATTTTGTCGAAATGGTACGTCAGAACTTATCCAAAGACCAGAATCTAAAGGATTATGACCTGTACCGTGACGGACTAATAATCCATACGACATTAAATTCAAAGGTTCAGCAATACGCTAAAGAAGCCTTGGATGAACATCTAAAAGAATATCAAATAATATTCAATAAATCATTTTCATGGAATAACAATCAGACCTTACTCAATGACCTGATTTCTAAAGCCGTCAGATCAAATCCTGAATATATCTCTTCCGATGCTAATAAGAAAATTGAAGTAAATCAGCGACTTCGTCGTTCACGTTCGTTCATTGATTCAATTAAAAATGCCGCAACCACAGTTCAGGCAGGGCTAGTAGTAATCGATCCAAGTACAGGCGAGGTTCTTGCTCTTGTTGGTGCCTCACCGAAGTTTATGCTTGAAAACCGAGACGCAAAATACTCACTCAATCATGTTACTCAAATCAAACGACAGCCGGGTTCATCATTCAAACCATTTGTTTATGCTTCTGCTATAGAGCAAGGCATGAAACCCTCTGATATGATAGAATGCGGTCCGTTTTCCTATAAGCTGACAACCGGAGAAACATGGTCTCCTTCAGGCTCGGGCAACTGCGAACCCGGCGGCAAAGTCAATCTATTTCAGGCATTAGCCGCTTCCATCAACACTGTAGCTGCCAGATTGATAACTGAGCATACAACTCCGTTGAAAGTTATTGAGCTTGCCGCTAAAATGGGAATCCGTTCGAACCTGACTGCAGTTCCGGCACTGGCTCTTGGTGCAGGAGGGGATGTCAATCCATTCGAGATGGCTACAGCTTATGGAACTTTTGTAAATGAAGGAATTTATATTGAGCCATATTTCATCAAATCCATTGAGGATCAGCATGGTAATTTCTTGTTCCAAAAAAAGAGAAATACTGCCGTAACCGAAGCACTAAAGCAGACAATCGCACAGCAAATGATAAGACTAATGATGGGAGTTGTTGATCGTGGAACTGCTTCAGAAATCAGGAAATACTTCACAGGTGTTGATGCCGCCGGAAAAACAGGCACCACCAATGACTATGCTGATGCATGGTTTGTAGGGTATACTCCTCAGCTGGTAGCAGGAGTTTGGGTTGGATTTGATGACAGGCGCGTTACATTCACTGGAGGTTATGGGTACGCGGGTAAAGCTGCTGCTCCAATCTGGGGCAAACTGATGAAGAAGATCTATGATGATCCTGAACAGCCATACAAGCAAAGGAAATTCCTTTTCATTTCAGATTCTACCGATACAAATAAAAATGAACCACAAACAGGTTTATTGAGATTTGAATATAATCATTCGGTTGAAGCAAAACTCTTCAAAGCAAAAAACTATATTTCATTTGGCGATAAGACTAACAACTATGATATGCCTTTAGCTGTTGCCAATAAAAAAACTCTATTAACCGGAAATTGAAAACATTAAGATACATTTTATGAAAGAATTTCTTTTACTTTTTATCGGAATTATTTTTATTTATTCATCTGCAATAGCAGTTGATCTCTCAGATAATGAGAACAGCATCAGACAGGCTACACCAGCAGAATTAAAGTCATGGCAGGGCGATAACAACGTATCGCTAATCAGCTCATCCAATCCCGAGAACTCTATTCTTGTTGCCACTGATACTATTAAGACTTTCCTGAATCGAACTACCAAATACAATATTTATGTAGTTAAAATTGGTAATGAAAACTGGCCTCTTGTTGGCACAAATGCTAATTATAGTTTCGTAGGTCAAAGGTTCAATCTTAACGCTGACCAGCTGAATAACTTCAAGTTAACAGGTGTAATGATACCTTTTGGTTATAATGTCCAAAAAGGTTCTTATCGTGATTCTGTTTTGATATGGGCATATCAGGGTGATCCCAAAAATCAGGGAGCTCCAACCGGCGTACCATTTGCACAAGGATTGGCACTCTTGGATAATGCGGTTGCTGATTCTACTAAGCCGATTTTCACATACTTCAAATTCGCTACAACCGGCGATCTGACAAAAGATTTCAGCATTTTCATACAGACCTTGAATACAAATGCTGTTGAATCAGACATAATTTCGATATATTCGAATAATCAGGGCGATGGTAAGAATGAGGGCAGAGCTATGTTTATGTATGTGAATGCCCAAAGTAAGCTTGTTTATGCTCGGTTCGCTAGTCTGACCTTAAAAATGGATGACGGTCAACCCCCTAACTTCGACATTCTGCTTCTTCCGGTTCTATCGCCACTAACGTCTGTTGATGATCCTATTACTCTCAATGGATTGACCTTGAATCCAATTCATCCTAATCCGGTTCAGAACAATGCAATTGTTGAATTCAGCAACGAGATAGCAGGAAATATAAAACTTAATCTTATAGATATGAATGGGGTTCTCGTTAAAAGCATTTCTGATAGCCAGTTTGATTCAGGCCAGCATTCGATTTCGTTCGATGCAGGCAATATCCAAAGCGGAACATATCTGTTGACGATTCAGTCTGCATGCTCAAGCTTCGCATTGAAGATTAACATTGTTAAATAGATTTGAATTCGCATCCTGACACCCGCTCCACTTGTGGTTAGGGCTGGGGTGGGGTCAATTTCGTGTTTAGGGTTTTGTAAGTAGTGATTAGTTTGATTAGAATTTTAGAACAAGGATTAATAATTTTTGATTTTCGTATTTATCATTGTTTATAATGTAGAACGGATTGTAAGTGAACCTCTAATAATCTTATGTTGCAACGATATGCAAATGCCAAAATATAGAAATATCACATTTTGAGGGGTCTAATGTTCTTTGTATTTTACCTTTATTTGAATTAGTAATGAGTAAATTTGGTTCATATTGCATAAACGGTGCGTTCCATGCTCCGATATTATATCCAGCGTTGTCATGCCATGTTGGTTGATCTATCATTAAAAGCGGGTATCTTCTAGTCGCTGAGTCTACTTTTTGATAACCATGATTGGCAAAAGCATTATTATAAACTGCATTGTTCATTTTATTAGTACTATTCCATTGGAAACCAGTAACAATTTTGTTTTGCTTGCATGAGTCTGGTTGAAATTGTCTTAATGTAGAACTGTATCCCCAACGAAATGACCACTTTGTAGGCTCTGAATCCTGTGCATAAATAAGTGAAACACTTATCAGAGCAAGTATCGTTATTATTTTTTTCATATTTACCTATCCTTGCTTTATTACTTTGTAAACACTAACAGTCGATCCACAAGTATATCTAATGAAATAAATATTCGCAGGATATTTCGACATGCTGATGGTTATTGCTTCATATCCCGGTGAGATATTATTTTGAGATGAAAGCATGTTACCATGTATATCACTTATTGAGTATGATTGAAGCAGTTCGGAGCAATTTCTTTCTATAGTAATATCTGATGTTGTCGGATTTGGATAAATGATGTAATCAAATTCGTGTGTTAATATATTTGTAATGACTTTATTTTTTATACAAGAGAATAGATTGCTTCCGCCTCCAATAAAATATCCTGTTGATTGAGAATACTTCATTCTTCCTACTGCAACATCGCCTATTGATATTGTATCATATAGAATTTGCTGTTCAATTAATTTGGTTTTTAAATTTAATATCATTAGATCCCAACTGGGGGTTAATGACCTTTCTTCGTCATCGAATAAAGTAAATGATTGTGACCACGTTCTGAGTTCACCGAAACCAAAAGTTCCGTCAATTATTTTATTTTCGAGTATGCTATATGAAAATTGACCTGCATAACCAACATAATCCTTGGATTGTCTGAATTTTCCGGCAAAATAAATATTATCTGAATTAAGCGAAGAAAACTGAATCTGACCTGGTTCACCCCAAGTAGCATTTGGATCCCCTTCGCATAATTTAAAATTTCTAATTTTTTGTCTGGTATTTAAATCCCATACCATTATATGCGATTCAGCTTCATTGATTGAGGCAAGATATTTTCCATCATTAGAAATAGCAATATATTTAATATGACTATTAATATCATCAGGAAGTGTTAATTCACCTACTTCCTGCATGGTTTCGTAGTTGTAGATCATGATTCTTCGAATGTCTACATATTTATTACTACTGACATACCCTGCTCGATGTCGTACTGCATATATCAAGGGTCTTACTGGGTCAACAACCAAATGGTCCCATCCAATGCTTGAAAGCTCATAATTTAAATCTGTTGTGTCTGTTCCCCACGGAAGTGTGTATTGCTTGATAATGCTAAGGTCGCTAATGTTTCTTAACTGGATATTGTATTCATGCTGTGTAATCATCTTCGTACTGTCCGGTGTGAATTCGATTTGTCCCAAATAAAATGGATAACTTTTAATAATGTTCCCTGTTGCGGTTTCCCTAATTTGTGTTGAATAGGTTGTGCCCATAATAAAATAATTGTTATCAGGCATAAACTCTAAATCATATACTACACCACTATCCAAAGATTTAGACCATAAAAATTGAATATCTCCTGAGAAAAGCTGACTAATTGAAATAAATACTAAAACAATTAGCAACGAGACAAAGACTTTCGGTTTCATAGTACACTTTCTATATTTTATTCAAAATTTCAACAACTATATAAATTGATATTTTTTTTATAGAATAATTTGTATTTTCTATAAAATCCAAGTCCCCAGATTGATATTGATTTTCTGAATAAATACTGACACAAGCGCCACCGGTTAAAGTACATAAAATACCATTTTCTCTTAGATAATTGCAGATATATGCTGCAAGCTCACCAATATTCATTTCTTTCATGCTTTTCATAATGGTTTGCAATAAGCCTTATTCAAATTAACTGAATGATTAAATTTAATCCGGCTTTAATGTTATTTTGAGTTTGGCTTCGGGATCTATAGAATAAATATCTAATAGTTTTTCTGAATCATTACTTCCTCCGGTCGCTTGATGAAAATAACTATATCCTTCATATTTTATGATGTTTAAATTCTTCGGACTTGTATTTAAATCGAAATCTATTATTAAAGAATTATTTTTTGATATTTTGTAAGGAATATCAAAAAATCTGACTTGATAAACATCTGTACCACCGAAACTTGTTTCCATGTATGCTGTTCCCTCATGATGGTAATAATAAAATACATCAAGTGTATCAAAAATATTATCTTTATCATTAAATAAAAATCTTGCATAGATAGCTGTACAGCTATAACTAGTGTATGGGTATTCAGATCTCATTGAATACGTACCATATTTATATGAAAGGAGTTTTGATGTTTTTAATGTATCATTAAATTCAAAGCATGGAATGTTTTGAAAGTTATTTGTTACTAAGGTGTCTTTCATCAAAAGAGTACTAACTGAAGTATCTCTTGAGTAACTTGATGAGGATGAGTTGTGCTCATACATCAATCTAACATTTACTCCACTTATTTCAAAATTTCCTATATAATACTGTTCAAGAGGATACTTCTTCATTTGAAATTTTACATAATCATAGCCAATTATATTATCTTTATAGATCGTGTCGGATTTCCATCCATCTTTAAAGGCAATAAACTGAAAATCAGAAAATTGCGGTTTGGATAGTAGATTGAAGAAAACTTGTTCGCTAGTAATCTTCTGAAAATTGTAGCGCTTTGTCTGACCGTCATAACTAATTGCAGCAAAATAAATACCTTCAGGATAATCAGAAAATGAAATTGTTTGTTCTGTTATTGGGGATTTAAAAGAATGAGATTTAACAATTTGCCCCATATAATTGTAGATAGTGATGGAAAGAGTATTAAAGCTTTGATTGGTGCTGATCAGTAGCTGACCATTGTTATAGGTCAGATCAACTACATGAAATTCTTTTTCATTGTCAATACTGGTTGGGCTAGAAAAATCGACAATGAAAGGGAGGTTTAGCGCACCAGTACTATTTTTGAAAGTTATATTCCTTTGAACGTCATAATCATAATATGAAACCTGAATGCTATCCAGAGTTTTGATTGTATCTTTGATTCTGTATTCTTCGGCAAGAAAACGAACAAACTGACTCTCAGCTTTCGAACTTCCAAAATAAATTATTAAAGCGAAAAGAGATAATTTCATAATATTTAATATCTTTTTCATTTCATCACCATGTTAATTTAATCCGGCTTTAAAGTTATTTTTAGCTTTGCTTCGGGGAGTAAAGAGTGGACAGCATTATAATTAGTTTGAGAGCTGCCTCCTTCATAACCTAATCTATAAGCATATGAATTTGAGTAATAAAAGGATTTTATCTTCGCCATATCGCTGAAAGGAATAAAATTAGCTAAAACCAAACCATCACTAGCAATTTGCACCGGTAGATCAATTAATTGAACCTTATAAGTTTTTGTTTGCCACTGCGTTAGGCTAAATTGCATAGCCGCTCTCATATGATCCAGTCTATAATCTATCTCAAAAAATCTGATCGATAGGTTATCAAAATCTATTAGTATTTTAAAAGCTATTGTTATAAGATCTTGTGTTACATATGTAAAACCACCCTGTTCCTCGGATGAATAAATTGATTTAATATTTCTTAAAACAATAGTATCATTACTTGATTTAATAGTTGAAGTAGTATCACTAATTGTCAAGGTATCTGAAAAGACATCACCAATTAGCGTATCATTTAATTTCATTTTCACACCACTTATTTCAAAACTTCCGGATTTATAAGTGAATTGTTCGATCTTAGGCTCAACATTTGGTGTACATCCATTGATAAATAAAGCTACTGTAAACATTACTAATAAGTTTTTTTTCATTTCATCGCCATCAATCAAATTGGTTTCGCTACAACTAAATAGCAAAAACTTTTTCAGTTTTTGCACTTCCCATATATATAATAACACTAAAAAACGCAAAACGTCTCACGCATTTTTAAAATAGTCCGGTATGAGTGAATAGGCAATGAGATGCGAGGATGATAGAAAAAGACGTAAATTGGGGAAAAGCGAGAAAAGGCTTAGTATTTAATTTAATTTATTCCAAGTCATTATCAATCCGGAAGGCATCATATTTTTCGTGATTTTCAGTCCAATCGTTCATCACTGATTCAAGTTTGGCAGTTAATTCAATACGTTTCTTTTGTTGTAATCGGCTGTTTGCCAGATCAAGAAAGAAATCGGGATTCTCGAATTCTTTATCCAGAGCTGCAATTGCTTGTTCCAGCTTTGTGATTTCATCTTCACAAATCTCGACTTGCTTCTTCAACCTATTTTCTTCCCGTTGAATCACTTTTTGCTGTTCACGAGCCAGTTTGTCCTTACCCTGCTGTGGTGCACTTTTGGAACCGGTTTCGGTTTTCTTGTTAGTCTCCAGCTCCGAAAGCGAATCTACGCGATGTTTATCGAGGAAATAATAAATATCTCCCATATATTCTTTGATTTTCTTGTCATGGAAGAGGATTGTCTTATTGGTTAGTCCTGCGAGGAAGTCCCTGTCATGGGATACTATAACAATAGCACCTGTAAAACCGAGCAGAGCTTTTTTAAGTATATCCTTAGAAACCATGTCGAGATGATTAGTGGGTTCATCAAGAATGAGGAAGTTGACAGGCTGAAGAAGCATTTTAGCAAGAGCCAGTCTGGATTTCTCGCCACCGGACAGGATTCTGACTTTTTTGTAAACAGAATCTCCACCAAAAAGAAAAGCTCCAAGCAGGCTGCGCACTTTTGACCGCATATCGCCTGTTGCAGCACGATCAATTACATCGAAAACTGTATCGTCACCATTCAGAAGTTCTGCCTGATGCTGGGCATAATAACCGATTGAAACATTTGAACCCAACTTAAGCTCCCCGTTAAATCCTTCTAATCCGGCTAATATCCTGGAGATAGTAGATTTACCTTCACCGTTCTTTCCGACAAATGCGATCTTTTCTTCCCGCTCAATTGAAAAGTCAATTCTATCGAGAATAAGTTTTGGGCCATAACTCTTGCTGAGTCCCTTGGCTTCTGCGATGAGCCGGCTGGAGCGTGGCGGTGCCGGAAAGCGAATGTCTATTCCGGAATTATCAACATCTTCAAGTTCTATTCTCTCCACTTTGTCCAGTGCCTTTATTCTGGATTGGACACGCGAAGCTAGAGTAGCTTTAGATCTGAATCTTTCTATGAAGCGTTCGGTTTCCTTTATTTGTTTTTGCTGATTGAGGAAAGCATTCAGCTGATGCTCACGCTGATCATCGCGGATAAGCATGAACTCATTGTAGGAAACACTCATATCAAAAATCTGAGAAGAAGCAATCTCGATGGTTCTGTTTGTAACATTATTCAGAAAGTTTCTGTCATGCGATACGATGATAATTGCACCTGGATATATGCGCAGATAATTCTCAATCCATTGGATAGAATCAATATCGAGATGGTTAGTTGGCTCATCGAGCAATATCAAATCCGGCTTACGCAGGAGGAGCTTAGCAAGTTCGATGCGCATTTGCCAGCCACCGCTTAATTCTGTAACATTCCGATAGAAATCTGTCCTGCTGAAGCCAAGACCGAGCAATACAATCTCGACCTGTGCTTCAATAGTCAGTCCGCCGATAATTTGGTACTGCTCATTCGCATTGTGAACTCTATCTATTAGCTTTGCATATTCCGATGAATCGTAATCAGTTCTGTTCGACATCTCATCGGTAAGCTTTACGATATGTCTGTCCAAATCCAGTATATGCCCTAATGCTGATTTTGCCTCGTCGAACACGGTTTTGTCCGATATGACAATACCCTCCTGAGGTAGATAACCGACAATAAAATCATTAGGTTTGCTTATTGTGCCTTCTTCGGGCTGTTCAAGACCTGCAATCAGCTTCAGCAAAGTAGATTTCCCGGTACCGTTGCGTCCAATAAGACCAATCCGATCCTCGGGATTTACATTAAAGCAAATACCATCGAAAAGATAGCGTCCGCCAAAGCTTATAGTTAGATTATTAACAGCGAGCATTGAATATTTTATTCAGAACAATCAAAGAAGCATATAACGTATCTAAGTGATAAATAGTGAGGATAAGGAATTGAGGACTATTTCTAGAAACCCCCAACCCCCTTTGAAAAAGGGGGCTAATACACAAGATAGCATTATTGGTTTTGTCTCCCCCTTGTTCCAAGGGGGATTAAGGGGGTTTCTACTCTACAACTTCACAAACTTTCCTACTCTATCCCCAATCCGGACGAAATACATCCCCGGTGCTAAGCCGGAGACATCCATGCTTACTCCCTCCCTGCTTGCGGGGAGGGTTGGGGTGGGGTTAAAGGTGGACACGATTTGCCCATAAACATTATATATTTTAACCGTGCTTTGTAAGGGCGAACGGCCGTTCGCCCCTACGGATATTTCTATGAAATTCGTTGCCGGATTGGGGGAAATTGACGGTAATAATGAATCATCAATTACTGAAGCTGTGATGGTTGTATATTTACCGGCGCGGTATTTAATTGTTCCCGATGCATCATCTTCCCAAACGACGTAAATATTGCCCTCAGACAGAGCGACATCGGCATTTGTAATGTCACTTGCATCGACCAACTCGCTAACCGATGTTTGGATACCTTTTGATACGTCATTTGTAAACAATAGAGGCAACTGATCAGTTCCGTTAACAGTCTGCTTCCAGACAATTGCCAGAGCACTGCCGTAAGCATCAACTCGAGGGTAATTCTGAATACTGACTCCTGAAACCGATGGAGTTAATGCAATTACTGAATTAGCAGTTGTTCCGTTAATGTCAAACTTACTCAGGTATGTTTTCGATTTACCCGATGCTGCGTTCATAAAAACTGAGTATAAAGTATCACCGATTATAACACCATCAGGACCGGTTGCAGGACAAGAATTAATTTCCCAGTTGTTGTTGTCAACATTATAACCTACCGGAAAAGATATGGCATTATCTGTTGAAAGACCAATCCAGGAATCACGGATATTGCTTATGTTTGTTCGGTAGAGCATTGCAACTTTATCGAATGAACTAGTGACTGAACCAGGGCAGCAATCACATATAGCGCCTCCTGCCTGACCACTTGCTTTAATATCAACAGAAAATGTATTACCCATATCCGTAGATTTCATAACAGCCCAGCGCGAATCTCCAAATGTACAGTTAAATTTCATAAATGCTACTATTGGGTTACCTTGAGAGTCGACGTTAATAGTTGGAAAGCGCGAAATACTGTCATTTATAAACCCAATTTCCTTTGCTGACGAAAAACTAATGCCTCCGTCGGTTGAACGGACAAGCAGAATGCGATTTGCAGCATCCGATTCAGGAATCTTCTTCATCACAACATAGAGTGTGTCGCCTTTAGAAGCTATGTCAGGTCCCATCCAGCCCTGAGTCGCTATCGAAATTCCTTCCGGATTCAATTTAACTGGCGGTGCAAATGCAGATCCGCCCCAACGTGAAAATAAAACAGATGCATCTGAATTTCTTCCCCAGATTATCATAGGATTGCCGGTTCGATCGACAACAACACGAGGATGAAAATTGCCAAATGTCTTGCCGAATGGACTTACGCTACCTGACCAGACTATCTGTGCCTGAGCGAGAATTGATCCAAACAGTAAAAATATGCACACAGTTATTATTTTATTCAAGGAATGTCCCATATTCAATAGTGACTTGATTACTTTTTCTCGATTATTAAACTTGTCATGGTCAAAGAGCCGGCAACGGCTTTATCATTGAAGTAAGTTATTTCATCCGTATCATTCTGAAGAGCAAGTGAGTAAAGCAAAGGGAGATAATGTTCATTTGTAGGAATTGCCTTTTGTACAGCAGTTCCGAGTGAATGAAAATTTATCAGCTTATTATGGTCATGTTCATTTATGAATTTTTTAAAAAGCGAATTAGCTTCATAAGCCCAATCGAAGCCGTATTCCTCATTAATGTTGTTCCAGCTTTTAACCTTGATCATTCCGAGATTATGAACCATGTTCCCACTCGAAACAATCATCACACCTTTTCTGCGGAGTGCTGCTAACTCTTTTGCTATGTCATAGTGGTATTGTGGTTCCTTAGTTCTGTCCAAACTAAGCTGAATAATTGGAACATCAGCTTTGGGATACATTCTCGAGAGAACACTCCAGCAACCGTGATCCAATCCCCATGACTGGTCAGAACCCACAGGGGCTGCCGTTACTGTTTTCTTAGTTTCACCGGCAAGCCAGGGACTTCCCGGTGCGGGATACTGCACTTCATATAGTTGCTGCTGGAATCCTCCAAAGTCATGAATAGTTTTGGGTTTATCCATAGCTGTCACCATGGTGCCTATTGTCTCCCAGTGTGCCGAAACGCAGAGTATAGCTTTTGGTACGGGTAACTTCAGTGAAATTTCTACCCACTTCCTCGAAAACTCATTGTCCTCTATTGCATTTGTAGGACTTCCATGGCCTACAAACAACACAGGCATTGGATCGGAGCTGTCTTTTCCGGATAATAAACTATTCATTGCATTCAATTTGGATAGACCTCCAATTAGTGGAAGAAGTGCGACACTTTTTATAAATTCTATTCTTTTCATTCTGAATTAATCGCTTTCAAAAAATCATCTGTCATAAAAACGGCATTGTTTGAAGTCAATTTTAAATTGAGGATTAATTATTTTTTAAGAGCACATAAGATAGGCTATACATAATACCGCTGGGCTCGCTAAGCAGACCTGCGGCTCCGCATTCGGAGGATTGACTTACAAAGGGCTACTTTGCTATCGGTACTATGCAATTTATACACTTTTTTCGGAATTAACCACATTAAATCAAATTTGATTTGGGTTAAATAGTCTTATATTTTCTGAATATATTCTTAACATTAAACATCAACATTTTAAGGTAATTATGATACGAATTTTAGTACTATCACTTATCGGGAGCTTTCTTATGACTGCAGGAGCCATTT
The DNA here is from genome assembly GCA_903862655.1 of uncultured Ignavibacteria bacterium. Classification (GTDB taxonomy): domain Bacteria; phylum Bacteroidota; class Ignavibacteria; order Kapaibacteriales; family UBA2268; genus CAIOZA01. The sequence continues at coordinate 24,083 of CAIOZA010000093.1, forward strand.
CCGGTAAAGACGGGAAGATCTTTCCTTTTGACTATAAGACCTTTACTCTGGAGAACGGATTGAAGGTTTTTGTTATTCCAACCCCTGCTCAGGGCTTGGTTTCTTATTATAGCGTTGTGCGCACCGGTAGCCGTGATGAGTTCGAGAAAGGCTATTCCGGTTTTGCTCATTTCTTCGAGCACATGATGTTCCGCGGAACTAAGAAGTACCCGGGAGCGGTTTATGACGGTCTTACAATCGAAATGGGTGCAAACGCAAATGCTTATACCACAGATGATTATACATGTTATCACCTGAGCATAACCAAGGATAATCTGGAGAAAGTAATCGAGCTGGAGAGTGATCGTTTCCAGAATCTATCCTACGAAGAAGATCCATTCAAAACAGAGTCAGGTGCCGTTTACGGTGAATACCGCAAAGGTAAGACCGATCCATACTTCGTTACTTATGAGAAACTCTACGAATCAGCATTCGATCTCCATACATACAGACACACAACAATCGGTTACGAAAAGGACATTGCTGCTATGCCGACAATGTACAAATATTCCATCAATTTCTTCAAACGTTACTACAGACCTGAGAATGTCGTAATCGTTGTCACGGGCGATGTAAAACTTGAAACAGTAAAACCATTGATTGAGAGCTACTACAAGGACTGGAAGAAGGGCTATGTTACTCCCAAAATTGAAACCGAACCCGAACAGGCTACTCCCAGAATCGCAAATGTAGATTATCCAGGCAAGTCCCAGCCGATACTTGCGATTGGATACAAGAGCCTTGCATACAATCCAACAGACAGAATTTACGTTGCCGCCGGATTAGTCGCCGATCTTCTTTTCGGAGAAACCAGCGATTTATACCAAAAGCTTGTTTTGCGTGAGCAGAAAGTCCAATCCCTCGGAACAGAATTCAACGAAAATCGCGATCCGAATCTTAATATTATACTAACTATGGTTAAAGAACTCGGCGATATTGATTATGTAAAGAATACAATTCTTGACGAAATAACAAGCTATCAGACAAAACTCGTTGATAAGGACAAACTAGCCAAGCTTAAAAAGCGTATGAAATATGGCTATTTAATGAATCTCGATACACCCGACAAAGTTGCAGGCGGTTTGGCTAGAGAAATTGCCCTCACTGCCGACATCGAAGGAGTTAATACATATTTCGTCACTCTGGCAAAAGTTACTCCCGAGGACATCAGAACAGCTCTCAAAGAGTACTTCACTCCCAAGAGAAGCACTATTGTTACTATGAAGGGAGCTAACTGATATGAAAAGAGGAAAATCAATCACAGTTATGATATTGATATTATCATTTTTACTTGTTTCTATTAATGCAGAATCAGAAATGAAACCCAAAAACAACACAAAAACGGACAATAAAGTGCTTCTCCCCGTCAAGAACGACCCGACAATATCTTTTTCTGTATGGTTCAAGGTCGGTTCTCAGAACGATCCCAAGGGCAAAGAAGGACTTGCAAATCTGACAACAATGCTGCTTTCCGAAGGAGCTACTAAATTCAATACTTATGAGCAGATACTCGAAAAGCTCTATCCGCTTGCCGCATCATACTCAGGCACTGTCGATAAGGAAATGACAGTTTTCAGAGGCAGAACTCATAAGGATAATCTTAAAGAATTTTATACGTTGTATATCCAGGCTATTCTAAATCCTGCTTTTTCCGAGACCGATTTTACCCGTCTAAAAAGCGATGTTCTGAACTATATTGAAAATGAGCTTCGTTATTCAAGTGATGAGGAACTCGGAAAAGAAGCACTGAACAGATTTGTATTTGAAGGAACAGCATACGAGCATCTGACTGAAGGAACAATCGAATCTGTTAAGTCGATTACAATCGAAGATGTAAAAGCCTTCTATGCTCGGCACTTCACTGCCGGTAATCTCGTGATCGGCATAGGCGGCGGATACTCAAAGGATTTGCCTACCAAGCTTGAAAAGGATTTAAGCATACTTGGTGGAACCGATAATGAAACGCTACCACCGTCAGCAATTAAACCTCAGCCCAGACCTATAAGAGGTATGGAAGTCAATATAATTGATAAAAAGTGTGACGCAACTGCAATCTCTTTCGGTTTCCCGATTGATGTGCTTCGTGGCGATAAAGACTTTTTCGCTCTCTATCTGTTCAACTCTTGGTTCGGTGAGCACCGCAATCAGTCCAGCCATCTCTATCAGGTCATTCGAGAGAAACGCGGTTTGAACTATGGAGATTATTCTTACATCGAGGCTTTCCTACATGGTGGCGGTCTGAACGTACCCGAACCCAACACTCCGCGCAAGCAGCAGCTTTTCGAAGTGTGGATTCGTCCGGTTCAGCATCAGTACAAGCATTTTGCTTTGCGTGCAGCTGTGCGTGAATTGAAGAAGGTTGTTCAGAACGGATTGACACAGGAACAACTTGATCTTACTAAGAAATATCTCTACAACTATTCCCTGTTCTATGCTCAGACAACCTCCAAAAGACTGGGTTATCAGCTAGACAGCAAGTTCTACGGAGTTGAGGATGGCGGAAATTATATCGAATTATTCAGACAGAAAATCAAGGCTCTGACTCTTGCCGAAGTCAATGCTGCAATCAAAAAGCATCTGCAGTTTTCTAATCTGAAGATAGCTATCGTTACCAGCGAAGCCTCGAAGTTAGCTTCGTCATTATCGGCTGATGCGCCAAGTCCCGTAAAGTATGATATACCAATGACAGACGATGTGCTAAAGGAAGACAAGGAGATCGAAGCATTCCAATTGAGAATTGATCCAAATAAGATAAAAATCTTCAAAATCGAAGATATGTTCTTAAAATAGAATTACTTTGACTAAAAAATTTATGAGCTCTACCTTACCGGTAGAGCTCATTTTTTATCAATAAAAAAAATGATAATTCTATTTCTTCTTAAACAAATCCTGGAATTCTTTTTTGTTCTCTTTGAATTGAACCCATTGCTCACCAGTTAGTATTAATTTTAATTTCTTAATATTCTCGGATCTGTTCATCTTCATTTCTTTCTTGAAATCATATTTTTCATCGCCTGCATCGATCTTTGCCTTTTGAATTTGCTCAATTTTGGTGAAAAATTCCAAACTCAACTTCATTACTTTTGGTATCTGTTCTTCAGTAAGTTTCAGCAGAGTTTTCATGTTCTCTGTCAAAATTCTGGCATTCTCCGAGGGTAGTACCCTATCTGCTGGTTGAGCTGAGACCAAAACTGGCATTAGAATTGCGAGAAAAACAGTTAAACTGATTCTTCTTATTACTCTCATGTAAAATCCTTTCCTAATTTTGAATATTAAATATTAGCCTTATAAAACCGAAAATAGGTTAAATGATATAAAGTAAAAAATAATAATTATATTGTAACCGTCAATTGTTAAATTTTAAATATTTTATTTAATTAAATAAAATCCTTAAACCAGAATGAGTACTTTAGAAAAATCAATAGAAAGTAAAGAGAAGAGGTTTGTTGCATTTACTTCGGTGATTGCAGCAATACTACTTACATTAATGAAGTTAATCGTAGGTCTGATGACAGGTTCATTAGGTATCCTATCAGAGGCTCTGCACTCAGGATTGGATCTTATTGCCGCTATTATGACATTATTTGCAGTTAGAATTTCTGACAAACCTGCTGATCACGACCACAATTTTGGTCACGGAAAGATTGAGAATATTTCTGCTCTCGGTGAGACACTTCTCCTGCTGATTACCTGTGTGTGGATAATTTATGAAGCCGTTCACAGACTGATGACCGGTGAGGTAGAAATAATAGTTACATACTGGTCTTATGCTGTCATCATAATCTCGATAATTATTGATTTTTCGCGCTCACGTGCTTTGATGAAAGCCGCAAAGAAGTATAACAGCCATGCTCTCGAGGCAGATGCTTTGCACTTCTCGACTGATATACTCAGCTCCTTTGTTGTTTTGCTAGGGCTGGTTGCAGTTCAATTCAATTTTCACGCTGCTGATGCTATAGCAGCTTTATTTGTGGCCTTAATCGTTATTTATATTTCCTATAAAATGGGAAAGAAATCGGTCGATGTTCTAACCGATAAAGCACCACTCGAGACTGTTAAGCTTGTGAATGAAATACTGGCAAAAGTTGATGGTGTGATACAGTATCATGATTTGAAAATTAAGTCTATGGGACCATCGACATTTATAGCGGCCACAATTCACGTAGATCCACATCTGACAATTCAGGAAGCTCACACGATAGCCGAAAATGCAGAAGCACACATAAAAGCTCAGATCAAAAACTGTACTATTCACATTCATGAAGAACCCGATGAATAGATAATGTACCTCTGTAGTATTTATTAATTTATTAGGTTTGAACTATGCAGAATTCACGATTTATAAGATATGCTAGAAGCGCTATCTTGAGTAATGTGTATGATTTAATTATCAACTCAAATCTCTTGATGCTTCTTTTAGTTTTGGTTTTACTTTTGTTATCACCCCATAGTCTTTTGTCTAAGACCGAATACGAGGGTATTCAAAATGGATTGACTCTCGAATCTTCAGAAATAAATGGTCAAATACTAAAACTATCTTGCGACTACAGTAATCTTCAGGTAGAAGCTTTCGATCAAGTGACAATCAAAGTATCATTCTTTACTGATTTTGTATTTAAACCCGTAGAATCGTATTACATCACTAAGAAGTCCGAAAATATTCCTGTTTCGATAAAGGATTATGATGATTATATTATTTATAAAACAGATTCTATAACGCTTAAGATCAATAAAAATCCATTGTTGTTCGAGTATTATCACGAAAATAAACTTCTGCTAAAAGATACAATGGGCTTTTTTAAAATCTTTGACTATCGAGGAATCCGATTTAAAATTAATCCCGACGAAGTAATCTATGGCGGCGGATCCAGAGCTTTACCGATCAATAGGAGGGGTAATCTCCTAATGATGTGGAATCAAAACAAATATGGCTATGATTGGGGTGAGAACTGGCTGAACCATTGCATTCCTTTCCTCATTTCTACGAATAATTATGGTCTCTTCTTCGATAATCCTTCACTCGGATTCTGCAGCGTAGATGAGAAATCCACAGGAATAATCCAATACCACAATGAAGGTGGACAGTTCCGATATTTATTCATCTATGGGAAAAGTTTGCCTGACATTCAATCTACTTATTTAGGACTTACGGGCAAACAACCCCTTCCACCTCTTTGGTCATTAGGTTATCTTCAAGCCAAATTTTACTATCAGAATCAAGAAGAAGTGATGACAGCTATGACCAGGATGAGAGCCGAATCTTTTCCTGTCGATGCTGTAATACATGATTTTTCATGGATGGGTGGCGACAGCCGGATCGGTGATTTCGAATGGTCTCTGCCATTATGGCCTAAACCGCAGGAGATGCTTTCCAATCTCAATCAGATAGGAATAAAGAATGTTCTCATCACTGAACCACTTGTCTGTGAAGTTGCTAAAAATTATGATTATGCATTTAAAAGTGGATTCCTTACTCCAGATTCTAATGGAAAGGAAATTAAAACATTTTTTATGTATTGGGATTATGGATTGATTGATATTTTTAAAACTGAGGCTAGAGATTGGTTTTGGAGTTTATATAGTAATCTCACAAAAGATGGTCTAGGCGGTTGGTGGTGCGATCTCGGTGAGCCTGATGGACATCCAATAGTAATGCGGCACTCAATTGGTTTAGCCAGAGATGTTCACAGTCTTTACTGCTTATACTGGTCAAAAATGATCTATGAAGGCTACCAAAAAGATTTTCCTAAAACACGCCCGTTTATCCTCTCCAGAGCTGCATCCCCCGGAATTCAAAAATATGGCGTTGCGATACAATGTGGCGATGCAATGCGTAGCTATAGTCAAATCAAAACACAAATTTCTATCCTTTTAGCGTCAGGTCTATGCGGCTTGGGTTATATGCATTCGGATGTTGGTGGTTTTGCCGGTTCAAAGCCCACTGATAACGAATTGTATGTTCGATGGGCACAGTTCGGTGTTTTTAATCCCGTACTTCGCGCTCATTCTTCCGGAGCACTTTGCGAACCTATCTATTATAATGATACAGTGAAATCAATAGTAAGACCTTATTTCAATCTACGTTATCAGCTCTTGCCCTACAACTACACTCTTGCTTGGGAAAATACTACTTATGGATACCCGCTGGCAAGACAAATGAATTTCTTTGAAGACAGGAAAGACTGGCAGGAAATTGGCGATCAGTATTTGTGGGGTTCTAACTTTCTGGTAGCTCCAGTTTATGACTCCGCTGCCCGTACCCGCACGCTTATCCTTCCTCCAGGCAAATGGATAGACTTCTGGGACAATACCGTGTTCCAGGGAGACAGGAAGGTTACTGTTGATGCTCCTCTTGAGAAACTCCCTCTTTTCGTAAAAAGCGGCAGCATTATCCCAATGGCTAACCAAATGCTGACAACTGCCTTTTTCAAATGGGACACTCTGACTGCTCTTTATTATCCGGATAAGGATGTCAAATCATATTTTAAAATGTATGAGGATGATGGTATAACTCCCGAAGCAGATAAAACAAATTCACATCAGTTCTTAAACTTTTATGGAGAATCCACAGATAGTCTTGTTAGTTTTAGAATAGCACGTTCAGGGCCTGGCTATAACGGTTCAGCTAGTAAAAGGCAAATTATTCTCAAAATCCCATTTAACACTTTCATACCCGATTCAATCACGATAAATAGCAAGGCAATCGGCATTACTTACAGCTTTGATGTGTACAATGCTATGGATCAATTATCTTACATCAACACAAAGGATAGCAGTATTCTTGTTAAATTTAACTGGTCGATGGACAGCACTGAGGTGAAGCTCTACGAGCTGACAAACATTATCGATACTGTCGATACTGCCCGGACAGATGATATAATATTCATTTTCCCAAATCCATTCCTTGAGACTGCCAGGATAAATATTCACATCAAACATTCAGATATTAAGTCAATGAGAATCGTTGATATATTCGGCAGAGAGGTTTGCAACTTCGATTATGCAATAAAGACTAATAATGATGGTGATTTTTATTGGGACGGAAGAATATCTTCTAATTCTTATACATCGCCGGGGGTTTATCTTCTAATCATAGATACACAGCATGGCAAATACGTTCGCAAGATCGTATTCAACGGAAGATAAATTGATTAAAATAATATCGAGCAATATCCGACGTTATATTTTCAAATATGCAAATGTTAATAAGAAATAATTTAAATTTTTCTATATATTTGAATAAGTAAATTTCTATAAAAAAATAATATCGGAGAAATAAAAAATGGGTAGCGCACTACACGTAACCGACGCAACTTTTGAAGCAGAAGTAATAAAATCTTCTATTCCCGTTCTTGTGGATTTTTGGGCAACATGGTGTGGACCTTGCCGCATGATTGCACCAGTTATCGAAGAGCTGGCAACTGAATACGAAGGTAGAGTAAAAATCTGCAAAATGGACGTCGATAATAACAGAAACGTACCAACCAATCAGGGAATTAGATCTATCCCTGCTCTATTGATTTTCAAAAATGGAATAGTTGTCGATAATATTGTCGGAGCTGTTCCTAAAGCAGCAATAGTTGAAAGATTAGCCTCACATATTTAATTTTTCAATTGAATTTGTAAAAAAACTCCGAATAAACCCCGGAGTTTTTTAATAATAATAAATATATATGAGAGTCTGACAATAGAGTGAACATCTATTCGTTTCTGATTTTGATTATTTTCAAATATTACAAGACTTTTTTAAAGAATTAATTTTAGGATAAATTATGGAACACTTAACAAAACAAACTTTTATCGAAAAAGTATTTGACTATGAAAACAACACTGAATGGAACTTCAAGGGAGATATACCCTGCATCATAGATTTTTACGCCGATTGGTGCGGTCCTTGCAAAATGGTTGCTCCCGTTCTGGAAGAACTTGCAGTCGATTATAAAGACAAAGTTCAGATTTATAAAATTGATACTGAAGTCGAACAGGAATTAGCCGCAGTCTTCGGCATCAAGAGTATACCTTCGATTCTGTTCTGTCCGGTTGCCGAAAAACCTAGAATGTCAATGGGTGCCATGCCCAAAGAAGGATTCGAAGAGGCAATCAACGAAATATTCAATATTCCTAAGCCAATAATATTACTGTAATAATTAAATACTGGAAAACGATTCTTGGTGGAGTAGCCGGCGGCCTCGCCGGCTTTCTTTACTATTACTTCTGGGGATGCACAAATGGTTGTCCTCTCAAATCCAACTGGATGCTAATGACAGGCTACGGTATTCTCACCGGACTGGTAATTATGTTCCCATCGAAAAAAAGAAATAAGTAATAATTTTTTGTTGATCCTTATTATTTGTAGTAACAAGGTGTGTCCGGGTTCTGCAGCTAAACTTTGCATTCTGGTCCTGATTGGTTTTCATCTATTTCGGCAAGCTAAAATAAAATGTACTTCCTTTTCCTTCTTGGCTTTCTGCCCAGATCTTTCCACCATGCTTCTCAACAAATTCCTTGCACAATAAAAGACCTAATCCAGTGCTGGGTTCTTTTTCTGTGCCGGGACGTGTAACATTTTCGTCAATTTTGAATAGTTTTTCTAATGTATCAGTATTCATGCCAATGCCATTGTCTTTGACGAAGATGCAAACATCGGATGATTTCTTCACTTTGCCTATTTCTATTTTCCCTCCCCTGGGAGTGAATTTAATAGCATTGGTGATTAAATTTCTAAGAACGGTATCTATCATCTTTTTATCTATTTTAGCCTTGTAAGATGATGATATTTTTAAAACAATTTCAATGTCTTTTTGTTGAGCAGTGTCATACTCTAATTCGTTATTCTGCTTTATGACGTCATACATATCACAAACTACAGGATTGAATTCAGTTAGGTTACGTTGTATTCTTGCCCATTCGAGCAAATTCTCGAGCAGTGTATATAAATTTCCGGCAGAAATCTGCATTTTTTTGCTGATTTCCTGAAGCTCTTTCAAAGTGAAATCGCTGGTTTCATCAGCCATAATTTTTGTTAAACCAATGAACCCATTGAACGGCGAACGCAAGTCATGTGAAATTATTGAAAAGAATTTGTCTTTGGAAGCATTGAGTTCTGTGAGTTCTGTATTCATTTTTTGGATTTCAGCTTCGCCCCTCTTTCGTTCAATGATGTGTCCCAATCGGTCAGCAATTGCATCGATGAGTAATCTCTCTTCAGCCAAAAATGGTCCTTCGTCCGATTCAGCCATTTCTTCAAGATAAATAACTTCTATTTTGCCGATGACTTCTCCATTTACATAAATCTTTGCTGATTGTATCCAACGAGTCTCTAAAAAGTTTTTTGTGACAAATTCGCGATTATCAACAATTATTCTTGCGCAGGTGATCTCTGGATACTGCCAGCTTGAATTTAAAAGGTTTACAATTTCACGATAAAGTTCATCCAGAGTAATACCTTCAATGTCAACAATTTTTGATATATTGTAGAAAGCCTTCAATTCTTTAAGCCGTTCAAGTAAAGAATTTTCCGTCTTCTTACGAGGTGTGATATCTTCCATTGTTAGCAAACATAATTCATGATTTTGGCTGATAATGGCGACAATATTTACGAAAATAGGTGGATTTCCTTCAGTTTCCAGAACAACTTCACAGGTTTCTTGTGATTTGTTTTCGAATACTCTGTCAATAAAGAGATTGAATATAGGCTTTGTAGCATCGGACACAAAAAAGCCAAACCTACTCATGAACAAATTAGAACGGTTTTTACCAAGCATCTGCTCAGCCGCAATATTAAGTTCCATAATTTCTGCTTGTTTTGAAAGTGTAAGATAGCCGAAAGGAGCTAAATTATAGAGATCGGTATATTTCTTTGAAGCACGATCAGCTCGTTCATAAGCAAGCATGAGTTCTTCATTTTGCATTTCTAGCTCAATCTTATGAACCTCAAGCTCGTGCATAAGAGGCAATGAATCGGTAACTGCAGGAATGGTTGCTGATATAGAAGACTGATTTTCTAAGTATTCAATAGCTTTTTGCCGAAGTTTTCGAGCGTCTGATTTGCTAATTTTTTGCATAATGCGATTTTAATTCTAATCACGATGGTTTTAAAGAAAAATCGATAAGAAGATTCAAAGCAAAATAAATTTTCAAATAATTTATTAATTCTTTTATCGGATTATCGGAAATTAATATAACAACTTGAGATATATTTTTTGAGCAATAAATGGACTAAACATTTTCCGGCAAGCTAAAATAAAACGTGCTGCCCTTTCCTTCTACGCTTTCTGCCCAGATCTTTCCACCATGCTTCTCAACAAATTCCTTGCACAACAAAAGTCCCAATCCTGTGCTGAGTTCTTTTTCTGTGCCAGGACGTGTAACATTTTCGTCAATTTTGAATAGTTTTTCTAATGTATCAGCATTCATGCCGATGCCATTGTCTTTGATGTAAACGCAGGTAGCAGGATGGGTTCCACTTCCAAGCTGAACTCCATCTGTTAAAGTTCCAATATCGATTGTTCCCCCGCGCCGGGTAAATTTAATCGCATTTGTAATCAAATTTCTTAGCACAGTATCAATCATAGGTATATCAATATATATTTTGAAGGAACTGGTAATATTAAAATTAATTTTTATGTTTTTCTGTTGTGCAAACTCTTTTTCAATCTCAATATTTTGTTTAATAATGTCATCGAGTTGGCAAACCTGTGGTTTGAACTCGGTTAGATTTCTTTGAATCTTAGACCATTCCAGCAAATTCTCAAGTAATTTATACAAATTATTAGCAGAATTCTGCATTTTTTGGCTGATTTCTTTCAATTCTTTTAAAGTAAAATCATACGTTTCTTCAGCCATTAATTTAGTCAAACCGAGAAATCCATTGAACGGTGAACGCAAGTCATGGGCGATAATAGAAAAGAATTTATCCTTGGAAGCATTGAGCTCAGCGAGTTCCAAATTTCTCTGTTTAATTTCGTCTTCTGCCTGCTTGCGTTCGGTTATATCCTGAACATTTGCCAGCCAACCTACAGTTTGATCACCTTCAATTAAGGGTGAAATGTTTACTTGCACAGGAAATCGAACATTATCCTTATTCACAAATACTAATTCAAACCCTCCCATTGGGGCCATATTATTAATTGTCAACTGGAATGCGTTACTAATGTCTTCTAAACTTTCCGGGGGCCAATACACATAGGGTGCTGTTTTCCATAAAAGTTCATCTTCCGACCAACCTACCATTCTACAGAAAGCAGGATTAACGTAGATTTGTTGCCCTTCTTTATTGACAACCGCGATTCCACTGCTTAATGATAATTCAATAGACTTACGAAAAGCATATTCTGATGTTAGTTTTTCTTCTGCCTTTTTTCGTTCCGATATATCCTGAAAGAATCCAACTACTCTTCGGTTTTGTAGGTCAGCTTCTCCTATTACATGTACTGCTTTAATATTTCCTTTAGCAGAAATTATATCTAGTTCCAGATCAAATGCTTCACCATGCTCGATTGCATGTTTTGCAGCATTTTCAATAATTGGTAATGATTCAGGGGTATAGAAATTAATCCCATTTTCCAAATCCGGATTAAAGGTTGGATCAACTTCATGAATTCTATAAACTTCATCTGTCCAGATCTGCTTTCCGGTGTCTATGTTCAATTCCCAACCGCCTACCTTGCCAATTTTTTCTGTCTCTTCCCTCAAATGGATACTTTCATTAATCTTTTCTTCAGCCAGTTTTAGTTCAGCAACTTTTAGCTCCAATTCAGATGTTCTTTGATTGACAAGATCCTCCAAGTGGTCTTTGTAATGATTTAATTCTTCGTTGCGCCAATGATTTTCAAGGTTTAGTGCTATAGTGTTGATAAAATTACTGGTTGCCGGTCTGTATTTTTCAAATTCATTAATGTCGATCGATAGAGCAATAAATCCAAATTGTCGTGCAGTCGTTTGAAGTATGAATACTACAAAGTTATCATGAGTATGTAGCTTTTTGGTGACATGATTTTTTTCGTAAGGAATATCTTTCATCGTTTTCATCAATTCATCAGCGAAATCCGAATTGTCGCCAATTATCTGTGATACATTGCGAAGACAGGCTGAGCAAGTGTTTACACCCGGCAGGCTTTTAAGAACCTGAACGAGAAATTCTGCAATTTTAAGGGAATTGGGGAAAATATGGATAATACTCTGCGCAGCAAGAAGCTGGTTTAGAATTCTTACTTCATTTTTATAATCTATTGTTGATACTTCATCCAAAATAATTCTTTCATAAAAAAGGACTAACGATGTTAGTTTAAATACTCCTGAGGACTTAAGTAATAAGGATTTCTAACTATTTGTCCCTTTACTATCATATAGGGATGAACCTTTAGGCATTCAAGAATAGTGAACCCATCGAATTTGTTCGCGTCATACTGACATATCGCAGTAACAGGATATTGCTCAAGAATGGAATTTATTTTTGATTCATATTCCATTAATCGTTCTGAACCAGGTATACCCCGAAGTGCCCATGCCATCTCCCCGCTAACTCTGGCTGCTGAGTAATTCTCTTCTTTAGCGGAAATATAGTAATTCTTCAACGTATTAAGCATTTGATCTGGAACAAATTTACCATCGGGACAATAAGTTTCTAGCGTGGTCAAAACCTTGAAATTATTACATTCCTTTTCGGCTAATAAATTGATGCCAGCGTCAATTAACCACTGGATAAAATTTTCAGGAGACATTTCATCGGCAAAGTAGCCTACTTTATCTCCATTGGCGATTCCGGCTCCGATGAATTTTGAAATAACTTCTATTCGTTCTTCTTCGTTGCTATAGATTAAACACATGTGGGTTCCAGCAGGAAATTGTTCGGTTGTGAATCCCATGTCCATAATAGAATGATTAGAGCACATATCAACCTCCATAAAATTTGCAATAAGCCAAAATAATGCATTATTAGCTAGTATAATTTGTATTCGGCAGAAAATGTGAATACTTTAATATAAACAAGAGGCAAAATGGAAATAATTAGTAATAACTGTGCAACTTGATTCAGATCCGTTGAGAAAAATCGAAATTATATTTAATTATTTATATACTTTGTTTTATTATATAACACCTAGAAGATGGGTTTATTTTACTTGAAAATTAGAATAATCAGATACAATTAATGCACAAGAAGCCAATGTAAAATTTCAAAAATTGAAAAGATTAAGAAAGTTCGAACTAGCTGATATTAAATCTTTTCGCTCAAACACTATCCACTTCAGATAGCCAAACTGTCACATCCGACATTGGAGGACGATGAATTCCTGAACTATTCCTATAAAGTAGATTAAATAACTTGTTTAGAAATTTTGAATTGTGTAATTTAAAGGTTTAAATGCGGTTAAAGTTTAATATCTCAGGAAAACAATGGGTTCGCCAAGTGAAACAAACGAGATGATGAATGAAAATATTAGTAATATAGAAGCCCTTGCAAATATAGATCCATCGGTAGCTCATGAAAACGATAAGCAAACAGATGCTGGCTTTTTAAATAATAAGAATAAGAATCATCCCAAAGAACATAAAATAATATTGACTTCTCAGAAGGTAATTCTGAATGAACAAGTAAAAGAAAGTTATTCGGTAGCTGACGCAAAGTATAAAGAAGATTGCCATTGTGTTGCATCAGATTACGCTGAAGTGCTGATGAATGATTTGCACAAGAGACTCTTCAAAAATTCTCACAAAATTAATTTCAGGCTTTTCCAATATGTTATCGTACAGACAGAAAGTGGTATTGATTCCGGAACTATTATTGCCTGCGGTAACGATGCAACGGAAAAATTGCACTGTTGCTACAAGAATGAAGAACCTGACAATGTAATCGTTCGAGCTGCTAATGCTGAGGATTTAGAAAAAATTAACAAGAATAAGCTGGATCAGGAATCAATCATCAATAGAACCAAAGCTTTAGTTAATCAGCACAATCTAGAGATGAAAGTAACCGATGCTGATTGGCAATATGACAGACAAAAGCTTACTGTATTTTTCACAGCACCGCAAAGAATCGATTTTAGAGAACTTGTTAAGGATTTAGCCAGAACATTCAAGACCAGAATTGAATTACGACAGATTTCTACACGGGAAGAAGCCCGGAGGATCGGTGGAATGGGACCATGTGGCTTGAATCTATGCTGCTCGTCATTCGTTAACGAATTCTGCCATGTTACTCTTGATCATGCCAGGCATCAGCATCTATCCAATAATGTTGCTAAGCTTAGCGGTTACTGCGGACGACTAAAATGCTGCCTTCTTTATGAGCATGATATTTACATAGAAGTTTATGATAAATTCCCGATGCTAAATTCCAGAATTCAGACTGATGATGGATTGGCTATATTGAACAAGATTGATGTATTCAAAGAAATCGGTGTTCTATATTATCCCGACAGCGGTTTATACCGTCATCTCGCATGCGACGATCTGAAAATGCTTGTAGAAACCGGAAGAGTAACAGCTCCGCCAGAGGAAGAATTAAAAGCAAAAGAAAGAGAACTCTACGACAACGAAGAATTGAAAATACTCGAAGCTGAATTTTAGAATCATTAGTTTATTAAAAATAAAGCCGGTAAAAGTTAAGTCTTTACCGGCTTTAAATTTTTGTAATAAGCATAGTTCCCCCCTATGTATTAGATTTTATCCCTTTATTAGCTGTAAGAAAGCCTGTGGATTTGCGTTTGCCTGCGTCAATGAAATCAATGAAGCTTGCTGTAAGAATTGTGATTTTACAAGTTCAAGCTGTTCAACCGCAACGTCAGCATCTTCAATTCTTGAAATAGCAGTATTATAGTTAACTATCTGATTCTTTAACAAATCTTCCTGTGAACCCAATCTCTGAATAATACCACCAATGTAAGATGCAACTTTATTGACATTTGTAATAGCATTAGATATCGATGAAATAGTTAAGCTCATCTGTGCCGGATCGAATATTCCAAGATTTGTACTTGTTACATTATTCAACTGAGTTAAATCAAGACCGGTAATACCTGCAAAGCTACCTGTGGTTAAGGCGTTCATATTGAAGCCCGAAGAATCAACATTATACTCAGCTGTATTAACTGAAGATAAATCAACTCTCATAGTGATCAGATTATTAGAAGCATTAGATCCAATAACAAAATCAGAAGTAAATGATCCTGTCAACAACTGTTGACCACCAAACACTGTTGAGTCAACCACAGTTTGAATCTGCTGAACCATTCTGTAGGCAGCCTTAGCAAGCGCGATTCTTTCGTCAGTACCCATAGCACCTGAAGCAGCACTTGCCGTAGCATCTTTGATTGTGACCAAAATATTATTAAGATTGTCCAATCCATCCATTGCTATATTAGAAACGTTAGTAGAATCACCAACAGTTCTGAGAGCAATTTTTAGAGCACCGTTTCTGGATTGTAGAGCCCTTGACGTAATATACCCGGCCACATCATCACCAGCATTATTAATTCTTTTTCCGGTTGATAATCGCAACTGCCGTAGCGATATATTTTTGTTAGAAACTTCGAGAGCATTATATGCATTCTCGGCAGGCGTATTAGTTCGAATTCTGGAGCTACCTCCAACTGCAAATGGCATAAGTCACCTCCGTGTGATTAAAAAAATTTATTCCTTAAATTTTTGCCGTATTTATATTTTTCATCATTACTATTTAAGTGTAGCAGAAACTTCCTGTTTCGATTTACATCCTGTAAAGTGCCTGCACTTAAATAATGATGTTTCAACAAAACTACTCTTTACAAGTTGCGTGCCAAAAAAGTCAAAATATTAAACCAATTTAATTTCCACCTTGTAATTTAAAAATTCAAAATGTAGCAAAATTTATGAAAAATAATTCCTCTTGTAAATCGCATAAAATCACACTATTAATTTTATTTTGTAAAATTATGCATATCGATTCTATTGTAATTATTTTTTGCTCTATTTTTAAAGCTAGAATTTTAAGGATAAATAGATATACATATTCAAAATTGAAATTTTCAAATTTGGTTAAGATTATTCAGCTGTCGATTTTTAGCCATAATTTAAATCTATCCAAGATTAAATGTGTTATTATTAATCAAATATGATCGGGAAAACATTTTTCTTCAATTTTTTCTCTATTGTAATTATTTTTCATTGCAAGTAGAAATAACTGTATATCGGCTATAGATCAAGCCAATCGGCATTATTTGCGTGATTTTGTGGACAACTATTTTCAATTTTCTTAATTTCAAATGCTTGAGAGTGGAATTATTTCTCTACGGATTGGCAGTAAAATCTTCATTTTCAATATCACAATCAATTAAAAAGAGTGCTCTGGGTTGTTAATTTGGGTTGTTTTACACAAAAAACCTGCTTTTGATGTAACTCAGAAAGCAGGTTTCTTATAATTGGAAGGGGTTATTAATTCAAATTATTCAATCAATATTTTAATTGCTTTATAGTATTGTGCAGATGATATTGATATTATATACACTCCATTCTGCAATGCTTCAATATTATTAAGAGGTAGAAAGGATTCGCATGATATTGATGCCTTTTGCTCCAGCAACTTGTCGCCTAGAACATTGAAGACTGTTATTGTTAGGTCAGAATTAATGCAATTTTGATTGCCAAAAAATAATTTATTATTTTGAAAATACATGTTATTCTGGTCATTTTTTAAATCATCTGCACTCAGAACCTGATTAAGATCGTATATTTTTCCGTCAGAATCAATGCCTCTTAACTGCGAAAAGCTTATTTTTGGTAAAGATTCTGTATAGTTTTTGGGTTCGAGAACTAGATTTGCTATTATATTATTTGTATTGTCAATAAGGGCACTTTCCTGCTGGTAGGAGCCTGTTGTAAATATAAACGACTTAGTATTCGGTTCAATTGCGGAGAATGTATAGGAATCGCTAAAAACGTTCCCGGATTCGATTCCTAATATAGTATAGTGTTCCGATAAATTTTGTAAATCAATAGTTCCTGCGAATGCTATCATATTTTCAATTGTATTGACCGAGATTGGATATCGTTCATATCTTGAATCATTATCATAATTAATTTCATCTTTTAGTTTTGGCACTTCTGAATTCAAAAAATTGTGTCTCTTTGTAAAGTTAACAGGAACGACAAGCAGATCGTTTATATTAACTTCCCCGTTGCCGTCACAATCAGAGAAAGTTACAAGTGAGCTGTCCCAGGCAAGACATCTCTGGCTTGTCCAGTTTGTGCTTGAGTATTGTCTCGAAAATGTTCTCGAATCCAAATGTCTTTGCCCAAAGTTGAGATATAAACCAATATTAGTAATATCTGTTACATCTACAACCTTGTCATTGTTTGCATCGCCGGGCCAGACATTTACAAAACCGTGAATATAATAGGAAATTGGAGCGGTTATCAGCTCGATAACTTTCTGGTTATTATTTGTATCAAGTACGAAACCCTGTGCTGTTGGGAATGTCAGTGTCACAGCCTGTCCATAAGGAGCGTTTTGGCTGACAGCAAACTCAAGAGTGATTATCTTAATTGGAGCTGGTTTCAGCTTGTTTGCGAAATCATTTGTCAGAACACCGATGATTATATCACCTTTATTCGTAGTTGTATCAACTTTTGGAATTACAACACTCGCACTTTTGTCCCAAACGTCTCCGTAGCGGACTGCTGATAAATTAATATACTTGCTTTGGTTGTAGCTGATATGGATATTGCTTCCATAACAATTTTGGATGCTGTCGATGCTGAGATCAATCGAAAAAAGATAGGTTGCCGTTATGAATGAGGAACGGTTAGTATCGACATCGTTTCTTATAACTTTCAATTTTTGTGCAAAATTTACGTTATAAGATAAAATGAGCAACAAAATGGTTAATAATATTTTTTTCATATCCAAAACTTCATTAATTTAGTAATATCAAAAGTATTTCAGCAATCAACGTGCCAAAAGGTAATGTTTTGATTGAATTAAATAATGGACATCCTGGTTTGTTTATCGGAAATAATGATCCTTACTTAAGGGACAGTTAGAAAATGTTTGTCGGGCTGGTTTACTTCAAGAATCGGTATATTACAAAGAATCTAATATCCTCATGAATAAATAGTATGGCATTATGTTCAGAATCTCAAATACATGACTGTTGCCTTTTGAAATAACTGTATTATTCTGTATTCGTACTTTATTAATTAACGGAATTATTAAATGGGTTTAAAATTATTAGATGAAAAATTAAATGGATTGATGCTTTTCGAGCCTTCATTCTTTGAGGATGACCGCGGGTTCTTTATGGAATCATACAAGGCTGAAGATTTGCTTGACTTTGGAATAAATGAGCCTTTTGTACAGGACAATCATTCCGGTTCTCGAAAAGGCGTTGTCCGTGGGATGCACTTCCAATGGGATTCGCCTCAGGGAAAGTTAATCCGCGTTACTCGTGGTGAAGCTTTGGTTGTCGAAGTGGATCTCCGGAAGAATTCACCGACTTTGGGTGAACACGCTCAATTTAAATTGAGTGAATCCAACAGACAAATGCTCTGGATTCCTGCCGGCTTTGCAAATGGTTTTGCCGCATTGAATGATTGGGTGGAAGTCCAGTACAAATGCACCGCACACTGGAACAAAACAGGCGAAGGAGCTATCCGATGGAACGATCCAAAACTCAATATTGATTGGGGAATTGAAAATCCGGTCATTTCTCAGAAGGATAATGAAGCACAAACTTTGGAAGAATGGCTAACTAAACCCGAATCGGATATTTTCAGAATTAAACCATAAATAAAACAAATTATGACAAACAAAGGTATTATACTCGCTGGGGGAAAAGGCACACGACTTTACCCATTGACAACCGTCACAAGCAAACAGCTTCAGCCTATCTATGATAAACCAATGATTTACTATCCTCTGGCTACTCTCATGCTTGGCGGTATTCGAGATATTCTGATAATCTCAACTCCCGAAGATATTCCAAATTATGAAAAGCTTCTTGGCTCCGGCAAGCAATGGGGAATAAATATCAGCTATAAGATTCAGCCTAAACCAGAAGGTCTGCCACAGGCTTTCATTCTGGGTGAAGAGTTTATCGGTCAGGATCAGGTTTGTCTTATATTAGGAGACAACCTGTTTTACGGGAAATTGAATTTCTTCCACGATGCACTTATTAAAAACACAGGTGGAACTGTCTTTGCTTATCGTGTCGATCAACCCGAAAACTACGGTGTTGTAGAATTCGACAAATCAGGCAAGGTAATAAGTATTGAAGAAAAACCTACGAATCCGAAATCGCATTATGCCATTCCCGGACTCTATATATTTAGTAATGAAGTCATTGAAATATCAAAAAATCTAAAACCCAGCGATCGCGGAGAACTAGAAATAACGGATATTCACAAAGAATACCTAAAGAAATCGGCATTAGGTGTCGAAATTATAGGCAGAGGTGTTGCATGGCTCGACACAGGTTCTCCATCAAATCTAATTGATGCGAGTAATTTTATTCGAGCTATAGAGCAGAGGCAAGGAAGGAAGATTGCCTGCCTGGAGGAAATAGCTCTCGTTCTTAATTTTATTTCTAAAGAGGAGTATTTGCAGCATGTTAATGGATTACCCGATTGCGATTACAAGAAGTATTGTCTGAATATTGTTGATGATTTTGATAATGGATTATTATAATAGATTGTATTTTTATGAAATATCTAATTCTTGGTAATAGAGGTCAGCTTGGACTAGAGTTCACAGAATATCTTACATCGAAAGGTGAAGATTTTAATGGATTTGATATTCAGGATTTTGATATAGCCGATCGCAAAAAAGTATTCGACTGCATTTCGGAGCTTCTTCCTAATGTGGTTCTGAACTGTGCTGCTTATACCGATGTTGATGGATCCGAAAAGGATTATCATTCAGCTTTCAAGGTAAATGCATTGGGCATTAAGAATATTGCCGAAGCATCAGCTAAGTATGGAACTAAGGTTGTCCATTTCAGCACGGATTATGTGTTCGATGGCACTAAAACTTCCGGACTTTATACTGAGGATGATATTACCAAACCCATAAATATGTATGGTAAAAGTAAGTATATTGGTGAGTTATTTCTGACTGAAGAAATGGAAAATTATTTGATTTTCAGAACCAGCTGGCTCTACGGCAAAGGACAGAATTTCTTCAATAAACTTATGGACTGGATTGCCACCAAGGAGCATATCAGAATTTCCTGCGACGAAGTATCTGTACCTACTTGGACAAGAACCGTTGTGGAAGTTGCAGATCAGGCTATTCAGAAGGACATGCGAGGTAGATTTCACTTAACAAATACAGGCTATGCGTCTCGTTACGAATGGGCAAAGCTTATTGTTAAACTAACAGGTATCAACACTGTTTTGTATCCTGTGTCAAGGGATGACTTCAATATGCCGGCAAAAAGACCGTATTTCTCTGCAATGAGCAATTATAAACTGGCTTACAAACTCGGGATCGAGATACCCACATGGGAAGATGCATTCAAGGAGTATCTGAAAACTATATAGACATTAATTCTGAACAATGTAAAGAATCTTACTCAAAGTGGCTCCATCATTTCAGGTGGAGCCACTTTTTGGTGAAATGTCTTTGGAGGCAGAAGCCTTATGCGGCGAAGTACATCCTTTGAATTCCTATAGTTTTACAAACTTCGCGACTTTATCTCCTATCCTCACAAAATACATCCCTGGAGCCAAGCCGGAGACGTTGATAATTACCCACTAACCGGATAGTGGGGATGAAGCTGGGCTGGGATTGAAGCTCTGGATCAGTTAATCAGTTGATTAATCTTCCTTAGCTGTTCCTCTATCTTGTTAATCAATGATTCTTTGATAGCATCATCAAGTGTAAATGCCTGTTTGGCATTGATGGATTTGCTCTCTGCTTCCTTGAGCCTTTGCTGAAGTAACTTTATCTGTGATTCCAGAGATTGCATAGTGAAATTTGTTGCTTCCTGGTCGCGTTTCAGTTTGTTAGATTCAGTTCTCAGGTTAAATACTCTGCTTTCAAGCTCGATTCTTTCTTCTGAAGATAGTTTGAGCTGTTTTTCTCTATCATCGCCATGGGCTTTCAAATCGGCAATTTCCTGTCTTAGCTTGTGGAATGCGCCTTCGAATTGTTTTAGTTCTATCAGCTTAGAGTCTTTTTCCTTGATTTCAGCTTCAAGATTCTCTACTTCGGATAGATTATTGTTCTGAACCTGACTCTTCAGATTCTGGATTGTAACATTAGCCTCTTCTATAAGCATATCCTTTTGCTGAAGCAGAGATTCGAGCGAAGAAAACCTGGATAAAACTTGCTGATTAGCACTTTTGTCGCCCAGAAAAGCCTTTTCTTTTGATTCGATTTCTTTTTCAAGATATTCTATCTTATTGTTAAATTCAATTTCTTTGCGTCTCAGATCATTGAGTTGCTTATTGGATATTAGCAGATTGTTTTTTGTTTCTGTCAGTTCCTGCTCTACATCAGACAGTTGAATCGGCAGGTTTTCATTAAGGGCTAATTTGCCTTTCGAGTCTTCCAGTAGATTCGTTAATTCAGAATTCATGTCAATCAGCTTTGATATTTCAGATTTCAGAGATTCATTGTTTGATCTCTCATCTGCCAGAGCGGAATCCAGTACAAGATTTTTAGCATTCAGTGATGTAACGAAAAATTTTAGCTCTTCGTGATCTTTTGTGATTTTACCATTTTCGATCTGTGCTTCTGATTTTAATACATCATAATCGAATCTTAACTTATTGAGTTCCGAATTTAATTCTTTAACCCTGTGTTCTTCGGTTAATAGTTGAGATTGGAGTAAAGAGTTGCTATCGCCATCTATCGAGATTTGATGAATTTGATTTTTAAGTTCAGATATCTCATTATGAAGCTTTAGTGTCTCTTCGGAAGCTTCTATTAACTGATTGTTCTTATGCAGTATTTCATCGACTGATTTCTTAAGAGCCAGCTCAAGTTCGTCAGTATTTTTTTGCAGAACCTGCATCAAATCTAACTGCTCATTCAGAACAACTATTTCTTCCTGTGCTTTTGAATATCCATGATTCAACTCATTGAAGTTATCCTGCAATGAACCAAAAGATTCAATCTGCTGTTTCAGTCTTGATACATCATCTTCCCTGAGTGAGATCTCAGTATAGAGATTGGAAGCTTCTTCCCTGAGTCTTTCAACCTGCTCGCTTTCTTCACCAGAGTTTGATGTTACTTCGTCTAATTTAAATTTCAGATTTTTGTTTTGTTCAATCTGGGCATTGAGCGATTCTGCTGCCTGATGTATCATTGACCATAAGTCATTAACGGCATTCTGCAATTCAGGACTGGGAAAAGCTAAGGTATTTTGTGGTGATTCCATAAATCAATATAACTAATAGGTTTAATTTCAAATGCTAATATTATTTATTAAAGAAAATGCAAAAGCAAATTAAATAAATAAAAATAGCAATTAAAGATTAAGTTATCCACAATTTAAGCACAGCATCGCCGTAAGTATTTTTTGATCTTATTTTTTTTCTTTTTATTTAACTGTTTCCCTTAAATTTGTACTTCATAATTTGTCATGAATTTAATATTTAAATGTTTAAAGATTCGAATCATATAGCCGTCGATAGGGCTGAAATAATTAAAGACCGACTTATCCCTGATCCACAGTTGTCGTCACGCCTAACAGGGCTGGACTTAGCAAGATGCTTCGCTATGCTGATGATGATTCTGGGCCATGTGTTCTTTGAATTGGTAAACAAGTCATTGATAAGCATCGATCAGTTTCCATGGAATTTTTGGGAATTCACACGAGGTCTTACAGCCCCTACCTTTTTGATCGTTTCGGGTATCGTACAGATATTTGCAAACAAAAGGGAACAGAATGGCTCTGTCGATAAAAGAACGATAAGACGAAGACTTACGATGGGTACAATCCTCATCGCAATAGGTTATCTGCTTGTTTTTCCTGCTAATAACGTATTGCATCTTTTTGCATACGGTAATCATGATTTTACTAATTTCTTGCAGATAAATATTCTTCAATTAATAGGTGTTTCTCTGTTGATCTTATTGTCGATGTTCGCTGTTACAAAAAACAATACACAACTGGGTTGGCTAGCATTGATTGGAGCAATAACAATCAACGTTCTTACGCCATTTGTACTGTTGGCTGACGGATTCAACTATCTACCAGAGTTTTTAGCTTCATATTTTTCCCAGAAGCATGGCTCAATCTTCCCCATATTTCCTTTTACGAGTTTCATATTGTGGGGAGCCGCTTTAGGAGCATGGATACAGTCCAAACCTGCGGAAGACAGGTATAGTTTTATAAAAAGAATTGGTTTGATTGCCGGTATTGCTTTTATCGCAGCAGGAGTGCCGCTTTATTATTATGTTGAATCATTGAATTTGCACTTCATTGAACCATATAAGGGTAATCCGGGTATGTCTGTCATAAGAATCGGTGCAGTGCTTGTGCTGCTGAGTTTGCTTATGAGGCTGTTTCTTAGGACAAAGCAATTCAGCAGGTTTTATTCGTTTTTCGGTAAAAGGGCACTTCTAATATATATTATTCATCTTATGATTCTTTATGGTACTCCATGGAACCTAAGCATAGGTCAGTACTACCATCAATCACTTCCCATATTAACATCATTTTTAGTTTCTTTTGGGATTATAGTCGCCACGGTAGCTATTTCATGGTGCTATGACTATTCAGTAAATAAGTATAAAAGTGCTTCAAAATTCTACAAATACTCGCTTGGAGCTCTTGTAATCTTCTTGCTCTTCATCTAGAGATCATACACTCTCAGGATTGAACTTAAGAACAGTAAAATGGAAAGTACTTCCTTTGCCTTCTGTGCTTTCTGCCCATATTTTGCATCCCATCTGGTCGATGAATTCCTTGATTAGGATTAACCCTAAACCGGTGCCTGTTTCGCGTTCTGTACCGGGTGTTGACGTGTTTTCGCTGATATTAAACATCCTGTCCAAACGATCGCGGCTCATTCCCAGTCCATTATCTTTGACAGTAATTTCTAGGAACCCATCCAGTGTATCTTTTGCTGAAAGCTCTATAAGACCGTTTGTCTGAGTAAATTTAACTGCATTTCCTACAAGATTGCGCACGATTGTACTGAGCATATTGTAGTCAGAATATCCATAGAGTGAATTGTCAATTAAATTCTTAATTTCTATTTTTTTCCTGCCTGCAGTGAAGGCATTAAGGGCTACAACTGCATCAGCCATATCCCTCAGAAGGATTTGCTCAGGATTGGATTCGAAATTTCCTGTCTGAATCCTCGACCAGATAAGAAGTCCTTCGAGCAGCCCAAAAAGAGTTTTTGATGATTGCTTAAGTAAGCTAAGCATGTCCCTTCTATCCTGCTCGGAGAAATGGCCATATTCATCATGCAGAAGTTCTAAACTCTTGTATATAGCTCCTGTAGGATTAATCATATCATGCGACAGTATATTGAAGAACTTGTCTTTGGCCGCATTCGATGCGCTCAATTGAGTATTTCTTTCTCTAATCTGATGGTTTTTCTCTCTTATCTGGTCGTATAGTTCTTTAATGTCCTCACGTTGAAGATCGAGACGAACATTCTTATCACTTAGATCTTTTGCCTGATCGATAAGTGTCTTTTCTCTGGATCGCACTTGATGTTGAAAGAGGAATATAAGAAAAACAATCGTTATGAAAGTAGAAATTATAGATATAATACCCATAATTGTAGCCAGATGCTGAGGGAATTGGTAAATAGCCGATTTATTATCAATTAGAAAATTGATATAAATAAAGCATCCCAGGTTTAGAAACAGAAAGAACGCAATAACCCCCCAGTCCTTTTCAGACCAGACAATAACCGTCGATACAGCAAAAAGAAGAAAAAAGTATTGTAGATAAGAAGTATTACCAAAAAATATTGCCGTAGCTATAAATACAGAACCTGTTATACCTGTACTGAAAATCCAGCGTGCAACCTTATGATAACCGTTTTTATTAAAATAAATAGCTATAATAAAAAGTGGAATAAAGCCACTCGTATAGTTAATCACCTGGAATAGAGATCGAAAGTCGAGCAACATATAAAGGATATTATATAGGGTAACGCTGGCAATTGAAATCAGCAGGTAGTAGTTTGTAAGGCGGATTCTGAATATACCTTGATGACTTTTTGCAGAATCAGTGCCTAAGTTGCCAATTTTTTTTATTAAATTTATTAACCAGTTTATCAAAATATTGGCTCTAATTTGTAATTTTCAAAAATGAGTTTGGTCAAATTATCGGTAAAACAGAAGTTATCTTTAACCAACTTTCTTAATATTAAGATAGAGGCAGTTTCTTTGTTATTATTGCAATAATTATTAATCTCAGGCGAGATATAGTTTAAAAATTAACAGAAATTATGAAGAATTTAAAACGCCTTATTCCATATATAAAGCAATACAAAAAAAGAATCTATCTTGGTTTTATTTTTGTCACCCTGTCCAATATATGCTCAACATATCTGCCACGTCTCGTCGGAAACTCAATCGATTTGATTCAGTCAAAGCATTACACCATGACGAATATTTACTATTCGATTGCTGAAATCCTGCTCCTTACTGTCGGAAGCGGTTTATTTATGTTCCTAACCCGTCAAACGATTATTGTCATGTCCAGATTGATTGAGTACGATCTGCGCAGGGACTATCTCGCTGCACTGGAGCTTCAGTCAGCCAACTTCTTCAATGCCACTCCAACCGGCAGACTTATGTCTTATGCAACTAATGATATACCGGCTGTCCGCGAATTCATCGGTCCCGCAATCATGTATGCAGCAAATACTCTGACTACTTTCAGCTTTGCGCTTTATTATATGCTATCATTGAATGTAACTATGACTTGGGTTGCACTTCTTCCTCTACCTTTGATTACGGTTTCGACATATTTTATTGGAAAGAAAGTACACATACACTTCACGAGTGTTCAGGAGCAATTCTCTAAGCTCACAACGCAGGCTCAGGAAACATTTTCAGGAATCAGAGTTGTCAGAGCTTATGTGCGTGAACACTACGAAAGTATTAGATTCGGCGAACAGAGCAAATCCTATGCCGACAAGAATATGAAGCTCGCTAAGTACCAGTCTTTATTTATGCCTTTGCTGATGGTACTTGTTGGATTAACCCAAATAATAGTTTTAGGATTTGGCGGTTATCTAGTGATTCATAACAAGGTTACTCTCGGAGGTCTTTCGCAGTTCTTCATCTACATCAACCTGTTGATTTGGCCCGTAGCAGCAATAGGATGGGTAACGAATCTCGTGCAGAGAGCATCAGCATCGGCAGCCAGATTGGGTGTAATTCTCGACGCAAAACCAGAGATAATTGATAATGAAATAACAAATCCTGATATTAAAGAAATCAAAGGTGCTGTCAGCATTACTAATCTTAACTTCCGTTATGCAGAAGATCTTCCCTATGTCCTACAAAACATTAATATCGATGTTAAACAGGGAACATCAATTGGCATAATCGGAACAGTAGGTTCGGGTAAATCAACGATTGGTAATTTAATCCCAAGACTTTATGAAGCTCCGGAAGGAACAATTCAGATCGACGCACACGATATCCGCGAGATACCGCTGGCAACGCTCAGAAACAATATCGGTATGGTTACACAGGATACATTCCTCTTCACAGCAACAATCGAGGAGAACATACGCTTCGGCAACAGTTCTGCCACAAGAGAAGAAGTAGAATTTGCAGCTAGAATTGCAGAAGTAGAAGATGATATCAAAACTTTTCCTAATGGTTACGAGACTCTACTCGGTGAGCGTGGTATCACACTTTCCGGTGGACAGAAGCAGAGAGTATCCCTTGCCAGAGCATTAGTCAAGAATCCTCCGATTCTTATCCTTGATGATTCGCTTTCGGCTGTGGACACACAGACAGAGAGCCGCATCCTGCAATCTCTAAGGGAATTCATGAAGGGTAGAACTACGATAATCATATCGCACAGAACATCTGCGATCAAGGAACTGGATCATATTATCGTTCTCGATAAAGGCGAAATCATCGAAAGAGGCACACATAATGAATTACTAGCGATTGGCGGCAGATACAGTCTCATCCACTCACGCCAGCAGTTGGAAGAAGAGCTGGAGAAGATAGAGTAGTTTTTAGAAGTCCAACACTTTCAATATGTTAGATGACTTGGTTGACCTATCACTTTATGATTGAACATTTCTTTATAGTCCTGGAAGTGCCACATTCGGCTACAATCCAGTACACTCCCTGAGCATAATCATTGCAGTCAAATATTACATCATTCTTTGCTGTATTAACTAACCCACTGAAAATGTCCCGAATGAATCTTCCTGAGTTGTCTGTTAGATAAATAAAGGAATTACAGTCATTTTCTGCTGATAATCTTAATTTGATGGTATTATTGGCTGAGCTTATTAATTCGATTTGCAGATTGTCCTTTTGTGTATCGGTAGAAAATGAAACAGAATTAACTGTATCTACAGTAAGAGTGGCTTCATTACTTGTGTCGGAACCACAGGTTCCTTTAACGATGCACATGTAACGACCCTCGTTGTTCTTGGTACAATTTGGAATTGTAAATATGGAATCGGTAGCATCGGTAATTTTGATCTTATTCCAATGCCATTCATAGGTAAGGTTGGCTCCTGCAGCCGAAACACTGAAGTGAGCTGTTTTCCCAGCTTTTATGGTCAGGTCTCCGCTAGCTGTGAGGATTGTAGTTTTCGGTGTAGCCGTAATAGTAAATGAGCCGCTTATTGTATCAGGGGAACATTTACCGGATATCCTGACATCATACTTTCCAATGTCTGAAAGTGCTATAGAACTGAGACTAAGGACTGAATCGTTAGCATTAGGAATATTAACTCCATTCTTCCTCCAGGCAAATTTGATGTCTTTGCCTGAGGCACTTACGCTGAATCTGATAGGATCACCCTCGCATAAGCTCAGATTATCAGGGGTTTTGGAAATCGATGAGATAGAAGGAGCTGAAACAATGGAAAAAGTTCCGCTGGAATAACTCATTATTCCTGATTGATGATACACTCTGACAAGATAATCGCTACCCGGCTGTATTTTCTGTGGGATTTTCCACTCATAAATTGAAGCAGTAATGTCCTTTGCTATTGAATGCCATGTCGTTCCGCCATCCGAAGAATAATCGAGAATGAATTTCGGCTGAACTTCAGAGAAATTATTAGCTGTCCAGATTATATTCATTGGGGAGCCTGCACAATACTCATCTCCTTTAATAGGATTAGTCAGGGACAGTTCCTTGAATGTATATTTATAAACAAAAGCATCCTTGGAACCTTTTATTGTGTCCTGAATTGCACCTTTGTTAGCCGGAAAATTCTTTGACATAGAGTAGCCGGCAATATAAATATCACCATAATTATCTATGGACACACTCTTCCCAACATCATCAAGAGTTCCTCCGATGAGTGTGGACATGCTTACTTCTGTTCCTTGCGGCGAGAATTCACATAAGACGATATCCTTACCACCATGGTATTTTGGATTAGTAGGGTCATTAAGAATAGGGAAATTAGAAGATGCCGAGTAACCGACAGCAAAAATTGATGTTCTTCCTGTATGACTGGCTAATGACATGAAAGAATCATCGTTATTTCCTCCGTAGTAAGTCGAAAACAACAGACTATTGCACCTTTTGTCGAACTTAGCAATGAAGCAGTCCCATACTCCGTTAAATTTTTTATTAATTGACCCATCGGTTAGTGGAAAATCTGTTTCCACTGAAGTAGGGTTTATAGCCGAAATGCTGGAATTGGTCTTTCCTGCTAAATAAAAACTACCGTCTTTGTCCAGAATAACAGAGTTTATATAGTCATCGTTGCCGCCCCCATAGAATCCGGCAAATTCACAAAATGCACCGCTTGTACCAATTTTAGCAATAAATCCATCCCAACCTCCATTGTAATACCTGTCCCAGACTCTGTTGCCTCCTGAGTTAGGGATAGTGTAGAATCTTGCATTATCTGTTATGCCACAAACAATAACAGTTGATTGAGCTTCATCGACTGCAATAGCAGTACCCCGGTCAAGTCCGGTGGTAGTCATTATAGCTGAATAAACAATGGTGGTACCGGAAGGGGAAATTTTTGTTATGAAGGCTTCTTCTCTGCCTTTGTCACCGCCTAAATTATAAACAACAGAACTAGGAAATGCCGGTGAAGATGTGCCTCCGGTTACATAGACGGCACCGGATTCACCGACTCCCATGGCAAGAATATAATCATCATTTGTTCCACCAAGAAATGATGAGTAAATGATCTTACTTCCGTCAGAACTAAGTTTTGTAATGAAACCATCTTTTAATCCGTTAATCTGTGAACCTATGCCTGAATGTGCAGGGAAATTAGCTGAATTGGTTTCTCCGGCTATGTAAATATCTCCATTATTATCGACTCCGACTGCATTAGGAATTTCGTCATTCGTTCCTCCTAAATATGTAGAAAAGAGTATTTTTCGTTCGTTTCCCGTAAGCTGTATTTTTGTCACAAAAACATCTTTCTCACTGAAATAAGTTGTATCATAAGCTCCGGTTGATGAAGGAAAATCAGATGAATTTGTCCAGCCTGTTACTATCAGATTGTTATCCTTATCAATTACTGAAGATGTTATTTCCTCATCGCCGGATCCACCTAGGTATGTTGCATAAATCTTAGGGTCAATAGTTAACTTATACTTTGAATCATAATCCCCAAGTTTAAACGATATGAAATTAGATCTCCAAACAAATTGACACTTAATCTGTTTGCGTTTGCCATCTAAGTCCTGATATGCATATAGTTTCCCTGTAGAAAGTTTCCCAAAGCGCGTCGTCAACTCAATTTTATCGCCATTATTTGATAGCTCAATTTGATCCTGTCCTTTAAAATTGAATTTTATTGATTCAGGATTTGCTCCTGGATTGACAATAAAGTCATATCTGGGCTGATTGTCCTCAATAGTAATAATAGCATCAATATCTTTGTACAGATTATTTACTTTAAGCTTTGAATATGAATTAACCGATTGCCATTTGTTCCGATCCTTGCCAATAAAAGAATAGATTTTTAAAATTGGATTTTCGGGAGCGATAGTTTTAAAATTATTTTTCACGTTCAGGAAAGACATTTTGATAATCTGGCCTGTTTTGCGTTCTATCTGAATGTTTTCGGTATTATGAGCATCGAAGAGCGACTCCGGAGTTTTTTCCTGTTTTGATGTTATGTAGTTATCAATCGTGAATCCATCTTTATTTATCCAGAAATTTAAGCCGTTCATCCGAGCCAGAAATTTAACGGCTGAATTCCATTTACCTGTATTTTGGATAAAGCCGGGCTCATTAGTCTGAGAATATATAAGAGTTGATGAAATTAGCACTAAATAAACATAAAACAACATAAAAAGAATTGACTTTTTCATAAGGAACTCCCCAAGAAATAATATCTAAATTATTTTATCTGCAATATAACAATTAAATTGAAAAATTTATGTAATATAAATACAATACTGTGAACATGCCTCAAAAATTCACGTTCACAGTAGGTTAAATTCTGAAATAATTTGTTTTATCAGGGGTAGAATCTGATTCCAGCTGCAGCATCCAGATTGACTCCAAAAGCCGGTGAAATCCCGATAAGCGGTCCGAGTTCGAAGAAAATTTCAATTGGAGCTTTCTTGGGGATAATATTTATCCCAAATATCACTCTGCCAGCAAATCCCACCGAATGGCTATCATCCCAATAATAAAACTTATCGTGCTTGTCGCCCCACCAGAATCCGCCGTGGCTCTGACCAAAACCCACAACAAGACCGGGACCTGCGTACATTTTAACAACACGTGAGTTGAAGGCATCGAAATGCCAGAGATAGTCTCCACCTAATCTGATCTCGCCAAAGTATGAAGAGCCGATTGATGCTGTGAATGCATTTTCATTGTTAGTCCAGTACTTAATTGTAGCTCCGGTTGGATCTCCAAGAATAAGTCCAAAGCCAAAACTATTCCCTCGTGGACCCTGCGCGAATAGATTTGATGCCGATACAATAAGAATCATAGAAAGCAGTGCTAATTTAATATATTTCATATATTTTTCCTAAATGAATAAACCTCTTAATTAGAAATGACGTAATTGGCAAAATGTTAACGTGGATTGAAAATTAATAAAAGTAAATCACTTCTACTTTATAAATTTTGTTTATATATCTATTGACTGAGGTGTCAATCATAGGATTAAAATGAAATGTGAAATAACTATTAATTTAAAAATAATTCTTTCGCTTCTTAACCCCCAAAGCGGGGATTGACTACGTTGTCGTATATAGAACCAAATGTGTAGGAAATTCCGAACGATCCCGAGAAGCTATACTGAGTTTCAAGCTGTTTTCTGCGGAGAAGGACTTCGTCGCGTGTGGCACCTTCTTTCGAGAGATTCAGCTGATTGTGAATTGAAGCGTACGATATATAAAAATTCAAAGATAATCCTTTATATATCTTGAGGGATGAATTCGCATACACTGAGAACTGATTTTTTCTCAGATCGTGAAGATAGCTGTCACCCGAAACGGAGCAGGAAAAATTGCCCCATGGCAGAATATACTCAAATGTAGCGGATAAAGACTGAGCGACCAAGGTTTCTTTCAATTTCTCA
>CAIOZA010000094.1 GCA_903862655.1 uncultured Ignavibacteria bacterium
CCAGTATATGTATATCTCAAAGCAAAGTATGTATACTAAGGACCAGTATATGTATATCTCAAAGCAAAGTATGTATACTAAGGACCAATATATGTATATCTCAAAGCAAAGTATGTATACTAAGGACCAGTATATGTATACTACGAAGAAAAGTAGGTATACTGGAGTCTAAAGTACATACATATATGTATAGTTATGGCCGTATCTGAGAAGGGGTATAAATTAAGGCAGTTATTCTGAAAAATCAACTTTCTCTAATTCTTAAATTGACAATTAATGAAGTCCCCTTACCTTCGGTGCTTTCAATCTGTAAACTTCCATTATTAAGGGCTACGAAATCCTTAACTATCTGCAATCCAAGACCAGACCCACTTTCTTTTTGAGTCCCTAAAGAAGAATAATACACTTTTTTATCCATTATCTTATGTATTACATCCGAAGACATTCCAACACCAGAATCCTGAACTATAATCTTTACAAAATCGCCAACCTTCTCACAGTATATTTTTATACTCCCGAATTCTGGTGTAAATTTTATCGCATTCGAAATTATATTCCTAAAAACCGCACGAATTGTTTGCTCATCAGCAAAAGCGAAAGTGTTATCAGCGATTAATTGCTCGATGCAAATATTTTTTCGCACTGCCAATCCGTTTAAAAAGCCCACACAAACATTAACTACATTGCCTATGTTTAGGTTTGTGTAATTCATAGTCATTTTACTTCCCTGAAATTTAAGCCATTCTAACAAATCATCTAGCAATGTTTTTGTTTGAGAAGTAGATTTTTCAAGAAGCAGCATCATCTTTTTAAATTCTTCGCTAGAAGTATCTAATAGCCCTTTCGAAATAGTTTTAAGTGTAAATTGAATTTCAGTTAAAGGGGATCTCACATCGTGGGCAATAATTGAATATAATTTGTCACGCGTTATATTCATTTCAATTATTTTCTTTTTTGAAGTTGAGAGATCAAGATGATTCTTTACTCGGATAAACAATTCGTCACGATTAAAAGGCTTGGAAATATAATCAACACCTCCTGCATTAAAGCCTTCCACTAAATCTTCAGTCTGGCTTTTTGCCGTAAGAAACAACACAGGAATTTCTCTAATTTTATCCTTGCTTTTTATTCTTCTGCACAATTCGTAACCATTCATTACTGGCATCATAACATCGAGCAAAATCAGATCTATGTCATTATTATCTAAAATACTCAAAGCACTTTCTCCATCAAGAGCGAGGGCAATTTTATAATCTTTTTCTTTCAAGAAATTACCAACAACTTTCAGGTTTTCAGCATTGTCGTCAACAACAAGTATTTTAACATGTTCTTCCATTCAATATATTTTAAAGTAGGTTTATTTTACTAAAATTATTTTTAATTAAAATCTTTTCAGACTTTCACTTTCGCTCCTTAATGATTTCTGACATTTTCTTAATAATCGAAGGAAATAATGAAAGATTTTCTTTTAATCTGTCTAAATCGAAAGTATCTACATCTTCCCGAATTTTAACAGCATATTCAACCAGATATTTAAAGTTAAATTCAATGGCTAACTCTTTTAGTTCGACAGAGAAGGTTTCAATATTATATAATACGAATGAATCTTTTACGCTTTCCCAATAAGGAATAAATTTTTCTTCTAATATCTCTTTTATCAAAGGAAGCTTTTCTAAAAGCACGGGATTTGAAATATTAAAATCCTTATTCGCTTTTTTCTTAGCAGAAATTAAAGATTTTGCAGAGGAATATTTCAGGAATTTAGTTAGTTGTTTAAATAAGTCAGCTTTTTTTACTGGTTTAAATAAAAACCCATCGAATTGAACAGAATTTGCATTTACTTTCGAAGTCAGATTTGAGGCAGAATAAGCAATAATAGGAATATTTTGCAAATTAGCATCTCCTTTCATATAATTAGCCACATCATACCCACTAATACCAGGCAAACGAAGGTCAAGTAAAATTAAATCGAATGTAGTTGATTTCAGTTTTTCAAGTGCAATCTCACCGGTTTCAGCAGTTGTAATATCAAGTTTTGAATCTGACAACATATTCTCTATTGTTTGAATATTGAAAACAACATCATCAACAACTAGGATTGAGGCTTTCTCAAAAACTATTTGTTTGATATCTTCAAACTCAGCTTTCTTAATAGACTTTTTCAAGCCAATTTTTACTGTTGGGATTATGATTTTAAATATTGAACCTTTTCCTTCAGCACTATCAACTGATATTGTTCCATTCATTTTCTCCACCAGTCGTTTAGAAATTGGAAGACCTAAGCCAGCGCCACCATATTGATCAGTTAACTGATTAAAAGCTTCAAAAATTCTTTGTTGTTGAGCTTCAGGGATACCAATCCCTGAATCTTCAACTTCCAATTGTATTTGACCAATATTTTCCTTAACATTAGTGAATGAAGCCCTAATTATAATAAAACCATGATGTGTAAATTTAAGCGCATTACCTACAAGATTAAAGACAATCTGCTTCATTCTGATTTCATCAAGAATTACTACATCAGGAAAATCGGGCGAAGTAATAATGCTAATTTTCAATCCCTTCAACTGAGCCTTATCTTTAAAAAGCAAAAGAATTTCTTGTAACAAATTATTGAAATCGACTGGGATTGGAGTTATTTCGAACTTCCCTGATTCGATTTTCGAAAGGTCAAGAATATCGTTGAGCAATGACAGTAAAAGATTCCCACTACTTAAAACAGACTTCAGCATTTGCTTATGGTGAGGTGTTTCAAGCTTATAATATAAGACCTCGCTAAAACCAAGAATTGCATTCATAGGAGTGCGAATTTCATGGCTAATATTGGCAATAAACTCAGATTTCGTGGCATTTGCCTGCTCTGCTCTTCTTTTTTCTTCAATTAAATTCTTCTCTAATTTCGCCCTGTTTTTTACGTTAACCAACATCTGAGAATAAATGGTCAACAAGGCTTCTTCTTTTTCCGAATAATTATAATGCTTTCTCACAGAATCAAAACCAATAAAACCGATACAATCAGTATCATTCATCATCGGAATGGCAATAAGGCTTTTTATTTCCTGAGGCTCCAATATAGATCTAACATCATCATCCAATGGAAGTGCAAACACATCAGGAATATTCATTGTTTCGCCTTTTTGGTGAGTTATAACCCAATATTGTAAAAACTCAAGAGGGACACTTTGCAAGTCATCAATTTGAGGACTAATTCCTTCTTCGCACCACTCGAAAGTATTAGTGCATATCTTTTTTTGCCAATCATATTCAAAAATATAGGCCCTATCAGCTTCAACAAAACGTCCCAACTCTTTTAGTGATTCTGCAATGGCCACTTCAATGTCTAAGAGTGGAATATTAATGTATTTAAAGGAAATATCCATTAATATTTTTTGCAGAGCTGATTGTTTAGCAAGGATGATTTGAGCTTTATTATGTTCAGAAACATCGCGATAATGCCAAAGATGTTCAATTTCATTTGTACTTGTATAGACAGGAATGTAATCTCTTTGTAAAACCCTTCCATCTTTCAGTTTAAGTTCTTCATCTAATACCGGAACCTTTAAAGATAGAATTTCAATAATCCTTAGAATGAAGTTTTCGCTATCACAAAAAAGTTCTTTTGACATTTCTGAAGCTTCATTGCAATCAGCACCTATTAGTAATTCAGGAGGAACAGGAATTCCAAAAATATCACAAAACTTTTGGTTGGTGTGCTGTATGTATCGATCAGGTGTTTCTAATAATAACCCTCCAGGTAAATGTGCAATTAGTGTAGTCAACTGTGTTGCCAAATGCCGCATTTCTTCTTCGGCTTGTTTCTGCTTTGTTATATCTGTCATAACTGTGAGAAAAGATTTTCTTCCTTGGCTCTCAATAATTGCGCCTGAAAAAAGCCCGTTCAATATATCTCCCGATTTATTTCTTAATAACAAATCTATGTTTTGAACAAAACCATTTTCATCTAAGTCTTTTGCGGTTGAATGATGATTTTCTGGCTGAATAAAAAGATTTAATTCATCAGAAGTTTTACCAATTACTTCAGCTTTTGAGTATCCTGTGGTGCTAAGAAAGGCATTATTCACATCGGTAAACTCTAAGCTAGGGAATGAACTTACAGCCATAGATGCAGGGTTGTTCTCGAACATCTTATTGAATTTCTGCAATGCTTCTTGTTCCTTTGAAATATCTTTTGAAATCCCAAAGACACAGTCCTTTTCATCCCATTTACCAAACCACACCCTTGTTTCGACAGGCACAAGACTTCCATTTTTTCTTGCTAAAGGCAGAGGGCATGAGTCTCTTTTGCCTGAAAACATTTCCCCAAAAATCAATTCTGCTTCCTCTCGCCTATTTACAGGATGAACATCCAATATGTTCATCCTATTGAGTTCATCAATCGAATAGCCTAGCTTTTGTATAACCGCATCATTACAATAGAAAATCTTACCTTGCTGGTTACCGATAAAAATCATATCATCAATTGTTTCGAAAAAAGTTCGGAAATTTATCTCGCTTGATTTTAATTTTTCTTCTAGTTTCTTTTGTTCGGTGATATCCCAATTGGTTCCTATCATATGAAGGGCTTCTCCAGATTCGTTGCGCACAACTATAGCATTAGCCCTAATATAATGAATTGAACCATCAGGCCAAACCACTCTAAATTCAGTATCAAAATCTTTTTGCCCACTAATTGCCATTTGGATTTCAGCATCTCCCTGTATTTTATCTTCGGGATGAACCCCTGTCAACCAGGAGTCGTAAGCATGAGTAAAATCATTTTTATCAATGCCATAAAGCTTAAACATATAATCATCCCAAGTCAGTTTATTGTTTACTGCATCAAGATCCCAAACGCCAATGCCTCCGGCATGTGTAGCCAATGACAGACGGGTTGAAATTTGTTTCAATTCTTCTTCTGATTTCTTACGATCAGTAATATCACGGCTTATTCCTAACACCCCAATTAAGTCTCCATCTGCCCCCCAATAAGGAGTTTTAAGAGTATCAATTAAGATCTTTCTCCCATCAGGATAAGTAATCCATTCTTCATTATGGGTAGCTTGTTTCTTTTCAAGCATTATTTGATCATGGAATTTAAAGAAATCAGCAACTTCTTTATCAAACAAATCATAATCTGTCTTTCCTATAATAGCATCTTTATCTTTACCCACAAATTCTGCAAAAGGGGGATTACAGCCAATATACACTCCTTCCAAATCCTTGAAAAAGATAATATCGGGAATTGAATCGAGTAGTGAAGTTATTAAGCTCGTTTGCTGAACCAATTCTTCCTCAGCCTTTTTACGGTCACTAATATCTGTTAAGGAAGTAACCCTAACATCTCTTCCTTTATAATGCATCATTTTCCCTCGTAACACACAAGGGAAACGGGTTCCGTCTTTCTTTAGGGCAACAGCTTCGTAGGGGTTTTCATGCCCAGCTAACATATTGTTCATTACCATATCGCGATATTCAGGGGCTATCCATTCAGTTCCATACCTTGTTAATGCCTCTTCTGTGGTATATCCAAACATCTTTTCACCGGCTAGGTTTTGCTCAATACACTTACCTTTTTCGGAAATAAAGATAGCTTCAAAACTTGCCTCACTTAATCCACGATACTTTTCCCTGCTTTCTTCAAGTTCAGCCTCAACAAGTTTCCGTTCTGTGACATCCTGATGAGTACCTGACATTAGGAGGGGCTTGCCATCTTCGTCCCATTTATGTACTCTTCCTCTATCGAGCACCCATACCCAATATCCATCTTTATGCTTCATCCTTGCTTCGCACTTATAATAGTCCGTCTTCCTTTCGAAATGCTCATTCAATAATTCATTCGATACTTCCAAATCATCAGGATGCGTAAATTTTATCCAGGTATCTATATTTGTAGGTGAAATCTCTGCCAAAGTATAACCAAGCATTCCTGCCCATCGTTCATTAAATATGGTTACACCTGTTTTGACATTCCACTCCCAAGTGCCAACATTAGTGCCTTCAAGTATATCTGCCAATCTGTTCTTTTCATATGCCAATTCCTGTTCTACAAGTTTCCGTTGTGTGATGTCGACAACATTTAAAAGACATTTATCTCCTTCACCAACAAAGCCCTCAACATAAACATACTGACGCTTACAGCCCTTTACTTCAAGTGTTATCTCACAAGTTTCCTTCACTTTGCTTTTAAAGACATTGCTGAAAAATACTTGAAATACGTCTAAAGAGTTTTTTGAAACGAAAAGGCCAAAGTGATTACCTATCAAATTCGATCTTTCCTTTCCAAGCATTTTAGCTCCTCTATGGTTAAGCTCAATAATTTCAAAATCTGCAGAAAGTGTAAAGTAGCCTGAAGTAGAAAATGCATACAATTCGTAGTATTTTTCTGCAGCTAACTCTGCAAGTTCTTCTGCATGATATATTGCTTTATAGAGCTCTTCATTTTGCATCTGTAACTCTATTTGATGTACTTCTAATTCATGTAGAAGCCTCATTATGTCTTCTTCTGAAGCAAAAAGCGAATTCGACTTAGGATTTTTTTTCAAAAATTCTTCCGCTTTCAGACGAAGCAATGCATTTGCTTCTTGCGATTTCTTTGTATCCATATAAATCAATTATAAAATTGCACTCGAATATTGATGTTTTAATGTAGTAAATCTATTGAATTGAAAATGTAATTCTTATTATGTTCACTCTATATATTTTAAAATAAAACCCTTAAACATATAGGGCAATGAATTTGGAACAAAGTTAAACGTTTTTTCTCAAAGTGCTGAGTTAATTGTATTATCTATAAAAAAGCTTTCTCATTTCCATTATGTCTTATATGTATAAATCTAGTTATATCAATCACTTAATTACACTTTATTATTATATTAGCTTTCTAGATATCTGCTAAATAACATCAAATTAGGTTGAATTTAATTAGAGGATTTTGAATTTCTATTCATTAAACAAATTGAATTTTCATTCAATTTCAAATTCAAAATATAGCTAAATCCCATGAATAGGAAGCTTCAAAAAAAAGGCTGCCTTTTAAAGGCAGCCTCATTAAAACCAAAAAAATTAGCAATTATTTCAATGTTACTTTTTCACTTATAACATTCTTTTCAGTAAACATCTTTACGATATATCCTCCTGGAGCAGCATTAATATTATAACTTTTAAGGGTAGTGATTTCTGGCTTAAAAGAAGTTACTACTTGTCCTAATGCGTTATAAATTACAACTTCACTAATATTCATAAGAGAAGGGTTGTTGATAAAAACATTTTTCTCAGTAGCATATGCACTAATAGAGGTATTATTATTTAAAGTTTGAGTCCCAGCAGCAAGATTAAGTGCTAAAGCAGTAGAACTGGCAGGGCTAGCACATGCTTCATTAAATTGAACTGAAACATAAACATGATCATTGTTTCCTGGTGTGTAGGTATAATTCAAACTGTTATTTGCTACAGCCATATCATTAACATACCAAGTGGAAGTACTCATGGTGTATCCAGCCTGAAGAGCTGCATTAATAGTTACAGGAGATCCTGATGGAACAGGATTAACACTAGGAGTAAGAGTAACTAGAGGTGTTGACGAAGAAGTTAGGGTTGGATTTGTCAAACCAGAAGTCAAATAAGTACCATTTGCAGAAATATCTTTCGATTTTTCATTAACATAAGCACCCACTTTCGTTGGCCATGAACGTCCAGCGAAATTAAATGACCAGCTAAGGTTTGGTTTAGCTTGACCAAAACAAACAGTATTGCTAAGTTTAACACGCATTACTCTTGTGCCTCCGGTTTTTGAAACTATAGAACCTAAATCTGCTGAAGCAGTTTTAGCAGTAATCTTAATAGTTTGATTTGGGCTAGAGTTTGTAATATGCATATTAGCCTGAGCCTGTCTTTGTCCCATATTTAGATCAGAAGATCCAGGAACAACAGAAGCAGATAAAGTACCCCCATTACGAATTAAATCATTTACGAAAATTCCGCACTGAACTGTAGATAACTTAAAATCGGCTGGGGTGATAGAACTCCCTATATGAGTAAGGTAAATATCGAATTCATACTCTGTAGGAGAAACTTGAACATCGTTGCGCAATTCAAGTTTAAAAGATGGACGATAAGACTTTTGTGCCATAGTATTTCCACAAATCATTATGAAAATAATAAGAATGGCTAGCTTTGAAAGAATAGATGTTTGCTTTTTCATTTCTTTTTAATTTTAATTATAGATTTAGATTTAAAATTTATTCGTCAAAACTACATCATTGTATTTACATATCAAAATTTTTTTTGTTAATTTTTTTTTGGAAGCACTTTTCACTTAGTGTTACGGTTTATTTCACTTAGTGTTACAGCTTATTCAAAATAAAATTTGTCATTTTTTTATAGAGGTTTATTCGGGTTAATCCTCCCCTTATATTGTGATTTCTATTGGGATAGATGAACATATCGAATTGTTTATTAACCAAAATGAGAGCCTTTGCCAGCTCCATTGAGTTTTGGAGATGAACATTATCATCTGCCGAACCATGAATCAGCAAAAACTCACCTTTTAACTTGCTAACCTGTGAAACTGGAGAGTTTTCGTCGTATCCTTTTGGATTTTCCTGAGGTGTGCGCATAAATCTTTCAGTATAAATGTCATCATAATAGCGCCAATTGCTAACTGGGGCAACAGCAATTCCTGCTTTAAAATAATCAGCTCCCTTAGTCATACAAAGAGCAGTCATATACCCTCCATAACTCCAACCAAACATTCCAATTCGATTCTTGTCAATATAACTGAGTTGGCCAAGATATTTAGCTGCTTCAATTTGATCAATAGTCTCGAATTTTCCCAATTGCTGATATGTGCTTTTCTTAAACTCTTCTGAACGGTATCCTGTACCCCTATTATCAACTGATACTACAATATATCCTTTTTGAGCCAACATTTGAAACCAGGCAAAATCTGAAGTTTCCCACCTATTCAATACTGTTTGGGAACCTGGACCGCCATAGACATACATCAACACTGGGTATTTCTTTGTTGAATCAAAATCATGGGGTTTTATCATATACCCATTTAATTCAAAGTTTTTTTCTGTGCTAAAAACAAAAAACTCTTTATTCGAAAAATGATAATCTTTAATAGTTGCAACAAGCTTATTGTTGTCTTCAAGCGATTTCACAAGTTTATTATTGCTTAAATTCAGCAACTCAAATTGTTTTGGGGTATTCGCATTTGAGAATGTATGTATGCAATAATTATAACTACTACTGAATGTGACGCCATGCTGTCCGTTGTTGTTAAACAGCCTGCTTTTTTTGGTTCCGTCATATTGAACTGAATAAATATCTCGATTCAAAGGAGATATTTCTGTTGATATGAAATAAATCTTACCAGATCTCTCGTCAATGCTCGATATTTCTGTAACATTCCAATTTCCTGAAGTTACTTTTCTTATCAATTTCCCATTTATATTATAATGATAGATATGGTTATATCCCTCTTTTTCGCTGCAAATAAAAAAGCCTTTTGCATCGGCAGTAAATTGCAGATATTCATTCAAATCAACATAGCAATTATTTTCTTCGGTATATATAATCTTAGTTGATCCATTCGAAGCATTAGCCAACAAGAGTTCAAGTTTATTTTGTAGGCGATTCATCCTGTAAACACATAGAAAATTTGGCTGTGCTGTCCACATCATTTTCGGAATATATTGATCAGTAATGTTGCCTACATCAACTTTGATCTTTTTGTTAGCAGCAACATCGTAAACAAATACATCCACAATTGAATTCTCTTCTCCTGCTTTAGGATATTTATAGGTATACTCTTCAGGATATGAGGTAGAATCATATTTCGCAATGCTAAACTCCTTAACCTTACTCTCATCAAACCTATAATATGCAATATATTTCCCATCGGGCGACCATGAAATGCCATGTAAAAGGTCGAATTCTTCTTCATACACCCAATCGCCAAAACCATTTATTATGTTATTCAACTTTCCGTCTGTTGTGATTTGAGTAGAAACATGTGTGTTCAGATCTTCGACAAACATATTATTTTCTTTACTATATGCAAGTTTGCTAGCATCAGGAGATAGTATTGCTTCCCGGCATTTTTCACCATTGGCAAGTAAAGTGAGTTTTTTTGTTTTAAAATCCCAAACATAATACTTCGACAATTTCGAGTATCGATACACAGCTTGTTTATATGCAGATATCAACAATTTATTTTCATCCTTGCTAAACGAAAAATCATCTAGTTCTATGGGTTTATTGCTCCCCTCAAGAAGAAGTTCAGGGACACGAAGAACAGTTTCAAGCATTTTCCCTGTTTTGAAATCGTACTTATTGATGTTAACGCCATCTTCAAACATATAATAAAAATCGCCTTTAGCAGAAGGGATAACGTCAGTAAGTGTTTTTGGAGTAAAAGTGCCTTTAGTCCAGATGTCTTCAAGGGTAATTTGCTTCGAATTGGTTTGAGCAATGAGAATAGTAGAGGTAATCCAACAAAGGGTGGCAATAAGGATGATTTTTTTCTTCATTTTATATAGTAAATGGTTCTTGATTCATGAATGTCTGCTTGAATAATCGATTACAATATTAATCAATATTCTTTAAACACATGAATTTTAAAAAAGTTGAATGCTATGAAATTGAATAGTCTAATACACTTTAATATTATAAATGAGAAAAATCATTTGAAGAGTTGAAATAAATACTAATTTTAAAGTGTTTTTCAAACCATGGGAAAAGCATGTTTAAATGATGCTTATACCCCCTGACTGAATTCATTTTTTGCAAAACATTGCTGTAAATATTTAAATTTAAACTGTATGATAGAGGAATTAAACCCTATAGTAGAAAACGAAAGAAGATTCGAGAAAATAGATACCCACATCTATCGTTTGGCAGCTGATGCTTCAACTGCTGTTGCAATGCAAATAGAAAGAGTTATACGGGAGAAACAATCGCAGAAAAAGCTTTGTGTACTTGGATTGGCAACGGGTTCAACTCCTGTGACGGTTTACGAAGAACTCAT
Source organism: uncultured Ignavibacteria bacterium (assembly GCA_903862655.1). Taxonomy (GTDB): domain Bacteria; phylum Bacteroidota; class Ignavibacteria; order Kapaibacteriales; family UBA2268; genus CAIOZA01. Next base: position 11,033 of record CAIOZA010000094.1, read on the forward strand.
CCGCATGCATAAAAGTGAAGGCCTATCATTCAGCAATGTGATTACCTTCAATTTAGACGAATATTACCCCATGCACCCTAACTCCTTGCAAAGTTATCATCGTTTCATGAAGGAATATTTGTTTGACCATATAGACATATTGCCCGAAAACATTCATATTCCTGACGGGAAGGTGAGCAAAGAAAACATCAGTGCCTATTGTCAGTCGTATGAGGATAAAATAAACTCATATGGTGGCATCGACTTACAGATATTAGGTATTGGTCGCACAGGACATATTGGCTTCAATGAACCGGGTTCACCTATAAATTCCATCACTCGTATGGTCACACTGGACCATCTCACACGAATGGATGCAGCAACTGATTTCTTTGGAGAGGAGAACGTCCCCCTTAAGGCAATAACTATGGGGGTTGGCACTATACTCAAAGCTAAGCGAATCATTTTAATGGCTTGGGGCGAAGGGAAAGCTTCCATCATTCAAAAGGCAGTTGAAGGGGAGGTATCGGACAGCATCCCTACCACCTATTTGCAACATCATCCTTCGGTACAAGTCATTCTTGATGATGCCGCCTCGGCTGAACTTACTAGAATTAAAACCCCTTGGCTGATTACCGATTGTGTTTGGACTGACAGTTTGATACTTAAGGCTGTGATTTGGCTTTGCATGAAGTTGGATAAACCCATTTTAAAGCTTACCGACAGAGATTATAATGACAATCGCATGAGCGACCTCGTCACCGAAATGGGGCCTGCAAACAAGATC
>CAIOZA010000095.1 GCA_903862655.1 uncultured Ignavibacteria bacterium
AACTCATTGTGGGAAATATTCCACACTGTTTAATTAATCTGACTAAATAATCTGACACTTTTCGCTTAACATCATTAGTATAGCAAATAAGTTATTAGTATTTTTGCATTTAAAATTCTTCGTAATTCAATGAAATCAATCTGGGAAATACCATTTATCGTAGTTGATGTTGAGACAAGCGGTTCGCATCCACAGAATGACAGAATAACCGAAATTGCCTGCGTCACGACTATTGGTGGCGAAATAACAGATACTTTCAGCTCATTAATCAATCCACATCAGCCTATTCCATATTTCATATCAACAATGACTGGAATATCTAATGAAATGGTGTTTAACGCTCCTGAATTACAAGAAATCATGCCAAAAGTTGAGGCAATTTTCAATCAGACAAATGCTGTGTTTGTTGCCCACAATGCAAGATTTGACTGGTCGTTCGTTCTTGAGTCCTTTAGTATTGCAGGGCTGAGGCAACCTAAACTTCCAAGAATTTGCACATTAAAATTATCCCGAAGACTTTTGCAGAAAAGCCTGAAAAAGAATGTAGGTTCATTATCCAACTTCTTTGATATTCAGATAATCAACAGGCATAGAGCAGGAGGAGATGCAACGGCAACGGCACTCATTTTGAATGAGTTGATGGCTCTGGCTGAGCAGGAACACAACATAGAAGATATAGATCAATTACTTCACTTTCAGAATAAGCCAATAAAAAATTTCAAAGCTCCTTCTGTTTCCTTTAGTCGTGTAGAAATCAAACTTGGTGAATTGCCAGTTGAACCGGGTGTTTATCAATTTCTGGGAGAAGACGGCTCAATATTGTATATAGGTAAAGCTAAATCATTGAATGACCGCGTTAAATCATATTTTAACAATGAAATGATGACATCAAAGAAAATCACTGAAATGATCAGAATGATTCATGATTTGCGGTGGACAACAACAGAAACTGAACTGCTAGCTTTGCTACTTGAATCAAAATCGATCAAAACTCACAGACCACATTACAATACAGCTGATAAAGTTTATGGACAATATCCATTCATTCGTATTACAACATTCGAGGAATATCCGATTGCAGATTTGACTTTTAATGTCAGAAATGATGGTTCGGAATATTATGGTCCCTTTAATTCTATTTCATTTGCGCATGAATTGATACTAACCATTGAAAAACAATTCAAACTTAGAAAATGTAAGGATGAATTTAGTGTTTCGGCAGAGAATAAGCCATGCTTCTATAATCAGATAAAAAGATGTGATGCTCCATGCGCTATATTAATAACAAAAAGTCAGTATGACGAAGAAGTAGCTAAAGTAAGATTATTTCTCAGTGGTTACTCTGATGGTGTAATCAATCAGCTTGAAAAGAAAATGCTAGAATTGTCAGAAAATCTTGAATATGAGAAGGCGGCTGAACTGAGTTTCAGAATAAAAGAACTAAAAAAATTATTTGGAAGAAAATATATAAGTAATAATTCCATAGCCTCCAATAATATGATCTTTTTTATTCCGATTTCAGATAAAGAGAGACTTTTTGAACTCTACCTGATTAATTCAGGTAAATTGGTACACCATCAGATAATAGGAAGGAAAGCACCCCTTAGTGATTTATTCTCGGTTATAAAAGGAGAATATTTTCTTAGCAGTAATCCACAATCAGAATTGACTGACGAAGATATCGATGAGATTAGAATCATCAATTCGTACATTTACAAAAAAAGAAATACAGGGAAATTCATTTATCTGATCGGGCAGAGTGAATCAGAATTTTATAAAGAGATAGAAAACGAGATCAGAAATTACATGTTCGAAGATGAATTAAATAATGATCCAGAATTTATTGATTAATTATTTTGTTTCAAGAAAATTCAACTAATTACTTACAACTTTCTAATTATATCATTTATGCTCAACCAACCAAGAATAAAATTTTAGCGTTAAGATTTCGTTTTAGAAATTTCTGAAATCAACTATCGTATTTTGTTTTGAAATTAATGAAAAATATTAATATTGTAATAATTTCAATGCTGGTTTTTACCAGCATTTTTAATTGCTTGTCCGCACATGAGATTAGTGATAATTCTGCAAGTTTAAGTGGCTTTATAAAAGATTCAAAAACCGGCGAAACTCTAATTGGAGCAACTATTTCACTCGAGGGTACAAAATTAGGAGCATTTACCAATAAGAGTGGATATTTCTCTGTAACTAACATACCACCAGGTGAATACAAGATTAATGCTTCATTTATTGGTTATGAAAAGCTTTCAAAAAAAATCAGATTTAAAGAATCTCAATCACTGAGGGAGAACCTACAGCTAAAGCCAACCAATGTATCTACACACGAAGTTCAGGTTGAAGCAGAAAGAGAAGTCGAAAAAAGAGAGATTTCTATCAGTAAAATTAATGTGCCAATCCAACAGATTAAGAAAATAAGAATTGGTGGTGAATCGGACGTATTTCGCTCACTTCAGTATTTACCAGGAATATTGACTTCTTCCCAAATATCATCAGGATTATTTGTCCGCGGCGGATCACCGGATCAGAATCTTGTTCTGCTCGACGGTGCAATTGTTTATAATCCTTCTCATTTATTTGGATTCATTTCAACTTTCAATTCAGACGCTATCAAAGATGTTGAGTTGATTAAGGGAGGTTTCCCTGCCGAATATGGAGGCAGGTTGTCTGCAGTATTGAATTTGACTCAAAAAGACGGGAACAGAAATGAAATAGAGGGTGTTGGCTCAATTGGAGCAATATCATCACGGCTTTCTGTTCAGGGACCTTTATTTGATGGATCTTGGTTTGTCGGAGCCAGGAGAACATATCTGGAACTGATCAAAGCAGTTATACCATCAGACCCAACCTCACCTCTCCCCGATTTCGCATTTTATGATGTCAATGTTAAGTTAACTCAGAATATTGGGAATGATGACCATATATCAGTTTCCGGATTTTTAAGTAATGACGGACTTTTGCTTGGTGCTTCAGGTGTATCTCTGGATCTGACGGTGGGCAACAGAAGTTTTGCAGGGAATTGGACTCATATATTCAATGATAAATTTTTTACTACAGTGGTTCTAAGTTCAAGTTATTATCAAAATTCGTTTATTGGCGACCAGGCAGGTTTTGGCTTCCAGATTGACAATTCAATCAATGACATAACAGGTAAAGCATCATGCGACTGGTTTATCAGCGATGCATTAACTTTGAAATCAGGTTTAGAAGTTACAAGATACAATTTTCTTTATTACCAGAATCTTACCGGACAAACAGATACAATTATTAAATCCGGTACAAATAATCCTGGTGCATTGAATCTGGACTTTGTTGACTGGAATTATTCAGCGTATAGTCAGTTAAATTACAATGTCAATGATCTGTTCTCTATTCAAGCAGGTTTGAGATACAACAATTGGGAAATCAGCAAAAATGTTCTTTTGGATCCTAGGTTAGCAATCAGATATAGATTCTCAGAGAATCTTGCTGTCAAAGCAGCATGGGGTATGTTCTCGCAGAATTTAAGATTAGCTTCCCAGCCTGATTTTGCATTCTTTGACACATGGCTTCCAACAGATTCTACAATTGCTCCAAGCAGAAGTATGCATTATATACTAAGTATAGAAACAGAGCCTCTTCCCGATATTGATGTCAATCTCGATGTATATTACAAGAAAATGAATAGTATCAGCGAGCTTAATCCTAATGCTATTGCATCCAAATCCTTATCCGATATTTTCTTAACTGGCAATACTGAATCCTGGGGTTTCGAAATTTTTGCTCAACGTAAGTTCGGAAACTTTGTAGGATGGATAGGATACGCTCTTGGATATATACAATCAGTATTTCCGGATATTAATGGCGGTCAGCCATTCCGTCCGAAATATGACCGCAGGCATGACTTCAAGGTTGTGGCTCAATACCAGATTAATGAAAAATGGGATTTAGCTGCTACTTTCACTTTTCAGTCAGGACAATCATACACTGGAGCTACTTCGAGATTTCTTTCGAGATTACCGGGTCAGGACTTTGGACGCGGTAAAACTGTACCTTCACAAAGATATGGGCTCAGATTGCCGGCTTCTCATCAGTTAAATTTAACTGGAAGCTATGCTTTCAAAATGTTTAAACTGGATTCAAAAGTGATTCTCGATATTTATAATGTCTACAATCACCGCGACATCTGGTTCAGATATTATGACACAAGATCAGAAGAAACAAAAGTAATTGATGTTTACTTATTACCAATAATTCCAACACTCTCACTTGAGGTTAAATTCTAATAATGAAAACATTAAAACATATATTCCCTTTGTTATTGGTTATTCTGACAGTCATATTAAATTCATGTCAGGATGCTCCACCGAATGTTTATATCGAGCAGAACTATGTAGAAAGCTATTTGATTGTGGACGAACCTATCCGTTTCGTAAAATTGATGAAAACATCTCCGGTTTCAGATTCATTCAAATATGATAATGCATTTATTAGGGATGCCAGAGTCCTCATTAAAGTCGATGGACAGACAATACAGCTGATATGTGATGCTGCCGGATCGAATGGATACTACAATCCCGACACAACTCTATTAGTTCAGCCAAGCAAGAAATATGATCTTGAAATTACTTTGAAGGATGGAACATTAATGACAGGATCAACAAGAACACCGGCTCGTTTTAATTGGATTAATTCTCCTCCTGATTCTTTGTATTATCCAAAAGACACATTAAATTTAACTGATGGAACTAAAGAAAAAATATCCTGGGAAAAGAACCCTGATGTAAAATTCTATTATATTATCAGGATAAAATCACTTGACACACTAGAATACGGAAAGTATTTACCGACTCCGACAGAGGAGAAAAACAGAAGAATATATACATTCTTCGGGGGTGGAAAAAACTCCCCTGATTACCTTGAATCAACACGTTGGGCTATGGTTCCGGCTCCTGAAACTCCAATTGTTTGGACTACATTCAAATGGTTTGGACTGAACGAGGTTACGATTATGGTAGCTGATGCAAATTTTATGAAATGGTCATTGCAGTATTTTAGAACCAATCAGTACAATACATTGTTAGGAAATATTAATAATGGCATTGGTTCATTTGGTTCAGCATCTCAAATTTCGAAGAGAACATTTTTATACAAGAATCAACCTTAAAAAATGGGAGATCTCTCAAATGAGATTATTCATATCTAGACCTTGATAAATTGAATCAATCCCTGCTAAAAAAAAGAGCCAATCATTGTTTTTAGATGTTGGCTCTTTAATTGAATCTTCAATTATTCTTAATAATTATCTATCTGAGCTCTCTGAAGCTTATCAGAGAAATCGATATAAACTGTCTTCCATTCTGTAAAGATATCAAATACAGTCCAACCACCTTCACGATGACCGTTACCTGTACCTTTAACACCACCGAACGGCATGTGGGCTTCTGCACCGATTGTTGGAGCATTGATATAAGTAATTCCTGCTTCGATATCTCTGATGGCTCTGAAAGCATCGTTAACATTTCTTGTATAAACAGAAGAAGAGAGACCAAAATCGACTGAATTGGCAAGCTCAACAGCATGATCGAAGGATTCAGCTTTTGTTACTGCTAACACAGGTCCGAAAACTTCTTCCTGGAATAATCTCATATCTTTAGTAACATCAGCAAAAATTGTTGGTTCGTAAAAGTAACCCTTTGCTAAATCGCCTTCAATGGCTCTTTTTCCACCTATGATTAATCTTGCTCCTTCTTCTAACGCTACTTTTGAGTAGTACTCGCATGTTTGAAGTTGTTTCTCGTGAATCACCGGACCTACCTGAGTATCAGGCAATAATCCATAACCAAGCTTCAATTTTGAAGCCTTCATTGCAAGTAAAGTAATGATTTCTTCGTAACAATCTTTGTGGACTATAAGTCTGGAGGTTGCTGTACATCTTTGCCCTGTCGTACCGAACGCACCCCATAGTACTCCTTCAATAGCTAATTCAAAGTTTGCATCGGGCATGATAATCTGAGCATTCTTGCCACCCATTTCGAGGGAACATTTTTTATTTGTTCTTCCGCAAATTTCGCCAAGCTGGAATCCGATGTTAGTCGATCCTGTGAAGGCGATAAGATTAACATCAGGATGTTCAACTATCATATTACCCATGTTACCCTTACCAAGTACAACATTGAATACTCCGGGAGGAACTCCGGCTTCATCCATAACTTCAGCAAAGCATACACCAGCTTGTGGGACATCCTTGGATGGCTTGTAAACAACTGTATTGCCGGCAGCTAAAGCAGGGAGAATTTTCCATGATGGAACAGCTACAGGAAAGTTGAATGCTGTTATAACACCGCAAACACCAATTGGCATACGGAATGACAGATTCATTTTATTTTCCATTTCACTGGGGGCAGTATGACCGAAAAGTCTTCTTGTCTCACTAGCGGAGTAGTAAGCAGTATCGATGGCTTCTTGTAGGTCCCCCATAGTTTCGAATACAGGTTTACCCATTTCGCGGGTCATAATTTTTGCAATTTCTTCTTTTCTTCTTGCAAAAATATCTCCGACTTTTTTGAGGATGTCGCCACGTTTGGGTGCCGGCATCATTTTCCATTTTTTAAATGCTTCACGTGCTGATTTGACTGCATCATTTACATCTTCCTGACCTGATTCGGGGAATTCCCCGACTATATCACTTATATCTGCTGGGTTAATATTATTAAAATACTTACCTGTTTTTGGCTCTACCCATTGACCATTAATGTAATTACGGAACCTATCCATTTTAAAACTCCTGATAAAAAAATATATAAAAATTTAAAAAGCAAATAATTAAGACTGAAAAATTAATGAATTTTTTCCGATTTTGATATTAATTTAATTTCATTGAATTAATCAATTTATAAGTTGTTGTTTCGGAATATAAAATAAAACTGTATATTTGAACAAAGTAAAACAATGGGTTCGTAGGAAATCTTATGGCTAAAGCTTTGGTTATCGGTGCTACCGGTTTGATTGGAAGAGAACTTATTGATCTCTTAATTTTAGATGATTATTTTTCCGAGATCGAAATCTGGGTACGAAAGCCTTCCTATTACATGCATCCGAAAATAAGTGAGACAATACTAGATTTTGACACTTTGAAGAGCATTCCCAAAATCTCACATGATGTTGTATTCTGCTGTATCGGAACAACAATAAAAAAAGCCGGATCCAAAGAGAATTTTCGCAAGATTGATTATGATATTGTTGTGAATATTGCCCATCTTGCTGAAAGATCAAACGTTACTAGCCTGATCGCTATATCATCTCTTGGTGCAACAAGCAAAACAGGAAATCTCTACTTAAAGACTAAAGGAGAGATGGAAGAAGCCATACTGGATCTGGTGATTCCTTCAATATCGATTCTGCGTCCTTCTGTATTGTTTGGTAATCGTTTGGACTTCAGGTTAGGTGAAAAAATAGCTATCTTTGTTCTTAAAATATTTGGAATATTTTTGTTTGGATCATTACGTAAATACCGAGGAATTGAGGCTACCAAAGTGGCTCAAGCTATGATTAATTTATCATCAGATGAGTGGATGGGCTTAAATATTCTGGAATCAGATGAAATCGAACGAATAGCAAAATTATAGATTTAATCATGAAATTAATAATATTTTCCTTAGTCATATTCTCGATATTTGCCGGCTCTTTAAAAGCAGAGCAAGGTTTAAGCCACGAACTAGGTATCACTTCCGGTAGTGTTTATATTAACAATAAAATTTCGGTATCTCCGGATATCGGTTTGTTTTATAATATTTATTTTCCTAAAATTAATAACATTCATTTTGGTTTGGCAATTGACAAAGGGTTTGGTGAAAAGGACTTTCTGTTGTCGTTACTGACATTATTTTTTAAGTTCGGCGATCATTTTAAATTTGGTGCATCATTAGGCTATTATTCCGATTCCAAGTATTATAAAAGTCAATTTTATGATGAAACGATAAGATATTATGGAGCTTTCTTTCGAGGGAGTTTCAATTTTCTAATCCATGTAAATAAATTTACTATTTCTCCTGTTTTAAATATAGATCTTTTCAGAAGAGACTATTTTGCTTCAGTATCATTAAACGTTAGCTATCCACTACCGAATTGAATATTATGACACCATTAAAAATTGCTTTTTTATGGCATCAGCACCAACCATATTACAAAATTGAGGGAGAATTTTTTCTGCCGTGGGTGCGATTGCATGGTATCAAGGATTATCTAGATATTATACTTCTTCTATTTGATTATCCTGAAGTAAAGCAGACATTCAATTTGGTTCCATCCTTAATGATGCAAATTGATGAATATGTATCCGGTGATACAGAAGATAAAATTCAGAGATTAACCAATCTGGATCATTCTAATCTTTCTTCAGATGAGAAGACTGAAATCCTTCAATCTTTCTTCATCTGTAACGAAGAAAACATGATAACGCCCTATCCTCGTTATTCAGAAATATTCAACAGAAGTAGAAAAGAAAATTCAGTTGAAACTTTTACCGATCAGGATTGGCTTGATCTTCAGGTATGGTATAATCTGACGTGGTTCGGTCCGATTTCACGTCAGCGTCCTGAAATAAGGCGCTTATTCAATAAGGGTAGAAATTTTACAACTGTTGAAAAGCAGATGATGATGGAAATCCAGAATGACATATTATCTTCAATTATGCCCAGCATGAAAAGGCTTCAGAACCTTGGTCAAATTGAACTTAGTGTCTCTTCTCTATATCACCCGATTCTCCCGTTGCTTTGTAATTCAAACTCTGCTTTGGAAGCAATGCCCGGGAATAAAGTACCCAATCCACCATTTAGCTTTCCTGAAGATGCAGAATATCAGCTTGAGCAAAGTGTAAATTTTTATAAACAGAATTTTGATTGTAAACCGCAGGGAATGTGGCCATCAGAGGGTTCAATATCGGATGAAGCAATAGATCTTATTGTCAAATCTGGCATTAAATGGATAGCTACCGACGAACAGGTAATGATGGAAACACTGAACAATTCAGTCAACAGACTCGAAAGATTTTTTCCGAGAAAGTTTAATTCTAAATCCGGGGATATAACCATCTTGTTCCGTGATCATTTTCTATCCGATATTATTGGTTTTAATTATTCAAGATGGGATGCAAAAGATGCTGCAACTGACTTTATCAACCGCTTGAAGTATGTAAGGTGGGAAATTTCAAGTCAATATGGCGAAGATAGTATAAAAAACGCAGTTGTACCAATCATCCTTGATGGTGAAAACTGCTGGGAATTTTTTAAGGAAAACGGTAAACCTTTTCTGGAAGAACTTTACAAGCAATTCTCTGAATGTTCAGAATTGAAGACCGTAACAGTTTCAGAAGCAATTCTTGAGGCAGGTACTGCTTATGTTGAGCCGATAAGTCATGTTAGAGCAGGTTCATGGATAAATGCAAACTTTCATATCTGGATAGGTCAGGATGAGCATGTAAAAGCTTGGGAGATGCTCAGAGAGGCAAGAATAGCCGTGGAAGAAAGAAAGGACCTAATTACCTCGGATGCCTACGATAAAGCCATGAAAGAGATTTACATTTCTGAAGGTTCTGACTGGTTCTGGTGGTATTGTGATTCTCATCAGGCACCTAATAAAAAGGACTTCGATGTTATTTACCGGAAACATCTTGTAAATATTTACAACCTAATTGGCATAAATCCACCTGAAATACTGAATTATCCAATCGGAGCTAATATTGAACGCAAAGCTTTAAAAATGCCTGAGAGTGAAATAAACCCTGCAATAAATGGGTTGAAGGAAGATATTCTTTGGGTCGGAGCAGGAGTTATTGATGCAGGTGCAGGGATGGATGCGATGCACTCGAGTGGTGAAATTCTGGATAAAATTTTATTTGGAACAAATAATAACAAGATATTTTTTAGAGTTGATAGTAAAAGGAAGCTAAGAGCTGATGAGACTGTAATCTTAAATTTTAATTCTAATAAATATAAGATTGTAATTTCTAATGAGTCTGTGACTTTAGACACTCAAGCTGAGATTTCTGAATTGATGTACTCGATTGCGGAAACCTGTACATTTTCGATAGATCGGAATCTAATCGGCAAAGAATTTGAACTGTCCATTAAAACAAAAATCCCTGACGGAGAAGTGTTTTACCCGCGTCAGGGATATTTTCCTATAAAAGTTTGATTAAGGGAATTTCCTGAGATAAAAATATCTAAGAAGTATTTCCAAAAGTAAAATTCCTATAGCAGCGATTGCAAATGGATGGAACTTCTCGTCGTGCCGTGAGAAAATAGATTCATCAATTTTAGTCTTCTCTAGTGTGTTAATTTCTTTATAAACACTTTCCAAGGCTTTATTACCTGTTGCTCTGTAATACTTTCCACCGGTACTGGTTGCTATGTCTTTTAGCAAGGCTTCATCGATTTGTACATCCACGTTGATGTATTGTTTGCCAAAGGGCGTTTCGACGGGATACGGTGCCTTCCCGCGCGTTCCTACCCCAATCGTATAAACTCTCACTCCAAAGGTCTTTGCAATTTCTGCTGCAGTCATCGGTGCAACTAGTCCGGTATTATTAATTCCATCAGTAAGAAGAATAACTACTTTACTTTTTGCTTTACTATCCTTGAGCCTGTCAACTGAAGTTGCCAATCCCATTCCAATTGCTGTGCCATCCTGAACCATGCCGGATTTAATAGATTTAAAGAGATTCTTTAGAACATCGTGATCAACTGTAATAGGACATTGTGTAAAGCTCTGTGCAGAGAAAATAACAAGCCCGATTCTGTCGTTCAGTCTGTCATCGATAAACTCCATAGCTGTTTTCTTAGCTGCTTCCAGTCTGTTTGGTTTAAAATCTTCAGAGAGCATTGAACCGGAAATATCCAAAGCTATAACGATATCGATACCTTCAGTCTTAACAGAACGACTGCTCGAGCTGGATTGAGGTCTTGCAAGAATAATTACTATCAAACTTACTAAAATCAATCTTAAAATAAATGGAAGATGAATCAACTTTTGTTTCAAAGTTGCGTCGTTTTTCTCAAATGGCCTGATTGAAGGAAAAGTGAGTGATGTATATTGTTTCTTATGCTTGAACACATACCAAACAATCATCAATGGAATTAGTACAAACAACCAGAATAATTCGGGGTTAGCGAACTGATATGGTGTCATTCCGTACCTCCTGTTGTCTCCGGCACTGCTACTTGAGACTGACGTGCAGTACTTCTGACGAAGTCTAATGAAGAATTCATGCAGAATGAGTTTTCGTCCGGCAAAGGCGAATATTTTGCAAACTTAGCTAAATCAGCAATCGATAGAGTGTTTTTTAGGTCATTAATGAGATTACTACTTAATTTTATTTCCTGTAAGGATGAAATAATCTCAGCGGTTGTCATTTCCATAGCAATAAATGAAAACCGTCTTTCAATATAAGTCCTAACAATATCAGATAAACGAATGTGATATGTTTTAACAGATCCTTTTTGCCAGAGCTTCTCGTTATCCAGTTGTTTTAAAGCTTCCAATGCTATAATATGTGGATCTATATGAGGATCATAGCCGTCAATCAGCAATTTAGATTTGTGATACTTTTTAACTAAAAAGTAGCCGATTCCAATCCCCAACAACACAACTAAACCAGCAATGATATAATAAATATAATCCCAGATTGAGAACGGGATTTCAGCAGGAGGTTTGATATCTTTAAAACCGGAGGCAGTATCCACCTTCATTGTATTAAATTTGAGCTGGACTAAATTTGACTGAACCGTTACAAAAGAATCACCATTGTTGTAGGCTGCTTCAAATGGTGGCAGAGAATATACACCTGAATCAAAGCATGTAATCACAAAACTCTGTGATAATTGAAATGCATTATTTAAATTTGATGTATCTATGTTCGTTCTAGCAAGAAATTCTATCTTACCTATTGAATCAGGCACAGCCGGGAACCTGACCTCAAGTTTCTTATCCGATTTAAAAATAAGCTTGATTTTTGCCTGATCACCGATCATCAGATTATTAGTATCGAGGACAGCTCTAAAATTTACATTCTGAGCATTAAGAACATTAAAAATCAGAAGAGCTATTGATACGCTTAAAAATTGTCTAAACATAAGATTCTACTTAATAATTGATATCTTTTGTGAAATTATTTTTCCATTAAAGCAAATAGCCAATGAATAAAAGCCCTGATTTATGTTATTCAGATTAAAATCTATAAAATTGTTACCATTAGTGAAGAATTTCGATTCCAACGGTATTTGTCGAACCCCCAATAGATCTATCAGCACAAAATCAACTTTACCAGATTTAGGTATGTTAAATTCAACAGAAAGATCACCTTTACTCGGATTTGGATAAATAATATTTATTCTAAACTCAGGATTGTAATTTGCGGTTACCGATGCAGATATAATTGTCTTAAAGTTAATGTTCTTAGAGCTGATCCCTTCTCCATCAGCATCTTTAGAACTGACTCGCCAGTAATATCTTCTGTTTTCTTCCAGATTTGAAAGAGAGAAGGTTGTGCCGGTAATACTTGTATCAATAATCATTGTACCAAAAGTCAAAGATTTTGATACCTGAAGGTGATACATTGTAGCACCATTGGCTGCATTCCAAGATAAAGTTACATTTAATGGGATATTTTCTGATGTTGCCGGTGGATAAGTAAGTTCCGGCGGAGCAGGCAGAGTTAAAAAGCTCCAAACAACAGACGGAAGACTAAGACCACCTGAATTTACAGCAAAAATCCTCCAATAATATTTAACTATACCTTGCTCCAGATTAGAAGCCAAGTACATTGTATCCTTTATTCCACCAATAGTTTGAACAATATTTGCAAAGGCAGGATCCTTAGAGATTTCGATTTTATACACATAAGCATTCGGAACAGCTAACCATGACAATTTTACATCTGTCTTTATCCCTCTTTTACCATCAAATGGTAAAGACAGGACAGGGACAGTCGGAACAGCAGGCAGATCAGTAACATTTGCAGTAAAAGTTCCCAAGCCATGAGTACCAACGGCTACCAAACCATCAAGATCACGAACATCCATCATATCTACAACAGAATTGCCAATTGACTCTGATCCTTCCTGAATCCAGACAGTATTCATACCATCAAGATAAGCTGTTGCGTAAAGCCCGGTGCTTGTTCCAGCAAGAAATAAATTCTTCCCTTTTACCGGAAGTATGCTAATCCAGTTTACAGCTGGCCCATTGCCACCACCAAACTGATTTTCCTCCAGATTTCCGGAAACTGGTACCCAGTTTGTACCGGCATCTGTAGTCAAAAAGATACTCAGAATACTGTAATTATTGTAAGAAATCAGAACCATTTTTGAATCATTGGGATTAACTGCGATAGAACTGATATATCCTTTAGGTAGATTGGATGTTGTAATATTCGATACTTTTGCAGTAGTATTTGAATTATCAATTCTAAATATCCCACCTAATGAAGTGCCATAGTATGTAACATTTGCCGGAACTTTTGAAATGCCAACGGCTGTGATGAATCCATCGGGTATCCTTGTTTGCCCCAGACTATCCCACCCAATTGAAGTAGAGTCCTTTGTAGTTTGCATTGGAATACTACTGAGATTATTATTCCGCCATAGAATTTTTCCGCCTGCCAGATACATTCTGTTATTGTCAGCAGGGTCAAGTTTAAATGGGGTATTCCAAATAAAATCTCTTCCACCATCAGGATCAATTCTTGTTTTTGTAACTACATTGCCATTGTTATCGAGCTTTAGTCTCCAGACTTTGATCTTAGGCTGAGCCATTGCATTGTGTGATGTATAAATGATATTAGGATCGGATGAAATTGCACAATTGAAACCATCACTACCAGTTGGGCTTGTCCATGCATCATTAACATTTGAAGATTTAGTGAGAAGAGTTCCATTATCCTGCAAACCGCCCAAAATCCTATCATCCACCTGAGAATGATCAATAGCAATTGAATAGAACTGTGTTGTATAATAGGCATTGTTCAGATCAACATATTTCATTGCTGGTTCCAAGCAGTCTAATGTTTTGTGAACTCCGCCATCTGAACCTGTGTAAAGAACATTTGAATTATTTGGATGAAACACTAAAGCATGAATATCAGGATGGTGATTAGGATAAACGCTATAATCAGGTGTCCAGAATTTATCATTATTATAACCACCTACCCAGGTGTAATTTTCCGGTGTATTGAATCCGTCAGTAGATCTATACACATTGGTACCGCCAATGAAGACTACTTCAGGATTGTCAGGCTTTACAGAGATTACGAGATCATAACTACCCTGAGAACTAATTTGTCCGCGGATATTCTCAAGTGGTTTGGGTAAATTTAGTGATCTGTCTTCCCAAACAGCTCCGGCACCTGTTCCATCCCCGGATTTGTAGGTATATTTCCAGAATCCATGCCAAAGACTGTCACCCTGTATGCTGATTGTTAAAATACCGCTACCGGGAGTCTCAGCAAGGAAATACACCTGATTTTCATCGGAAGGAGAAACACCAACTACAATACGATTGTATTTGGCTGGCATGAATTGCGGTGTAATGTTTATCCATTTAACACCATCGATAGAACGATAAATCCCTTTAGTTACAGAGCCCTTAACGTCATAAGCTTTTTGACTAAGAGTTGCGTAGAATACTCCATTTGGAGAAATTGTTATGTCGGAAAAATAACTTCTGTCATTACCATATCCGCCAAGAACAGTTGCCCAGGTTTTTCCACCGTCAGTACTTCTCATAATTGCACCGCCACAGGTTGCGGCTAGAATTTCATCCTGAGTTACATTTTTATGATTCACAACCATGTTCCAAACATAATCGAAAGGATTATCCCAGGATACAGGGGATCCAATTGCAGTTGAAGGCAACACGTTCCATGTTAGTCCGGCATCAGTTGATTTGAAAATTCCATTACCAGAAATATCAGCCGAGTTGCCCCAGAATTCTCCCGTTCCATAATACCAAATGTTTTCTTTGCCAGAACGCTTATCCTGAACTACACAGCTCACAGAACTCAGTTGATTAAGGGCTGTGGTTCTCTGCCACGATTGTCCATCATTGTTTGACAGCCACATTCCACCTGAGACGCCTCCGGCAAGAATTCTTGAAGTATTTTTCAAATCAATGGCTAAAGCCCTTGTTCTGCCTCCAACATTTATAGGACCGCGCTGATTCCATTGATTTGATAATTGATTGTTATTTCTGAATTTTGAATTATTAAGTGAACCGGGAAGTGTAGAAGCAAATGCAAGCTCTTTAGCCCTGATATCATGAGGAATCTCGCCTGTAGAAATGTCCCTTAGCCGAAGAGTCATCCACTTGAATTTATCACTAATACCATAGTCATCCATAGGTGAAGAACTTTGCTTAATGTTCAGCACTTTGTTAGCAAAAAAGAATGCCACAACAAAAGCACTTAGAAATAATAATGATAACAACAGCTTCTTCATATATTTCTCATTTCTAAATCCGGTTACCTCTTTTTTTGAAAAATTCAATCAGAGGAGATATGTAAGATTGATTAGTTGCAATGCTAATTTTATCAATTTTGTTTCTGGATAAAATCTCGTTTAACTCTTTTTGTCTTTGATTCCATGTGGTGGTGAAGTTATTCCTGACTTTTTCACTGGAAGTGTCAACCCAAATTGATTTACCTGACTCAGAATCTTTCATTAAAATCAATCCGGCATCCGGAAGTTCGAATTCTCTCGGATCGAATATCTGAACAGCGATCGTATCATGTTTCTTACTGGAAATTTTAAGGGCTTCATTAAATCCATTGTCAATAAAATCAGACAGAATGAAGACGATACCACGCTTTTTGATTACATTAAGAGTGAATTTGAGTACTTGAGATATATCCGTGCCGGAGCTTTGAGGTTCAAAATTCAAAAGTTCCCTGATTATCCTCAGAATGTGACTTTTGCCTTTCTTTGGAGGTATGAATTTTTCAATCTTATCGCTGAAAAAAACAACACCTATTTTGTCATTGTTCTGTAATGAAGAAAACGAAAGTACTGCACATAGCTCTGTGATCAGATCCTTCTTCTGCTGAACAGTTGTACCAAACTTGCCGGACGAGCTAACGTCAACAAGTAGAACAACAGTAAGTTCTCTTTCCTCTTCGAATACCTTTACATAAGGATGAGTATATCTCGCCGTAACGTTCCAGTCAATATTTCTGATATCGTCACCATACTGATACTCACGTACTTCGCTGAAAGACATACCCTTGCCTTTGAATGCACTATGGTATTCCCCGGAGAAGATATTACGGGATAATCCTCTGGTTCTGATTTCTATTTTTCTTACTTTTTTTAAAAGTTCAGATGTTTCCATTATTATCGCCTGATTATTAGGGCACTTCGATAGTGTTTAAAATTTTATTGATAATGTCTTCAGTTGTGATATTATCAGCCTCAGCTTCATAAGTTAGTCCGATTCTGTGCCTGAGAACATCGTGAGACAATGCTCTAATATCCTCCGGTATGACATAGCCTCTTCTCTTTATAAAAGCATAAGCCTTTGCAGCCAATGCCAGATTAATTGAGCCTCTGGGTGAAATTCCATAAGAGATAAGTGGTTTTATTTCTCCAAGTTTATAATCATCCGGAAAACGAGTCGCAAATACTATATCAAGTATATATCTTTCAATTTTATCATCCATATAAACATCTTTAACTATATCCCTTGCAGTTATGATGTCCTGTGGCTTAACAACCTGACTAATCAAAGGAATCAAACTGGATAGATTCTGTTTCATGATTAAAGATTCTTCTTCACGGCTTGGATATGTGATGATAAGCTTCAACATGAACCGGTCAATCTGTGCTTCCGGCAAAGGATAAGTTCCTTCCTGCTCAAGAGGATTCTGTGTAGCCATAACCAGGAATGGATCGGGTAGTTTATAAGTCTCATCACCGATCGTAACCTGACGTTCCTGCATAGCTTCGAGCATAGCACTTTGAACTTTGGCTGGAGCTCGGTTAACTTCATCTGCTAGAATGAAGTTTGCAAAGATTGGACCTTTGCGAACGGCAAATTCTTCTCTTTTCTGATTGTAGATCAATGTACCTATCAAGTCAGCAGGGAGTAAATCGGGAGTGAATTGAATTCTCTGGAATTTTGCATCAATAGCGCTCGCCAGTGTTTTGATGCTCAAAGTTTTGGCTAATCCCGGAACACCTTCGAGCAGGATATGACCATTGGATAATAGTCCAATCAGCAATCTTTCAACCATTTGTTTCTGACCAACGATCACCTTGGAAATCTCCATCATTAGGATGTCAACAAATGCGCTTTGCTGTTGAATTTTTTCGTTAAGTTCTCTGATGTCTGTCATAATTATTTACCAAAAATATTCATTTAAATTTTTTAACAACTTTTTAACGAAGAATGATACGAAAAATTATAAAAAAAGTTTTCTTTTTTTTAAAGATATGTAATTTCTATTTAAAATTGTTTATTGGTATCATCATTTCTTCAGCTCTGGTATTATATCCTGTTTTCATCCAAAGTAATTGAGGGTTATGATTTACTTTAGACAGAATCTTATAATATTCTGAAATCTTTGGAGATACATTGAGCATGTCTGAATAAGTTACAATCATATCAAACTTGTGATTTTGTAAAGCTGAAACCAGATCATGTTCGATAGACTTATTGAATTTAGTTGAACTTTGCATCAAATCTAAAATCAGGAGAAAGTGAGCAAAGACTTTCTTCCCGGCTAAACGTGCATAATATATATTGCCACCAATATAGACATCACCCTTGGTATTCTTGAGTTTCCCTACGAGTTCCCACCCGGCTTTAACATCCTCTTTTGTGGGAATCATTAGAAATGGAGAGTATATTAAAATAATAAACTGAAAAATCATACCAATTAAGAATATCCTTTTTAAAAATACATTCAATTCAGTATTCTTCATCATTTCCAATACTTTACTTAATCCGATAGGAGCCATTAAGCAAAGAATTAGATATATTGGGATAAGTACATTCAGCCAACCGCCATAATGCAGTCGGGACAGCCAGGAAGCAATTATGGCTCCCGATAAAAGAGAGAGAAAAAAGTAAAATTTATCGGTGAGTTTATTTTTATAAAAAATTATCAACAAAGCAATTGTCAACAAAAGAGAAATAGCCATCGGACGAATTACATCGAAAGTCCAGAACAGAATAAATACTTTTTTAGTCCATCGATGGTCGGCAGGTAATGTAAAATTCCAGAAATAATACCATCCATTAGACGAATAAATATAATATGCTGTGCTAAGAACTGCAATCATAGCCAGAATGATGTTAAACCACCAGCTTAATTTTCTTTCTCTAAAAAGTAAGTATAGACAAATTGGAGCTATAAGCATTAATGTTGTCTGTTTCGTAAGAAAGGAAAGCCCTATCAGAATTCCGGCAAACAGATAAGATTTTGGGCTTTTGTGAAAATAAAGTAAATATATACCAGCAATATAAAACATAAGCCAAAGCATGTCCACACGCGCCAAATCATACCATGCACCACCTATCCCAAATGCAGCAAAGAATAAGCCAGATGCCATCATACCACTAAGTTTATCTCCTGTTTCCTTGCGAGCAAAAAAGAAAAGAATCAGTCCAATAATCAATGTTGACACAAGGGAGATAATTCTCATGGGCAACAGACTAACTCCTGTAAAACTGGCGACAGCAGCCGAGACGTAATAAAACATGGGAGTATAGATGTATGGGATATATTCAATCGAGGGAGGTGTATAAATTTCCTGTCCTTTCATTAATCTATCCATTTGCTCAACAGAGCCACCTTCCATCCATTCAAGTTCAAACGGAAATGCTATCCTGGATAATGAAACATATAAGAATACCAGGAAGAAGCAGATTGATGCTGTCCATAATACTAACCGATAAACTTTTATTTCATCAATCTTTAGCATTATTGCTTCTTAAGATATTGAATTAATCTTGAAACCAGGAGAGTGAACTCGTGATCTTTATCTACATTATCCTCGTGATTATTTATACTGGCGGAAATTGCATAAATAGGTTTATTCTTGTCTTTAACCAGTATATGAGTATAATTAAGAACACCCGGCTCGCTTCCACCCTTAAAACCAACGTATTTCCATTCAGATTTATCAGCCAAACCCGGGTTAATCGCAATTTGCGGAGCATTATTGAGACTCATAATGACTTGGCACATTTCATCAGTCGATGCTAACCATTCAATGTCAATAAAAATTGGTTTTGAAAATTTCGCCACATCAAGATCACCTGTAACCTTTTTATCAATTTCTTCTAAAAATTTTCTCTTCCCAGCAACATCCAGTATTTGGAACGATTTTATTGATTCATCATCTAGCCCAAGTTTGATTTTAAATAATTCTTTTGTCATGTAGAATGGTCGCATTGTCTGGGGAGCTATCTTTTCAATATTGTCTCTGCCAAGTTGGCGGATAAGAATATCTGTTGCAGTATTGTCACTTATTGAAATCATAAGATTAGCCAATGTACTTATAGTAATTGGGCTACCATCGGGCCAGTTCTGCAATATACCTGAAGGGAGAGATTTCTCATTTTCTTTAAGTAATATCACATCATCTAGTTTAATTTTACCATTATCGATCTGATTTATCAATGTTCTTAGCACAAAGAGTTTGAATGCTGAGCCGATACCAAGAGGTTTATCTTTATTAATTTCGAAAATAATTTCATTTCCTTTGTAGATGCAGACTGATACATCGCCTTTAAGTTTCATTAATTCAGCTTTGATTGAAGATATAGAATCGCTTATAAGAGTTGGCATACCGAACCATAAGCCAACAACCTTGCCATCAGTGTCAAACGTAAGGCTCCCGGGCATTTTGGCATTTTCATATATAACATCAAGCATGTTGCCTGATTTGATTAAAGCTTTCTCAAATTTCCCATATTGTTGATCAAAATCAGTTGATATTTTAATGATTTGAGACGCAGGTACTTTATCGATAAATGATTTTGCAAAAAGTACCTGAAGATTGTCTTTGTTAGTGGCTGTAAACTTCTTAAAAAAATTGTCTACCTGATCCTGAGTTAACTGAGCGTTCAATAGCATTGATTGAAGCAATACGGCAATAATCAGCAGTAATTTTTTCATAATTTCACCTTTTGATTAAGTAATTTTTTTGCTTGTTTAAGGTTTTCCTGCACTTCATTGTCATTTGAATTTAGTTTCAGCGATTTCTCGAAATACGAAACTGCGCTGTCTAATTTGTTCATAGACGCAAAGTAAACCCCGATTCTGTTGAGTAAATCTGGTTGATCTGAATTGATTGACAAAGCATGTTTGAAATCAATGACGGCAGATTCCATCTGATTCATTTCATAATAGGCAATTCCGCGATTTGAGAATGCATTTACATCTTTAGGATTTAGCAATAATGCCCGTGAATAATCCCTAACAGCCTTGTCATATTGTTTAAGATCCAGGTAGGCATTGGCACGGTTGTAATAGCATCTATATTCATTCTTGTTTAATTCAACAGCTTTTGTAAAGTCCATAATTGCATTAGAATATGAGCTATTCACAAGATAATATTCACCTCTGCCCAGATATGCCTGGAACGACGCTTCAGGATTATGTTCAATAACCCTATTCCATAGACTGAGTTCGTTCACCCAGGTGTTAGAAAATGATGTAGTCTGATAGCTTAAGAATATACCGACAATCAGAACTATGATATATTTAAGATTAGTTTTCTTTAGACGCACCAAACCATTACCAATCAGGATGATTAATCCAAACATACTGATGTAAAAGTACCTATCGGCTACATTTGAAAATGATTGGTAATAGAAATCAATAATTCCGGACACAGGCAACAAACCAATGATAGTTATAAGATATGCAGGCACAAGCCATTCATTTTGTTTTCTGAAATACCACACTGAGAAAGTAACAACCATGAAAATTAGAGTCGATACAATCAAGGATATACCGGAGCTTAGCATAGCCACAGTTCTTCCATAAACAGGAGAAAAGTCGAGAGGAAGAATAATTTTCCCGAGATAAAACATAAAAGAATCGATAGCAACAATAGGTTTAAGATAAAATGGCGTTTTAATAACTGCCGATGCGGTTTCTTCTGACATCATTGAGATAATAACAATAGGCAGAATCAGAACAATAGAGATACCGAAATTATAGATAGATTTCTTTAAGTTATCTTGTGAAACTAAATAATAATCCAGAATGAAAATTATTACCGGGAAAACAATTGCTGTAGGCTTAGATAACATTGCCAGAATAAGCATAACATAAACTAGCACATTTTTAAGGATTGAATTATCAGGTTTGATATTTTTCTTTTCATTATTCTTCTTGGTTGTCTTATGAGCAGCAACAAACTCAGCCCCAGTAATAGTGGTCAAATGAATATAAACCGCCAGAAAGCCGAAAAATCCTGCCAATAACCCTCTGAATTCTGAGATCCAGGCTACTGATTCAACTTGAATCGGATGCAGAAGAAAAATCAATCCTGCAATAAATGCTGCAAGATTATCTTTCAACAATCTTGATATTATCAACAGAATCAACACTGAATTCAGAATATGAAAAAGCAGATTTACAAAATGAAATAGCTTTGGATTCAGTTTGAAATCATTTGAATCATCAGTTGAAGATAATTGAGCTATTATACCCCACATTGTGTATGTCACAGGTGCATACATGGGCATTTTGCCTGGCTGCCATAATTTGCTGATATTTTGGAGTCTACCATCCTCAGGATAATTGCCTTTGTTGAGATATAGTTGATTATCATCCCAAACAAAACCAAAATCAAGCACCTTGATGAAAACTACAATTCCGATGATTACCAATAGTAAAATATAAATCTGTTTCTTCCAGATTTTGTCAAACATAATTTTAATTTCTATAAGTTAAATAAACATCAAATATAAGGAGAATTTGTCAATGTTCTGTCAATTTTTAGGCAGATTATGTAATTAGAAATGCAGGTGAATTTCTATTAAATTTATCAGAAATCTGAACGAAGATGATCGTTAAAAAAATGTTTCGGGTCACCCCAAGCATCTTTAGCAATTGTTCTTCCTGTTGATTCAATTCTTCGTTGAATGCATTCAAAGCAATCTGATGAGAATTCATCGAGACATGGTTTCCCTTCATATAACTGATATTGCTCTCTTACTCCGGTTGGAGTCAAAAGAGGCATAATTATATTTGCTCCGTACATCAATCCAGCTTCTCTGCCCATAGGATACATAGCCTGTAATGCAGTTGTAGCTGCTATATTAACATCTTTTAAAACAATTCTAGTAATTGCTATCATTTTAAGAGCCAGTTGATAAATTTCCTGTTTTCTTCCCTTGTAAATATCTGATAGGTCACTCATTGGAGTCTGGTTATGAACGATGTAAGGTCCCATCCCAATCATGTCAATATCCATTTCTTTGAAGAATAGAATATCATTTGCCAGATCTTCTAAAGTTTGATTAGGGAAACCGATCATAACACCAGTACCAACCTGGAATCCTGTCAGTTTTAATAGTTTTAGACACTCCACTCTTTTCTGAAAACTCTGATAATCAGGATGAAGTTCGGCATAGAGTTTCTCAGAACTGGTTTCAATTCTCAGTAGATATCTGTGGGAACCGGCATTATATAAGCGTTTATAATTCTCAAGAGTTTGCTCACCAACGCACAATGTCACTCCAAGTCCTTCTGGAAGCTTTTGTGAGCGGGTTTCTGTCTTTATAGTCCGAACAATATCTTCAATAAAATCGATAAACTGGTCATCAGTTCTTTCTCCTGATTGAAGTACCAGTGATCCATAACCATTATCTGCACACCATTTTGCAGATTCAATAATTTCATCCTTATTTAGAATGTATCTTTCAACATTTGAATTGCTCTTCCTGATTCCACAGTAATAGCAATCATTTATGCAATAGTTGGAAAATTCAATCAAACCGCGTAGATAAACCTCTTCACCACAGTTCTGCTTCATGATCTCATAAGCTCTTAACCGGATTTTATCAATTTCACCTTTGTCTTCAACTGATAAGAGCTCAATTATATCACTTTTAGTGAATCCAGTTTGATTCAATATGTTATCAATATCATACATTTTTATGCTGATGTTTTAGTTGGCTGTGATATACGCGTATAAACATTATCCATGCAATCAATGCACAAACTGCTCCCAATAAGATAGGATAAGATAAATGAGCAGCAACAATACCACCTCCGATTAAAGCCGGTGCAGCTTGGGATAATGCATTCATTGATGATGATATCCCCATTATCTCTCCCTGAGTGCTATTATCTGCCAGATTCGAGATAACCGTTTGAATTGATGAGTTAGCCGAACTATACGAAAAAGACAAAAGAGGTATAATCGCGTAGAGATATACCGGATTATCAGGTATTAAAAGAATAATCAATGATATCACTATCAACGGGAAAGTCCATAACGCAATCTTCGAAGGTTCCATCCTGTTTGATAGTGGTCTTAAAATAAGTCCCTGCGAGATGGCAACCCAGATACCGAGATATCCGTATATCATACCAATATTTTCTTGTTGATAATTATACTTTTGAAGCAATAAAACAATAAAGAATTGAGTAAAAAAAGCAAAACCGAAATTATTTACAAAGACGACAAAAAACAATGTCCTTAAGGATGGTATAGTGAAAGCTCTTTTAATGTTCTGAATGCCCGTTAAAAAGGATAATTTGTGAACTCTTTGCTCTTTCAAAGTTTCAGGAAAGAATTTATATGCTAAAATTAAATTAAAAACTGCCAATATTGAAGCCGCGATAAAAGGTGTGTCATAGCCAAGAAAAGGGAGCAGTTTCGGATTGGATAATTGTCCTCCAACGAAAGGACCGATAACAAAACCTAGACCAAAAGCCATCCCAATCAATCCAAAATTCTTTTGTTTATTAGATGGTTCGCTCACATCGGCAAGCGAAGAATAAGCAATTGTCAGATTGCCCGAAGCTAGACCCGGCAAAATTCTTCCAATAAAGACTAATAATAGACTACTTGCATAGATTCCTGCTGTTAAAAGAGTATAGCCTACTATTGTTCCAACAAGTGAGTATAAAAGTACTTTTCTTCTCCCGAACCTGTCGGAAAGAGCCCCAACAATGGGGTTGCTGAAGAACTGTGCGAATGAATAAGATGATAAAAGAATACCGAAGATTATTGTTCTTAGCGCGAAATCAGAATTGAGAGGAAATATCCCGGATTTATTAGCCAGAAGTAAAGGTGCTAAAACGGGAATAATAAGCCCTACACCTAATAAATCAATAAATACTGTAATAAATATTACGAAAATTATTTTACTATTTGATTTTGGTTTTGTCATAATTTCTTTCTACAAATATACATCCCGCAGACCTTGCTCGATATCAATTAAATTCTTCCGAGTAATTTCACGGATATTTTCTTTATCAATTTTTAATAGTTCTTTCTCAATCAGATCATTACCCATTTTGATTGTATCAGAATCGGCATAGTCTACAAGATATTCTTTCAATGTTGTCAGACCGTTTGGATGACAGAACAATTTTATTAGTCCTGGTTTTGCCTGATCCATAAAATCCTGTCCGACTCTTCCCAATCGATAACAAGACGTACAAAAGGATGGGATAAAACCTCTTTTGATAACATCCTTGATAACTTCACCAGAGGATCGGCAATCATTAAGTTCAAACTGCCCCGGATTTTCCAATTCAGCTTGGAGAGCCTGTTTATATCCACCTATGTTGGTCTTTGAGCCGGCACTTATTTGCGAGATCCCAAGATTAAAGATTTCAGATCTTAAACTTTCACTTTCACGTGTTGAAAGAATCATCCCTGTGTACGGGACTGCACAACGAATAATGGCGATCAGCTTTTTAAAATCGACATCGGACACTGCCCATTGTAAATCTTTAGAGTAGGGAGCATTATCTGCCGGTTGAATTCTTGGAACAGATATTGTATGCGGGCCGACACCAAATTCTCTATCAAGATGTTTAGCATGGTCTATCATCGCTAATACTTCGAATTTATAATCATAAAGTCCGAAAAGTGTACCAATTCCAACATCATGCATTCCATTTTGCAATGCTCTATCCATAGTGAATAGTCTGAATTCATAGTCAGACTTTGGTCCGGCAGGATGCATTTTTGCATAAGTCTCCTTATGATATGTTTCCTGAAATACAGTGTATGTTCCAATCTTAACTTTGTTCAGTATCTGAAATTCTTCATCCGATAATGGAGCTATCTCAATGTTGATTCTCCGAATTGAACTTCCCTTTTCGTCGGTTACACCATAAATCGCTTCAAGAGTTTCGATTAGATACTCCATCGGAGTATTTTTATGGGATTCGCCCATTAGAAGCAGAACTCTTTTATGTCCATGTCTAAGAATTTGGAGTGTTTCATCTTGGATCTCTTCTTTCGATAAAACTCGTCGGTCAATATCCTTATTATCAACTCTAAACCCACAATAAAGACAATTATTGGAACAAAAGTTAGAAACATATAGCGGAGCAAAAAGAACCAGGCGTGATCCATAAATTTCTTCTTTAATTCTGAATGCAGTATCA
Source organism: uncultured Ignavibacteria bacterium (assembly GCA_903862655.1). Classification (GTDB taxonomy): domain Bacteria; phylum Bacteroidota; class Ignavibacteria; order Kapaibacteriales; family UBA2268; genus CAIOZA01. The sequence goes on from CAIOZA010000095.1 coordinate 25,640, forward strand.
AACAACATCTGCATATCTTCTTGGTTATCAATATTAAGAAGCGTTGCTACATCCTCAGACTCTAATCCTTCTAAACTCAGGGCTTTATCGAGAATTGCTCTTACTTTAGCTTTATCGGGAGCAATATTTCTCTTAATCAGCTCATGAATTCTTTGATTATCGATAAAATTCATATTATTCATTGAAATCTTTCAAAATTCTGCCAACGTATTAACGTAATTTCTAAATCTTTATTAAACGCATAAAAACAAATCAAAACTATCTCTCGAATTGCAATACAAACTTAACTGCTTTTTAAGACTTTTCAATCTTATTTTAGTTAACAATTTTAAGTATTTGATTTGAGTAATTTAATTGATAAATTTTATTCTAATCATTAATTTTCTTAAATTAATTTCTTGTACTGTTTATTTCTTATTATTATAGAATTTATTGAAAACAATTACGAAAATAATTATCCTTTCATTTGCTTTTTTAAGTGTTATTTCTGAATTGAAAACAGCTGACTCAGCTGTTACAATGCCGACTTACAGTCTATTCGTTAATATTACCCGCAACTACGGAAAAGCAAATTTCCAGCAATTACCTGGCGTTGCTTCCTGTTGTCCAAAATTTTCTAATGGTGAAGGTAATGGTTTTGGGGTTGGAATGGAACTGAGTTATCCCCTACCCTATAATTTTTCAACTGGATTGGGAATTGGGTATTTTATTTTTGATAACAAGCTGATTGCACCTGAATACAAACTCATAAGAATTGACAATGCTCCATTCATGGCTAAGATAGAACACATAATAGATGCAAGGATATCAGATATTGGTTTCTCTCCATTTATTTCATATAACCCGTTTGGAGGGCTTCACCTAAAAGCTGGTGTACATCTGGGAGTATTAGTTCAAAACAAGTTTTATCAATGGGAAGAGTTAATCGAACCGGCAGGCCGGGGAGTATTTGAGGATACAGGTTCACGAATCCGGAACGATACAAGCGGAACGATTCCTAATTCACAAACTGTCTTAACCGGATTATCACTTGGTATGAGTTATGATCTTAACCTAAGCAAAAATGCTAGCTTTATTGTCTCACCAACAATATCATATCTGTTTGGCATGAGTAATATCTCTAAAAATCTTGACTGGAAGATTGACGCCATGTTGTTTGGATTGGAGATGAAGTACACCCCTGTTTATACACCACCAAAAGTAAAGATTATCGAAGAATTTAAGGAAAATTATAGAATCGATACGATGGAAGTCCTAAGCGAGGATATAGACAGAAACACAATTGTCAAAGGTCAGACTAAATCCGAAACAAAGATAGATAAATCAGCTCTGAAGATTGTGACAACTACCTTTTTATCAAGGAAGGACACTCTGTTCAAACGTCCTTTGCCAAAAGTTAATGTTGCAATCAACGCTACTGATCTCAAGCTAAGCGGTCAATTCGTAACTCAGGCTTTTCCAATCGTACCTGTAATTTTCTTTGATTTAGAATCTTCGGTAATTAATCCATTTTATGAACAATCAGTTAACAAATCAACCTTTGACGAGTCAAAGCTAGACATTAATTCAATCAATTATCAGAGAAATTTATTGAACATTATTGGCAAGCGGTTGATCGATAAACCCACTTCTACACTTGAAATCAGAGGTTATTCTGACTCTACTACCGAAGGAAATGATTGTGGATTGGCACAAAGGAGATCACAAGCATTTAAAGATTTTCTGGTAAATACTTGGTCTATTAGTGATGATCAGATATTGATTAGGACTTTCAAGAAGTGTACACCACCTGAACCAACGAGTTCCAAAAATGATAGTGGTTATGCCGACAACAGAAGAATTGAATTTCATTCCGATGACGAATCAGTGTTAGGACCAATTGTCCGCAAGCATTACCTTGAGCCAAAGGCAGTTAATCCACCAAGTATTACTTTCGATCCCGATGGGTCAACGAATAGAGGTATTGAAAGTTGGAAGCTCACAATCAGACAGGGTGACAGTATTATTTATAACGACCATGGAAATGGCTTTCCAGGGAAAAAGGAATTCCCGATTTCGCCAACTGATTTTAGAAAAATCTTTAATAATGAACCACTCTCTGTGGAATTTTCATTAAAAGATTTTGAAAATCAAACATCCAGCATTAATAAAAAAGTTAACGTAATTGCCGATACAAACCAATACGAACTTCAAAGACTTTCTTTAATATTGTTTGGAGTGTCCAGCGAACAGTTAAGCCAGAAAGCAAAAAATGATCTCAGATTATTTACTAAGGATATCAAACCAGAATCAATAATTAATATAACTGGCTACACTGATGCTCTCGGTTCTCCGGCACTGAACAAGCAGCTCTCTAATAAAAGAGCACAAAATACAGCTCAGTTTATTCATCAAATTGCCCCTGAAATCAATATTGAAAAAGTTAGCGGAATTGGATCGATTGAATTCCCTCCCGGAATCGAAAGCTATTCTCTTCCTGTGGAAAGATTTCTATCCCGAACAGTTTTCATCGAAGTGCTGAATAAAATTAAATAATTTTTGAACTTACCCAACTTTTTTTATTTTCAATCGTAATACTGTTTTACGATTTACAAATTCTATACTTTATTGGACTTATTATGAATAATTTTTTATTGCAGTTAGCAGGATTGACACTGACTCTGTTCATTTCAACAGGAATAACTATGGCTGGTAATCCCAAACAAACAAAACCAATTGACCCCGCGAATATGAATACGGCTGTTAAACCGGGCGATGATTTCTTCCAATATGCAAATGGTGGATGGATGAAAAACAATCCTATTCCCGATGAATACGCAATTTTCGGTGCTTTTGCGCAGATATCCGAAGACAATCTGAATAAACTCAAATCTATGTTCGATAAGGTATCAGTTAAAGCAAAAGCCAAAAAAGGTTCAATTGAACAGCTTATTGGTGATTATTATTTTGCTGGGATGAACAATGATAATATCGAAAAATTAGGTTATGCACCCGTAAAACCCTGGCTAGATGAAGTGGATAAAATTAAATCAAAAGAGGATTTGATTAATGAAATTGTAAAACTTCATAGCTATGGTTTATTCCCGCTCTTTTATCTCTACTCTGCTCCGGATGAGACTAACAGCAGTCTCGTTATTGCTAACCTTTTTCAGGGCGGATTAGGACTTCGTGACAGAGATTATTATTTCAAAGATGACAAAAGATCTAAGGAAATACGCGAGGAGTATGTAAAACACTTAACTAATATGTTTGAGTTGATCAAATATAACAAGAAAGATGCTCAGAAAACAGCTAACACTATTTTCAATCTGGAAAAGGGATTAGCCGAATTTTCAAGGACCAAACTTGAATTGAGAGATCCCCAGGCAAATTATAATAAGATGGATGTTAATAAATTAAATTCTGACGCCCAGGGTTTTGCATGGAATGATTATTTCAAGGGATTGGGAATTACATATACCAAAGAGATTAATGTCGGACAGCCAAAATTCTTTGAAGGAATGTCAAAACTAGTACAGACTCTTCCAATCAACGATTGGAAAGAATATCTGAAATGGAACATTATAAGTTCAACATCTTCTTACTTGAGCAGTAAATTTGTTGACGAGAGTTTTAATTTTTACGGAAAAGTTATGACGGGCAAAGAGAAGAACCAGGAAAGATGGAAAAGAGTACTTGAACAAACAAGCGGCGATCTCGGAGAAGCTGTTGGACAGATTTATGTAAAAGAATACTTCCCACCGGAAGCAAAAGATAAAATGCTCAAACTTGTGAATAATCTGAAAATTGCATTAAGAGACAGAATTAAGCAACTCGAATGGATGAGTGATGGCACAAAAACAGAAGCCGTTGCTAAACTTGACAGAATCAATGTAAAAATTGGTTATCCGGATAAGTGGATCAATTATTCATCGGTTGACATTACAAGAGATAATTACCTTCAGAACTCAATCAATGCTGGCAAGTTCAACTTCCAGAGAGATCTGAAGAAAATTGGGAATCCTCCTGACCGTGAGGAATGGGGAATGACACCGCAGACTGTTAATGCTTACTATAGCCCAAACATGAACGAAATCGTTTTCCCCGCAGCCATACTTCAACCTCCTTTCTTTGATCTGAAAGCTGATGACGCTGTGAATTATGCCGCTATCGGTACGGTCATCGGACATGAAATGACACATGGTTTTGACGATCAGGGCAGACAATACGACAAAGAAGGCAACCTACGTGATTGGTGGACAGCTGAAGATGCAGCTAAATTCGACAAGAAAGTTGAAATTCTGGTAAAACAATTTGACCAATTTGTGGCAATTGATACATTCAGAGTAAACGGCAAACTCACTCTCGGTGAAAACATAGCCGATTTAGGCGGTATTACAGTATCATTCGAAGCATGGAAGAATTCAAACGGAGGCAAAATCCCAACCGAGAAAATCGATGGCTTTACTCCAATCGAAAGATTCTATTTATCTTATGCACAGGTTTGGAGAAACAATATCCGTGACAAAGAATTAATGCGCCGGTTGAGAGACGATGTCCATTCACCAGGCAAATACAGAGTAATCGGTACTCTGCCAAATGTTCCTCAGTTCTATGAGACATTTAAGATTAAAAAGGGCGATAAAATGTATATTCCCGAAAGCGATAGAGCTAAAATCTGGTAAATATTGTAAGTTTATCCGAATTAATGAATAAATAAAGTGAGTTGCAGGTTTAATCAGTAACTCACTTTTTATTACAAAGGCTAAATAAATCAGCAACAACAAATAACACAGAAAAAAGATAATAGGACCGTTAATTTTAAAACAATTTGGATAATTCCATTAATTTTTTGAAATTGAAAAGTTATCTGTAAGTAATTCTTTACAAGAAACAAATTATCTATTAGGAGCTTTTAATGAAAATCAGAAAAGAAGACGCCCTTGAATATCATAGTATGGGGCGAAAGGGTAAAATTGAAGTCATTACTACAAAACCATGTGTTACTCAAAGAGACTTGTCATTGGCTTATACTCCGGGGGTAGCCGAACCCTGCCGCGAAATCCACCACGATGTTGACAAAGTTTACGAGTACACAGCCAAGGGCAATCTTGTCGCAGTTATTTCGAATGGAACGGCAGTTTTAGGACTTGGAGACATCGGTCCGGAAGCCGGGAAACCGGTTATGGAAGGTAAAGGTGTTTTATTCAAAACTTTCGCAGATATTGATGTATTTGATATAGAACTAAACTCCAAAAACGTGGACGAAATCATTCGTGTTTGCGAAGTGCTTGAACCAACTTTTGGCGGTATTAATCTAGAGGATATAAAAGGTCCCGAATGCTTCTATATTGAACAAGCTCTAAAAAAATCGATGAAAATTCCTGTTTTCCATGACGATCAGCATGGGACAGCAATCATAAGTGGTGCAGCATTGATTAATGCTGTCGAGCTTGTCGGCAAAAAAATGAGCGAAATAAAAGTTGTTTATAATGGTGCAGGGGCTTCAGGTATTGCCTGTTCGAAGTTCCATATCAGTCTTGGCCTCGATCCCAAAAATGTAATCCTGTGCGATACTAAAGGAGTTATCTACAAGGGTAGAACTGAAGGCATGAATGAATTCAAAAAAGATTTTGAGGTTGAAACAGATGCAAGAACACTTGAAGATGCACTTGTTGGTGCCGATGTTTTTGTAGGTCTGTCTCAGGGCGATTGCGTAACAAAGAAAATGATCAAACCAATGGCAGAAAATCCTATTATCTTTGCGATGGCTAACCCCGATCCTGAAATTACTTATAATGACGCTCTTGAAGCCAGACCTGATGTAATCATGGCAACAGGCCGCTCTGACTATCCCAATCAGGTAAATAATGTTTTGGGATTCCCATTCATCTTCAGAGGAGCACTCGACGTTCATGCTACAGCTATCAATGAAGAGATGAAACAGGCAGCCGCTTATGCACTTGCTAAATTAGCGAAGGAAGACGTCCCGGAATCTGTGAAACGTGCTTATAGTGTTACTGAAATGAGCTATGGTCGCGAGTATATTATTCCAAAACCATTTGACCCTAGAGTACTAACATGGGTAGCACCTGCCGTTGCAAAAGCAGCAGTTGACTCCGGAGTAGCACGCAGGCCAATTACCGATTTTGAAGAATACAAAAGACAGCTTAACATAAGAATGGGACGTGCAAACGTTATTATGAATCCTATATTCCGCAAAGCTGCGTCCGCACCTAAAAAAATTGTTTTCCCCGAAGGCGAGGAACCTAAGATCATTCGCGCTGCTCAGCAGGCTGTTGACACAAAAATTGCTTCTCCTATCCTGATTGGTAACAAAGAGAAGATCACAAAAATTGCTCACGAATTCAATTATGATCTCGAAGGCATTGAAATTATTGATCCAATAAATAATCCTAAACATTCGGAATATACAGAATCATATTTCAAGCTTCGCCAAAGAAAAGGTACTACAAAAAATCATGCACACGAAAGAATGAATTCTGTTAATTACCTTGGTGCAATGATGGTTCATTTGGGCGATGCCGATGGCATGATTTCAGGTTTAACATCCCACTATCCATGGACAATCAAACCAGCACTTAAAATTATTGGAAAAGACGAGAGATATCAAAAAGTGTCTGGTCTGTATGCTATTACGACAAAGGTTGGAACTTACTTCCTTGCTGATACAACAGTGAATATGAATCCAACAGCTGAGGACATTGCCGATATCGCAATTCAGGCAGCTGAGTTTGTTAAAATATTTGATATTACTCCCAAAGTAGCACTTTTGTCATATAGCAATTTTGGATCAGCTACAGGTGAATCCCCTACGAAGATGCAGTCAGCACTTAAGATTATCAAAGCAAGAAAACCTGACATGATTGTTGATGGTGAAATGCAGGCTGATACAGCCGTGGTTCCCGAGATATTAGATATGATATTCCCCTTCAGCAACATCAAGGATGGGGCTAATGTTTTGATCTTCCCGAATCTCGATGCAGGTAATATCGCTTATAAGCTACTTGCCAGAATCGGTGGATCACATCCGATTGGTCCGGTACTTCTTGGAATGAAGAAATCAGTCCATGTTCTCCAACGAGATGCCGAAGTCAATGAAATCCTCGATATGATTGCTATCGCAGTTGTCGATGCACAGCAAAAAAGATAAAATCATTTAATTGAATTTTACTTGAGGGTTGCCGGTCAAGCAACCCTCTTTTTTTTTGTTCATTCTGTAATCTTGTGACCATATAAAACCCCAAGAAAATTTTGTAGTTTTAAAATCGCTTGAATCAGCAGAAATATAATAATTATTATTTGTTCCAATTCTAAATGGTCTTTGAGCAGGTTCTCTGTTTTGTGAATAACATGACGAAATGATAATCAGAGATAAAACTAGTGATAAAATTGTTTTCATTGATTACCTCGTTATGATAAATTTGTAAGAAATATTATTAATAATCAGGAAATAAGCTCCCGATTGAAAATCTTTTAGGTATATCCTGCCCTGTCCTTCAATCATTTCTAATTTTCCAGATTGAACAATTTTTCCATTAATGTTCGTTATGGAATAGGAATATAGAATATCCATTAATGACCGATCAGTAATCAATAATTCATTCTCTGGCAAGTTTAGTGTTATTTTTGGCGTACTGACTGTGTTATCAACAACAGTGGTATAATTAATGCAAGATTTTGATTTAATTAAATTATACGTTGACCCATCATATATAAATATATATACATATTTATCGTCAATTGACATTTTAAACGTTCCGGTACTTTGTATTGGCTGAGTACAACGCAAACCAAAATTTGAGAAATTAAAATATTCGAGAACTGGGTCTAAATTTATTACAAAAAAATCTTTATTTGATGTGAAATCAATACATCTTGTTGCATCTATCTCTTTAAATATTGAAAAATCTTTTGTATCATAAATGCGTAATTTATCAAATCTAAAAAAGAAATATTTACCGTCCGGTGAGAATGTGAATATTTGGAAATTGTTGCCTGCTGCACCTACTTCTGCTAGTATTTTATTAGTTGGCTGAATTTTCAGCATGTCCCACACAATTGTCTTCTGCCAAGTTGGTGGATCCGGTACTTGTTCAAGACTTTGATATAGTTGTTGAATCACACATAAATCATTCTTTGGAGAAATAGCAATTGATCCTGCTCCAAATATATTATCACTTACTGAATGAGTTAATTTTTTATTAATTATTTCCAGATTATTAGCATCTAAGACTACAAATAAATATTTACCGAATAGCAGTGTGACTAAAATTCTATTATCATTTGTTATTTTAAAATCTTGTATTGTGACTAATGGAGATAGTGGGAACAAGGGATTGAATTCGGATACATCACCTATCATATCAATACTGTCAATTGCTTGAAATGTATTAATATCCAGCTTTTTGATAGATTCTAATGTATTTCCTCTTGTGTAAAGGTATTTATTATCTTTGGAAATCCCCATAACCATCCCTTTATTATAAATACTGTCAACGATGATACCTGTTCTGGCGTCGATCTTAGCAAATCTTTTTAATTGATTTTGATTAATAAAAATAAAGTTTGAATCAGGATGATTAAAAATTTCATTCACTGGCCATATATTAGTTGACCAAACTACATTGCTGTCCTGTACGGCATTCATCGACGTAAAAAACAGTGTCAAAAATCCAATAACAAGAAATGCAAAATACTTTTTCATATCCTACTTTATCATCATATAAAAAAGAAAAATAAGCTATTTTTATGAAATATTCTAGTAAATAAAATTATATATATAGTCCGAATTGTTGGGACACATTGCCTGTGTCTGCAATAATACAGGATACACGCAGTGAATCCCTGCAATGCAATGATTTATATAATTTTTATTTCCTTTTAAAACCGTTTCTTTGTTATATCATGCTCTATTTTGCATATTGCATTTGGAGCAAAAAATCCCGCTAGGGGTGACATAAAAAATATTAACCCATAATACTGGTATGCGTCATCCCTACGGGATTACAATCAATTTTATATATGATTTTCTATACATATTCCATCCCTAAAGGGATTAAAAATTCAAAAAACATGATGCAATTAGTGCAATTGTGTTTTTTTCCCATTATCATCGAGGTGGGTTGACCGTAGGGGGGTTGGTAGACATTCCACGGTTTTCACCCTCGGTTATTCATATTCAGCCACTTTGTGGCAAAAAGAATAGGGGTTCAAAATTTTGAACCCCTGCAATTTAATATTCAATAATAATTAATCCTATTTCGCCAGCAATCTCATTCTGGTAAAAGCAATCAATCCGCCTGCATCAATGATTTCCTGTCTTGACTTTGGATGTGGAATAATCCCAAATTCTTTGTTCTTTGTTTTGTTGATGACTTTATCATCTGAAATTTCAATCTCATCGCCTTCATCAGCATCGATTTCGGGACATACAACAGTTCTCAGCCCAAGATTGACGCTGTTCTGAGTGAATATTCTGGCAAAGTTCTGAGCAATAATAACAAGCTCATATCCCTTAAGAGTTGATACTGCCTGCTCACGCGAGGATCCGCAACCGAAATTCTTGCCGGCAATAATTATACTTTCTTTCTCAACCTTGCCATCAACCAGCATCTTGTTCAGATCTTTCTGGTCAGCAAAAGCAAACTGCGGTGTCTCCGTTGGCAGAACAGTCGCCATGAATCTGCCTGGATAAATAATATCGGTAGAGATATCATCTTCGAGTTTATATATTACTTTTGACATATTAGTTCATTTCCTTTCTTGGATCTGTGATTACTCCGGTTAATGCACTGGCGGCGGCAACAGCAGGCGAACAAAGATATACTTCAGAATCAGGATTGCCCATTCTTCCTTTGAAGTTACGATTTGTAGTTGAGAGTGCTTTTTCACCATTTCCAAGTGCGCCCTGATGTATTCCAAGGCAGGGACCGCATCCCGGATTGACTATGACGGCTCCTGCAGTCATCAAATCCATCAGATAGCCTTTTTCCATGGCTTCACGGTAGATTTTACCAGATGCCGGAAAGATTAACATTCTGGTTCCCTTCGCCACTTTCTTATTTCTAACTATATTTGCAGCAATTTCAAGATCATCAAGTCTGCCGTTCGTGCAAGAACCGATAACGATCTGATCGATTTTAATTCCCAAAAGATCTGTAACCGGTTTGACATTATCAACTGTATGAGGACATGCCAGCTGTGGTACTAAAGTATCTGCATTGATTTCAATGATTCTTTCGTACTGAGCGTCTTCGTCAGGCATTATCAGTTCTAACTCATCTGTTACTCCTGCTGTCTCTCTAAGATACTTCACTGTTTCTTCATCGGGAGGCACAATACCTGAAGTAGCTCCTGCTTCAACACTCATATTGCAGATGGTCAATCTACCTGAAGTACTCATACTCCTGATGGTTTCCCCATGAAATTCAATAACTTTAAAATTTGCGCCTTCTGCAGATATGATTCCAATCAGATGTAGAATTAAATCCTTTGGTAGTACATTTTCAGCAAGTTTACCATTAACAACAACTTTAATTGTAGCAGGTACCTGAACATTCAAAGCGGTTCCAAGTGTCCAGACTGAAGCCATTTCTGTTGCACCAATTCCGAACGAGAAGGCACCTAGAGCACCATGACTTGTGGTATGGCTGTCAGTTCCAACAACTACGAAACCTGGTCTCACATAACCCATCTCCGGGAGAATCTGATGGCAAATCCCCATCTCGTCACCACGAATGTCATGGAATTTTGTAATATTCTGTTCTCCGATAAAAGTCCGGACTTTTTTATGGTTGGTTGCAGTCTTTGAGCTTTCAGCAGGAACGCGGTGATCGAAAATAATTGCGATTCTAGTAGGATCCCAGACATTTGCTTCAAGATTAGTTTCTTTATAAATTTCCTGAAACTGATTAATAACTAATGCAGCATTTTCGTGTGACATAGCCAAGCTGACAGCCGGTTCAACAATCTCACCAACCTGAACCGATTCTCTGCCACAAGCTTTAGCCAGTATTTTCTGAACAATCGTTTGATTCATAAATTCCTCTGTTATCAAAAATAATATTGACAATGATCTAACATACAAAAATAAAGGTAAATACGATATCTTGTATTCACCTTTTGAAAAAAACTCATAATATATTATTATTTTGTTATTACAACCATATTCTCATCGCCTAATACTTCAAGAATTTTATCAAGTAAAACTTCTCTTGTAAATGGTTTGGTAATAAATCCTTTTGCCCCTATTTTATATGTTTTAGCTATTACCGAGGCATCTAAATGTCCGGACAGTATGATAACAGGTATATTCACTGTTACATCAAGATTCTTCATAATATGAAGAAGAATATCTCCATTAAAAGTTGGTATAAAGATATCGAGAAGAATCAAATCGGGTTGTTTATTAATTGCTTGATTCAATCCGACGAACGGATCTCCGGCACTAATAGTTCTGTAGCCACCTTTCTCAAGTGCATTAGTAATATACACCTGTGTCCAGTTGTCGTCATCAATTATTAATACTGTTTTTCCTAATTCGTTCATAAATCAAAATCATTGTGAAACATCAATATCCATCTAGAAAATACCATACCAAAAAACCATATTATGATACCAATATACGAGTATACGAGAAAACTCAAAATAAATTATATTATTTTGCTTTTCTTCAATTGAAGAATATCATCTATTGAATAACCTAATGTCTTTAATATATCTTCAGTATTCTGTGATAGCAATGGCGGTGGCGATTCTACAAAACACGGTGTCTTTTCGAATTTTGCAGTCATATTGAACAATTTTACTTTTCCTATCCCCTGAACATCAATTTCGTTGAAAGTCTGTCTGTGATCAATTTGAGACTGATTCAATGAATCTTCAAGAGATAAAATTGCGCCGGATGGTATATCACTTTTATTAAGAGTTTCGACCCAAAAATCCGTTCCTTTTAAGACTAAAACATTTTCTAGTAAAGGAGTTAATTCTTTCCTGTTTTTTTTGCGCGTGTCTCTTTCCTTGAACCTGAGATCTTCTTTCAATTCTGATAGACCGAGGACATCAGCAACGGATTCCCATTGTTCCTGTTTATTTGCGGCTATATTTATAAAACCATCCTTTGTTCTGAATACACCCGATGGTGCCGCTGTGAAATTATCGTTGCCTAGCAGCTGCGGCTCCTGATTACCGATCATAAGATTAGCCACTACCCACCCCATCAATGGCATTACAGAATCAAGAAGAGAGACATCAATGAATTGTCCCTCACCGGATCGTTCGCGGTGGAATAGTGCAGACATCACAGCAAAAGCAGCATTAAGGCCTCCAACTGTATCGCATAACGGAAAACCGGCTCTCAAAGGATTAAGGTTTTCATCTCCATTGATTGCCATTACTCCGCTCAATCCCTGAATAATCTGATCATAAGCAGGTTTCTTGGCATCAGGTCCAGTCTGACCAAATCCCGAAATTGCACAATATATAATTTTGTCATTTACTTCCTTAATCTTGTCATACCCAATACCAAGTCTGTCCATAACACCTGGCCGAAAGTTCTCTACAACCACATCTGCGGTTTTTGCTAATTCGAGAAAGATTTCCTTGGCTTTGCTTTCTTTGAGATTTAATGTAAGTGATTTTTTATTAGCATTTTGAGCAAGGAAGCTAGTTCCCATTAGTAATTTATTGTATTCTGGAACACAACCCAATTTGCGGGCAAGATCACCATCGACAGGATTTTCAATTTTTATTACTTCAGCTCCAAGCCAAGCCAGATGCAGAGTACAAAATGGTCCGGAAAGAACATTTGTCAAATCAAGAACTCTTATACCTTCTAAAATTTTCATAAAATCACTATTAGTTTATTATTAATGATTAATAGGTCCGGATTTATAAATATAACCGGGTAAATGCTTTTCGAAGAAAATGGAAGCTTCTTCAGCAAGCGAGATAAGTGTGTTTAAATTTATGTTAGAAGGTCGATTCATATTCTGCATCATATGAGCAAAATCTTCTGTTGAGACATTTCCCGAAGCTAATTTTGTGAACGGGCAGCCACCGAGTCCACCAAAAGCTGTTTCAATATATGTCGCTCCTGAATCGATTGCTGTAAGAGTATTTACTAGTCCCATACCGTACGTATTATGGAAATGGCAGGCAATTTGAATGTCCCCATTCAAAGAATTAATTTTATTAAACATTCTTTTAACCTGAGCAGGATTAGCATGACCAGCTGTGTCAGCTAAACTTATTTTTGTAATACCAGCTTCTAAATATTTTTCAACAATTGAATATACCTTGTTTTCATCTATTGCCCCTTCAAACCCGCAACCAAATGCAGATTGTACAGATACCTGAATATTTTGCCGGGATCTTATAGCTTCTTTAGCAATATTAATAATTCTATCAGTGGCTTCGTCAGTTGTCATTCCCGTGTTTTTCATTGAATGAGTATCGCTAGCAGATACTCCCATACAAATCATGTCAACGTCAGCAGAAACAGCTCTCTCATAACCTTTCTCGTTGAGGATAAGAGCTGAAAGATAAACATCCTTTGTAACATTGCTTTGCTTGAAATGCGCGAATATGTCAGATGTATCCTTCATCTGTGGCATTTTATCAGGATTAACGAATGAGCCAACCTGTATGAATTTTATACCGGATTCGATAAGTGTTTCAATCCATTTAATTTTAATTTCAAGTGGGACGATTTTCTTCTCCATTTGGAGTCCGTCCCGCATACCAACTTCATGTATGATTATATCTTTCATATTCCTTTTGCCAAAAATTAGTGCTGTTCTTTAAAACCTTTGAGCATCCACTTTCTTGCAAGAATCAATCCTACAGGGCTTGCTATTGCGATGAAGCCGTATATTAGCCACATAAATTCAGTATGTGTTGCCTGAGGTGGAACTCCTGTGGGACAATACTTTGTTAGAAACCATCCTGAGTAAAAACTTGTTAATACCTTTGTCAGGAACCATGGAAATTGACCAAGTCCCATATAGATACCTGTCATATCTTTAGGCGCGATTTCAGCGACCCATTGCAGGAAACGTGGCTGCCACATAGCTTCACCAATTGTAAGAACGATAATATATAACATCAATATTGTGGTATTTGGACCTAAAACAAGCAAAAATGGTGCAGAAGCCATCACAATTGTACCATAAATCATCATTTTGTATGTATGCTTCTTTGAAGTCAATGCAGCAATAGCAGGAGTAAGTATAAAAATAAATATCGGATTGAGATTAACGAAAAATTCAAAGTACTCACTCACAACTCCACTGAATGCTCTTGAGCAGTACTGTGGAAGAGTCAGCCAGTTATGAGCAAATAATGTTTGCACAGGAATTAGGATAAATATAAAGAAAAGAAAACGATAATCATTATAAGGGAAACGTTTTGCATAATTGAAAATTCTTTGCTTTAAGGGTGCTTCAGCTTTCGTTTCTTTCTCTTCAATTTCGATAGTCTGGTTCTCATCTAAAGCTTTTTTTAAAGAAGCTTTTGTGAGAAGAAACATTACTACAATTATCCCAATAAATGTCAAAAGGACATATACCCAAAATACACCTGAAATTCCAAATTTATCTCTTACCGGAGGAGAAATAAAACCAGGTAGGAAGCCTCCAAGATTCATCAATGCATAAAGCATTGCATAACCCATCGCTGAGGTTTTAGCATTTGTCAACTTCTTTACTGCAGTGTAGCAAGCAGGTTGATAGATACCGTAGCCAATAATTATACCAACAATACCACCCATTGCTATCAGATGTGAATTTGACCACATACCCGTATCCCCACCAATAAGTGGGGATAGAGTAACTATGATTCTTCCGACCATCATGGTGGATAGAGCAATCAATAAGGCTTTGCGAATACCCATAAAATCCACTGTTGCTCCGAGGAAAAGCATAGCAATTGTTATTCCGCCGGTGAGAAAGCCCACCATAGGACTTGCCTGTATATCAGTCAGTTTTAGTGACTGATTGAAAAACAATGCCAGCAAGGTCAGCATTCCAAAATAGGTCAGACCTTCCAATAAGTAGGAAAGATTTATACCAAACAGTGCCTTCGATGTTTTGAACAAATCCTTAAATGGAGTAGTGACTTCATTGATTGTCTGGCGGATAATGCCTGTCTGGTTCTGGGTATCGCTCATAATTATTTACATAAATTATTATTAAATATATTTTTCTAATTAACTTGATAACAGATTCGCATCTGCGAGATAGTGATAAAATTCAGTCCAGTTGATCATTCTGAATTACAATTTCTCTGCTATAGCTTTTGCTAAGTCAAGTGTTGATGATGAGCCACCCATGTCATAGGTACGGACTTTGCCATCAGCTATCACCTGAGCAGTAGCTTTTTCAAGTCTTTCAGCCATCTCAAATTCACCAAGATAATCAAGCATCATCTTTCCGGCAAGAATAGTGGCGATTGGATTAACTTTGTACAAACCGGAATATTTCGGAGCTGAACCATGTGATGGCTCGAAAACACCTAATTTCTCACCGATGTTGGCTGAGCAGGCAAATCCGAGTCCACCAACCAATTGTGCTGTTAAATCCGAAATAACATCTCCATAAAGGTTTGGTGCAACCAGTACATCATAATTAAATGGATTCTTAATCAACCACATTGTCATTGCATCGATGTTCGCTTCATCGTAGATGATTTCAGGATAATCCTTTGCAACTTCCTTGGATATTTCAAGGAATAATCCGTCTGTAGCACGAACCACATTTGCTTTATGAACAATAGTAACTTTCTTACGTCCATTGTTCTTAGCAAACTCAAATGCTTCACGTATAATTCTCTCAGAACCAAAACGAGTATTGATCTTGCATGACACAGCAAATTCATTACCTTTGAGTTCTGCAAACTTCGAAAATGGGCTACTAAGCTTGGTGAGAGTTGCTATTAGTTCATCAGGTACCGGATTAAATTCAACACCGCAGTATAGATCTTCTGTGTTTTCACGGAAAACTACGATATCAATATTCTCTTTGAAATTTAATGGATTGCCGGGGTAAGCTTTGCAGGGTCTGAGGCAGTTATAAAGATCAAATAGCTGTCTCATCCTTACGATTGGAGAGCGATAAATCAGATTTTTGCCTTGTAATTCCGGAACAAGTTCTTCTTCTGCCTGCTTCATAGGTTTGGAAGTAATTGCTCCAAACATAGCGGCATCGACATTGCCAAGAATATCGATGGTTCTTTGTGGAAAGGCATCACCCTCTTTGCACCAGAATTCCCATCCAATATCAGCATGGATATATTCTGCATTAAGATTTAATTTGTCAAAAACAATTTTAGCGGCTTCAAGAACCTCAACGCCAACGCCATCGCCCGGAAGCCAGGCAATTTTGTAATGGTCTTTTTTTCTTAAGATCGACATAACTTTCCTTTTCAATAATTAAATAACTCTTTTAATAAGATGCAATAAAGCAATATGCAAAATAAGAGTTTAAATGTTAAAAGAAAAAGTAAAAAATTATTCTTCATCTATTTAACACTTATTAACTGATGCAACACATTGAATTAATAATAGTGAATGTGATAAATTCACTTATTGATGATTTTTCTTAAAGATTAGGTAGCGAAGACATGCAAAGAATATAATGGATTACAATCTTACTTTGAACAAAACCAACCTAAATATATTTTAGTTTATTCAAATATAATTATCATCTATCATAAAAGCACAACTAAAAGATTATATTTTAATATTACATTTGTTTTATAAATTATATTATTGTATGTTTGAATAGTAAGAAAAAAACACAAAAAGCTTTGGTTAGTGGTATATCTCTGATTTTGTATTTATTGTTTTAATATAGATTTAATCACATTTCAAACGAGTATATTATGCTACTATCCACACTAAAGAGCGTATTGAGTCGTCTTCAATTCAATCTTTACCTAATTAGAAAAGACACTCCTATGATTCATAAAAATATACTTTTTTGCATTTTGTTTCTTGTTTCTTTACTAGGTTCTTCGCATTCAGAAACACATAATTGGGCTGTTAACTTGAAGCTTCCCTATTCCTCCAATTTTACTGGCATTTCAAAAGCTGATTCTTTGAATATCATGGCTTGTGCCAACTTTGAAACTTATCCCTCATTTAGACAAATCATCAAAACAACTAATGGAGGTATAACCTGGAAAATGGTATATAATTTTAATGATAATAATTTAGGATGGTTTGAGGTTCAAAATATATGTTATCCCACTAAAAACTTCTGTATTGCCTCATGTGATTCCAACTATTTCTTGAAAACCACCGATGGAGGCGAAACATGGGTTCAGTTCCAAATTAAAATGGATTTGTTTACTAATGGCTTAATTCATATCAGTTTACTCGATTCTTTAAATGGTATTATGGGTACTTATCGTAATATTGCTTTTTCAGATGATGGTTTTAAAACATATAAAATTTTGAAGCTTCCAAGACCATTAGTCATTGGAGATATAAAATTAGTCTCTTCGACTAAACTGTATCTATTGGCAGATAGTCCAATCAGTTTTTTTCAGTACGATATAAAAGAAGACTTATGGACTGAATATCCTGAATCTTTTCCGAAATATGATCCTGAATATAGAACACCTAATGGTATGTTTTTTTCTGATTCTCTTTTTGGTTATGTAACAGGCAATAGGAGAGCAGATATTGGCGATGCATCTTATGACATGATTCACAAGACAACTGATTGCGGTAAAACCTGGGTAGAAAAATTTAATGCATTAGTAAGTCCAAGAGGTGGTTTGACAGAAGTAGATTTCTGCGATAAAGAAAATGGGATAGCAGCGGGACCACAGGGCAAAATCTTCTGGACACATGATGCCGGAGAAACATGGTCTCAGGATTCAACACAAGCATTAATCAAAGCAACACCAGCGGTCATGCATGTTGCTAAGATAAACAAAAGCACAGCTCTAATCGCAGATTTCTCTGGAAATATGTGGAGAACACCAATAGGGACTGATATACCTAAAGTAAATGATGATGAATCAATGATATATCCCAATCCGGCTACGGATTTCATAGAAATCTCCGTAGGGACACAGCTTGCTGTGTCCGATCAAAGCGATGTGAGGATTTATAATGTATTGGGTGAAATACAGACCACCCCGTCACTTCGTGACACCCCTCCTTGGAAAGGAGTGGAAAAAGTAAGAATCAATGTTTCCAGCTTGGCACCGGGGATGTATTTTGTGAGGATAGGAGATCGAGTCAGTAAATTTGTCAAGTTGTAATACATACATTTTATCATCAACCCTATGGTTAACCCTAGGGTTGATTGATTTTTCTAGGAGAGACAAATGAAAAAAATTTCTATAGGTTTGATTTTATTATTATCCTTTTGTAATTCAATCCATTCTCAAGACAAAGACTGGAAGAAAGTTGATACAAGACCAGATTACTCAACAAAAATGACCTATAGTTCATATAGATCAATAAAATGTTTCGATTCATTAAATTGCATGATATACGGTGCATTATATGGTGCAGGTGGCTATTATTTCAGGAGAACAACAGACGGGGGGGATTCATGGAATACAATCTTTTCGGATTCTGCATATTTTATTGATTTTGGAAATGAGTATTGGGTGCCTGATTTACATGATATAGCTTATCCCAGCAGAAAAATATTTATTGCTGTGGGTGATTCAGGTTTAATAGTTAGAACAGCTGATAGCGGCAAAACTTGGCATAAATCAACCTATATAAAGAATTGTTATTTGTTCAGAATTAGAATGTTTGACGAAAATTATGGTATTATTGAAGGTTGTAAGAGACCATGTAATAATGATTCAGATGGTTTTTACTTAGAAACAATTGATGGTGGCGAAACTTGGAATAAAATGATCAGACCGCCAGGCATTAGTTTTGCTGAATTTGAAATTGTAAATAGAAATCTAATTTGCGGTTTAACATGGTTAACAACTCCAGACTCATTAAGGAAAGAATATATAATTTGGGTTCATGATGGGTGGAAATCGTTTGATACAGTTCCCAAGCCTACCTATGGATTTCATTTTGACTTTATTAATGAAAAAAAAGGATGGATATCCGGTGGAAAAAAAATACTATATCAAGGGTTTAATGTTTGGACACAAGTTATATATCATACATCAGACGGTGGAAAAACATTTGATATTCAAAGAGATACTATGTACAATGGAGTACCTATTGATGATATAAAATTTTATGATGAAAATTTCGGAATAGGTGCAAGCGAAGTTAGTCATGTAGTTATGACAGATAACGGAGGTAAGAATTGGAGAAATGTTAAAATTGCCTATACAAAACCCAATGATGGTTATTCATATATCGTATTGAGCATTCAAATTCCCTCATATACTACTGCTTATGTAATTCTTGAATATGATTATATATACAAATACACCCGCGACTGGACAGATGTGGTGGAAGAAAAAATCGATACTGATTTTGAGGTTTCCCCCAATCCGGCTACGGATTTCATAGAAATAAAGCAGGTAACAACTAAACCAATTGCAATATATTCAGTTCTAGGTATTAAACTTATCGAATCTGAATACAAAGAGAAAATAGACGTCTCCGGCTTGGCTCCGGGGATGTATTTTGTGAGAATAGGGGATAAGGTTAGCAAGTTTATAAAAATATAATATATATTTCCTTTTAAAACCGTTTCTTTGAAAAATTACCTTCTTTTTCGCATATTGCATTGTATTCTTTCCCCTCATTTTTAAGGAGGGGTGGATCGACGCAGTCGAGACGGGGTGGTAATAGCATTAATTCCCTCTCCAATTGTCGGAGAGCGTTAGAGTGAGGAAAATTCTGTATTTATTGCCCATTAATCCTTGCTCGTTGTTCCTTGAAATGAGCTACGTAGTAGCGTACTGTTTGTAGAAAAAAAATAACAGAACGAACCAAATCTCCATCGGAGCGACCTGAAATCAAAAAAAGCGTTGAAATTGATGCAAAAGTGCAAACCCAAAAGAAATGTCATTGAAATATAAAGAGGTTACAAACATTTTATATAACTTATTATTCATTAAAATAGTGCAAAAGATGCAAAAAAAAATGCAAAAGATGCAGTAATATAATGCAAATAGTCTAACTATCTTCCCCTCTGCGGACAAAGAATCGATGTCTCCGGCTTGACTCCGGGCATGTATTTTGTGCGGATTGGGGATAGAGTTAAAGAATTATTCTTATATCTGTTTGAGATAAATTTACTATTAATGCTTTAGTTTAAGCCGAATCGTAAATTTTGTACCTTTGTTGACTTCACTTTCAACAAAAATTTTGCCGTTATGACCTTCGATTATCCATTTAACAATTGCCAGACCAAGTCCAACACCAAAGATGTTGCTTGAACGTGCTTTGTCAACACGATATAATCTGTCAAAGATATAAGGGAGATCATCAGCCGGAATGCCGTTCCCTGTATCTGAAATTACTATTTCTGCGCTATCCTTTGTTTTGATTAATTGAATTAATACGCTTCCACCTTTCTTAGTATATTTGATAGCGTTATCGACAATGTTCAATATCGCCTGATGCATTCTCGCACCATCAAAAGGAAGTTCAACATCTGTTTCGATCTCAGAAGTAACATTCACCCCTTTTGATTCTGCTAAAATCTCTGCATCTTCGGATATATCATTTAAAAGTTTAGTTAAACTGCCGACTGTCAGGTTCATCTTAACCTGACCACTTTCTGCTCTTGATAAATCCAACAGGGTTTCTACAACGTTCGTCAATCTAGCAACTTCTTCGAGGGCACTGATTATTATATCCTCATATTGGGCCGGAGTCTTCTGACTGTGAAGAGCTATTTCGAGTTCTCCCTGAAGAATTGTTAGAGGTGTACGGAGTTCGTGAGAAGCATCAGAGGTAAATTTCTTAATTTGATTGAATGAACTTTCCAATCGTTCTATCATTTGATTTAGGGTTCGTGTTAAATGCCCTACTTCGTCATTTGTGTTGATGACAGGCAACCTGTTACTTAGATTGCTGGCTGAGATGGCGTCAGCTTCCTGAGTGATGTTCTCTATTGTTTTTAATGAAATTTTTGAAAGCAAAAGCCCACCAATAACCGAAATTATCAAGATGAACGGGAAAGCTATAATCTGAATGGCAAACAGCTGATTTGTAGTAGAATTTATGTCTGACAGAATATAACCAATTGATATGATGGCATTGTCAGTTCGCTTCACTAATAATCTGACAGCTTCTCCATGAATATTAAGGTTAGCAAATAGAGAATCGATTTTTACTGAAGCATCTTTATCATAAGTTAGGGTAATTAAAGAATCTTTATCTTTTAGTGCGATTGTGTCCTTTCTAAGAAACATTTCAATATCATCCAATTTTGGCAGTGAATCATTAGCTAGATTCTTTGATCTCCAGATGATTTCATTACTAGTGTCTGCAACCTGAATGAAATAATTTCTTGGATTTAAAAGGATATGTTCATAAACGGCAGACCACACTATATCCGGCGTTTCTTCAGATTCTGCTGATTTAGAAATATTAGGACGCAACGGACCAACGAATCTGGCACGTTCACTCTCCCGAAATAATTCGAATTTATCATCATTCTTTAATTTGTCTGATTTATTTTTTCTAAATTCACTTTTAGGTTTCTTCTTTATCACATAGTCCAAAGAAGTAGCAACCCTGGCAAGTGAAGCATCAAGATTGGAGTGTAGATCATTCATAACAGAGAAATAGGTATATGCTCCGAATGCAAGTAAAGATATTGCAACGATAGCACTATACCATATCGAAAGACGAACTCTGAGCGATAATTTAGATGCCAATTGTATCCCTTAATGATAAAAGAGTTTTTAAGGTTTTCAAATTTACTTAATTTATATATCTATCACGAAAAAAACATCAATTTCTTTTCTTAATTTAAATTAATGTAAATCTAATATTTAAATTGCATCATATTTATTAAATTACAAATCTACTAATACGTATCTAAGTAATAAGTTTATTATAAAGTGAAATTTCTATTTGTGAATGTCCGAAAACGATAAAAATAATATAGAGCCAGATGATCGCGTAGAAGATACTGCTGAACAAACGAATGAACCAGGAAAAAAATCTGGATTTGCCCGATTTCGCAAAATTCTTCTACGTTTTGCTGTTTTTATTCTATTGATCTTTACAATAATATCAGCTGCTTTTATTGGGCTATCTCAATCCAAATGGTTTAGAGCTACATTTTATGGATGGGTTCTTAATGTCGTCAATAATCAATTGGAAGGTAGGATAGAAGTCTCGGACATAAAAATACTACCATTCGAAGGTATTCAAATTTGGGATTTAAGGTTGTTAGCAGCTGGGGATACTTTAGCTTTTGTTGATAGAGTCCAGATAAAATATTCCTTTAGTCCCATTCTAAGTAATTACCTTTATATCAAATCGATAGAATTGGATAACCCATCTATAAAGTTAATCAAGAACACACAAGATAATTCCTGGAATTTTGCCCATTTCACAAAACCAAGCACTGATACTTCTGCGTCAAAAAAGCTTAATTGGATATTTGATCTGCAAAAATTAGAGATCATCAACGGTAAAATGATAGTCTATGACCCGACACCGAGGGATTCTAATAATAATTTCAACTTTTCTGATCTTAAGCTAAAGAATCTAAATGTCAAATTAAAAGCCAAAGCAGAGTTATTGAAGGATATTATATTCGCCCAGATTGATAAATTTGAATTCGAAGAGGTAAATAACAATTTCAAAGTGAAAAACCTAAGTCTAGAGTTAGTTGCTAAGAATCCGGGTGTCGAGATTCGTCGTATGCAGTTATTGACCAATGTTGCCGATGTTAATATTACTGCTTCCAGCAAGGAGTTTAATATCTTCAAGTCAATATCTGATTCGTCGATACAGAACTCCATTTATAATGGGAATATTGCACTAAAAAATATAACTCTAAGATCACTTAATAAATTTGTTAACAGCATCCCTCCTTTGGATGAATCAATTGATTTGAAATTTATCGCTTCCGGGAAACCGAATAATCTTGACTTTAGTAATCTTGAAATTGACAAAGGCAAAAGTCATATTTTCATCAATGGAAAATTAAAGGAAGCCATTAATTCAAAAGGCATGCAGGCTACGGCTACAATAAGTCATTCAGAGATCGTACAGAATGATTTCAAGAAGATTCTTGAATATTATCAAGTCGATCTCCCTTACTTTGATGTTGTTGAAATTGAAAATATCTCGGCAGTTTATACAAATGATTCGCTTTATTCTAATCTGAAAATTAAGACACCAAACGGCAAATTCAATGGACAAATAGGAATAGGCTTCCACGAGAAATTGTTCTATAAAATCAATCTTACTTTCGAAGATTTCAATCTTGGTGGATTACTAGAAAAAAATGAGCTAATAAGCAACTTTAATGGTGATGTAAATCTCACTGGAAGCGGTACAGACTTTCAAAAAATGAATTCAAAAGTGTATCTAAAAATCACTAATTCTGATTTTAACAAATATAATATCGGACAAATGAATCTATATGCTCAAGTTTCAACGGGTGCCAAGATAAATATAGATACTCTTCGCCTAGCACTGAGACACGGCTATAAGGATTCAACCATCCGTTCCTCCGATTATTCAAAAGTGAATATTACTGGTAATCTGGATTTTGCTGATCTAAAAAATCCTGCATATAATCTTATTCTGAAACTAGATGAATTCAATATGGCGAAAATGTTCGTGAATGAGATGGCTCCGGAGTATGTTGAATCAACAATTAAAATTGCCGGCGTAGGATTTAATCCCGATGAAATGAATACAAAACTTAATGCTCAGATCGACAATATGGTATTCAAAAACCGAGCATTAATGCCTTTCGACTTAGATGTGGACGTACAGAAATTTGAAGATGGCAATAGATCAATAATCGTAAATTCAAATCTGTTTGAAATTGATTTGTCCGGCAGATTTGCTGTTGCTGACTTTGCGTTTATCTCCGATTATCCGGTTGGAGAACTTGTTACGTTGATTAATAAAAAGGTTTTCGGACTAACAAGTAATTCTGATAATAACAATTCCCCTTATGAGTTCAATTACAGGCAACATGGGAGTTTTAAGCCATTCGCTATGAACCTGAAAGCAACAGTTAAGGATATAACGCCTATAGCAATTGCAATTCACCAGGATAAACTTTCCTGTAAAGCAAAAATTGATATGACAGTCAACGTAGATGAAAACTCGAGTATAATGGATTTGAAGAGTCTGGAGGTTACTAATTTTCATTATCAGAATTCATTGGCCAATATTTCTTTAAATCCTATGGATATTTCGGCTAAGGTTGTTATGAATCTTCAAGATTCTCTCCCAAACTTCGATGAAGTATCTTTAAAATTAGATGGACACACAGAGAGCTTAATAAATTCGCTAATATTTGAAAAGCCATACGCTGAGTTCTTTTACCGGAACGATAAAATGACAATGAAAATGTCATCGGTGCTGAATGGATTTCTGGACTTCAGTACTCGAGGGCTCCTGACGTTCAATACAGACAACTATGAATTCAAAATTGATTCACTTAAAACGGCATTCATCAACAAGTTTTACTGGAATAACAGTGAACAGATTAATATGCAGTTAACAAGATCAGGTCTGGATATTGGAAATATTACAATGCACAGAAGTGGAGCCGAAAAGATCCTGATAAGTGGCATGATCAATCCAGATTATGCAAAGAATTTTAGCGTCACAGTTAGTGATTTCCCGATAAACGAAATAAACTATTTTATTCCAGATAATTACAAGAGATATACTCAGGATCTCTCAGGTTCTCTTAAGAAATTCAATCTTGTTATTAATGACAGTCTGAACTCTCCAGTAATGAGCATGAAGCTTGAAACTGGCGATTTAATGTCCAAGGACAGCTATCTGGGCTGGCTGAGCGGATCGGCAGATTATTCTAACAAGAATTTAACCGGGTTTGTTCATTTACAGAATACTACCACAAAAAAGGAAATCTTGAATATTGGGGTAAAAACTCTTCCTGTTGATTTAGCTATTTATGGCGAAGGAGACAGGTTTATTGATGGAAGACAGGTAATAATAATCGCAAAGGCTTACGACCTTCCTCTAGCAATCGTTGGACCTTTCATTCCTCCTGTAATTACCAATATGAAGGGCACGGCTGACGCTACAATCAATGTTACCGGCACCAAACAGGACATATTCTATGGTGGATTGATTACAGCCAAGAGGGCCAATTTTCTGATGGTGACTAATAATCTGTATTACACCGCAAGTGGAGACATAAATGTCATAAAGGATGATCTTACATTAAAGAATGTAGTTTTGGAAAACAATCCTGCTGATCTTCTAAATGGCAAAGCCTATATTGATGGAACTGTTAAACTAAAGAATTTTGATATTGAAGGATTTGATTTTTACACAAAGTCCAAAGGAATAAAACTTCTCGGAATGCAGTCTATCAAGAACATGCCCACATTATATGGTGATTTCATAATTGCTTCGGGAAAAGCTCCAATAAGATTCTATGGTTCATTTTCTGACCCTTATTTATCTGGTGATGTTTCCATTCTTAAATCCCGCATCAACATGCCTGTAGTAGAAACCAGAGATCAGCTGCAGAATACAGGTCTTAAATATGAGATAAAAGGTTCTAAGCTGATCGTGAATGAATTCAATAAAGATTCAATCGATAAAGCTATAACCGACAACGAAAAGAACAGGAAACAAGAGGATAAGCAAAAGTCTGCTAATGCCGGTAAAAGTTTTGCGGATATAATTCATTACGACATGTATGTAAACTTTGTTAATCCGATGGAAGTTCTTATGGAAATAAACCGATTCGGTCAGGTTTACGCTGTTGTTACAACAAAGGATCCGAATACGGCTATTCATTATTATGTTGATCCTGCCAAAAAGCAGAATTTAATTATTGGCGATTTGATATTAAAACAAAATTCAACGATGAAATTTATCAAAGTATTTAATATCGGTGGCAATGTCAGCTTTCCGACAGGCTCTATGGATAATCCCGGATTGAATTTAAAAGCTACATATCGTGGTCAGACAAATCTCAAGAATAGAACGAGAAACTTTACGGTTGATATGTACATCTCCGGTTCGAAAAACAGTCCGCTTGTAACATTTGACTATAATCTAGATGGTGAATCAGCCAGGGGTGATTCTACAAAAATTCGGGAGAATGCTCTTTTCCTGCTAGGTTTCGGTATGACCAAAACAGAATTCGAGACACCGTCCAATGGAGGTAAAGCTCTCGGCGTTGATGAAATTGGTGCCTCGACTGTAGCGGCTATGCTTTCGAAATCAGTTACAGAAATGCTTCAGGGGTCTTTTATCTCTAGTGCAGACATTGATCTGCAGGGAGGTTCTTTCCAAAATGCAAAGCTGAAACTTACAGGTCAGGTAGGCGGTATAACGTGGAATGTTGGCGGTACTGTCGCTGACTTCATGAATAATAATGAATTTACCGCTGAAATCCCAATTGGAATGATATTATATCCCGATTTGCTCAAATCTCTATTTTTTCAATTCAGCAAATCTGTTAATCCTCCATCAAACGTATCCCGCAACCAGAAAGATTGGGAAGTCCGACTCAAGTTTGATTTTTAGCTAACAAACACTGCTTCATTTTTTGCATTGATTGCACTTTTTGCATCATTTGCATGTTTTTTTTCTAATTTTCTTCAAAAAGATTACATTTACACGGAGAGCCACAGAAAAATTCAGAATTGCAATATTTACACAAATTGCAATTTGGTAAATTTAGAACAAAACATCCAAAGAGAATAGAATATTCTGAAAATATTTTTGGATTTTTGAACTAATCATTGGTGTAAATGTAATATTTGCTATTTTGAACTCGGTTCCAATTCCAAGAGATAAACCAGTACCAAATACCGGAATGGATTTATCCGAGCCTTCTCCGAAAACTGCAGTTCGGAAATTATCTTCATATCGGATAATGTATGGCTTAATAGGAAAATTACTTTTCAATGTGTCTAACCGTCCTGCGTCGCCACTATTTATATTTAGCTTCCGTATTTCATGATTTTGTGTTGTATAATACACCAGAGATCCAACATTAAGTACCAAATAGATTTCTGGTAATTTGACGGAATACTGCAATTCAAGATTTACTCGACTGAAATCTTTGTTTATCGTATAAATAGTTCCGAAAGAACGATCGTAAGTTTCTCCATTACTAGTATAAAGGCTTGGATAACTAGCACCATACTTTTCAGACTTTAAATCTTTATAATAGTCAAAGCTAAGGCTCATTCTTAGTCTGGACTCCAGATAATAATCGCTTAAATAGTTGATAGGCATCAATACGGCACCTCCAATTGAAAAACCATTTCCAACCGCATTTACAAAAAAGGGCAATAATGGATCATTGGGGTAACCTTCATCAGTATTAAAGCTACCTCGAAGAGAAGCCGCTGTGAAACCATATTTGGTAGTTAGTATCTCAGCCGAGAAAGCCTGATTGGAAAAGAAGATAATACAAAAAATTGCGAACAATAATTGTGGCTTTTTCATGGCTTAACCCTCCGGTAATGATTTATTTATACGAAAGTAAATAAAAGAAAGGGGAAATCCAAGAGAAAAATTTATGGGTAGTGATGAGAGAATACTAGGACACGGCACGCCGTGTCCCTACAGGATGAAAATGTCAAGGGCGGGTTTAGAACCCGCCCCTACATGAAATTTACTAGTTTCGGTTTTACTTTGTGATTGCAGGAATGAATGCATTTTATATCTATATTTATATTTTCTCTAGTGTGTAGCCTTCTTTGTTGTCCTTTACGAGCCAGCCATCTGCTTTCAGCTTGTCACGCAATTCGTCGGATTTTGCCCAGTTTTTTTCTTGCTTTGCTTTGAGTCTTTCTTCAGCCATATCTTTGATGTTCTGAGGGATAAGAATTTCTACTTCGGCTCTGGGATTGATCTCCCAGACACTGAACACTCGGTTGAGATCCTTGAAGAACTCAATCAATTCAGTTCTGGTTGTAGAATTTAATGTTTTTGCAGGGTTGTTATTGATGAAGGAGAAAACCTCAGCTAAAGCCTGCGGTGTGTGAAGATCATTGCCAAGATGCTCATAGACTCTGTTTTTTAGGCTTACAGCGTCTGCTGATTCACTTCCGGCATTATTATCGAATATATCATAAATAAAATCCTGAACGCGCTGACGTGCCTTTCCCGAGGCTGTAATGCCATCGAAAGTAAAATTAAGTACAGATTGATAGTGAGATGAAAGCATAAGATATCTTACATCTAGGGAGTTCAATCCTTTGTTCATCAGATCTCTGACGGTGAAGAAGTTGCCGAGAGATTTGCTCATTTTCTCCCCTTCGACCTCAAGAAATTCATTATGACACCAAAACAATGTAGGTTCAATACCGTAACCGGCTTTGCTCTGAGCGATTTCATCCTCGTGATGAGGAAATTTGAGATCGACACCACCTGTGTGAATATCAAAAGGTAATCCAAGAATTTCTTTTTCCATTACGGAACATTCAATGTGCCATCCGGGGCGTCCGTCACAGTTTTGACCATCGAGATCAAAGCTCCAGAAAGGTTCACCTGGTTTCTTTAGTTTCCATAAAGCAAAATCACTGGCTTGCTCGCGTTCGTATTGATCGGTATCGACGCGGGTTCCGGGTTTGAAATTCTCAAAATCAATTTTGAATAATTTGCCGTAAGTATCAACCTGTCTCCATTTGTTTACATTGAAATAAACAGACCCCTCGGAAACATAAGCCAGACCTTTGTGGAACAGATCGGTGATCAATCCTTTCATCTGCTCGATATAGTCAGTGGCTCTCGGCATAGCTTCGAAATCTTCAGCTTTTATTCCGAGAGTATTAATATCCTCAATGAAGGATTTTGTGTAAAAATCCGTGAATTTTAACAGATTATCTATTGGATCATCAGATTGGCTGCCCATTTCGGATTTCCAAGTGTTAGCATTAAGTGCACTATCGCGGATAGTTTTATCGTCAATGTTTGTAATATTCATCACCCATCTGACAGGATATTCGCCCACGACTCGCAAGACTCTCTGAAGAATATCAGCAAAAAGAAAGGCTCGCATATTGCCGATATGGGCATAATTATATACTGTAGGCCCGCATGAATACATTTTTACTGTATTAGTTTCCACAGGCTGAAAGGGTTCAATGGTCTTTGTCAGAGAGTTATATAATTTAATCTGCATAATTTTACATCCATAATTTTAATTGATTTTATCAGAAAGTTCAAGTTTGTCATTCTGATGGGGCGTAGCGACTGAAGAATCCAGTATTTATTCGGACTAGATTCCTGCATTCGCAGGAATGACAGCATTTTAGTGAATTGTGATTAGTGTTTAGTTAATACAAATACACTGTATTCACTTCGTCAGGCTTCCGGCACTTCACTGCGTTCAGAATAACTGCCTTTTACTGTATTCAACTTCGTTATTCGGTGTTCAATATTCGATATTCATCCAGATTCCTCACTTCGTTCGGAATGACAATACAGTTAGATTCCTGCATACGCAGGAATGACACCGTTATGGTCTTGTCAATACACACTCATAAGAGACATTGCAACCAGATCTTTTGAACATATTCGCAACTCCGCAGTATGTTTCCTGTGATAACTGAACAGCTCTTTCCAGTTCTGCCAATTCAGCATCGGGACTGATCAGTTCTACAATCATCCAGACATCAGTTATTACCATAGGATGGTCTTTCGCGCGTTCAGCCTTCAGGTTAATTTTGAGATCGACAACAGTTTTTCTCTTTTTACGAATTATTGAAATCACATCCAGATAACCGCACGCTCCCATAGCTTCGAGAGCAATTTCCATTGGAGTAGGCGCAGAATCATCACCACCTGATTGAGTATGAGTATCGAAGTAAGTTTCATGCCCTAGAGCATTAGTACCTATGATACGCATGTTTTTGTCTAATTTTAGATTTACTTCCATAATACAAATTTAATAAGAATGATAATTATCGTTTAAATAGATTCCTGTATTTGAGATTCTATAAAAATTACGATTACGTCATTCTGAGGGAGCGTAGCGACCGTGAGAATCCAGGCTGATTTACAGGAAAATACAAATACATGGATTCTTCACTTCGTTCAGAATGACAATACAATTAGATTCCTGCATGCGCAGGAATGACGTGTACTTAACGCTAACTAATACTTAACTTCAAGATTAAAATTATTTCTAATACTTAATGTTCGAATCTCTTTTTCGATGAAATCCCTAACAACCGGCTTCAAATGAATATTCTCTGCATGATTGGCTAATCCCTGAGCAATAATGGAAGCCAGAGTTTCGACCGGAGTAGATTTATTGAGGATAAAAATCTCTTTATCATTGACAACGCAATGTCCACTCTTGAAATTTCCTTTTTCTTTGCGGACAGGGATACCCACAGTTCTTGTAACTTCCAGAAGTTCGGCATACATCTCACGTATTTTCATATAATTACCTCCAAATCAATTTTATTCGGTAATGCCGGACACTTTATCAGTCCGGTCTGCAAGTTCATCCAAAACATACTTCATCTTATCTAATGGTCGCCAAATGCATATCAAAACACCGGTAATAGACATTAAATATGATATTGATCCCCAAATTGAGAGCTTGGTAAAACGAATCAGAAAGAAATCTTTAATACCGGGGTCATTGAAATTAATTCCCGGATATTGCAATAAGAAATATAATTTCATATCTAAATAAAGCTCAAAAAGACCGTAAGGTGTAGCAAGAGCAAACATCATTAATGCCATGAATATCCAGCCATGCAATTTGAATCTATCGGATAGTAATAATCCAAGGGATATATAGCCAATAAAAAACAAAGTGAAGCCAATACCTGTATATAGTGCAGAATTGGAATATATCTGAACAACATAAAGTCTTATTGCATCATCATAAGATGTTTTCAATATCATATTAGAAAATGGAACATACATATCGAATGCTATTCCGGTTCTGACTATTGATCCGCCAATCCACATGATCAGACCTGAGACTAAAAATGTTAAGAAGAACTTCTCTCTAAATGATTTTTTCTGCATCATATACAATGGATTTTTTGTTTGACTTAACTAAGCAAAAATAATAAATACTTATCAAAAAAAAGACTTGTTTAACCCAATGTGGAAAAATAAATATTTTTAAAATAACTGAATAATCAATTAAACAGCTATAACCCCTAAAATTGTTTCTTTTGTAGCTCCAGTTACGGAAGGTATATTACCCGGTAATCCACCGAGGGTTCTGTATGCTAAATAAGCGAAGCAAACAGCTTCTTTTGAGTCACCGGGCAGATTATAGACATCTGATTTCACTAATTCACAAGCAGGGATCATTTCTTTGAGTTTTTTCATTAGATATTTATTGTTTGCACCGCCACCGGAACAAATAATACGATCGGCCGGCATAGAGAATAGTTTTATGTTCTCAGCGATTGAAAGTGCAGTAAAATTAGTAAAAGTAGTTATAAAATCTTCCTTTTGAATTTTGTAGGAATATTTATTAATCAGATCCTTCGTATAGTCCAGAGTAAACATCTCTCTCCCTGTTGATTTGGGGGGTTTTTGGGAAATAAATCGATTGCTTTTCAATTCATTAGTTAATTCACTCGATATTATTCCGGTTTCAGCGATTTGACCGCTTCTGTCGTATGAAAGATCAAATAGGATATTCATTGTATTATCAATCAAAACGTTTCCTGGACCTGTGTCGAAAGCCTGAAGATCAGTCAGTGTGCAATTCTTGGGTAAAATCGTAATGTTGCTTATTCCACCAATGTTCAAGCATATAATATTTTCTTCTGTGCTTCTAAAGAATTCATAATCAAAAATTGGGACCAATGGAGCTCCATGACCGCCTAATGCTGTGTCAGCTTCCCTGAAATTACCGACGACAGGAATCTCCAACCACTTAGCCATTGCCGAAAATGAAATAGCCTGAAGTGAAGCAGGATGTGTATAAATAGCTCCTCGAGTGGGTTCTCCTCTGTGCCAGAGTGTTTGCCCGTGTACTCCGATTGCATCAATTTTTAAATCAATTTTGGACTTAGCAATCAACTGTTTAACTGAATCAGTGTATGCTCTTGCTAGTAAATAACTGAATTCTGAAAATTCTGAGATATGGATCTGTTCATGAATAATCCTCATGGCAAGAGATTTTAGTTCTGCCGGAAAATCAAAAGTATAATAATCTATTAGTTCGTATTGATGCTTTCCATCAAAATCAGAGAATCTGGCAACAGCAACATCTATTCCATCTAGCGATGTCCCGGTCATTATGCCGCAGACTGTTCTAGGGGCAGAAAGCCAATCTTTAATATTCATCATATCATAATCTCAAAAAAAAAGGATATCCAAGTTTACGGATATCCCCCTTAAATATTCTATTAGTAAATTCAGGATTTTACACCCGTTAATTTAGAATCAAACGGAATTCCTTTGGGAACATAGGAAACATCTTTTCCAAGATTAAAGAGCGAAGGCTTATGTGCTTTATCGACCTTTTCCTGAATAGTCATCAAAGCTTTAATTACGGCTTCGGGACGTGGTGGGCATCCGGAAATATAAGCATCAACAGGTAAAAATTTCTCAATTCCCTGAACTACATTATAACTTCTGAACATGCCGCCGGTAGAGGCACAAACCCCCATAGCAACAACCCATTTAGGATCGGGCATCTGGTCATAAATTTTACGTACAACCCATGACATTTTATACGTTACTGTTCCAGCTACAAGTAATAAATCGCTTTGCCTGGGTGACATGCGGAAAACTTCAGAGCCAAAACGTGAAACATCAAATCTGGCTGAGGCAAATGCCATCATTTCAATTGCACAGCAAGATATGCCAAGAGGCATGGGCCACATAGAATTTTTCTGAGCCCACTTGAGGACTGCATCAACAGACGTAGTAAGGAAGCCTTCCTTTTGAACTAAAGTATCTAAT
This sequence comes from uncultured Ignavibacteria bacterium, assembly GCA_903862655.1. Lineage (GTDB taxonomy): Bacteria > Bacteroidota > Ignavibacteria > Kapaibacteriales > UBA2268 > CAIOZA01. The sequence goes on from CAIOZA010000095.1 coordinate 58,683, forward strand.
CCCATTTTAATGCTCCCTTTTTAATAACATAGATATAACCAGACAACAAAAGAACTATGAATAACATCATAGCGATAAAACCGGTTGACCCGAGTTGTTTGAATTGGACAGCCCAAGGATACATGAAAACGATTTCGATATCAAATACCAGGAACAGCATAGCAACTAAATAAAACTTTACAGAGAATCTGTCTCTGGCAGTTTTGAAAGGTGTCATACCACTTTCATAAGTTGTATTTTTTTCTTTTGTAGAGCGCTTTGCACCTAATATTTCTGAAAGATACATAAAAACTGTAGCTATTCCGAACCCGAAAACCAGCATAAAAACTAAGGGTATATATTCTAATGTCATATTTATCCTAAGATATTTTTCAATTTTTACTTATTTAAAGATTTTAAATTTAGCCTTTTTAGTACAAATATCCAATTGTTTATTATAAAGAACGGCAATGAATCATCAAAAAAATAATTTTTAATATAAGACTTAAAATATCCTGCATTATTATAAAAAAAAAACCGCTCCTTTTGAGAGCGGTTTTTTTAATCTAAATTAATCTGTTGATTAAGGTAGTAGATATTTTACAAGTGCATCATCATCTGCAGGAACATTAGGATTAGAATTCTTTTCGCTTTGCGGATACATCCAGCGAACATTCTTTCCTTTTACAACTTCCGGCATTGTACCAGTTCTTCTCATGTCATGATAAACCTGACCTTCGAGGAACAATTGTAAGGTTTTTTGCTTTAAAATTTCTGAAATCGTTTTAGCGGGGTCAGCACTCGAAAAAGCAGCTAAGCCAGCTGCTGTTCTAATGATATTTACATCAGTTACTGCACCGGCAACATCAGCTGTTCTTGCTTTTGCTTCTGCACCGATGAGAACATTTTCTTGATATGAAACCATATTCAAGCCATCGGCATAACCTCTGTATTTTTTCATTGTAACGACCATAGCTGCATTAGCATCATTTGAATCTGTAGAGGCGGTATGCTGCGAAAAGCCATAGAATTTTCCACCAGCGTCAGCAGAAGGATTAAAATATGCGGCTAAACGTTTATCGCCAGCTTCTGATTGAAGTGCATCGATAAATGATTTTTCTGCACGGATTGGCTCGCCTACTTCAGTATTTGCCCAATGTCCCCAAGGTGAATATTCACCTACTGTTTCGCTATGCTGACCAATTACTTCAACTGCAGGATCGGAAATACCTAATCCAGCCTGTGTTTTAGCATTAGCATAATCTTTCATGTGAAGATAGAATCTTGCTTTGAGAGTATGAGCAACAGCCTGCCATTTTGCAGCATCGCCTTTAAAATTCAGATCGCGGTCGAGTGAAACTCCACCTGCCTGAAAATTAACAATGGCTTCGTCGAGTATTGTCTGAGCTGCAGCATAAGCAAGATTTTGTTCAACAAACTTAGCAGGATTCAATCCCTCAACAACTATAGGAATTGAACCGTAACAGGCGGCTAATTCACCGAATGCCATTGCTTTAAATACTTTTGCCATACCAACCATAGTGTTAGCTGTTTTTGGATCAGCTGTAAAGACACCTGGAGCATAGTCAATAATATCATTGCATATTTTGATTCCACGATAAGCTAATTTCCACTGATCGTCAGTTGGACCATCTGAGGTCATAACATAAGTGTTCCACTGAACTGGCTGTGGTCTGCCAAGACCACTTGGTGCGCACATAGTCCATGTCCAGATACTGTTGATTCTGGAACGGTCTCCTGCATACCAATCGCTGAATGCGACCTGCATTGCTATAACAAGACCTTTGATTCCGTCGGGTGTTTTGACTTTTGATTCATTCACAGCATTTGGTGAATTATTCAAGCTATCATCTATGCAAGAAGTAAACATCACACCCAACAGGACAAAAGCCGGAATTACAACTAATAGTTTTATTAATTTATTTTCCTTCATAAATTGCCCCAATTAATAAGTTAGAGATATACCTAATCTAAAAGTACGAAGCTGTGGCAGTGTAAAGTAGTCATATCCACGTCCTTCTGCCAAAGAGAATGTGTTTACTTCAGGATCGAAACCAGTATAATCAGTAATTGTATAAAGGTTTCTAACAGATGCCTGAATAGCCAATCCAAAGCCTAGAGTCTGCTTTAGACCTGAGAATCTGTATTCAATTGATAATTCACGGATTTTAACAAAATTACCTTTTTGTACATGTGGCTCATTAATATAAAAACCATTTGCATAGTATTGATAATAATTCTGTCTTGTTGCCTGAACTGGTGCATTTGGATCTGAGTAATCCATAACAGCTTTTCCTTCGAAATTAAACCAAGGATCAAGTCTGTCCTTTGTATCACCTGATGTACCAAAGTTATATAGAGCACCATTAGTACCGTTCCAGACATCAAATCCGAAAACGCATTCAATTAGAAATCCAATTGTAAGATCGCTAAATAAAGTAATATCATTTCTCCATCCAAATGAGAAACTTGGGTTTGAATTACCAATATTCAACATATCTGGAGCCTGCATAGGTGCTCCTACCAGATTCATTCCATAATCATCACCAACAACTTCTTTATTTTCCGCATCCCAAGTGGAATATCTGATATTGCCATTAGCATCTCTCAGCCAGCCATAACCACGGAATATACCTAAAGGTTGTCCGACCATGGCTACGTTTGTAATGCCAGTGAATCCACCGTTCAAGCTATAAAATTCATCACCGGTTGCAGGAAATCCATCAGGTTTTACCTGAAGTTTTGTAACCTCATTTGAATATTTTGTGTAGTTTAGCGATGAGTTCCATGAAATATTCTCAGAGTTTAGAACATTTGCCTTCAAAGTAACTTCTATACCTTTATTCCACATTTCAGCGGCATTTTTCATTTGTCTTTCATAACCGGTTGAAGAGGGAACGTCAACACCGATAATCATATCGGAAACTGTTTGGTCGAAATAAGTTAATTCAAGTTGTAATGCATTTTCAAAAAACCCAATATCGATACCGGCTTCAATTTCTGTTGTCTTTTCGGGAAGGATGTCTTTGGTGCCAGCCACTATGTATTCATCTGTTGTTCCGCCACCTTGACGTAGACCGATGAAGCCTTTACGTGAGGCATGGGAAGCTCTGTCCCAAGGATCAAAGAAACCAGATGTACCGTATAGGAAGTTTGTAGCATAAGCTCCGGGCAGGCTAGGCGAACCGGCAATACCAAAAGCACCACGAAGACGGAAATTATTCATGGTAGTCTTCATTGGTTTCCAGAATTCTTCTTCCGACATGGTATAAGACAAACCAAGTTTTGGATAATAATGATACTTCTGAGATTCACCGAATGTGGAACTACCGTCACGACGGATAGCAGCAGTCAATGAGAATCTATCTAGATAAGTTAAAGTCAGCTGAGTAAAATACCCGACTAACTGAGTTTGATATAAACTAGAAGAAGCATCTTTGCTTGAGCCAGCACCAATTTGATCATAGAATGACAATGTTGGCTCAGAACTGCCACCAATTGATGTTCTGTCTGTGAAAACATCCTGAACACCAACAACAAGGTTAGCATAAAGCTGGTCATCCATAAATTTCTGAGACAAGGTGGCTGTCAAGTCAAGATTAGTTGCCTGATTTGTAATTCTGGAATATTCGATATAACCGCCACGGCTAGGTGAAGCGGCAGAACCAACCTGCAAGCGTTCCTGATTGGCGTATTCGTAACGGTCATAACCAATTCTACCAGTCAAAGTAAACCAATCCAAAGGTTTGTATTTGGCTTCAGTAGAAGTTATAAATCTTCCAATTTTAGAATTATAGGTATTGTTATTTTGTGTCCAAAGAGGATTATCATAACTGGCAAATCTTCTTTGTGAACCATCAGGTTCTAAATAAGAAGCATTATCGAATTCAGGAGGAGAACGTAATGCACCTAGCAATATACCCGATGTATTAGATCCATCCTGAGGAAGGCTATTATCAATGCTGATAAAATTACTATTAGACTGAAGTGTTAATCCGGGTAAAATTGAAGCACCAAGATTAACTCTTAGGTTTGTACTTGTATAATCGGATCCGATAACATATCCATTGATCTTATTATATTTTCCTGAAATATAATAATCAAACTGAGGTATACCACCTGAAATTGAGAGAGTATTCTCTGTACCAATATGAGTACGGAAAGGAACATCATCTTGTACATAGGTTTTTGTTCCTGCGGGAAGTGCAGCACCATAAGATGTAGATGAGCCAGGTTTACCGGCTGTATATGGTTTTGTCTGTCCGAAGGTTGTCTGTAGTGGATATGATCCGTATTTTGTACCAACATCTAAATTAGATGAGAATGTAATAGTAGCTGGTTTGTCAAGAGAAGATAGATGACCTCTCTTTGTTGTAATGAGAACTACACCATTACCAGCCTGAGTACCATAAAGAGCTGCGGCAGAAGCGCCTTTCAAGATTTCAATTGATTCGATATCCGATGGATTTATATCCATAGCACGATTCGAGAACTGCTTTGTTCCACTTGGATCATAGAGTGATGAATTGTCAATAAGAACTCCATCAACTACGTAGAGAGGTTCAGATGAACCGGAAATAGTTCTGCGACCGCGCATTGTGATGTAGGTACCAGAACCCGGGGTACCGGAACTCTTACTAACCTGAACTCCAGCGACTCTACCACTAAGGGCATCAATAGCAGAAGGAGAAACGACGTTATTGACTTCAGCAGAAGAAATTTGAGTAATAGTATTACCCAATCTGTTTCTGTCAACTTCGCCAGATAAGCCAGTGACAACAACTTCATTAGTTGTTACACCACGTTGTGTAATATCTAATGAGTAATTATAAGTCTGACCTGCTTTTAGGTATGCTGATTTCGAAAGAGGCTGATATCCAACGAAACTGACTTCAACTACAACGTTACCAGCGGGCACGTCAAACTTGAATTCGCCTTTGTCATTTGTCACAGCACCTACTCTTTGAGCAGGTACAGATACGGTAGCTCCAACTAATGGTTTGTTGGATTCTTTGTCTTTAACCACACCTTTTACAGTTGCTTTTGCTCCCTGAGCAAAAGAATCAACATTCATAGCCAATGAAAAGAACAAAATAAGCATTGGCAATTGCACGAAGAATCTCCTTGAGAGTCTTCTAAGAAGGTGTAATTGTTTTTGGGAGGGCGCGTACATAATTCCCATAAGCAATCCCTTATTAATTATGAATAAAGTTAATTAAGGTAGAACAAGAAAGATATATTTATAAATAATATAAAGCAATTTCAAACTTCCAAATAATTGTGGATAATCTAAAAAACCCTAAAATATAGAAACAAACTTTTTGCTGTATTATGAGAAAATTAAAATAACGATACGAAAGAATTATCAACATTTATTAGATTCATATTTTTTGACTCGTCCTTCTATTTGTTAAAAATATATGAATAAATTTGCTAATATTTAACATACCCATTCGATGTTAATATAAATTTAGTAAAAAAATATTTATCTGCAAATGAATTTTTTAAAATAATTTGCAGATCAAGATTTTTTACGAACTGAATAGAAGCATTTTTAAACGAATTACATCATCTAAATCTAATAGCAATAATGGTTTAAAATTGCACCTAGATCAGTGACAAGGATATAATTATAATATTAACTATTTTAAAAAAAATATTAATTTCCTATAATCCTACCTTTTTTGCTTCGTCCCATATTGCGTCCATTTCACCCAATGTCATATCTTTTATTGGCTTGTCCATTAATTTGCACTTATTCTCGATAAATTGAAATCTTCGGGTAAATTTGTTATTGGCTTTCTGTAGAGCTTCTTCTGCATAAATTCCTTCGAACCTAGCTGTATTAACCAGAGCAAATAGTAAATCGCCGAATTCTTCTTCCATTTTAACCTTATCACCTTTGTCGACTTCGGCTTTGAGCTCATGAATTTCTTCAAATAATTTCTCCCATGCTCCATCCTTATGTTCCCAATCAAAGCCGACTCCAGATGTTTTATGCTGAGATCTTTGAGCTCTTAGTAATGCGGGAAGACTTACAGGTACTCCTTGCAATATTGAATGCTGACCTTCCTGCATCTTTATTGATTCCCAATTTTTCAAAACATCGGATTCGCCACTAACTTCTGTATCACCGAACACATGAGGATGGCGTGTGATCATTTTGTGTTGAATGTGCTTCAGCACATCAATCAAATTGAATGCATTACGTTCTTCAGCCATTACACCATGCATAACAACGTGAAGGAGTATGTCTCCCAATTCCTTAGAAAATTCTTTGTCATCTCCCCTATCGATCGAATCAATCATTTCATAAGCTTCTTCAATCAACAAGTACGCAATCGATTTGTTGGTCTGTTTCTTGTCCCATGGACATTCTTTTCTGAGTATTTTGACAATTTCGACGAAGTTCATAAACTGACAGCTAAGACTGTCAGGGTTTTCCGGTACAGGAGCTATATAAAATTTAGTTTCTTCCATTTTATCTCTTTCTTTAAACAAAAACTCATTTGTCTCAAATTTAATGAAATAATATGAGACCAATTGATTAAAAAATTAACTTTTATTAATCAATACTTTGAAAGTTTTAAAACTTACTCTATTTTTGTAAACTTAATTATTTTCAATCTAAACCAAATATACTAAAATATGTTAAAAGATTCAGGACAAATAATGGAAGAAAAGAATGTGTATGCATTTATTCTTGGTGTATCCAGCGGCTTCGGGAAAGCTACTGCGCTGGAATTAGCCAAGAAGGGTTATAACATAATCGGACTTCATCTTGATACTGGCTCCAACAGAAAGAAAGCTGAAGAATTGGCAGATGCAATCAGACTTTTAAATGTAAAGTGTACATTTATAAATGCAAATGCCGCTGATGATGCAGTTAGAGCTGAAGTGATCCAACGCATAAAAGATGATTTTGCAAATGAAATCAACCCACAGTTACGTGTGCTTATACATTCTCTGGCTTTTGGAGCAATTAAAGCTTTTTTTGACGATGATCACGAAAAAATGGTCAACAAAAAGCAGATTGAAATGACTATGGATGTTATGGCTAACAGCTTATTATATTGGACTCAGGATGTTTTTAAAGCAAATCTTCTAGCAAAAAATTCTAGAATATTTGCTCTCACATCAATCGGTTCACAAAGAGCCATGTTGCATTACGGTGCTGTTTCAGCTGCTAAAGCTGCGCTTGAATCTTATATAAGACAGATCGCGATAGAACTTGCACCATATCAGGTCACAGCAAATGCGATTTTGGCAGGATTAACAGATACTCCGGCTGCACAAAAAATTCCAGGCTTCCCGGAAATGCTTTTAAACGCAAAACACCACAATCCGTTCAGGAGAAACACTCTCCCGGAAGATGTTGCTCAGGCAATATCTATGCTTGTTGATGAAAAGTTTTATTGGATAACAGGACAGACACTTGTCGTCGATGGTGGTGAGAGTATTCTGAATTTCATCGAACAGAATTAATTTTTTTCCTAATAGCAATTGAATTATTTTACTATTAATTACTAACAGGGGTTTATTAATGATTGATTTTAGCTTTACCGAAGAACAAAACATGTTGCGAGAGATGGTTCGCGACTTTGCCAATAATGAACTTAAGCCAATTGCTCAAAAAATTGATGAAGAAGAATCGATTCCTGATTATATCATCGATAAAATTCGTGAATTAGGTTTGTTAGGAGCTTCGTTCCCAATTGAATATGGTGGTAGTGGTTTTGGTGAAGTTGGGTACTGCATTATGCAGGAAGAAATTGCCCGCGCCTGTCTATCTACTGCTACATTTATAGGAGCTCACCAGTCAATTGGTACAAACTCTATATATATTGGCTCAACAGAAGAACAGCGTCAAAGATTTTTACCAGCTCTAACAAGTGGCGAAAAGATTGCAGCCTATGCTCTAACAGAACCTCAGGCTGGTTCTGATGCTTTCAATTTGAAAACAAGAGCTGAACTTGATGGGAATGAATGGATATTGAATGGTGAGAAAATGTGGATTACAAATGCACCATTTGCTAACGTATTCGCAGTATTTGCCAGAACAAAGCTTGGCATTTCATTGTTCTATGTACCGGCTGAAACACCAGGAATATCAATTGGTGCTCCTGAAAAGAAAATGGGTATCCGTGGAAGCAAAACTGCATCTGTTACATTTGATAATGCCAGAATTCCTCAGGACTATCTGATTGGCAGAGAAGGAAAGGCTTTCATTTATGCAATGAAAACTCTTGATGCCGGTAGAATTGGACTCGGTGCCGCTGCTCTAGGTCCAATGAAAGAACTTCTTGAATTATCTACCGTATATGCAAAGACAAGAAAACAGTTCGACCAGCCTATCGCTAATTTCCAGGCTGTTCAATTTATGCTTGCAGATATGGCAGCTGAAATATATGGCTGCGAATCAATGCTTTACAGAACGGCTAATGACTATGACCATGGAGTGGTAACTTCACGCCAGGCAGCTATTGTTAAGCTGAGATGCTCAGAAGCTCTTGATAAGATTGCTGACTTAGCTATACAAGTTCATGGTGGTATGGGTTATTCGCGTGAATTGTCCATTGAAAGAGTCTATCGTGATTCCAGAATTAACAGGATATTCGAAGGAACAAATGAAATACAGAAACTTGTTATCGCAAACGATTTGATTAAGCGTAACGGAAAAATGTAAATAAATAATGTAGGAAAATATTATTATTTTTCTTAAATTTGAATGTAATTAAAAATTTCTAATCTACTTGCAAAACCTCAGAAAGTATTATGCTTGACGAGGTTTTTTGTTTTCTGTAACCAATTTGTATTAACATCATTATTATATTATTTTGTATATTTGTAGATATTTTAAAAAGTAAGAATTTTGATAGTAAATAATGGAATGGCATACAAAAGATATTTCTGAAGTTTTAGATTATTTTAATACTGACACTGAAGCTGGCTTAAAAGAAGATCAGGTGCTTGATTTGCGTGAGAAATTTGGTACAAATATTCTAACAGCTAAAAAAGCTAAATCCGATTTTATATTACTTCTTGAGCAATTTAATGATCCCATAATATACATTCTTATAATAGCAGCTGTTCTCAATGCTTTCTTTTCGGATGTTAAGGATACTCTTGTCATTGTAGCTGTAGTAATATTAAATACTCTAATTGGGTTTTTTCAAGAAAGACGTGCTGCTGATGCATTGAAAACATTAAGCAAGATGGCAGCACCAATTGCAAGGGTAATCAGAAATGGCGAACAACTTCTTATACCCTCATCAGAAGTTGTATGTGGCGATTTGGTAGTGCTTGAGAGTGGGATGAAAGTGCCTGCCGACGGCAGATTAATTGACACAAATTCACTCTTAATCGATGAATCAATGTTAACCGGTGAATCCTTCGCTGCAAGTAAAAAGCACAATATAAAACTCCCAATACATGCTTCACTAGGTGATAGAATTAATATTGTCCACTCCGGCACCATAATCCAAAAGGGAAGAGGTACTGCTGTTGTAACAGAAGTAGGCAAGAGAACAGAATTTGGTAAAATTTCAGAAAAGGTTGCAGAAGCTATAGAATCTCAATCTCCACTTCAGCATCAGATTGGACAATTCGGCAAAGGTCTTCTTTATGCAATATTATCTATTGTACTAGCTATTTTCATAGTAGGTTTTCTAAGAGGAAATCATGTTATAACGATGTTTTTGACTTCTGTAGCGTTGGCTGTCTCTGCCATTCCGGAAGGGCTGCCTGTTGCTATTACCATTACATTAACAATCGGAATTTCACAAATGGCAAGGCACAATGCTGTTGTCAAGAAGCTGTCAGCTGTTGAGACACTTGGTAGCACTAATGTTATCTGCACTGACAAAACCGGAACTTTAACAAAAAATCAAATGACGGTAACCAGCCTTTGGACTGGCTGCAATGAATTCAAAGTAATTGGATCAGGCTATAGTAAGGAAGGATCAGTTTTTTCTATTGATCAGAATAAAAATGTTTCTTATAAAGACAACAATTCATTGCTATTAACCGCACTTCTAGGCAACACTTGCACTGAAAGTTCAATAAGTCTCGACGGAGATTCGTGGAAGATAACTGGCGATCCTACTGAAGCAGCTTTAATGATTCTTTCCAACAAATTAAATCTGGATGACTTAAGTTTTCAGATTCTTGTGGATATTCCATTCGAATCAGAAAATCAATTCATGGCTGTAAGAGCACTGTCCGCTGTTGATTCTTATGCATTTGCTAAGGGTGCACCTGAAAAAATAATTGAGAGATGCTCTAATATTTTAAATTGCGACGGTTCGTTAGGCGAGATGGATATGAACCTACTCAACTCAGTCATTTCCACATTATCTAAAGATGGACTTAGAATCATTGCAATGGCTTATTCCAGAGAGCATACGAATAAAGCCTTATCTCTCGAAAACCTTAACAATTTAACATTCCTGGGTTTTGCCGGTATTGAAGATTCAGTAAGACCTGAAGCTGTTGAAGCCGTTGCTGAATGCCGGAGTGCCGGCATCAAAGTTGTTATGATCACTGGTGATCACATTAAGACAGCACAAGCCGTGGCAATCTCTGTTGGAATCGGGATTGACAAGGAAGCACCAATAGCGATAGATGGAAAGCATCTGGATGACATGACAGATGATGAATTGTTTCTGCAAGTGCCTGATATTGATGTTTATGCTAGAGTTGCTCCTCATCACAAGTTCAGAATAGTTCAGCAGCTGCAAAAGCACAATAACATAGTTGCTATGACTGGTGATGGTGTGAATGATGCCCCTGCACTCAAACAAGCGGACATAGGAGTATCTATGGGAACAGGTACAGATGTTGCTAGGGATGCTTCGCACATGGTATTAATGGACGACAACTTTGCTACAATTGTTCATGCTGTTCGTCGTGGCAGAATTATATTACATAATTTGCAGCATATTCTGTTATATATATTAGCAACTAGTTTTGGTGGGCTTTTAACTATTGCAATGTCAGTAGCTTTTGGATTTCCACTTCCTATACTCCCCGCTCAGCTTTTGTGGATTAATTTGGTAACTGATGGAACATCTACGTTTCCGTTAGCATTCGAGAAGGAGCATGGCAATGTAATGGCTTTCCCTCCACGAAAGAAGAATAAACCATTAATTTCAAGAAGGATGATTTGGAGAATTCTTTATGCAGGTTTTGTGATGATGCTTGGCACATTAGCAGTATTTTATTTATTCCTAGATGATTTTGCTAACCCTACTCCTGAATCGTTAGCTCAGGCTAGAACAATGGCTTTCTGTATACTTGCATTCTTCCAAATCTGGAATGTTCAGAACTCAAGATCTCTGGACAGATCAATATTCTTCAATCTGCCATTTTCAGTGAATAACAGTTATGACAGGGTAAGCCCTATGAAGAATCCTATCCTTCTGGGTGTAATGATATTCGCTATCGGTTTACAACTGATGGCAGTCACACTCCCCTTTATGAACTTACTAATGGATACAGTTCCATTGTCTTGGAATAATTGGATTATTGTTGCTTCAGTTTCGTTCTCGATAATCATCTTTGTTGAGCTGGAAAAGTTCATAAGGGCATTAAACTATAGGCACAAGAGGGTCAAGCATGGCATAGAAATCAATTTAGAAATCGAATAAAAAAGGTGGATTATCTCACAAGATCAGATTTTCTGCTCTTGTGAGATAATCACTTTTTTCTAAAAATTATCTTCTTCTACCTTCTCTACTGCTTTTAATCCCTTGGTGCTAAGAAGTCTGGAGAAAAGCCCGTTCTGCATATCTTCATCGAAAATATTCAGAGTAAACACTCCCTCAAAGTTTGAATCTGCAGTTTTGAATAAATTAATTCTTAGAATATTTATTTGTCCAATTGCCAAAGTGATGTCATTCAACATTCCAAGTCTATCATCGCCAATAATTCTAAATTTTACTTCTTTATGAGCTAAAGCAAACTGTTCTTCTTTCAAAATTTTATTGTTCTTTTTAAAATAATCATAAAGCTTTACAACAGCTTGAAATGTAACAACAAAATCTTTCCAGCTTTCATCAGGGATAGTGTTAGGGGAAGAGATGATTTCAACAATATCATTATTCTGCAACTCATACTTCAGACTCTTAATTTCGCCATTAACCTTGGTTGAAATACAATGATAAGCTAAATCATCGGATATGCGAAAGGCAAGATCCAGAGATGTAGAACTAAGGGGAAGGGTATAATCAGTGCGGTCGGGAGTGAAGACAGTAATATATTCACTATCAAGATTCATACGAATTGTTCCCCAAATTTTCTGAATAGCGTCCTCTTCGCCTTCATTCACAACTTCCTGCATCCATCTTATCCATTCGTTCAGGTGGCTCTTCTTGAAGTGTAAATTTTTGTTAGCTTCTTTGATGGATAAAAGTCCTATCATTCCCTGTTCGACCAGTTGATCCATTTCTTCGGTGCGAATAATGACTTCTACGAGTTTACGGTTGGGCCCAAAATGTGAAGAATGGATAGCTCTGTAAAAGTTTATCTTTGGCTTTGAGAAATAATCTTCGAATGAACGTACCGGACCGAATAAATTTGCAATTATTCCATAGGCTTTATAACACTCTGAATAATCATTAGTCATAAGTTTAATTACGACAGAATAGAAGTTATCAATTTCACTAATTGAACGACCATTTTCTATCATTTTGTAAATCTCATAAACATGTTTGTGTTCTAAAGCAAGTGCATGTTTTACATCCTTCTCTGCCAGAGTTAGCTCAATTTGATTCTCAAGATTTGAAATTATGGCTATGAATTCTTTCTGTTTGCTTTCAAGTGCACTTTTAATTAATTCATAATTTTTACGATCTGCAAAATAGAGCGATAAATCTTCTAGTTTGCGCTTGATCTTTATTAACCCCAGGCGTTGAGCAAAAGGAGTGTAGAAATTTAATGTCTCCTGTCCAATAACTATCTGCTTTCGTTCAGGAAGATGATGCAAAGTTCGCAGATTATCTAAACGGTCTGCCAACTTAATAAGAATCACTCTAACATCCTTAATCAGTGATTCAAAAAGCTTGCTGTATGTAGCAGCTTTATCTAATTTTCTGGTATATTCTCCTTTAATTTTAGTAACACCCTCAACAATATCAGCAATTTCTTCATTGAAGAACGTCTTAATTGTTTCTCTTGTTATTGAGGGCCTGTCCTCGATTACATCATGTAGCAAAGCAGCAACAATTGAATAGTTGTCAGCATAATTCATTTCCTGCATAAGGTTCAAAGCTACTTTGAATGGATGTGTATAATATAGATCGCCGGACGATCTCTTGATTTCGGCAAATTCATCCACACAAAAATAAAAAGCCCTGGTAATCAACTCCTCATCAAAATCTTTTATAAGTTTTCGGCATTCATCCAAAAGTAATTTCAAGTCTTCCTTAGGGTTTACACCGTAAGGACAACTTTTTTCGAGTTCCAACTCATAAAGCCTGATCATAAATTTTCTTCAATGGTAATTATAATTTTATGAATATTAAAAAAATTAAACTTAATATCAAAATTTTGAATAATTTAAATAAATTCTTTAACACATATTTCTTTATTTTAATTATGAATAGAAGAGAAGTAATTAAATCAATTTCATTGGGTGTAGCAGTTGCACAATTACCAATTTTTTCAAATTCAACCGCTTTTGCAGAAATTAGTCAGTCAAAGCATCCACTGATTAAAGCCACTCCTCTGAAAGCAGGAGATACAATAGGAGTGATAGCACCTGGTTCAGCAGTTTCCAGTCCTGATGATTATATTTTAGTGAAGGAGCTGACTGATTATCTCGGCTTAAAATTTAAATTTGCTAAGAATGTGACGAAGGGTTCAGGATATAAGACTAGAACAATCAGTGAAAGGACAGCGGATATACACGAAATGTTTTCTGATCAATCTGTTGCAGGCATCATTTGTATTCGTGGCGGCTATGGTGCGGCACAACTTCTGGACAATATTGATTATAATTTAATTCAGAAAAATCCCAAAATATTTGTGGGATATAGTGATATTACATCACTCCATCTTGCTATTCACAAGATGACAGGATTAGTAACATTTCATGGTCCAATGTTATTAGCTAATTTTCCTCAGTTAACCATTGATAATTTTAAGAGAACATTATTTTCTTCAGAACCTATCGGAATTATCAAGAATCCAGAAAGCAGAACGCCAGTAAGATCGGCATTTCCTGTTAGAACAATTAAAAGCGGCATTGCTAATGGAGGGTTGATTGGTGGTAACTTGACATTGGTCTGCTCTCTTATGGGGACAAATTACGAGATAGACACAAAAGGAAAAATTTTATTTATTGAGGACGTCGACGAAGAGCCTTACAGAATTGACAGGATGCTGACACATCTAAAAACAGCAGGAAAACTTCAGGAGTCTGCCGGCATTGTTTTTGGGAATTGCAGTGACTGTTCAAGTGCTTCTAAGCTTAAACCATCGCTATCTTGGGATTATACACTCGCAGAAGTAATAGATAATGCCTTTGGAGACTTAAAACAACCATCATTCTATGGTTTAACTTTTGGGCATTCTTCAAATCAGTTTACAATTCCTTACGGAATAGAAGCGGAATTAAATGCTGACAATTGTACACTGAATTTAATTGAGTCACATTTGAAATAAAAAAAAGAGCAGATCTGATACATCTGCTCTTCAAAAGCGGTAAAAAAAGGACATCTATTAAATTTGGGTTTTTACGGGATTAAACAAATAAACATCACAACCGCATAAATTTTTTCGTAAATAATTAACTTCTTACTAATTTCTTCATTATAAGCTCATAAGCATGCTTGACCTGCTTGTCTGTAACGAAGTAATTCTCAATTGCCTGGCATGAGTGAAGCACTGTTGAATGATCTCTGCCACCGAAATTGCCACCGATACTCTTTAGAGATAATTGTGTCATCTGTTTTGCAATGTACATACACATTTGGCGAGCTAAGGTCACTTCATGCTTTCTTAACTGTGATTCGATTAATTCTATAGGTAGATTGTAATACTCAGCAACAACAGCCTTAATATCGCTCATAGTGATGACTTTAGGTTCGTTTCTGGTAACACCCTGTACAATTTCGCGTGTAAGTTCGAGAGTTAGTGGTCTGTTGTCAAGAGTAACTCTTGCGATAAGACTTATAAGTGCTCCTTCGAGCTCACGAACGTTCGTTGTTATATTTCTAGCAATATAGTCAATAATCTCGTGAGACAAGTCTAAACCTTCATCTTCGCTTTTTCGACGAAGAATAGCTGTTCTCATTTCAAGATCAGGCATTTGGATGTCGGCAGTCAAACCCCACTGGAATCTGGAAATTAGTCTTTCGTCAACATCTTTAAGTTCTCTTTGATGCTTGTCGCTTGTTAAAATTATTTGCTTACCGGCTTGATGAAGTGCATTGAATGTATGGAAGAAATTATCTTGAGTTTTTTCTTTACCAGAGAAGAACTGAATATCATCAACAATTAGGACGTCTGCCATTCTATAATAGTACGTGAATTCATTAACCTTATTATTCTGAACAGCATTCAGATAATCCATATAAAAGCGTTCACTAGTAGTGTAAGCAACTCTTATATTACGATAACGCTGAATAACATAGTTACCAATTCCTTGTACGAGATGAGTTTTGCCCAAACCTGTTTTGCCATAGATAAACAGTGGGTTAAAGCTGTTTTTTCCGGGTTTTTCGCAAATTGCCATTGCTGCAGAAGCTGCTAGCTGATTGCTGTCGCCGGTGATGTAATTCTCAAGTATGTATCTAGGATTAAGAAATGATGGCAACTCCTGAAATGTTTCCGGAGCAGCAGTAAATGGAAGAGTCTGCTGTGATGTTACAGGTGGATGCTTCAGAGCAGGAACTTTTATGGTTCTCTTCTCTAAAGAATCACTCTGACCATCAACGACAACATTATATTTTAATTTAGCATTTACACCGAGAATTTGAGTTAAAGTCTTGCTGAGCAGTGGATAGTAATGTTCTTCTATCCATTCGCAGAAGAACTGGCTGGGCACTTGAACAGTAAGTTCAGAATCGGCAACAGAAATTGCCACTAATGGCTCGAACCATGTACGAAACACCTGAATAGAAACATTGTCTTTAATTATGTTCAGACAGTCGTTCCAGAAGTTTTCAGCCTCTCCGTTTGTATTTAATTCTATTAATTTATCACTTAAGTCTATGGTATTTTTTAAATTATTTTCTTTTGTATAACTAGTATTTCTAGACACTCAGTCCTCCTTTGATTAAGTAAAAGTTTAAGCTTTGATTTGTTACCAAAAGTTACGAGAATATGAAATTAAAAAAAAATTTGGTATTTGTTAAATAGTTATTAACAACTTATTTCGTCTATTTCAATCTTTCAAAAACTTGTTGATGTAAAAATTGCCATTTTTTTCTTATCACACAAGAATTAAATTTTTTATAATAAAATTATTTTTCTTGGAATTTTTAAGTTATTGGATTTTCAATAACTTCAAGCAGAACAACTACATTTCTCACAGCTAACAATTATTTTTAGTTGTTGTAACTATATTAATATTCAAGGGTTTTTATAATTTGTAAGAAAATTAGATTTTCTTCGTCAATATAATCGGTCGATAATTAACTTAAATATTAAAGCTCTAAATCCTAAATTATCAATTATGTATAAATTTTCAGTTAACATTAAATTTATCTTACTTCTATTGTCATTATTTTTTATTTCTGGCTCGTTAAAAGCTCAGTGGGATAAAATTACAAATATCCCTTCTCCTTTTCATGATAATTACTACCTGGAAATTTGCTTTCTTCCGGACGACCCGAATTATGGTTGGATTTGCGGATATCAGGGTATGGTAATTAGAACAACTGATGCCGGCAAGACGTGGGCAGGCACTCGTATCGGAGGAGCTGACCAATTGGAAAGTGTTCACTTTGCCGATAAAAAAACCGGTTATGTTTCCGGTGTTGGAACTGATATTTATAGTCGTGGAGTTATCTTCAAAACAAATGATGGGGGTATAACATGGAGAGATGTAACGCCTTCCAAAAGAAGAGATATTCTTTGGGGTAATTATTTCTACGATAGGAATAATGGTGTCGTTATTGGAGGTGGATGCGGAGATACTCCGCAGCAATTCTTCAGAACTACTGACGGTGGAAACTCATGGAGCATGTTCGAAACAAAGCAGGGTGATAATGGATTGACAGATGTTATTCTTTATCCCGATGGCAGAGGCTATGCCACAAGCTCCGGTAAAATATGGTACAGTTCCGATGGTGGCTACAAATGGCAAATAACAATGGCTGATGGTGGTCTTGACTGGCAGGAAGATCTTTGCATATCTAACAATACTATTTTAGTTCCATGGGCGGAAGGTTGCAGTGGTGGCGGATACAATGGAGGAGTAAGAACATCCAGAAATTTCGGTGTATCGTGGACTGATTATAATACTGCTGTTCCTATGTTTGGCGGATTTTTGCACGATGATATGCGTGGGTGGGCTTGTGGTTGGGGTGAGAGTATTTATTATACTTCAAATGGTGGTATGACATGGACTTTAAGAAATTGCGGGATTGAGCCTGGCACTTCTCTTGACGATTTTTACTTTATTAATGATACCACCGGATTTGTATGTGGACAGGGTGTATATGCGTTTGCTCTCCCCAAAAAAGTAATTGCAGAGATTATTCCAGTTGATACAGTTTCATGTGATGGTGATACCATCACACTTACTTCTAAGGATGAGTTCAGGCATTACGAATGGTCAACAAAAGAATCGACAAGATCAATCAAGGTTACCAAGTCAGGCACATACTCTTTAAAAGTTTATAACTCCATTTGTGACACTGCAATTCCTAAGGCAATAACCGTTAGGATGGACTCCAAACCAAAATTAGACATTACTGCCAATGGTAAAACAACACTTTGTGATGGTGATTCCCTGGTTCTGACTGCACAGACTGATGCTCTTTCTTTTATTTGGTCAACAGGAGACACTTCTCAATCGATTATAGTCAAAAAAAGTGGAAAGTACAAAGTAACTGTTGCTTCGCTTTACAAATGTACTTCGTCCAAAGAAATATCAATAACTGTTGTTCCGCTTCCAAAGCCGAAATTGACAGTTATCGGAAAAAATTCTTTTTGTGCCGGTGATAGTGTAACAATTTCTGCCAATCCTCTATATCCTAAATATATCTGGACTGATGGAAACGGAAAATCCTGGGAAACTACTCAGAATTCTATTACCGTTTCGGCAAGTGGTAAATATTCAGTCATAGCGTATAGTGCTGAAGGTTGTGTAGGTTTGAGTGATACAATTGATATAATAGTCAGGCAGGAGACTAATAAACTTACATTTTCCTATAAAACTGTTAATAATGAATTTAGCCTGGACAGTACATATTTCCCCAATCTTGTTTGCAAAGAATTGACTATAAACAACGTAACAGATTCTCCAACAACTTTTGAAATGCCGTATATTTTTCACAATATATCTTTTTCGATGCCTCAACATCAGTTTCCGATGACTATACTGCCTTACGATTCAGTGAAATTGATAATCTGTTTTTCACCATCTATGCTCGGATATGAACGGGACACTATTGTTTTCAATGATATATGCAGTAATCACAATCTGTATCTTGTTGCGAAGACCTTAGCTAATATATATGGAGGCAATTCCCTTTGTGAATCAGAAATAGTGGCTACAACCAAAAAGCTTCCTAAGAAATATTTGTTTTCTACTTCTGCCCCATTCCCGAATCCATCTAGTACTTTCGTAAAAGTTCCTTTTAATAAGTATAGTATTGATAAAGTTGCAACAACAGAAGAAGCTGTTCTTCTTGATATTTATGGCATTCAGAAACAAACGGCTGATTTGTTCATCAAATCCGAAAATAATTTGAATGGGGCATTTCTGACAATTGGTGAGTTCAATTTTAATTTGGATAATGTTGAATCCGGAACTTATTTCATTCTTGTAAAATCCCTCTCAGGTGTTGATAATTATATCTTTTCAGTCATCAAGTAATCTCTCCGTAAAATAATAAACAAAAATATTCACAGAATTTTTATTTTTATTTACAATAAAATTGGTAATTTTGTGACTTATATTTATTAAATGACCAAGAGTCAGTTTTTTTATTTGATTCAGGAAAGGTAAGATGACATTAAAAATCAAAAAATTATTGAATTTAACATTGGCTTCAGTGATACTATGTTCCGGTTTGACTGGTATAGGGTATTCTCAAACCAAACAGTTCACTTTGGATGAGGCTGTTAATTTAGCCGTCAAGAATAATGGCGACGCTCAGGTGGCTCGACTCGTTGTTAGAAAGTCGGAAGCAGCTGTCAGTGAAGCTTATGGAACAGCATTGCCTTCAATTAACTTTAGTGCAGGTTATACCTACAATGTTCTTAAACCAGCATTCTTTATGACAAATTTTACAAATCCTCAGAGCAAAGATTTGTTGAAAATTGAAATGGGCGGTACCAATCAGTTTGCTGCGACTGCTTCACTGAGCCAAATTGTATTTAATTCTGCGGTATTTACTGCAATTGGTACTTCGAAGATTTTTTATAATGCGGCAAAAGAAACCTACAAAAGTTCTATAACAAAAGTAGTTTCAAACACAACAAAGGCATTTTATGGCGTTTTGCTTTCAAAAGAAGTTGTGAAAGTGTTTGAAACTGTCAAAGCTAATGCAAACAATAATCTTAATACAGTTCAGGCTTTATTTTCAGAGGGGTATATCCCTGAGTATGATAAAATCAGAGCAGAAGTTGGTGTACAGCTTATTGACCCGGAACTATCGGGTGCGAAAATGCGTTACGATAATGCTTTGAGTTTTCTTAAAATGGCATTAGGTTTAGACATAAGAACTGAGATTGAAGCAATTGGCGATATTTCGCTTGTTGAAAACTTTAAGACGATTGAGGATTCAGTTAATACTTTGATAGGGAACCTCAATTATGAACTTCGTTCACTCAACCTACAGAAAAAAGTTCTTAAAGATATAGTGTCTATGAGGGAATCTGAATATTATCCAACTATATCTTTGTTTGGTAATTATCAATACTCCGGACAGTCCAATACATGGGATTTTGCATCTGCTACCGTTAAGAGTTCAGCGGTAGGAGTAAATCTGTCAGTGTCAATTTTCCAGGGAATGCAGTCAAATGCAAGAGTTCAGCAGGCAAAAATTGACTATATGTCACTGGATGTGAAATATACTCAGGTTGAAGAGGCTATGAAAACACAATTGCAGGTCGCTTTCAATAAAATGACAGTTGCCCGTGAGAAGGTTAAAAGTCTATCCGGTTCGGTGATAACAGCAAAACGTGGTTATGAAATTGCTGAGATAAGATACAAAGAAGGTGCCGGAAGTCAGGTCGAAATTAATGATGCTTCTTCTTCTGTTGTTCAGATAAATCTTAATTATCTTCAGGCTGTTTATGAATATATTGATGCCGTTATTGACATCAAATCAATACTGGGTGATGTCCCCAGTCAATATTTAACTGAATTCGACAAATAATCGGGTAAACTTTAATGGGAATCCAGGAACGAAAATTACTCGAAAAAGAGAAACGCAGAAAGTCTATTCTTAAGTCTGCGCGAAAGGTATTTAAGAAAGTAGGATTTGAAAATTCATCAATGGATCTGATTGCTGAAGAAGCACAGTTATCCAAGGGAACACTCTATCTATATTTTAAGAGTAAGGATGATTTATTTATCAATAGCCTGCTTGAGGATCAACTCATCACTTTGGATAATCTATTCAAACAAAGTGAACAGAAACTTAATTCAGTTGT
This sequence comes from uncultured Ignavibacteria bacterium, assembly GCA_903862655.1. Taxonomy (GTDB): domain Bacteria; phylum Bacteroidota; class Ignavibacteria; order Kapaibacteriales; family UBA2268; genus CAIOZA01. The sequence continues at coordinate 79,515 of CAIOZA010000095.1, forward strand.
TGATATTATTCTTGCATATACAGATTCATACTATGATTTCACAGAAAAATTTCCAGATTTTTTCAATTTACTTGTAGGTATCAATTCATCTGAATCTTTGAATATCGAGAATCTATCCTCAGACACAAAGGCAAAGATAAATGATCTTGAGAAAAAGATATTTATGGAGAGAGTAAAAGTTTTTCAAAGAGGGATAGAAGAAGGAATATTTGAAGAGAAATTCAGTGCCTGCTATGCTGTGACTCAATTATGGGTATCGATAACAGGTGCCATTCACTTGAGTAAGAAACCTCAGTTGAATGTTATGTTTGAAAACATCAACACACGCGAATTTGTTAAAGATATCACCAAGTTATTTCTGATATCATTTTCTAATTCTGAAGAATTAAAGAAAGATTTCTTGAAAGATATCTGGAACAACGCAATAATTCAGGCTCCATCGGCAATACACAAGCACATTTCATTAGATAACTCATTGGATGACAACAATATGAATTTAAAATGTCACCCAAAACAATAGTTTTTATAATTTAGAATTTAATATTTATAAATATTCAGGTTAATTAATATGAAATTATTAAAAAGTATCACAGGTATTTTACTCACCTTCTCCTTGCTAGTCCTTGTAGTTTCGTGTTCGAAAAATACAAACACAATTGAAGGAAAAAAGGCTGAGTTAATTAAACTAAAGGGTCAGCTTGTTGACTTACAGGCAAAGGTTACAAAACTCGAGAAAGAAGTTGCCGAAAGTGGCAATGGCAACAGTACTCGCGACATAGTTCCAGTTGAAGTTAAGACAGTTACACCCGAAACATTCCGTCGCTTTATTAATGTTCAGGGAACTGTCGAATCGGACAAAGTCGCAACTATTTCATGCAAAATGGGAGGTCCTGTTGTTTCAATTATGGTTCAGGAAGGATCATTAGTTAAAAAAGGTCAATTACTGCTACAGCTTGATGATGAGACAATCAAAAAATCAATGGAAGAATTGAAGACAGGACTTGGCTTTGCAGAGGATAATTATAACCGTCAGAAGCGCCTTTGGGAGAAGAAAGCTGTTTCTGAAATGCAATATCTTCAGGCAAAAAATGGATATGACCAATTGGTTAACAGACTGGAGACTATGAAAAATCAAATCGATAATGCTAAGATTTATGCTCCATTTTCTGGTTATGTGGATTATATTTTCCCCAAAATCGGTGAAACAGTTATGCCAGGTCAACCGGTCATAAAGCTGGCAGACATGTCCAACATCAAAGTTACTGCTGATATTTCAGAGTCTTATGTTTCTACAATAAAAGCCGGGACTTCTGTTTCGATTACTATACCTGAACTTAATGAAAAAGTAGAAGGTAAAATTACCACTTCAGCAAAGGCAATAGACCCAAAGAATCGTACATTTAGAATAGAAGTTCAATTTAGCAAAATTCCACAGAACTTAAGACCATATCTTGTGTGTGGGATCTCAATTAACGATGTGGCAAAACAGAATTCAATTACTGCACCACTTTCAGCATTACAGCGTTCAGGTGATAAGTTCTTTTTGTTTATAGCTGAAAATTCCAACGGTATGGTTGCCCGCAAGAGAATGCTTGAAACAGGGCTTACAAATGATACACAAATCGAAGTATTGGGTGGACTTACAGTCAATGACCAAATTATTACTAATGGATATCTTGATGTTTCTGATGGACAAAAAATATCAATCCAAAATGCGAAATAATTCATTATTAATTTGACTAAATATTAATTATTAGAAAATTTTAGGAAAAAAATGAGAAGATTTAAACCGACAGAATGGGTCATAGATAATAAGATACCAGTATATGCAATGACGATTCTATTGTGTATAATGGGAGTAATCACATATATTAATCTGCCAAAAGAGCAATTCCCCGATATAGTAATTCCGACAATTATCGTTCAAACGATATATCCGGGTACTTCTCCGGGAGATATTGAAACATTAATATCAAGACCCATCGAAAAGCAATTAAAATCTGTTCAGGGCATAAAGAAGGTAACAAGTCAATCTATGCCCGACGTTTCAGTTGTAGTAGTTGAATTCCAGACTAATGTAAAACCTGCTTTAGCCAAACAGAGAGTTCAGGACGCAGTTGATAAAGCCAAAAATGATTTACCAACTGATATGCAGAAAGATCCGGCAGTACAGGAAATTGATTTCTCGGAAATTCCTGTGATGTATGTGAACATATCAGGTGATGTAGAAAAGTATCGTCTGAAACAATATGCAGAGGATTTGCAGGATAAAATCGAATCGATGAAAGAAATTACTCGAGCCGATATTATTGGCGCTCTTGAACGAGAGTTTCATATTGACATTGATCTGTTTAAGATGCAAGCGGCAGGACTGACTTTCTCGGATGTCGAGAATTCGATAAAAGGAGAGAATGTCAATATCTCAGGTGGTGAATATGTTGCAGATGGTGTCAGACGAAATATACGTCTAATATCTGAATTTAAAGCAATAAAAGACATCGAGGACATAATAATCAAACCCGGGAAAGGTAACATAGTTTATTTAAGGGATATTGCCAAGATTAAAGATGATTTCAAAGAACAACAGAGTTATGCCAGATTGAATGGCAAACCTGTTGTGACGTTGAGCGTTATTAAAAGGAGTGGTGAGAACCTTATTAATGCAGCCGAAAAGATTCAGAAGATGGTTGTGGAATTTGAAAACACCAAGCTTCCAAAATCAGTGGACATAACCATAACCGGGGACAGATCTGTATCAACCAAAAACAGTCTTGATGATCTTATAAACTCAGTAATTATCGGATTTATTCTGGTAACTTTAGTGCTGATGTTCTTCATGGGAGTTCAGGATTCGTTACTTGTAGGTCTGGCTGTACCGATATCTTCATTCCTGGCAATTTTGATAATGCCCTCATTGGACTATACCTTTAACATGGTGGTGACTTTTTCGTTCCTTCTGGCTCTGGGAATAGTTGTCGATGATGCTATTGTAGTTATCGAAAATACACACAGACTTTTCACAAAGGAGGGCATGCCCATAAAGCATGCGGCTAAAACTGCCGCCGGAGAAGTGTTTGTTCCTGTACTAACCGGAACTCTGACAACTATTGCACCTTTCTTACCACTGATATTTTTCCCTGGTATAGCAGGAAAATTCATGGTATATCTGCCAGTTATTTTAATTTTAACCCTTACCGCATCTTTGGTTGTGGCGTTTTTAATAAACCCTGTATTAGCCGCAGATTTTATGGGACGCGGTCAACATCATGAAATTGATGGGCATGATGTAAAGCCAAATGATAAGCGATTACATTTAATAAGTTTAACAATGGTTGGATTTGGTGTTCTTTTCCATTTAACAAATCATCCTGCAGTCGGCAATTTCCTGATATTATTAGTAATTCTTGGATATTCCAACAGATTCTTTGTTACGCCGATTCTGATCAAAAACTTCCAGTTGAAGATAAGGCCCTTAATGATGGATTCTTACAGAAAGACATTAACATTTTCATTAAAGGGAAAGAGACCTTATTATGTTTTAGCATCCATGATAGTACTATTTTTTGTTACAATAACATTGTTTGTAATGTTTCCCCCAAAGGTGAATTTCTTCCCATCAGCAAATCCAAACTTTGTCTATGTCTCAATCAAATTACCTATTGGAACTGATGCTATCGTTACCGACTCAATTTCGCAAATAATTGAAGAACGAGTTTACAAAGTTATTGGGAAGAACAACACAGCAGTTAAATCTGTTATCTGCAACGTTGGTATTGGAGCCGGCGATCCGATGAGCCCTGATAGAGCCGTTACTCCTCATAAGGCAAAAATAACAATAGCTTTTGTTGAATCCAACAAACGCAACGGGTTTTCAACAATACAATGCCTCGAAGATGTTCGCAAAAGTGTAGGAACATATCCGGGAGCTGAAATAGCAGTTGAGCAAGAACGAGGTGGCCCACCAACCGGCAAGCCAATAAATATTGAAGTGAGTGGAGATAATCTCGAAGAGTTAGTACGAATAGAAAGATTGTTAAGAGAGAACATAAAGAAATCAAACATTGAAGGTATAGAAAAACTGAATTCTGATTTGCAGGAGAATAAGCCGGAGATAATTCTAGCTGTGGATAGAGCCAGAGCTAATTTCTACGGTTTGTCAAGTGGCTTCATCGGTATGTCGCTTCGTACAGCAGTCTTCGGCAAAGAGGCATCCAAGTTCAGAGACGATAAGGATGATTATCCGATAATGGTCAGACTTGACGAACAATATAGAAAGAACCTAAATGCGATTCTTAATATGCCTATAACTTTCCGCGAAATGAGTTCCGGTCAGTTCAGACAAATACCAATTTCTTCAGTTGTCAAAATCAACTATTCTTATTCATTTGCAGGAATTACTCGTAAGAACCAGAAGCGAACAATTACATTAACTTCGAATGTTCTAACTGGATTTAATGCAAATAGTATTAACAATCAAATAGAATCAATTGCCAAATCGTTGAATCTGCCTGAAGGATACGACATCAAGTTCACAGGAGAACAACAGGATCAGCAGGAAGCGGCAACATTCCTTGGAACATCATTTATCGTAGCAATTTTTCTGATATTGATTATTCTGATTACTCAGTTTAATTCGACTATCAAACCTTTCATAATCATCACTCAGGTTATTTTGAGTACTATTGGAGTATTTCTGGGATTCCTGTTATTCAGATTTACTTTCTCAATTGTGATTACAGGTGTTGGTGTGGTTGCTCTGGCAGGTATTGTTGTTAAAAATGGTATTGTTCTTATAGACTTTATCGAAATGATTCATGGCGACAAAGCAAGAATAAGACAATCTATTATTGAAGGTGGCGTTGTAAGGTTCAATCCTGTTACGCTGACTGCTGCCGCCACTGTACTTGGTGTTGTTCCATTAGCAATCGGCTTTAATATTAATTTTGAAACTATGCTTTCAGAACTTAACCCACATATTTATGTTGGCGGTGATAGTGCAGCATTCTGGGGACCACTGGCATGGGCAATCATATTCGGGTTAACTTTTGCTACATTCTTGACTCTCGTTGTTGTACCTTGTATGTACTTTATGCAGTATGCATTCAAAGTAAAATTTGCTCGTTGGAGAGAATTGAAAGCTTACAGAAAAGCAAAACTTAATGCTTAATGAATCTTAAAATCTAAAAATCCCTGAGGAACATCAGGGATTTTTTTTAAAAATAATTCTATACAATAATTAAACTTCAATATTCTTGAGCTATAATAACAGGTTGTTCAAATAATTATTAATAAAAATTCACTTGTCTTTGTAAAATAAAAGACTTATATTGTAATTATCATTTTCAAGTGAGTGGGGGATTTAATGCACATGCACATTACTTTTGGGAAACGAGATAATATACTGCTGGTCATTTTGCTAGTTGTTTCTATGCTTTGCGTAGATTCAGACTTATTTGCACAGAACCAGAACAATACAAATAGTCATCCGAACTCAAAAAAATCAACAAAACAACCTAAAGAACTAAAATTATATCCTGATGAATATGCAGAGTTGGACGAAGTTCCACTACCAAAATCGACTAAGGATGAATATGTACTTAAGATTTTGGAACACTCTCGTCAAAAGTATCTTCAGGCTCTTATCCTTATTGAACGCAAGGATACGACTAATGCGACTAAATATTTCGAGGAAGCAATAACTCTGCTTAATCCTCTCGTTAGCTATCCCGGAATCGAACAAAATGATGACTTTACCGATCTTGCACAATCTATCATAGAAGATTACGAAAGTTTTGTTCAGGATATCGATAAGCTTGATGAGACCTCATCCCTGTTTATTTTTAGAGATAAACTGTTTGCGGAAATTGATGTCAATAAACCAAATCAAAATATCAAAATCCAACCGATCCAAACAAATCTAAATGACAGTCTGAGCAAGGCTATAGCTGTCAAATCGAATGAAAAACAATTCACAATCCCGATGGACGATAACGAACACGTTCAGAAGAGTATTGAGTTTCTAACTCAGAATAAAGTTGGAAGAAAATTCCTCAAAAACTGTATGGAACGCTACGGTAAATGGGGACCAATGATAAAAAAAATCATTGCTGAAGAGAATATGCCCGAGGAAATGATTTATCTTGGCATGATCGAAAGTGCTCTTAATCCATTAGCTGTTTCTAAGGCTAAAGCTGTAGGTTTGTGGCAGTTCATCCGTTCAACAGGTGAAGATTACGGGTTGAATAAATCTAGTTCAGTTTGGATTGATGAAAGACGCAATCCCGAAAAGGCAACCCGGGCAGCAATGAGACATCTGCGTGACCTATATAATGATCTTGGCAACTGGCATCTGGCAATGGCTGCTTATAACTATGGTCAGGGAGGAGTTCGCAAATCAATTGCAAAGAGCAGACTGAATAATCCAGATTATTGGGAATTAAGACCTTTTCTTCCAAAAGAAACAAGAAATTATGTTCCTCTTTACATTGCAACGGCAATAGTAGTAAGTAATCCTACGGCATATGGAATTAAACCGGAAGAGCTGAATCTTATGGAGGAATTTAAATCGGAACCTTTTCTGATAAAAGAACCTATAAGCGTTAAGGCTCTTGCGAAGTGTGCCAATTTGCCACTCGATAAATTCATTGAATATAATCCGGAATTAATCAGTTCTTGCACTCCTCCTGACATGAAGGAATATAAGCTCAATTTACCTGAGGGTTCATCTTCTATTTTCGCTTCTGCACTATCTACTCTTACACCCGAAGAGAAACAGCCATGGGTAAGCTACACAGTGGCTAAAGGCGAGAACATTACATCAATTTCACGAAAATACGGGATCGCTCCAGAAGTTCTTGCTTCAGCAAATGCGATAACAAGCGTTAGAACAAAGTTGAAAACAGGTACAACTCTTCGAATTCCACTCGAAAGTATAACTCCATCAATTGAACTTGCTGATCAAAAGCCAGACAATAAGCAACAATCTGCACTATCCGCAGAGCCAATAAGTGTTGACACATTAACCTCATCTAATAGTCAGTTTATCACTCACACTGTGGTTAAGGGCGAGAATTTGTATGGTATTGCTCAGCGTTACGGAGTCAGATTGACAGACCTGCGCAACCTTAATAATCTTCCTTACGATCAACAGGAAATCGAAAACGGAAGAGAACTTAAAATTTCGCTAAACAATACTACATCTGCATCTAATACAACGATCAAGAAAATTACAACTCCTATTGTGGTTAAGCATGTTCTTCGCAGCGGTGAGACCTTAGCACAGATAGCAGATGATTATGATGTTTCCGTTCAGGATATCCGCAAGTGGAACAGGATTTCGGAAAATCCCAAGATAGGTCAGTCTTTAAAAATCATTACATCTAATGTGAAAGTCAAAGACAAACCAGCAGATAAATCCTATGCTTCCAGATTAGCTAATCCGAAACCGGCTAAAGCCAAGGAAGTTGCAGAGAACATACAATCTAAAGAACGAAAGAAACTTACTACACATAAAGTTGCTAAGGGTGAAAATATCGGATCCATTTCTGCTAAATACGGAGTAACCGAATCTGAGCTCAGAAAATGGAATCCAAAGCTAATTTCAGGAAATAAGATTCTTTCAGGGACAAAACTCAAGATTTATCCAGATCAACCTTCTAAAGGTAGTTCTGTCTCTCAATCAAAGAAAGTGAACAAACTACCAAAATACTACGTGGTTCGAAAAGGTGATACTGTCAAAGAAATAGCTGATAAATTCGGAGTATCGATCACATCGCTAAAATCAAAAAATAAAAAATTAAGCGAAAAATCAATACAAAAGGGACAAAAGATAAGAATTCAGTAATCAGCTAAATTTTAACAAAAGCTATCCGATATATAACAAGTCAGATAGCTTTTTTTTAAAAAAGAAATGGTAAATAAGTATATAAAATGGATGATAAAAAGATAAAAATCCTGGTAGTTGACTCATCAATTGATACAGCCAAAGTTATTTTTGATGCTCTTGCAGAAGTTGAAGGATTTGAGCCAATTTTCTTTACAAATAAGCTTCACGATGCTTTCGATATAGTCCAGACTAAGAAACCTGACGTAATGATTCTCGATATCGGTATGCCTCATCTGGAAGGACTTAATCTGCTCAACCAGACAATGCTTATACTACCAATGCCTATTATAGCAACTACGTTTCCTACACAAAAGGGAAAGCTTGATGTTATTAAAGCTATGGAACTAGGTGCTTTCGATTTTGTATCTAAGCCTACATCTTATCTTACATTTACTATTGATGATCTATTGCCGGAACTGGTTCTGAAGATCAGAACCGCCTGCACAGCTAACATTGACAATCTTAAACGAATAATAAGCAGAATGCAGTTTCCTGACGACATAGTGATCAGCAAGGTAACTTCCAAGAAGATAATCGTTTTTTCAGTCGGCACCGGCTCACTTGAGCCATTTAGAAAGTTTATAACAAGTATTCCAGCTGATTTTCCTTGTATGATAGCTATTATTGACATGCCTCACGGCTTCACAAAAGCTTTTGCCGACAGGTTGAATCAGGCAACAATGCTGGAAGTCAAAGAAGCTAATGAGGGTGACGAACTGAAACAGGGACGCCTAATCATTGCCCCAGGTGATTTTCACGTCAAAGTAATCGACAATAAAGGTAAATATTGTATTGAATGTTATATATCGGAAAAGGTAAATGAGAAGCGTCCATCGGCAGATGTACTCATGTTCTCTGCTGCTGAAAATCTTGGCAAGGATTCGATGTCGGTTATGATGTCCGGTGTTGGTATAGATGGAGTAATGGGTATGAAAGCCATTAAAACCGCCGGCGGAGAGTCACTGATTCTCGATCCGACTGATGATATTTTACCGGATACTATTTATCGTGTTATGGCATTTGATGCCCACTCGAAAGTCACTATGTACCAGGATATTATCTCCACAATTGTTGAGCTGTTATAGCGTTCTTACCTTGTCATTTCGAACGCAGTGAGAAATCTATTGAATTCTGTATTTTAAATAAAGTGGATTCTCACGATCGCTTTGCTCCCTCAGAATGACAGGCATTTTGTCACTCTGAACGAAGTGAAGAGTCCAGATGTATTCTGTATTTTTATATCACAACTACGTGGTTTTACAATCCCAGTAGCACTGTATTATATTAATATTTAACACCTACGGTGTTGAAATAGCATGTCAATGCGTAGGTTAATCATCCCTGCTTGACCCTCTTTACGTTATTTAGTTGCGGACGTATGACCTATTAGTAGTAGACAAGCTGGATGCTTGTCCTACGTGTATTTTGTAGGTCAAACATCCTTGTTTGACCAATTACTTCACTATCACTACCTTATTCACTGTACTGACTTTTCCAGCTTCAACTTTCACAAAGTATGTCCCAGCCTTAAGTGTGCTTGTGTCTATTGTAGCCGTCTGCTCACCCGTTATATCTGAACTCTGAACCTGTTCCAATTTTATATTACCATTCAGGTCAGTCAAAGTAATCTTAGTCTGCCCGGACATATCGTTAGAATACTTAATCTTTATTGTATTCACGGACGGATTGGGAAAGATAGAAATACCTGCACTCGAAATTTTCATTCTTTCTTCCACATCGGTTATTAAATCGCTCAGCTTTGCCCGGAATATGCCACCGGTATAAGTTCCGACAAAGATATAATTTCCGCTACTGGCTAATGACTGGATATCTTGATCAGTCAACCCCGAATTCTTTGCTGTCCAGCTTTTACCGTTATCTGTTGATAGAAAGACACCGCCCGAAGTCCCGGCAAAGATATTATTCCCGTTGATGGCAAATGAACGGATATGGGTATAAGTCAATCCCGAATCCATTGCTGCCCAGTTGTTGCCATTATCTGTTGAAAGAAAGACACCGTCAGCAGCTGTTCCGGCAAAGATATTATTTCCGCTAATGGCTAATGAACGGATATATTTATCAGTCAAGCCCAAATTCTTTGCTATCCAGTTGTTGCCGTTATCTGTTGAAAGAAAGACACCGTCGCCATAAGTCCCGGCAAAGATATTATTTCCGCTGATGGCTAATGACCAGATATATGTAACAGTCAAGCCCAAATTCTTTGCTGTCCAGCTATTGCCATTATCTGTTGAAAGAAAGACACCGCCGTCCCCAGTCCCGGCAATGATATTATTTCCGCTGCTCGCTGATGAAAAGATATATTTATTAGTCATGCCCAAATTCATTGCTGTCCATTTGTTGCCATTATCAGTTGATCGAAACAGACCTACCGAAGTCCCGGCAATGATATTATTTCCACTAATGGTTAATGAAACGATATATTTAGAAGTCAATCCCGAATTCTTTGCTGTCCAGCTATTGCCGTTATCTGTTGATAGAAAGACACCGCCGCCATCAGTCGCGGCAAATATATTATTTCCGCTGATGGCTAATGACCAGATAATACCGTCATACAGCCAGTTACCGGCTTGCTCCCACTGGGAATAGGATATTTGCACTAAAGCAAATAAAAGAACAAGAATCAATTTTTTCATTTTTCACCGCCAAATTATTTATAAAAAAAGTACACTATTCTCATTTAAAAAATATAGAAGGAATTTGATTTCTGAAGAAGAGTGTAAAATAAATAAAATTATTATTATTATTCGAATAAATTTTTTCCCCTCATGTTTTACATAAGAG
>CAIOZA010000096.1 GCA_903862655.1 uncultured Ignavibacteria bacterium
TTATAGAATGGAAAACAGAAAAACAATTTTTGAAAATAAATTATCCTAATTTTGACTCATGATCATGCATCCAGATTTATTCAAAACTGTGCACTCTTATTTTCCGAAAACTGTGCACTACTAATTGCCGAAAACTGTGCAGTGTTGCTTTCTGGTAACAGGAATCAGTTGGGTTCAGGATTGAGGTGAAGATTATTAAAGTTGAGTAGCCAGATATTACACGGTAGGCAGTACAAGATTAACTTACATCAACTCATTAATCGCAGCAACCTACATTTAAAAATGATAATGTATACTGCTTACATTTGGGACATTTGTTGAATTCTTCTTTTAACTTCTGATCATCCCATTTATGAACCCTGCATTCAGCCTCGCCACTATTCATCTCCACTTGATTATAAAACAAATTGTCTTCATTTAAAATATCAAATCCTTTTATGTTCTCCACAACAAACTCGCCAGTTGAAATTTCAATTGCAGGATATGCACAATAAGGTATGAAATGATTCATGCCACATCCAAAAGCAAAACTTTTATTAAAATTACAACTACTACATGATGCTTGAATGAGGATCCCCATTTTTATTTTTTTGTTAGATAGTTAATATTATACATACAAATATCGGGTTTTTACATTCTTCTGAAAAGAACTTAATTGTAAATCCACATTAAAACAGGCTTTTTTGATCCTTTGAGACGGTTATCAATAAATGTCATACTGGAATTCGAAACAGCAGGACAACCCCAACCTTCAGGACATCCAATCGGAAATATCTCACCGTTTGGGATCATCGACCATGAATGAAATACTATTGTTCGGGCAATTGCATTACTATTCGATGATTCCAACCCGTAAAGCAAATAGTTAATATTAATTCCCCATTGACTGTAGCCCCTTGCTCCAACCCGATATTTCCCAAGAGATGAGCAATGAGTACCTCCATTGTTACTGAATTTTGGTGTATCTCTTGATTCATCAGAAGCCCACTTATTTCCACCGCACCCATGACTAACAAGGCATTCATATTCAACTCTATTGGCTGAATAGTTCCATAAAAATAGACGATTAAGTCCTGAATGAATGCTCAGATCAATAAGTATGCAAAAACTTGTGTTATATCCTTTCTCTTTACAATAATGAAGTGCCTCCATTGCCCTGGTTTCGATCTTAATTAAGTTCGGCAGAGGTCTTTTAAGATACACATCACCTATCAAACCTAATAACAAGTTGAAGATAAATACAAGTGAAAGAATTCTCAATAATTTCATGAAATTCATCTTCAATAAAATACAAAGTTAGGTAGTAATGTGATCGCACTATTAGTAAGCTAAGAGAATATAAAAGGATATCGATATATTGATGAACTTAATAACAGATACTGAATTTCACACTTCAAAAACACTTATTAAAGAAAAATTGTGATTGGTGGGTCAATAAATTCATATAATTTTAACTCAACCTACAATTACTTATAGAATGCCAATCATGCAATATCCAATTATCATTAATCCGCTTGAAATTCATAAAGAATGGCTATCTGACTTAAAGAGACAAATTGAAACTAATCTATATCATGAAATTAATAAGAAAGTGCTTTCAGAATATGAAGAACAAATACCAGATTACATTGATCTATGGGGTTCACAGGGTGTTTTGGGAAAAGATAGGTATTTGAAGAAGCAATATGTTTTACTGGGATCTCAACAACCTGAACCACCAAACAAACCAGAATTTGATCCTTTTATTGACTTTAATAATCCTCTAGCTGTTATCCTCTCAATTATCTTCCTTCCTATTTTATTATTTGGATTATTATTTGCAGTCATTTTCTATTTGCGTGATCTATCAGATTATTCATCAGATTATAGTATCTATAAAAAGGCTTTAAAATATTACAATTCAAATATTGAAAAAGTTAATGAAAACAACAATAAACGTCATTACCACCTTAATATAGTTAACTATAGAATCAATACAATGTTAAAGTCGAAAGAATTCCAAAATATAATCACGCAAGAATTAGAGAGTAGTAAGAAATCGTTTTTGAAAAGTACAATGGCTCCTCAAAAATCAATTGTTCCTGTAACAAGAGGTTTAAGTGAGATTTTTTTCTTAGAATACTTGAAATCATATTTTGATTATACGAACATTACAATTATGACAGGAATGGTACTTAATTTCTATTATCCTGATTTTGTGATATTTCATCATGATGGGTTATATGTGGATGTTGAAATCGATGAGCCTTACGTAGGTTCTTCAAAGAAAGTAATTCATTACTATGACCCCAAAAATGATTGTTTTACTGATTCTGCGAGAAATGAGTATTTTGTTGAGAACAAATGGGCTGTTGTGCGATTTGCTGAAAGACAAATCTTTAAAGAACCTGAGTTATGTTGTCTAATAATAGCTGATTTAATTAATTCAATAGTTGGTAGTTCCTTAATGAAAGATTATTCCAGACTGGTTAAAATATCTAAAGAAAATATTTGGACACTTGATCAAGCTGATGAAATGGCACTTTTTAATTTCAGAAATTCATATATACCAGAAAATTTTGCGAAGTATTTTTAACCAGCAATTTTTTTATTGAGCATTTAGCATGATGATTTTACAATTGGCTCTTTCTTTACTTTATTATACAATTAATAATATCCCATCCCAGGTATAACATGTCTGATACCCCCATAAAATACTCTTAAACACTCCACACTTGTTTGTTTTTCTGACTTTAAGATTTTCTTGTCATAATTTCTGACAATACATCTGCTATCAATTCCCTGTCAACTAAGGGATAAATGGCTGACATCATAGTTCTATTCCATAAATAGTTCTTGGTGGACATGTAACCTTTAAACAATTTATCCTCAAATAGTAATAAAATATCAACTGACCAGGGAATCGCTTCGTTATGATATAATTCTAAGCAATCTGTTTCCAGTGATGTTTCATCAGATGGATATCCGAACCAGAAATACTCTTTATACTTTTCAAGAAAAGAATAATCCCATTTCATCAATTCATTGGAACTAAGATGCGACCAAGAAATTTCATTCTTTTTCGCTTCAATTTCGTCTAATGTATATTTGTGATATCTGATATCCACATGATAAGACTCATCAGATGCAATTACCTCTGGTTCTTCTTCATCAGGTTCCTCAAATGCGATCCACATGAACTTACCTAAAATGCTAGAATTATTCTTTATCTTTTTATTGTTAGCTAATGCCTGCCAGCTCCATTTCTTTTCAAAAGCAAGAATCAAATCAACACTAAAATTAATGTTTTCATTATACGAAATACCCCCCAAATCTATTTCATTTTCCAATAATATTATTAATGAGAAACTTAGCGGATAGTGTCTTGAAATATATAGATAGAAGAAAACTGGCTGACGTTTAAAAAGACCCGCAAGTTTAATTTGATCCGCTGTCATATGCGATTAAATATGAAGTAAATTTGGTAATAATCTTCCACTATTTCTGGTTTTAGAGTAATACTTATTCATTTTTACATTAGGTTTTTTGTTTCGATTAAATATACATCTATTGAATTACTATATGGTTAACTTTCATATGGACAAGGTATGTCGAATTAGATCAGAATATTCAGGTGTAGCATTTATAAATTTATCAACAACACAAGCTTTTGGATTCTGTTCCTATACATTTGTAATATGGAAAATGAGATTATAAAACATATTGAAAGCATTATCAGTGAGCCTGTTACTGATGAAAAGCATATCTTACAGCAACTGAAAAAGGTGATACGGGATGTTGAAAGTCAAAGTAGAATCATAAGAAATCCTAAAAGTGTTTCCGACCTATGTGCTGAAACAATACAATTGATAGAAGATCATCCTAAAGGTGATTTCTTTACAACTGGATTTGAAAATTACGATAACGAATTTGGCGGTTTATCAGCTGGTGAATTTATTGTTGTCGGTGGTAGACCTGCTATGGGAAAAACACAGATGCTAGTTACTATGGCTTTACATCTTTCACTGACCCAGCCAGTGCTTTATTATACTTTTGATTTATCAGAAACCTATCTTTCTTATCGCTTTATATCTGGAATAACAGCTGTTCCAAGTACTTCCATAGTACAACGTAAGCTGACAGATGAAGAAAAATCAAAGCTGACTACCGTTGAATCTGAAATGGAGAAACGCCAGCTTTATATTATGGATGGAGGAAAATTGAACTTATATGCGTTTAAAGAACATTGTTCGCAGCAGATTGTGGAACAGGGTTTCAAAGTTGTTATTATTGATTACCTGCAACTGATGACTGCAAATAATAACTATAGAAGCCGTGAGGCAGAAATCAGCGAAATCGTAAGGGAATTTAAAGATATCGCCAGGAATAACAATGTTTGTGTAATAGCATCAAGCCAATTAAACAGATCTGTTGAATCTCGTGGTGGTTCGAGAAGGCCAATATTATCTGACCTGAGAGATAGCGGTGCGATAGAACAGGATGCGGATAAAGTTCTTTTTATTTATCGACCAGAGTATTACGGACTTGACCTTTTTGAAGATGGAAACTCTACGGACTGCGTTATTGAACTAATTGTTGCTAAAAATAGAATTGGTAGTACAGGATCAATTCATCTGTTGAGGGATAAAAATTTTACTAAAATATTTTCTGACGTGAAGTACCTTAAAGAGTTAAGCTTTTCCGACAAAAGATTAGAGGAATTTGATACACCATTTTAAATACGAAGATATAGAGCCGTTGCTTCAAGATTATGTGTCAATATTTTACGACATGTGGTTGTGTTCCTGCAACCCTATCTGAAGTGGATAGTGCATTTCGATTTATTCGAATGCTCACTGCGCTCCGCTTCGAATAAATCAGACAAATCAATGATAATTCGCAACGGCTCTTTTTTTTAATTATGACTCGATCAGAACATTTTTTACAGTTGACCAGGCAGAACAAGAAGAAAATCTGGAAATCCTTTCTTGCGTCTACTAATGGATATGAAACCAGGCTGGGGCAATACTATAAGCATGTAGTTAATGCTTTGCATTTTCTTGCTGTGGATGATGCTTATAAGCTAAGCTTACTCCTTCGAACACCTTTCTACGATCTGGAAAAACTTATAAATAGCCCAATCTACAAGCAGTTCGGTATAAAAAAATCAAAAGGGGGCATTCGTGAAATAGCTTCTCCTGACGGACAACTAAAGGTTATCCAAAGAAGATTGAATTATTACTTGCAGGCTTATTACTTATGTATAAAACCAGCAGAAGTTCATGGTTTTGTCATTCACCCAAAATATCTTGGTGAATATTGTAATATCGTAGCGAATGCTCAACCCCACACCAGGAAAAAACATGTGTTGAATATTGATCTTCAGGACTTTTTCCCAAGTATAACAGCCAGACAGGTAAGGGATCTCTTTACATCAACTTTGTTTGAGTTTGATTATCAGGTTTCTACAGCACTGTCTCTTTTAACTACATACAACAGTAAGCTGCCAACAGGCGCTCCTACTTCACCAGTCATTTCTAATTTTATCTGTCTGCCATTGGACAGTGAGTTAAAAGCATTCGCCAAAGAAAATCGGCTTACGTTCACCCGCTACGCAGACGACCTAACCTTTTCTTCTGATAATGAAATTACCAAAGATAATTTGTCAGATATTTCAAATATAATCCAACAGCATGGATTCAGGATCAATGAGAAGAAATTGCGTTTTAAATCATCCAGTCGCAAACAGACTGTTACAGGTTTAGTCGTGAACGAAAAGGTAAATATTGACCGTAAGCTGCTTAAAAAGGTCAGAGCCATGATACATGATCTGACAACAAATGGTCTGGAACAAGCTGCGAAGCATCATTTTGGGTTAACGGATTCCTGTGATGAAAATATTATGGGGAAATTTCTTCAGCGTATCAAGGGCTATATTAATTTGATTGGTCAGGTAAGAGGGTTAAATGATCCAATGTACCTGAAGTTCAAATATTCTATTGATGAAACTTATTATCTTCCAAACAGATAACAGAATGAAACTACATGTCTTTTTTTGATTCTTTGCTTTTCATTACCAGCTTTGCTTCATGCACAGGTGTGGGTATTTAAAGGAATCTTTTCATATACTTCAGATGTAATTTGTATCTTTAGTCATTCCAGTTTTTTTTTAAATAAATCGTTACTGTTCAGGTGTCAGGAGCACAAATTAACAGGATTGCCATCCACTGCTAATTGTAAGGAAGCGAAAACGCTATAACCTTGTTTCCTGAGGGTTGATATATAAGAGCGGATTCTGCAAAA
>CAIOZA010000097.1 GCA_903862655.1 uncultured Ignavibacteria bacterium
CCCCTACGGGGAATTCTTTTCCTCTTTTGGCAGAGATTATTTGCTTTATTCTCCATATTTGAGAATTTTTAATATTTTTTGCAACCCCGGCAGGGGCGACATCTTAATAGGAAAAATCAATAAGAGATTTTCAAAGCCCCGTCGGGGCGACATTTAATTCTTATCAATTCTATTTGTATCTCATTTTTCTACCGATCTGCATTGCCCTAACGGGATAGAATACACTTACTTAACAATTCCGATATAAATATATGACACTCCGAAGAGTTGGGGATATGCTTTGATTGATGAGAATGCCGAACTGCTATCCATAATCCTAAGAAAATTATCGCCCGAAGGAAATGATGCAGCTGTGGAAGGCAGATAAGTATAAGCCTCAATATTGGAAGCCAGCAACCATCCTAAAAATGGTATAAACAGTTTTGTGTGTAGTTTCCATAATATATTAAATAGTCCTGTAGGTTTGCCGGTTTCAAGAATTGCAACCACTCCGCCCGGAGCAACAACCCTTGCCATTTCTTTCAAGCAGATCATGGGATCGGGTACATTTCTTATTCCATAGCCGATTGTAGCACTGTCAAAACGATTATCAGCAAAGTCCAGAGTCATCGCATCGGCTGTTTGGATTGTCAGGTGGATAGATCTCTTTTGTGACTTCTCCCTCAGCACGTCAAGCATTTCTTCACAGAAATCAGTTGCAGTCACTTTTCTTTCGGGCAGATCATTAATCAGTGATAAAGCTATGTCGCCTGTTCCTGAAGCTACATCGAGGATGTTTAAATTTTGAGCAGAAAATTTGTTAAGCAATGAGATTAATCTCTTTTTCCAGATACGATGAAGTCCAAAAGTGATCAAATCATTCATCAAATCGTATTTCTTTGCTATAGAAGCGAATAATGCTCTTACTTCCGATTTCGGTGTTTCACTCATTCAATAATAATTATTCATTTATTTCTAATATTTGTTCTCAAAACTAAGAAAAATAAATTTAGTTATTTTAATGAAAAATCATAATATTAGAATAAATACTAAATTTATATAAACATTAACCGATAATCTATTTTTCTCCGGCATTTATTGAAGTTTTTAAATGATTTATCATTGAAAGTTATCTGCATTATATTTATTATTTCCTTGACTGCTCTCTCTGATTTGATTGCAGGAAGTGATTCTGTGCTAATACTCGAAAAGAAACTTCTTACTAGCAACAAACAGGAACAAGTTGGTATTTTAATCAGACTATCAAAACAATACGAGAATTTTAATCTAAAAAGAGCTGTTGAGTACTCTAATAGAGCAATCGGACTTGCCAAAGAAATTAACTATATCAAAGGCAAGGCTGAATCTTATTTGGTGTATGCTAATCAGATCATAAGATTTGAAGTGGATGACTCCGTGGTTGTTCTAAAAGAAAAAGCTTATGATTTGTATATGAGTATTGGCGAAGAACACTTAGCAGCAAAAGCACTTCTTGACATAGCAAGAACAACCTTAATGCTGCACCAATATACCAAAACAAATGAACTTGTGCATAAAGCTGTAAAAATGCTGGATAAATACGATGACAGACCCTCTATTGCTTCAAGTTATATGATACTTGGGCAGCTTTACAGCATTTTCAATTTAAATGACCTGTCTTTAGATTACCTGAACAATGCCATTCAAATTTATGAGGACATGGGTGATATTATCCAAGCTCATCATGTATATATTATTAAAAATCTCGCACGTCTTTTATCAAAAGACAAGTCAGCCATAAATGATCTGCAGTACTCACTTAGTGTATTCAAAAAAAATGGACGAAATCAGGATTTAATTGAGATCTATAGAGGAATGGCTGATTATTATTATTCATTCGAAAAGAACTATTCCTTTGCCGCAACTTTTTTAGATACTGCTCTTTCCTTGTCTCAGCTTATGGGTGATAATATTATGCAGGCAATCCTTTTATCGCAATATGCTTGGCTTTATCATTTAAAAGGGGACTATTCAAAAGAACTTGAGTATAATAGAGAAGCGTTGGATGTAAGAAGAAAATCAGGATATTCTATTCTTTTTGCCAGCTCTCATTTGAATCTGGCAGCTACTTTCTATCAGTTGAAACAGTACGACAGTACAGAAGCTTATGCTTTAAAAGGACTGGAATTACTCGGTGATACAAATGCCAATCATTACACACGCCGTGCTTATAATATTCTGTATCAGCTGTATTTAGGCAAAAACAATTTACAAAAGGCTCTTTATTACAGAAATAAAGAGATGGATGTCGACCATCGGATGACTATACAGGAAAATACAGAAAGAATAAGTTCATTAAAGATACAACTCGAGCTTTCTGAATCAGAAAAAAGTTTGTCACACTTAAGGCAAGAGAAAGCAATAACTTTGAACATAGTAATTATTATTGCGATAGTTTTTATTTCTGTTGTGTCAGTATATTACATAATCATTTATAGAAAAAAAGACAAGAAAAGACTCCAGGCTAAACGCAACCAAGAAGCCGGGGAAATAAAAAAACAGCTATTATCGGATCTATCTCTTGCTGCTCCCGGGTTATTGTATTTGTATGATCCAGTAGATCAAACCAACATCGTCATCAATAGTAATGTTCTCAGCGATTTGGGCTACCATAATACTTTTAAGCCAAATGCTGAAAAACTCTTCTGGGGATTAATAGATAATGAGGATGAATATCGTTTCAAACAGGCACTTGAAAGCAATGATATAAGTATGGACGATAATCCCAAAATTGTTGAATTCAAACTCAAAGATTATTTTGGAGATCTGAGGTATTTTCGTTCCTTGAACAAACTGATTTCTGAAAATGAGCCGGGCAAAAACAAAAAAATACTCGGAGTTGCTATCGAAGTTTCTGATTTTAAGAAGTATGAAGAAAATTATTCTAAGCAAATAGCCCAGATCAAAGGAATCAATCAATTTTTTGATGAAATTTCAACTTTTACTAATGTAAAAGACATTTACATCAAAGCTACCGACAAACTCAAGGAAATCAGCAACGCATCTTTAGTCTGTATTAGTGTTTTCAATCCAAAAGATAAAACATTGAATCCTCAACATTTTAGTGCAGAATCCCACCTAGTGCAGAAGTTAAACGATGTTCTCGGAATGAATATAGAAAAGATGACTTTCCATACCACCGAGCACATGCTTAATGGCATTAAAGCAAACAAAATCGAATACTGGGATGATATCTATGAGCCATCCGGAGGATTAATCTCCAAGCAGATAGCCGTATTGCTAAAGGATATTTTCAGTATGAGAGAAATAATTGGTTTATCCCTTATATATAATGATGAGATAATTGGAGCGTTCGTGATTATTATGCGGCATGTAAGACTAAATATTCAACCGGAGATACTAAGGATTTATACTAACATAGCCTCTCATGCAATATATAATTTAAACTCCAGGGAATCCAATACGAAAAATTTTTAATTTTCAACTGCTTAATATCCAATTAAGATAAAGTTGGACCTCGGAACCAACCAGGAAATAGTAATGCATACGCGCATACTGGCTTTATAAAATTGAGCTCATTATACGACAAATCATTCCCAACAACTTGAACTATTATTTTTTTCTGTCAAAATTTAAAATGAAAACCAATCTTTAGATAATTCTTATATTTACACTTTAAAAAAGCTATGGTTTCAAAAAAGATAATGATTAATAAATCCTCCGTTTTTCAATACGTAGTTCTAATCACTGGAGCATTAGTTTATTTGCTTACTATCGGATATAACATTAACATTTACGATGAAGGAATAGCCCTTGTCGGAGCTGAGAGAATTGCTCATGGCGAAATACCTTACCGTGATTTCTGGACGATGTACACACCGCTGAATTATTATATTAATGCAATCTGGATGAGTATTACTGGCTGGACAATCTTATCTTCGAGAATTCTGGCTTCTTTGCTTACGCTTGGTACAAGCCTTATCATCTACTTCTCGTTAAAGAAATATATATCTCAATTTACAGCATTAGCTGGCTATTTGTTTTCAATAGTCATTCTTTTCCTGTCGCCTATATCGGCACGCCCTGTGACTTTAGCAATGTTTCTCGGTGCAATAAACATTTATTTTCTAATAAAAAGCTTTGAAACGAATCCTGACAACAAAAGGAAGAGAGTCCTATTAACAGTAACCTCTGGTTTTTTCGCCGGTTTAACCATTCTAACAAAACAGGACATCGGGCTTTATCTTATCCTCTCAATTCTTCTTTCTGCATTATTGCTCTGGATTGCTAAGATCAAGTATGGTTCTGAATTTCCTAAACTCGAAAATTTCTCACCCTCATTTTTACTCTATGTTTTGAGCGGATTCATAATCATCATAGTGCCATTTGTTGCCTATTACCTGCTGAATGTTCCGTTTGAAGAATTGTACAATCAACTTTTCTACACACCATTCCATATTTATCCTGCGTACCGCGAGATTCCTGCTCCATCGATCAGCAGAGCGCTGCAGACAGGAACGGCTATAGCTATTCTGAAAACAATCTGGTTCTTTCTCTATCGATCAATTGTCATAGTAATGCTGGTTTATCTGATTGATTTCTTCAAAAGGCAAAAAGTCAGTCAATTCCGTATTGATTCTGTATTTATGATATTCTTCTCAACTTTTTCATTATTTCTGTTTACTTTATCCTTTGTCCGTCCCGACGAAGAACATTTGCTTCCGTCAGTTCTTATAGCTACTGCGATTATCTTCATGTCAATATATGAAGACCGGGATAAGAAGGTAGTGAAATGGTTTGCCGTCATAGTTCTGTCGATGATAGTTTCATTGCCGTTAGCCGTAAGGGGGAAGGCAATTTACGAACTATGTTCGAAAAGCAAACTAACTGCCGTCGAGAGCAGTAAAGCTAAGTACATTAAAGTACCTTTGCCATGGGGGGAGAGCCTTAACAAAGCAGTCAAATTCATACAGGATAATACGAAGAAAGATGACAGAATATTTGTATGCACAGAACGTAACGATAAACTTGTCTATAACGACGTAATGTTCTATTTTCTAGCTGACCGGCTTCCGGCAGTGAGATACCACGAATTGCATCCGGGAGTATCGACAGAATTATCACAGCAGAAAGATATGTCTGAATCAATCGAGAAGCATAATGTGAAATTCATCGTCAGATTTTCAGGAAATTCAGATGTTGAAGAGCCAAATAAGAGCAACGAATCCAGTAATGTCTATATACTTGACAGATACATCAATGATAATTATTTTCGGGTTGTTTCTTATGGCGACTATAGTGTATTTATGAGGAAACAGAAAGACTAAAATGTCTTAATAGTTATTGACTGATTACAAATGCTCATTTTCTTCTTTCATCAGTTGATGAGGATTCCTTGATGAATTTAATCATTCAATTATACAATATTGACATCATTATCTGTTTCAAATTCATGATTCAGACAACTACTCTACCTGACACTTCTGTTTATATTTTAATTTGATAAATTCTGAAGTTCTTTCCGCATCTTCGATTGTAGCATAACCCCAAAGCTTGACTCTATATTTGACTGAGTAAGAATCAATAGATCTCTCATAATAGGATTTATAGCCACGACCTTCCCATTTTTCAACGGTTAATAGGGCTTCCTCTTCGGATTCTGCTGATTCGGTGAGTATTTCGTATGGTTCAAGACTTGGATCGAGCCATCTGACTTCGACGCGGCGATTGACCATTTTTTGCCAGGATTCGGTATCGTTCGGATAAACTGGTTTGTCTGAACCACCATTTTTTATCTTGATTTGGTTAGGCGATACTCCTCTGGCTACTAAAAGATCTTTGACGGCTTCAGCTCTCTGAATTGACATATTGTCACTCAAATCCTTTCCACCGTCCATCCAGCTGTATCCGACAAGCTGCACTGGTCTGTCCGGATTTTCTTTAAGAATATTTGCAAAAGAAATGATTACTCCTTCAAAATCTGGTTTGATATTGAATGATTTCTCATCGAATGTTGCCATCACTTGATGTGTAAAGTATAGAACATCATACTCATTCTGAAATGTTACGGTTTCATGCTGTTGAGTTTCATTCATGGAAATGCTCAGATCTGATTTGCGAATCGAACATTCCTTAGTAAAATTTTGAACCGGAAGATAAACATCGTAATGATTACGTTGGGCAAATGCAATCTCAGATAGAACATTTTTGAGATTGGATGATTCGTCATTCATTAGGAAGTAGTACCTTCCACCACTGAGTGAGGATATATAACGAAGCTCAAAACCTGACACAATTTCGCCGATACCGATAATATATACAGGTATGTCGTGCTTTCTGGCAAGCTTAACAACATCGTTACCGTCGTAGATCAAGGATGAATTGTCTGACAAATATGTTAAAATGATTAAAGCTTTTTTGTTGGCTTTGCCGCGGGAGAGCTGATCTAAAGCCGTAAATGAAGCTTTATTTAAAGCATTAAGTCCGCTTTTCTTGGGTAGATTAAAATTATCATCATAACCCACAATTGTCTTCTCTACCGGGGATAAACTTATCATGGATTCATAATTCTGATTGAAGAAGGAAATCATCACATTGTCGTTCGACTTCAGTTCAGGAAGAAATTCTTTTATCGTTTTTTTAATTTCAGCATTATTCGACGCAGCAGAATTATCGATGAGTATTCCTAAATCGAGAAAATCGGTTGTGGAAGTATGATTGTATTCATTAAATCCAAGTTTGGAGTAATTAGCAGAAAACGAACCGCAAGTATTTGTTGCTGTCCAGAGAATATCATCACGATACTTCTCGAGTCCACTCATATAATTGCCAAAACGATCCAGAAGTAGAACTTCCAATGTGGCGAGCTGTGAGCCTTCGTTAAGGTGTGTGCGCATAACCTTGAGCATTGCCGGGCTAGTGTTGGCATCTGCCGTGAGCTCACCATTGAGGAACTCTGATTCGCTGATTGAAGCTGTAAGCTTTTCTTCATGAAGAAAATTTGGCCCTGTACGTATTTCTGGCTTAGTGTCTATAGTATCAGTCTTTGGAGTCTCTGTTGGAAAATCAATCTTAGTGATTTTGACTGTATCGGATAACTTTTCTTCATTGCCTGATTTGGATTTGACTTTTACGTAAATGGTCTGAACCAGAGTATCAGAGCTGTTCATCGCCTTGAGAACGTATTCTCTTGATTTTGCTGGCCTATCCAGAATATAGTCATTGTTGGCGAAAATCCGTTCGAAACCATTCACTAGAACTCTGTCGGCATAGTGATAATTCCACTGGAGAGCAACCTCGTCCCCTTCATTGATTTCTATATAGGACTTCAAGCCCGGATCATTGACCAGTTTGGATGTTGCGCATCCGGCAATAGCCATTGCAATAAGGAAATAAAACAGAAACTTAATACTCATAATGTCGATCCTGATAATTGTTAATAATTGCAGGAATATTCAGCTTATTAAAATATTCAATTTTCGGCAGATTATCAATATTAATTTTCGGATGATTTAGTAAAAAAATGAATTTAGCAACCATATAGAGTTAAAAGATTTGCTAAAAGAAAAATAATTTACTAAATTAGAACAGCATTTGTATTGTATCATTGGCATATTAGATACTTTTATTCCGATAATTCATTTTCTTTTTACTTATCATAGGAGAGTTTTATGCAATTATCAGTTACGCATCAGGAATCTAACTCAAGAGGCGAATTGCTTCTTCGTACATTCTTCGGCTCTGTGTATATGGTTTTTCCACATCTGTTTCTCTTGTTCTTTGCAGAGATCTGGGCAAGAATTCTTGGCTTCATCGCTTGGTGGGTGATTCTATTCACTGGCAGATATCCCGAAAATATGTTTGCATTCCAGGTAAAACTCATGCAGTGGAACTTAAGGCTATCAGCAAGAATGTATAACCTTTGCGATGGCTATCCTGCTTTCTGGCCATCCGGAACAGATGACAAAACCAACCTGGTCATAGAATACCCCGAATCACTGAGCAGGGGCAAGCTACTCTTGCGCACATTCTTTGGAATATTTTATGTTTATATCCCTCACATGTTTATGCTGTTCTTTGTCGGCATCTGGGCTATGATACTTAATTTTATATCATGGTGGGTAATTCTATTCACGGGGACATATCCTATTTCAAACCACGAATACATGGTCAGATACCTCCGTTGGAGCTATCGTGTAAACTTATATATGCTCAATATGACAGACACTTATCCTCCATTTAACGGAAACGAGTAATAGAATTATGCTAGACTCTCAATCTGAACTTATGAATTCTGAATACTATCCGCTCCCACAGCCGGAAGAAATCCCTTTGAAAGAAAAGGAAGACGCTATGGGAGCGTATTTAATGATGTTTGCTGCACTGGCTGCCGGATTGCCATTGCCTATTATTAACTTGTTTGCATCCATTATTTACTTTTTCATTCACCGATCCCACAGCCTGTTTGTAAGGTTCCATACTTTGCAGGCACTGCTATCGTCGCTTGTTACCAGCTTATTGAATGCCGCAGCTGTTTTCTGGACACTTAGAATTTTTCTTTTCAATTACGCCGATGCGACTAATCTTTACAAAGGTTTCATTGCGATGATTATTCTTGTAAATATTGCTTATATAATATATAACATCATTGCGGCTGTCAGAGCACGTAAGGGTAGATTCTTCTATATGACATTCTTCGGCAGATATGCTTATCATCAGACATTCAAAATAAGACCCGGAAAAGTTGACGAGAACAACAGTATGAATATACCCCCGAAATTATAGAGAAAAAAATGAAAAAGAATATCTATCGCGACTTATTGATCTTACTAATTGCTTGCGTTGGAATCTGGATTATTTTCTCCAGATTCCCGATTTTTCCGGAAGAAAGTCCGATCAAGGTTCCAATAGCTACTGAAGAAAAGCTCGGCAAGATGATTGTCGATGAGCTAATTCTTACTTCGGACAAAAAGCAAGTAAAAACTCCTTACTCCGATTCATGTCTTGCCGTGATTAAGCATAGATTGCTCAAAGCTATGGGAAATACTGATTATGAATATAAATTTATCCTGATTGACAGTCCAATAGTCAATGCTGCGGCTTTGCCCGGGGGATACGTAATTATCTTTTCCGGTTTAATTGACTTCTGCGACAATGCAGAAGAGCTGAGTGCAGTACTGGCACATGAGATAGGGCATGTAGAAAAGAAACATATCGTAAACAAACTGGCAAAGGAACTGGGATTATCTCTGATTCTCTCAACCGATAAATCAGTTGTGGGTTCAGTCGCAAGAATGGCTACATCAACGGCGTTCGATCGCAAACAGGAAGCAGAAGCCGACAAATTTGCTTTGGATCTGCTCTTCAAAACTAAAATCAATCCTCATATTATAGGTCTGTTCTTCACCAGATTAGAAGAGAAATACGGCACTGACCGACAGAATATTGAAATGCTATCCACACATCCGTTTAATAACGCCAGAGTAAAAGCTTCATTTGAATTTTCTGTACCAAAGGATTTCAAACCAGTGGAATATAATTTTGACTGGAAGAAGTTTCAGGAGGAAATGAAGGGAACAGAAGAGAAGGATGAGAATGAAAGTAATCGATAAAACTTATATTAGTTAAAATATCAATTAACCAAATAAAATTGAATTTGAAAATCGATTCTGAATAGCCACGAGCTTTAGCTCGTGGATAAATGATAATTCTACGATTTCGGCTTTAGCCAAATACGAGGAGATAGAATATGCCTTATATTA
The DNA here is from genome assembly GCA_903862655.1 of uncultured Ignavibacteria bacterium. Taxonomy (GTDB): domain Bacteria; phylum Bacteroidota; class Ignavibacteria; order Kapaibacteriales; family UBA2268; genus CAIOZA01. The sequence continues at coordinate 9,741 of CAIOZA010000097.1, forward strand.
AAATTTGGATTCATTTAATTTTCTCGACAAAGAACCGCGAAGCCTTAATTACAAAAGAAAACAAATCTGAAATTATCGAGCACATCAAAATTAATGCTAAGGAAAAGGAAATATATATCGATTTTATTAATGGTGTCAAAGACCATATTCATATACTTCTTTCGTTAGGAAGTGAGCAGAACATAGCAAAGGTTGTTCAATTGATTAAGGGTGAATCATCATTTTGGATAAACAAGAACAAAATTTCCAAAACAAAATTCGAATGGCAGGATGAGTATATTGCTTTATCAGTTAGTGGAACAATTATTGACAAAGTAAGAGATTATATTAAGAATCAAGAAGATCATCATAGGATAAAAACATTTGAAGAAGAATATGAGAATTTTATCAGCAAAATAAATCAATTTGGCTAAAACCGATAGGCTTGATTAGATCAATAGCCACGAGCTGAAGCTCGTGGCTATTCAATTCATCTCCGAAGTATGAGAAAATACTAAGAATAATGTAGATTCCTTAATGCACAGGAATGACATAACTAGATATTAACAAAAAAGCCGCTCGAGAGCGGCTTTTTTTTAGAAATTACAATCTTTTAGTATGATCTTCTGGTATTGTAACGGTCGTTTCCACCACCGTTGCCGCCGCCGCCGCTTCTATTGTTAGCACCAAAACCGCGTGGCTTTGGCTTTGATTCGTTGACTGTTAACTGCTTGCCGTCGAATTCTGCGCCGTTAAGCTCTTCAATGGCTTTGCGAGCTGAGTTATCACCCATTTCAACAAATCCGAAACCTCTGGATCTGCCTGTTTCGCGATCCATAATAATTTTTGAGGAACTAACTTCGCCGTACTCGGTGAAGATTTCCTTCAAGTCGTTTTCTGACGCTGTGAACGGCAGATTTCCAATGTAGATATTCAAAAAAACTCCAAAAAAAATAAGTAAATGAGCAGGACTACCCTGCTATAAAGTATGCTATTTCAATAAATCTTGTAAAAAGTAAAAAAACGGGTTCCAAATGTGCGAGTCCAAGTCTTTGTACGTTTCGATTTCACAATTACAAAAATACGTCAAAAAAAGATAAAAAACAAATAAAAAATAAAGTTTTCCACATTTTCTTTATTTGTTAACGTTACTCCTCGGGTTTTATTTTGCTTAATTTGAAAAAATATTTTTCTGTTTGCCTATTGGCACACGATTATACATAATGTACTTGACATTTCTTGCTTCAGAACTTCAGCTCCAAGAGAAATATAAATTTTGTGTTAAGGGTACATACTCTGGAATTTTTTAGTATTTTTGTACTAATGCAGATAGCAAATCTGCAATAATTAAATTTGTATAACTTTTTGGTGCACCACAAATGGACGAGGACCCTGGGGGTTTAAGCTTGTTTACTAAAATAATTCATCAGTAGGTTCCGCTCTCCGCAATTGTCCCTTCTGTTGAAAATACGGAGGGATGTTAGTATGGCTTCATTTATCACATTCTATCTTAGCAGAATTATCGGCAATAAAGTCCGTCTTGATAATCAAAAGGCAGTCGGTACATTGTCCGATTTGATTGTAGATCTTAATTTCGAAAAACCTAAAGTAGTTGCTGCTCAAATTAAATTTGGGGGGCAGTCAATATTAATGAATTTTGACCATTTCAGAATTGAAAAGTTCAAAAGAAAATATAATATCCGTTGTAGTCACATCGAGGAAGTAACTGTCCGCGATGAGAATATTCTTTTTCTCGCTAAGCACATAATGGATAGGCAGATTGTGGATATGGACGATCGCAAGCTCGAAAGAGTAAATGATCTTCGTCTTGCGATTCTTGCAAGTGGGACTTTTGTTGTTGCAGTAGACGTCGGTATGGAAGGTCTTTTAAGACGTTTATCTGTAGCCAAGCCAATTAAATTCTTGCTAAAACCATTCGGCATTACGCTTCCCAGTGACTTTATATTATGGGACGATGTTGCTACTATTGGTGGGAAGCATCAGGGAATCAAGCTCTCCAAGGAGCAATCAAAGCTTTCAACACTTCACCCTTCTGATTTAGCGGACATCATAGAAGATCTCGACAGAGAAGCTCAGATCGAGGTATTCTCAGGTCTCGACGAAGAGCAGGCTGCTGACGTTTTGGAAGAAATGGAAAATGATGCCCAGGTTGAACTCATCGAAAATCTCTCTTTGGAAAAAGCAGCTGACGTTTTAGAAAAGATGCCAGCCGACGAAGCCGCTGACATTCTTGATGATCTTGATGACGAAAAAGTACAGCAGTTGCTCGGTGAAATGCAGGTTGAAGCGTCTGATGAAGTTCGTGAACTTATGGAATATGCTGATAATACTGTTGGTAGTCTTATGTCCACAGAGCATTTGTCCTTTAATGAAGAAATGACAGTGAACGAGACGCTCAATGAATTGAGAACGCTCAAACCCGAACCAGAAGCTTTATATTATCTCTATGTTCTGGATCATCGCGAAAGACTAGTTGCATCAGTTGCACTTCGGGATTTAGTTATTTCACCACCCGACACAAAGCTAAGAGAAATAATGGACAGAAAAGTAATCAAAGTGTATGATAATGATAAAATCGATTCGATTGCAGAGATTATCTCTAAATATAATATGCTTGCTATTCCGGTTGTAGGAGTCAATAATAAAATGATGGGTATTGTTATCATAGATGATGTTATGTTTACACTAATGAAATCCAGGAAGCACAGAATTTTGAGGGATGCCTAAATGTTCAAAAAATTAAAAAAATCAGGATACTGGAAGAATCTCGTAATATTCTTTGCCCTCCTCGGTCCCGGTATTATAACAGGATCTGTTGATAATGATGCAGGTGGAATAACAACTTATTCAGTTGCAGGTGCCTTGTATGGTTACAAACTCCTCTGGACTTTAATTCCAGCTTTCATAGTGCTTGTTATTATCCAGGAAATGAATGCCAGAATGGGTATCGTTACTGGCAAAGGGCTCGCCGATCTGATCAGAGAAAATGCAGGGGTGAAAATTACGTTTTTCATTTTTGTAGGATTATTAATTGCTGATTTAGGGAACACTACCACCGAATTTGCCGGTGTTGCAGGAAGTATGGAGGTGTTCGGAATCTCCAAGTATATTTCGGTGCCAATATCAGCTGTTTTTGTCTGGCTTTTAGTTGTCAAAGGGACTTACCGAGGGGTAGAGAAGATATTCCTTGTTTTTTCACTATTCTTGCTGGTTTATGTTATTTCAGCTGTTCTTGGCAAGCCTCACTGGGAAGAAATAGGCACGGCTATGATTAAGCCTGATATCGAATTCAATTTTGCTTATATCGCGATTGTTATCGGTATTATTGGTACTACGATTGCACCATGGATGCAATTCTATATGCAGTCTGCGGTAATTGAAAAGAAGCTGAAGATTGAAGATTACAAATACACAATGGTTGATGTTATACTCGGTAGTACCGCCACAGTTGTTGTTGCATTTTTCATCATAGTAGCTTGCGGATCTACTCTTCACGAGAATGGTATTGTTATTAATGAAGCCAAAGACGCAGCTATGGCTCTGAAGCCTCTGGCCGGTAATTTCTCCTCATCTGTATTTGCCTTTGGCTTATTCATCGCTTCAATATTTTCTGCTACAATTCTTCCATTGGCAACGGCTTTCTATATTTGCGAAGCTTTCGGATTTGAAGCCGGAGTGGACAAAAGATGGAAGGAAGCTCCAGAGTTCTACGTGCTTTATACTGGCATTATCATAGTCGGTGCTTTGATTATTCTTATACCAAATGCTCCACTTATAATGATCACTCTTTGGTCGCAGATAACTAACGGTCTTTTGTTGCCAATAGTTCTGATCAGTATGATATGGCTTGTGAACAAAAAGGATGTCATGGGCGAGCATATCAACAAGAGACTAAACAATATTGTTGGATGGACGACAGTTGTAGTTTTAGTCGCATTATCTTTGTTATTGCTTATTCTGTCTATTCTGAAATAAAGAGATTTTACATAAGCAATAAAATATTTTAGCTAATTGACTTTTTCTACGGTTAATAGCTAGCTATTTTGAAAAAGTGTGGAAAAAATTATTTGGAATTCTCAACTATCCTCAAAAGCAATCCAAATGTCTTTTTTCTTTTTATTTCTATTTTCTACAATACAGTATCTACTAGTTGTTAGTAGGGATATTCGTAAATTTTTCTAATATAATACACTTACTTCGTATAACTATTTGTTCCTCAAATTCTTATTTATCCAATAAATCCTTAAAGCTTTCATTTTATTTACCGATAATTCTTGATGTCTATAAAATATAGTTTATGGGAAAATCCCTAACTTTAATTTTATCCAATAATTGTAAAGGTTATATTATGAAAAAGCTTCTTTTTCTAACCTCCACTATCTTAATGATAGCATTCGCTTCGAACATAGTTCTGGCACAAGCCTCGGCAACAGCAACTGCATCTGCAACAATGATAACTCCAATTGCTATATCTAAATCTGTTGATATGGTATTTGGAAATATAGCTGTTCAAAATGGTACGGGTGGTACAGTTGTATTGGCAACTGATGGTAGCCGAACAAGAACTTCAGGCGTAACATTACCTACTTTTGCAACCGGATCGCCTACAGCCGCTTCTTTCAGCATAACCGGTGAAGGATCTTACACTTATGCCATAACTTTGCCTGCAACTGCAGTAATAACAAATGGTACACCAGCCCAAGATATGACGGTAAGTAGCTTTGTAAGTCTTCCATCTGGAACAGGTGCTCTTACTGCCGGAGCACAAACCCTATTAGTTGGGGCTACATTAACTGTTGCAGCTGCTCAGCCAGCAGGTACTTATACGTGTGCATCTTTTAGTGTTACGGTAAACTATAATTAATTGGTCATGATAGCTATGATGCAGGCCAATAAAAAAGCCAGGAATCTAGCGAAAGCAATAATTTGCTTGGGATTTTGCATTATTTCTGTAACAAAACTCTCGGCTCAAGGCGATTTGATGATTTTTCCTAAGCGAATTGTTTTTGAGGATAATAAAGGAATTCAGGAAATCCAGCTGGCGAATACCGGCAAAGATTCCGCTTTATATAATATAACTTTTGCCCAATACCGTATGAATGATCTCGGTGAATTTAAGGAAATTACTGAACCCGATTCAGGACAAAACTTTGCTTCACCTTATTTAAGACTCTTCCCAAGACAAGTTGCTCTTTCACCAAATGAATCGCAAACTGTGAAAGTGCAATTGAAGAAAACAAACGACATGAAGGATGCTGAATACCGTTCACATATTTACTTCAGAGCCGTTAAGTCTAACCAACCTCTTGGGAATGATGGCAATAAAGTTGATTCTACCACAATCAGTGTGAAACTTGTTCCGGTTTTTGGAATTACCATTCCTTGCATTATTCGCAAAGGAGTCTCAAATACTTCTGTTTCAATTTCCGATCTGGAGTATGAATGTATAGGTGATTCAACCTTTTATTTAAAGATGAGTTTTAACCGAAGAGGGAATATGTCCACCTATGGCGATATTTCCGTTCAATATATTAATAGCGAAAGTAAATCCTCTGAAGTGGCAAAGGTTCAAGGTTTTGCTGTTTACACCCCCGGCAATCTGAGAAAATCTAAAGTTCAGCTTAAAAATCTGAATGGAGTTAAATTTATTGGCGGGAAATTTAAAGTCATATATTCTTATATTGGAAAAGATAAGCCTATTATCCTCGCCGAAGAAGAATATGTAATCACGAAATAAGAAAGCAGAAACTCAAACTTTTAGTTTCCTTACTTATGACATCTGGCTCGGTTTTTGTAAGTTATTCTAATGAAAAGTGTTAAATAAGGTGCGAGATGAAAAAGCAGAAAGCGTTAATTTACGTAATTCTTGCTCACCTATCAATGATGAGCGTCTATTCGCAGTCAATGTTAACACAACCTTCAAATAAAATCAGCACTTCCCCTTCATCGACTAATCCTTGCTCCATTACTGCTGATGCAGCACAACCACTAAATTTTGGTTCCTTTTGCCTCAAAAATTCCGGAAGCAGTGGTGGTACAATTACTGTTGGCTGGGATGGGAGTAGAACGTCTACAGGTGATGTAATTCTAATAAATAATGGCGAGATTGCCTCCCCGGCTATTTTTGAGGTTAGTTTATGTCCCGGTCGGGATGTTACTATCACTTATCCCCCTATCGCAATTCTAAATGGAGGAAATGGAGGATCATTAATATTGAATATTGGACCTACCGAAAAAGGAGAAAGCGGATCAACATTTCGTGTTAGTGACGCACCCGGATTCCTCACCCAACTACGTGTTGGGGGTACTCTTAATATTGGACCCAACACATCCAACCTTGGAGGCAATTACAACGTAAGCTTCACAATCGCTTTCAACCAACAGTAGTTAAATGAAAACAAAATATCCAATCCTCGAGGGAAAAGTAAATAGCTTAAAAATAAGTTTGAGTAAATTTTGCTCTTACTGGATTTTTTTTTTCATTATAATCATATTCAATAGCCAGAATTTGAAAGCAATTGAAAATTTAATTTCACCTGTTGATGATAGAAATTCAACAGAATTATTTCCCCTATTGATTCAAGTTGAAGGTTGCGAAAGCTATAATTCTGATGCACTTTATGCCCCCGGAGGTTTGGTGTATTTATCTATTGAAGATTTGTTCAAGTATCTCAAAATCCCATGTTTTCTGAGCAATGATGGTTATTCTATGACTGGTTTTATAGAAAGTGAAAGTAAAAAATATAGTGTAAATGTAATTACAAAAGAAATTCTGATACAAGATAAAGGATATTTTCAGGACAGAGGTTTATTGAACAATAGTGGCGTGATATTCATGGAAAGCTCTTTGTTTGGTGAATATTTCGGAATTGATCTTACGTTCAATATCAGAAGTTTGTCTGTCTCTGTTAAGTCGAATTTTGAATTGCCAATTGTCCGGCTAATGAAGCTCGATAAAATTCGCAGTAATTTAAATAAAGCAAGAGGCGAAATCATTGCTGATACTGCTATTGGAAGAAATTATCATCTTTTACGTTTCGGAAATTTGGATTGGTTTATGCAATCTACCCAAATTGCCGGAAACAAAACTAATAACCGCCTAAACTTTGTATTGGGCAATGAATTATTCTATGGCGAAGCCAAATTTGCAGTAAATTACAATACCTCAACAAAAATTGATTCCAGACAGTTATACTACCTATGGAGATGGGTTGACAATGAAATATCAGGATTAAAGCAGGTAAATTTAGGAAAAATCAATTTTCAGTCTATCTCTTCAGTTTATTCTCCTGTTATTGGCTTTGCGGCAAGCAATGCACCTACAAGCATAAGAAAGGCTGAAGGACATTATACGATTAACGAATATACTCAACCTAATTGGATAGTTGAATTGTATATAAATAATGGATTGATTGATTATACTAAAGCAGATGCTTCAGGCTTATTTATTTTTAAGGTGCCAATTGTTTATGGATTTACGACTTTAGAGTTACGTTTCTATGGCCCTATGGGTGAAGAGCGTTCCGAACAAAGAATAATCAACACGCCTTACACATTTACTCCGGCAGGCAAACTTGAATACATCATCGCCGGTGGCATATTGGAAACAAATAAGAATACTACTTTTGCTAGAAGTGAATTCAGCTTTGGTCTAGAAAGAAGTATCACCATAGGTGGAGGTCTTGAATATCTATCATCGATTCAAGATGGTCAGTATATCCCATTTGTGTGCACTTCCTTTCTTCCTTTTACTAAATTAATGGTCAAGGGCGAATATGCTCACAATGTTAGAATGAAAGGTATCATTAATTATTATTTCTGGGACAATGCTTTGATCGTGCTAGATTATTCGAAGTATCAGGAAGGTCAAAAGGCTATTTTGAATAATATTTTGTCAGATACTAGAATTACATTAAATATTCCATATCGTTTGGGCATCCTCTCCGGGTATTCAAAATTCGGATACCAGCAACTGGGGTATAAAAATTTCTCATTCAATTCTGCAGATTTTTCTCTTTCGGGATATTATAGTTATTTTAATATGACATTATCTACAAGTGCTAACTGGATGACGAATTTTGCACCTTATGTCTATTCAAATTTAGCATTTTCATACCTTATTGGAAATGGATTTAATTTTCGTTCTATTATTCAGTTTGATTACAGTAGGAAAAAGATTTCAACTTATCGCTTTGAAATAGAAAATAAATTCTCGGATATATGTTATTTGTCATCGTCCTTCGAACATAATCTGTATTCTAACTACAATGGTTTTGACATAACGCTCCGCTATAATCTCACATTTGCCAGAACTTCAGCAAGTTCCCGGTACACAAATCAAGCTTATATTTCATCACAAGGTGCACAAGGCAGTCTGTTATTCGATAGTGAAACCACAAATTTTTCTGTTAGCGATTACTCAATGGTCGGAAGAGGTAGTATCACCGTTGTCCCATTCCTTGATGTTAATAATAATGGGAAATATGATGATGGTGAGGTCATAATCAAAAATCTTAAAATTAAAATCAATGGTGGTAAAGTTGTTTGCAATAGTAGTGATTCATTAACGCGGATAATCGGTCTTGAGCCGTTCATCAACTATTTAATAGAGGTTAATGAAGAAGGTTTTGAGAATATCGCATGGAGAATCAATAAAAAAAGCATGAATGTTACTGTCGATCCCAATCAATTTAAACTTATTGAGATTCCCGTAATTTCAATGGGAGAAGTAAGTGGAAGGATTTATTTAAAAAATCTAAAAAATGAACTGAATGGAATTGGAAGAATTTTAGTCAAAATCTATAAAACCAATAGCGACAAAGCCATTGCAGAAGCACTTTCAGAACCTGATGGATATTTCCTGTATATGGGCCTTGAACCTGGGGACTACGTTGCCCGTATTGATTCTGTTCAATTGAGAAATTTGGATTTTACAGTTGATTCTCCGGAAATACCCTTTAATATAAAGTCTCTCAAAGATGGTGATATAGTTGAAGATATTAATTTTATTCTTACCAAAAAGAAATAATTAGTTTAGATAGCTCATAACAAACCATCTATACTACATTCCATTTTCAAGACATGAATGATTATCCCTTGATATGTTCAATTCTTCTGCGGAATGAACTGTGGTCAGGTCCATCTGGCGTCGGCATTCCGCAACATCTGGAAACGAAATGGAGAATCTCTTTTTTTTCGGTTTGAGGAAGTTTGTTTATGATTTCTGAATTGAGTGTTGACGTTTTAGATGAAGAGTATGTAAAATTGTCATTTGTATGCCGTTTTGACTCGTATACTTCGTTATCTTCGTCATTTTGGCAGTCCTCACCAAATTTGATACCAAAATATACAACGTAAACGAAAGCAACGATTCCGACTGATTCAAGAAACGAAATAGTCGGGACACCGAACAATTTGATAAAAGTATGGTTCCAAATAAATTCTATAACAAAAGATGTTAAACTAAGAAGCCCGCTGATTAAAACAATGTAGAATATCGAACGGGCTTTCTTGCTAAAATTACTCATAGTACTCATAAATCTTTACTAATTTTCGTTCATCGACGAATAAAGATACTTAAGACGTTTTCTTAAGTGAAGTACTGCATAACGCTTTCTTGCAAGCAAAGTATTGATGTTTACGCCGGTCTCTTCGGACATTTCACGGAACGACACGCCTTCGAATTCGTTTTTTACAAATACTTCTCTCTGCTCAGCTGGCAATTCAGCCAGACCGCTTTGCACTGACTCCCATATTGTTTTACGAATAAGATCCGTTTCTGGTGTATTTAAGGCATCGCCAAGGAAATTTTCGAATGAATCAACACCATCTTCTGCTTGTCCGGGCGTCTGCATATCAGAAAAAGTCTCTGCACGCTTTTTTCTGTAAGAGTCAATAATTCTGTTTCTAACTGCAGTAAACACCCACGATGCGATATTCTCGATAGGCCTTTGAACATTTTTAGAAGCAGCAAGCACATTCGTGAAAACATCCTGCAAAATATCTTCAGCTTCTTCTTGGGAACGTACACGTTGACGAATGAATCCAAGAAACTTCTTGCGATCCGTTTTGAATAAATTTTCGATTTGCAAAGCTAATTTAATAGCTTCGCTCCTGTTTGGAGTAATCTCAACTTGACTTTGCATTGGTGCCTCTTCTGTGATTTCTTTCTTCATTTTTTTATTTCGTTATCCGCAAATATAACATGCAATACGCCATTGCCTAACATACACACTAGTGATAAAAAATTTCTTCTTTTGTATAGTATTGCGTATCTCGTAGATTAAATCTGCATATAACTCCATAAAGTCAAAAAAAAATTACAACTTAGAAAAAGAATTTTTGATTCTGTCACTTCCATATATATATATACACTTTGAAATGAAAAAAGTTACAAAAAAGTTAAAAATTCTTTACCTTTTATATTCATAAAAATTATTTCAATCTAAAATCATTTATTCAGCATAGGAATTTTTATGCCAAATTTTCGTGCGTTATCTATCGCTCTATCATAACCAGCGTCAGTATGCCTGATTATTCCCATCATCGGATCAAAAGTTAAAACTCTGCGTAGCCGGTCAGCAGCTTCTGCTGTGCCATCTGCGACAACAACCATTCCTGCGTGAAGCGAAAGCCCCATCCCTACACCACCTCCGTGATGAAGTGAAACCCAAGATGCTCCACCAATAGCATTCAATGCGAAGTTAAAATATACCCAATCAGCAATTGCGTCAGATCCATCAAGCATCGATTCTGTTTCGCGATGTGGCGATGCAACCGATCCGCAATCCAAATGATCACGTCCAATTACAATAGGAGCTGACACTTTGGCAGTTCTAACCAACTCATTGAATATAAGTCCTGCCTTCATACGCTCACCGTAACCCAGCCAGCAGATCCGGGCAGGCAGTGCCTGGTATTTTATATGTTTTTGAGCATTTGTAATCCACCGGTGGAGTCCTTCATTGTCCGGAAAAGCTTCCATTATTGCATTGTCAGTTACTTCTATATCCTTTGGATCACCTGATAGAGCTACCCATCTGAATGGTCCCTTACCGTCACAGAACAAACCTCTTATGTATGCGGGAACGAATCCTGGAAAATCAAATGCATTCTTAACTCCACCAAAGTCTCTGGCTATGCCGCGGATGTTGTTACCGTAATCAAATACAACTGCTCCACGGTTCTTATATTCAAGCATTGCCTTTACATGAATGGCAATGGATTTATATGCTTCTTCCAAGTATTTCTCAGGATTATCCAGCCTTAGTTTGTCGGCTTCTTCCATTGTGTATCCAGCTGGATAGTACCCGTTTAATGGGTCATGCGAAGACGTTTGGTCAGTTACTACATCAGGAATAACTCCGCGAGCAAGAAGCTCAGGATGAATTTCTGCGGCATTGCCTACCAATCCTATTGAACAAGCCTCTTCAGTCCTTAGATGCTTCATCAAAATCTGCAGAGCATCATCTAAAGTATAAGCTTTATACTGACAATATCCGTCATGTATCCTCTTGTCTATTCTCTTTTCGTCAATTTCTATAGTTAATGAAGCGGCACCTGCAAAATAGGCAGCTAATGGTTGAGCTCCGCCCATTCCACCCATGCCTGCGGTTAGGAGGAAACGCCCCTTCAGACTGCCTCCAAAGTGCTGTCTGCCACATTCAGCAAAGGTTTCGTAAGTTCCTTGAACTATTCCCTGTGTGCCAATATATATCCAGCTTCCTGCTGTCATCTGACCATACATTATAAGACCGAGCTTATCCAACCTACGGAATTCTTCCCAGGTTGCCCACTTTGGAACAAGATTAGAATTAGCTATGATTACCCTTGGTGCGCTTGTGTAGGTAGGAACTACGGCAACTGGCTTTCCTGACTGAACTAATAATGTTTCATCAGGTTCAAGATTAATAAGTGAATCAATTATTGCATCATAACATTCCCAGTTACGTGCAGCTTTGCCCAAACCACCATAAACAATCAATTCTTCAGGCTTTTCTGCATTTTCTGGGTCTAAATTGTGCTGTATCATTCTGTAAGCAGCTTCGATCTGCCAATTCTTACAGGTTAATTCTGTTCCTCTAGGGACTTTAACGGTCCTCATCTTACCATCCGTAATTTGAATTCAAATTTATGTGTAATAAAACTCACTCCTGTTGTGCATTCCTGACATATTTACCTGACAGTTTTTCGCAGTTAAGGAAAATTTCATTTTAAATAATTAACAAAATTAAAAAAATATTTCCGATTAATACTATAATATAAAGAAAATATTTTTTTTATATCATTTCATTATGCTAAATTAATCATCAATTATGAATATCCAATGAATCTTACCGGAAAATCCATAATCCACACATATGAAACGTAACTGTATCATTATTTTTTTATCGTATATTTGTATTGAGAATTTGAAATAAATATGTTATTAAAATAGATTTTTAAAAGAGTTTATTGATTAAGGTAATTTTGCTATGCTCGATCATCTTTCATTATTATATAGGAAATTCTTTGCTGAAGAAAATTTAATTTTCGATTTGGTCGTTCTGATATTGGCTTGGATTGTATTGTCTCTTCTTGTTGGTATTCATGGTGAATTTCCAATAAATGATGATTGGCTCTACGCCAAGTCAGTTCTTATATTAAGAGAAACCGGCACTATACGCTTGATGAATATTATTAGTATGACTTTGCTTTCCAACGTAATTTGGGGATCACTATTCACAACCATTCTGGGTTTCTCGTTTGTTTCACTGAGAATTTCAACTCTTTTCATATCGTTGGCAACTATTATTATATTTTATCTTCTTCTTAAAGAATTAGGCGTTAAGCGCCAATTATCTATGTTTTTGACATTTTTGATAATATTCAATCCAGTCTTCTTTTCTCTCTCTTTCACTTTTATGACTGAGAATTTTTTTCTTGCTTCATGTCTATTCAGTGCATACTTCTACATTAAGTATTTAAAAAAAGAATCTTTTACTTCGCTTATTATTGCTGTCGGATTCTCAATAATTGCTACACTCAGCCGGCAAATAGCTCTTTTCCTGCCACTAAGTTTTGGAATAGCTCTTTTCATAACATCAGGAACAAAAAGAAAAACAATTTTTTCGGCAATAATCCCATTTTTCCTTTGCATTTTGAGTTATGCAGTTTTCTACATTTTTTTGAAGGCAACAAATTCACTGCCTGAAGCATTTAGCTACCACACGAAAATTATTTTAAGAACGGCAGAAAGCCCTTTAAAGGCTATATACATTTTATTAAAAAATATCTTTTATACCATTTATGATATTGGTTTTTTTCTTATCCCAATCTTACCTCTAATCGTTTTAAACTTAAAAAAATTAATGCGAAGTAAGTTTTGGGTAATAATATTTTTGTCGATTATCTTATTAATACCCCAAATAATAATGATTTTCCAGAATATTAACAGATTACCTCTGTTTTGGAATAATATTCATGCAGGTGGAATAGGAGCTATCACAGTTCTGAGATTAGAGAATTATGATAGAATTACATTTTCATATTTACCTACGATGTTCTGGTTGATAATTTCAATTTTATCATCAATTTCCGGTACAATCTTTATTTCTGCTGCAATTGTGAAATTATATGAAAAATTCACATCTCTTAAATTGAATCGTTATAAAGTTCATAATTCTATCCTTGTGTTTATTGGGCTCGCAGCAATAATATACTGGACAATATTTAGTTTGTCCTACTTTTTTGACCGTTACTTCCTGATTCTGCTGCCATTTATCCTTATCATTATTATTCAGATTTTCGACCTTAATCATAAAAATACCGGAAAAATACCGATTCTTCTTTCCTGTTTATTTTTATGTATGTTTGCATGTTTTACTGTATTGGGAACTATTGATTTCATCTCCTGGAATAAAGTTAGATGGACTGCTTTGAACGAGCTGATGTACAAAGAGCACATTTCACCGGATAAAATTGATGGCGGTTACGAATTTAATGGTTGGTATTGTTATTCTGATCGCCATGAGAATCGCTTATCTGACGAAAAATGGTGGGTCAGGGATAATGAGTATATCGTAACTTTTGGTCAGAAAACAGGATATAGTATTTATAGAGAATATTCTTTTAAAAGATTGCTCCCTTCAACAACTGATAAACTGCTTATACTGAAGAGAAAAAGTTGATAATCTATAATTATTCAATTTTCAGAAAATATTTTGCAGAAATTGACCCGAGCACGATCTGTCGTCTCTGCATATGCTGGTATCGAAGACTTTCCTAGTGAATTTGTTTTTTTGGCGAGAGAATTAGAATCATTGTTTGCATGGCAAGTTAATAAAAGCAAGGGCGATGTGAAATCGCCCCTGCAAATTTAAATTCTATATCCTAGCTGTTCTCGAATGCATATTTAAATGAATGAGCAAATTCCTCTATCGAAGTCTTTGTTGTGTTCGAATTATCTCTGTGATGTGCCGTCATAGCTCTTCCATCATTAAATGCAAGACTGAGTTCAATCATTTTTGAAGCAATGCTCTCGCTCATTCCCATTTGAGTCATACCCATAAGAGCCATTTCAGGTGTTGAGTCAACATATTTTAAATCAGGCTTTCCGATTGAATTGCCAATTATCTCTGCAACTTCATTATAGGAAATATCTCTAGGACCTAAAATGTATTGTATTGAACCATTTTTATAATCAAGATCCAATAACTTCTTTAATCCTACCTCAGCAATGTCGCTGGTATGAACCATAGGAACCTTAATATGCCCCAAAGTGGGTGAAGTCATGAATCCCATGTGCTTGATAGCAGGAATCTGTGCAAATAAATTCTCCATGAAGAACGAAGGTCTGAGATAAAGTATATTCAATCCCTCAATTTTATTCAATTCTGCTTCTGCAAGCTGTACTCCCTGCACAACTCCGGCTCCGCTCTCAAGATGTGCCCCTACACTGCTTAAGAAAACCAGATTTGGAACTTTGCTTGCTTTTACTGCGTTCACGATGGCAGTTCTAATTTTCGAAGAATCACTGTCGTAATCTTTCGTAGCAAAGTCCATTCTGATCATAGCATAAGCTGCATCTGCTCCTGTAAATGCCTTCGTGATTGCGGCTTCATCAAAAGCATCACCGATAAATACCTCAGCCCCTTTATCAGTCAATTCTTTAGCTTTTGCGGCATCTCTTGTTACAATACGTACCTTATGTCCTGCGGCTAACAATCCCAAAGCGATTGGTTTGCCTGTATTTCCTGTTGCTCCAAGTATTGCATAAGTTCTCATATTTTTCCTTTATATATTTTAAAAAGTATTTTCTATGTTTTCTAAGTAATAGCTAATTCATCAAAAAATGATTGAATCCCTATTTCTTCAATAATTTAAATGCATGTCCCCAGCTATTGCTCAGCATACCCGGTATGCACCAGAGCATGCAGAGAGGTTCAATGGCACGTGCAGCTTCGACCTTTCCCATGTCTTCTGTCTCCCAGCCAAATTTTGCCAGTATTTCTTCCACTTCCTTCTTAGCTTTATCATTGTTCCCACAAATAAACATTGAAGGCTTAGTTCCTCCAAAATCCGGATTGACCATAAAAGCACTACCTACACAGCTGAAGGATTTAACAAAATTTACTTCTGGCATGAATGTTTGCAGATCTTCCATCTGAGATTTATCCAGGGATGTATAGAATTGAAGAACTCCATTTACCGGTGGTAATTCTGCAATGGGATTAGTTGTGTCTATAACCGTTTTTCCATTCAATCTAGCTGTCCCGATTATTTCGAGTACTGATTTCGCTGCATTACCTTTTACAGCCAGAACGATAATTTCACCAAATTCAGCTGTCTCTTCAAATGTACCGATTTTTGCTCCATTTTCTTTCTGCCAATCAGCAATTTTAGCGACATCTCTGCTGCCTAGCATAACATCATATCCATGTTTTAGAAAACCTCCGGCAAGTACCTTAGCTACAATACCAGATCCAAGAATACCTATTTTCTTCATGTTTAAACTCCTCTAATAATTGCATATACAAGTATGAAATAGAAAAATATTTTAACTCAATTTTATAGCGGCTTTATAAACCATGTCTGCAAGATGACCACTCTCACTTATACCAAGATTTTCAGCATATCTATCGTATACTCGTTTCCATGCTAATTTTATTTCAATATCCATTTCTTTTGACTTCTCAGTCGGATATACGAACGTATTCTTACCTTCAGTCATTCGCTCGAGAAAATTTTGCCCTACCATTTTGGCAATCAATCTTGTAACCGTTGAAGGTGCAAGCATCATTATTTGGCTAATTTCAGATGGCTGAATACCATTATACTTATTAACTGTCATTAGCAAAAAAGCGTATGATGAAGCAAGACCTATCTTACCAAACTCTTCGTCAGCCATTTTTGTAATGTTTCTCGCAAGAGCATTCGAAGCATATATCAGGCAATTACAGAAACTATTTTCTTTTGTACAATTCATATTGAAACAAAAATAGTAAATCTTATTTGTATATACAACTATTATTTATAAAAAATCAGCATTTTTTATAATAAAATTTTTTAGCTTTCATCGACAATAACACCTATATCAATTTTCACTTTGCGGCGGAATTCATTCGGCAGAGCGTTAGTTTCATCTACCCCTTCACCGGATATAATCCACTTTATTCGGCTTGTGTTCTCATTATAGCTCTTGTATTTGCTAAGATATACCTGAATAAATCTGGCTGTATAATATGCCCTTAAGGATGACAGCAACTCATTTGTCATCTGTTGTCCTCTTGTAACATGTACTTTTGTAGCTTCATCGTCGATGTCCATTCCATCATACTTTGCCAGCTCAGAGAGCGGCCTGGGATCAGCAAAACCGGTTATCTTAACAGAAAGTCTTTCCTTTCCGTCAGTGCAGCTCGTACTTAGGAAGCTCAGACGCTTGAGAATAAACTCAGTTGCTTCATTCAGAGCCTTATCCACACTGTCGGCATATTCATCATACTCGTTTCCGGGATTCTCTATATATCGCGTTGTATCATTGTTTCCGAGCAAGCCATACTGGAATCTGTTTCTCAGTGTAGCAAGATTGGTAGTGGTATTTGGATAGTAATATCCCGAAACAAAGAACGGTACTCTGTATTTCTCCGTTGTGAATACCTGCAGATTTTCGGGCAGATTGAAATTCGTAACAAATTTGATAACGCTTGTGTCTGAGCAGGTTGCAGTGAACTGCTGGTTAGCTTTGAATTCCTTAAGACATTCATTCTGATAATTGATTGTGTATGTGTTATATGGAACAATGTTTTCAAGTTTGAAAGTGCCGTCCGATGCTACCCTAGTCTTTGTGATGACAGAGCTATCCTGATTAATAATCTCAACTGTTCCTTCCGGTTTGATCTGAAGATCTCCTGTTATCACTTTTCCTTCGAGTAGGACAGGAGCGCATATAGGCACTGAAAAGAGATCGTATTCACCACAACCGCCGGGTTTATCTGATGCAAAGTACATTCTGCCATTGTAGATTACCGGACTAATTTCATTATATTCTGAATTGTATGGTGCAGGCATAACTTTCGGTGATTTCCACTGACCTTTGTCCAGATGCTCAGCTTTCATGATGTCATAGTTTGCACCTTCGGCATAAGATTTGGAAGTATAGTACAGGTCACCTGTTTCAGCAATGAACGGAGTCATCTCCGAATATTTGGTATTTATTCCTTTTCCAAGATTAATCGCCTTAGCCCATTCACCTGTGCTTGAGCGGAAAGTTACGTACAAATCAGTTTCTCCCTGCCCGCCCTCTCTGTCCGATGTGAACACAAGATATGATCCATTGGGTGAAATATAAGGGTGGGACTCATAAGCCAAAGTATTGATGCTCTCACCCATGTTTTCGGGTTTGCTCCATTCTCCATTCTGATTCACAGAGTAAAATAAATCAATGTTTGTCTTTTTAACCGGATCGGATGCGGCAAAATACAGTTCCAGCCTATTGTTTGCAGTATCTTTGAAGAATGTAGGAGAACCAAAGTTATAAAATCCTTTGAAAGGAAGCTTATCATCTTTTACTGCAGTTGCCAGATTAATAACGATTTCGTCAGAATGGCGGATGGCGGAGGAGTAAATATCTTCTCTTTCACCGTTTCTGTTTGTCGAGAAATAGAGAGTTTTTTCGAAAATCCTTGGTATAAAGTCATTTTTTGTTGAATTAATCCTCATTCCCAAATTGCCTCCTTCTGGCTTTTCTGTACAGCGCGAAGAAGAGCAGGATTGAAGCATTGCTCCAATACATACTATTGAAGCCAATGCCAAGCAACCGACTGAATGCTTTATACTCATTATTTCGTGTCCGGTAATTAAAAATATAAACTAAATTAAGAAATCTTGTTGTAGTTTTATAATTTTGTAATTGCACTTAATAAAAATAATTATTTTCCGGGGGGAAAATGCGGCATACAATAGCCGTTATATCATCAAAAAGTCTGGCTCATAATGTTGCCCGAATAAGATCAATTGCAGGCGAATCCAAAATCATAGCAGTTATTAAAGCTAATGCCTATGGCCATGGAATGATTGGCATTGCAACTGAGCTAACAAAACTCGGAATTGGCGTTTTTGGTGTTGCCTATGCTGATGAAGGAATAATACTCCGTGAGAACGGTTTCACTCAGAAAATAATTGTACTCGTCCCGGAAACAAACGGCAATGCTAAGCTCTGCGTTGATTATGACCTTACCCCAGTTATTTACTCATTTGAGTTTGCTGAAGCTCTGTCCCGGGAGGCGACAGCTAAAGGCAGCCTGGCGAAAGGACATCTTTTTATTGATACAGGCATGAACCGTGAAGGTCTGAGTCCTGCGATGGCTTTGGACTTTATGGAGAAAGCAGAATCACTAAAAAATCTCGAAATCGAGGGCATCTGTACTCACTTTGCCACTTCAACCAACAACTTGACTTTTGCAAATAAACAGCTAGATCTGTTCAATCAGACTCTTGACCTATTAAATGATAACGGTTACGATTTCAAATATAAGCATGCCGCTAACTCCGGAGCCATTATCAATCTTCCTGAATCAAGATTCAACCTCGTAAGACCGGGGATGACCCTTTATGGATATCCTCCTTCAGCTGATCTCGAAGAAGTATTGAACCTTAAACCAATCCTAAAATTGAAAACAAAAGTCATTTCTGTGCGGAGGATCTTCGCTGGTGATACTGTCGGCTATGGTCTGGAGTACATCTCAGATAAAGAACGAAGTATAGCAACAATTCCAGTTGGCTATGGCGATGGATACTCGAGAGGTCTCACTCACAAAGCCCAATGTCTGATTGGGGGAAAGCGTTACAGTTTTGTCGGTACTATTTGTATGGACGTAGCAATGATAGACATTGGCGACGATGAAATTAAATGCGGTGATGAAGTGGTACTAATTGGCTGGCAGGGCGATGAGTTCATTTCGGCTTATGAATTATCAGACAAGCTTGGCACAATTCCTTATGAAGTTATAACTGCAATTTCAGCCCGAGTGCCAAGAATTTATGTAGATTAACAAGATCATTTTTTGCATTTTGAAAGCTTGTATTCTTCATATACAGATTATTAAACCAAAAAAAAGCTAACAGGGAGTTCCAAACTTCCTGTTAGTTAAAATTATCCCGATGAATACTTATTAATTCTAAATTATTAATTAATTAAAAGCCCCAGCCCAGCTGAACTTGAAATCCTAAATTACGTCTTTCTGTATTTGTGCTGCGATATTCAATGTAATTGTAAGCTACCATCAACCCGTAAGTATAGCGAATATCTACATTCAAACCAAAATCGAAATCATAGCCTAAGCCAGCTATCAAATCCCAGTTAGATGAGTTATACTGAGCTCCTATATCGAGTCCATTCTGATTTACCCCAAGTAAATATCCATACTGAACACCTAAACAGGCATTTGCGCCTATTTTGTTAGTCAATGGGTAAAATTTTAACAGACCACCTAAATTTAGATAATTTATTGAAATTGATGCCTGATTTTCCGTAAAGGAGCTCCCGACACTTGAATAAGCAATTTCAATCTGATAAGAAAGTAATGGCATGATATCAGAGCGATTGAATACCCCAAGTAAAATTCCTGTACGAGTTGAATATAGATTGGGGAGACTTTT
Source organism: uncultured Ignavibacteria bacterium (assembly GCA_903862655.1). Taxonomy (GTDB): domain Bacteria; phylum Bacteroidota; class Ignavibacteria; order Kapaibacteriales; family UBA2268; genus CAIOZA01. Next base: position 29,877 of record CAIOZA010000097.1, read on the forward strand.
GACTGTATCCGAAAAAGATGAGAAGTTAAGTCCTGCTTTAACTCCCCACTGGCTTGATTTTCTTGAGGGCTGAATCTCTTCACCTTCGTCTGATTCAGTCTGAGCCAATGCTATAAAACTAGATGTAAGCATTATCAATGCAATTAAATAAAGATATTTTTTCATTGTTTTCACCCTTATGTAAGTAAATTTCTTCTAAAAATAATAATTTTTCGGCACTTTTTACGATTTTGTTCTGATTTTTGTTTGGAGAATTTATAGATATTTAAACATTATTTCTTAAATTTCTTTTTTTAATTGAACTTAAAGACTCAATGGAATATGCCAAGCCAATATCGAACAGCATCAGAAAATTAGTTGCATCTCTGCAAAGACGCAGAGATCGTGAGGAGAGCGGCCTGTTCGTTGCCGAAGGGGAGAAATTATGCGATGAATTATTAAGGAGTCGCTATTCACCTGAGTTTATCGTTTTAAGATCTGAACCAGGTGAAACTGCACTGAAGATTGCCGAAAGATATGATGAGCGCGGAAGAGATGTTTATATAGCAAGCAACAAGCACTTCGACCAGCTCTGCGACACAAAATCACCTCAGGATATTCTCGCTGTGATTAGAATAAGGGAATTGCCACGTTTAAGCGAAAGCTCGTTCATCGCTTTTGATGGGATAGCTGATCCAGGTAATCTCGGAACGATAATCCGCACTGCTGACTGGTTCGGCATCACGAGGATAATCCTTAATTCAGCATCTGTTGACCAATTCAATCCAAAGACAGTAAGAGCAACAATGGGATCAATTTTCAGATGCACAACCCTTATGGTTCCTGATCTAGCCGATTATCTGGAAAGACATTGTTCTGATTTTCAGCTTTACGGTGCGGCTCTGGATGCAGATATGGATATAAATGACTGCAAACCAAAGGGTAAATTCGGCATTGTTTTTGGGAACGAAGCAAATGGAATATCTCCTGAAGTAATGAAGGTACTAAAACATAAGTTCATTATTCCCGGCGGTGGAGGAGCAGAATCACTCAATGTTGCCGTATCGGTAGGTATCAGCTGCTATCATTTCAGCAAAATGAGAAATAATAATCAATAATTTTCCGAGTTTTCTACAAACAGTTAGCTACTACGTAGCTGAATACAAATTGCATTATTTGCATCATGTTTAATAAATTTTGTCTTTCAATCCTGTAAGGATGGTATATATATAGAAATTCGTTTCAAAAATGTATCGAAATCCCGTTAGGGATGATACAAAATAGGTAATCATATATTTTTTCATATTTCATCCCAAAAGGGATTAACTTCACCAAATGTAAATTGCGAAAAGAGATGTGATATTTCAAAGAAACGGTTTTAAAAGGAAATAAAAATAATATAAATCATGTATTGTAGGGATTCACTTCGTGAATACTGTATTATTGCGGACACATGCAATGTGTCCGTACAATTCGTAATTTAAAAATTAATTAATCCAATAGTATTTTTGATGAAAATAGCTTAATTTTCTTTTTTATATGATTGTA
>CAIOZA010000098.1 GCA_903862655.1 uncultured Ignavibacteria bacterium
ACCAAAAGGGAAATAAAAGTAGCTGAAATGTAAACTTTGAAAATTTAATTTTATTAATAACTTCATCTCGCACTTAATCTTCACTTGAATCTATTCAATCCCATCAGCATGGCTCCGTTGTCAAAACGGCTACTTCATTTCCTCCGTCGGCAGATCCACAAAATCGAAAATCAAGAAATATTTGGAAGAGCAGTAAATTATTTTCTAAACTTCTGTAACTTTTTTGCTAAATTTACTATATTGTAATTTTATAATAACAAATAATCTCTTTTCGTTCTGTGTTCAGAATCGGATGAAGGTCAAATCCCATTCTAATTGATTAAAATCGTTAGAATTAAAAGAGGAATAATCGATATAATCTGTATTAATTGTTTGTATATTATTCGTTATAGTACCATCAAACCAATCTTTAAATACCTCGTTTTTTGTAAAATGATCGTAAACATTAGTACTGCTGTTATCAATCCAATTTTTAGTAAATCGAATATTGTTTGCATAAGGATTCTGCTCTTCATTAAATAAATCTACAAATGTTATATAATCACTTGAGGTTGTAGAAGAATTATTATCATGTAATTGAGCTTGATCAAAAAGATAGTAGGGCATTTTTATTCTTAGTATCACATCATCAGGTTGTGGATTTTCTGGTAAAACATCAATCTTTAAATTAATTGAAACAAACCAAAATAGACCACATGATAACATTGTTTCATCAGCGATATTACGTATTATCTCATCTTTTGTTTTTGTAAAATCTTCATTTGCTTTTTTATACTCTTGTGTGTTCTTATAGCTAGGATCTGACTGTGCTTTAGACAGTGCATCGAGGTAGATATCATATATTTCCTGAAATCGTCCATTTTTTTCTTAGTAACAGCATGTCTATTACCTAAATTTTTAACAAGTTCTCTTCTTACAAGCCATTTATTTGGCCATGGATTTGATAAAACAGATACAGAAGTATTTGAAGCTGTTTCAATTGTTAAGAAATTTTTCAAAAATGGCTTTCCTGAAATATCAATTAAAGTTTGCTGTTCAATATTGCCGCTTCTAGTCTGAAATCCCCAAATAGGTCTGGAACTATCACCAGATGCTAATACCTGTGATGTAAAATTATCAGAAGGTTCACCATTTATAGCTGGTAGATTTAAAGTAGGTTCATATTGAAAAGACTGTGCTTCAAATGGATAGAACCCATCGAATTGTGTAATTAAATTAATCTTTTTGTTATTGTTATTGCTTATAGTATAATTTAAAGAATGAATAGGATCTAATAACCCATTGAATGAAGAATAGCCTTTGTTTATGCCAATGCTCGTTTGCATCATATTACTGTTGAGATTGTCTGTGAGCCTCAAATCTCCACCCCACCAAAACCCAATTAACATATCTGTTTGTTTGAAATAGTCTGCACTAAACGGATGTAAGCCGATTGTTGAAGAATTTTGAAAAAATTGAAATTCCGGGGTCAAATGCTCCCGGTAATCATCCAAGGATGAAGCAGTATTTAATAAACTCATAACGAGAATGATATTGATTATAATAATTTTCATTTGTTAGTCCTCACTTCTTATCTATTATTATTTTACATGTACTCGTTTTTCTCCCGTTCATTACTTCAAGAAAATAAGTTCCGGTTCTCAATCCGGTAGAATTTATTTCGACCTCTTTTTCATGGATTACAGCATTCTTAGTAATATCGTCAAATAAATTTCCATTCAAATCAAATAGCCTCAATGCAACTCTGTCATTAACTGAATTGTTCAGTTTGATATTGATTTTTCCGTCAGCAGGATTAGGAAAAAATATTTCAACAGGATTTTCTTCTGATTGTTCTTGTACCGATGTCGGAATATTTATATTCATTTTTGCTAATTTATCAATTACCCTATTTTTTGTTCTTACTCTCGCCAAGAATGTTGTTTTAGATTGACTAACATCATAAATTCCCATATATCTTGAGTTTGAATCTAGAGTTGGATAATTATATATTACCTGATTAGTAAAAATATTGATTATTCTTATTTCACATGTATCTTGATAACCAAACCATTTTTCACAAATGCATAATGAATCATTTATTAAAGGATAATAGTCGTGATTACCTAAATAATTACTTACTAAATTATCATTTTGCAGGTCAAAAATGTTCATTCCGACACATTCGGCAAGCAAATATCTATTGCTATTGCTAATCGAAAACTTTAAAAAATTAATATCACGAGTAGTATCGGGAATACTATATTCCTTGATATAATTAAGATTTGTATTATTAAAGAATTTTATTTTTTTTTCTTTATATCCCTCAAAGTGCAAACCAACCGCCAGCATGGTTGAATTTGGTATATTGAATAATCTGAGATTAGGTTTTGGAAAGGTAACGGTATCACCTCTAAACAATATTGGATATTTATGTGTTACCGATTTAGTTAATGTATCAATCCTATACAGCATTGTACAGTATCTATAATGATAATATGTTTTCCCGTCAAAAACTTCCTTATCAGTCTTTGTTGCTGTATAAACCGCAAAAATGTTTCTCTCACTGTCATCAAAACAGAAATTTTGGAGATATGCATAACTCCAAGTGGTATCAGTGTCAGGATCAACGAAATAAGTTCCATAATCGCCGAAATCATAATTTTTTTCATAAGTTTTTATATTTGTATCAGGATTTATTAACAATCTGTAATACAATTTATCACGATCCAGAAAATATTTACTGTCTTTTGTAATCTTAGGTTCGACATCAACTTTAGGTTTCTCCCAGATAGTATCGCTTGTATATGCATCAATCAGACGGTCTGTGGCAAGTATATAATTTTCATCAGGAGTGAATATTGCATCAGACATATTAGAATTATATTCTCTTGTCCAAATTGTATCTGGTTCAGTAGCGAATGCAGGAAGAATAAAAACCAGTGAAAGCAGAATAATAAATACATATTTCAATTTCATAGCACTCCTCAAATAATTGTATAAAATTTTATTTTTTAAAATAACTTTTTCAAAATTTGTCACATCCAATACTATAATGACACAGAAAAACGCAAAACGTCTCAAAATTCACAAAAGAATTAATTTCAAATTCATTTTCAGTTAATAAATTACTTTCATTTTACTTGCTATTCCTTAATTGATTTTCTTCTTAATATATAAAGGCAGAAACCAATTTCACGATACTAATGAGTGAAATAGAGGCATTTCAACTTAGATACAATTCATAACCAAGATCACTTACAACTGCGATCATAACTTAAGTATTTATTTCATAGTAAGCAAACATAGCTAATTTGCATTTTTTAATACAAATCATTGGATACATCTTCCGCCATTCCTTTTAACCGTTAAAAAAATATTTATATTAATCAATTCTTTAAATGATTAAATACAATATGCTTCTTTAATTTTACCTTAAAATAAATCTCATTTCTGTAATCTTAGTGTTGCTTTTTTGTCGATGTAGCACAAAAGCAACAAGTCATTTAAATTTCAATCAATCCAATATATTCATTATCTTTGTTCACTGAACTATTCACTGAACAATTAACTATACAATTAAATTAAATAATTCTATGCTAGAATCAGTATTCCATAAAGACCCAACCTACAACGATCTTCCGGCAGAAGCCAAGGATTTCAAAATGCTCGAGTATCTTGTCCTTCTAGGTGCGTCCACAAACCACGTCCATCTCCTTTTGCAGATCGACACAAAGCGTCCCATCTGCAAATCCGTCGAGATCATCAAATCCATCTCATCCAAGAAATTCAAAAAGCTCTCCGGCTCATCCTGGCATGGCTGGCAGAACGGCTACTTCATTTCCTCCGTCGGCAGATCCACAAAATCGAAAGTGAAGAAGTATCTGGAAAATCAGTAAAAATATTTTCTAAACTTCTGTAACATTTTTCACTTTAATATTATATTGTATTATATTTGTTTACAGTAACAAGCATAATTTTTATAAGGGATGCAAAATGAAAAAGCTAATTATTGTTTTATGGATCATTATTTTTTTACTTAATGCAGGATGTAAAAATTCTACAAAGGGAATAATTATTGTAGATAATTGGTATAAATATACTTATAAAAACTTTATTTATCCATTACCTGGAAAAGAAATTGTAAAAGATACCTCATATCTGACTGAAAATGTTATTGTAAATAAAGTATCAAAAATGACTAACGGAAAAGAGTATGATTTTGTAGATTCATTAATTGTTAATAAATTAGCTAATCAAATAAATAATTTCAAAACTGTGAATGATCGAAAAAGGGGCATAATCATTACAATTGTTGTTCAAAAACAAATTACAACAAATGGGAAAGATTATTTGGTAAGTAATTTTGAAGTATCGAAAGATAATACTGTATCAAAATACATAACAGTAGAGAATAATGGCTTTATTTTTAAACAGTATGACATGGGTCCCACTTATATTCTTAAAAATCAACAAAAAATATTTTCAAATTATAAAGAAGTAAATTTTGATCCTTCTGAAATTATAAAAATAATTATGAACGATACAAATTATTTTGAGAAGCCTCCAGCAATTCCCAAATTTTAAATTGCTAAAAATATATAAATAATATATTTCCTTTTAAAACCGTTTCTTTGAAATAATCGCAACAAAATCCGCAACCGCCTCTGCTTCTGCTGTCCTCGAACAAATCGGCATCTCCACAAACCACGTCCATCTCCTCTTGCAGATCGACACAAAGCGTCCCATCTGCAAAACCGTCGAGATCATCAAAACCATCTCATCCAAGAAATTCAAAAAGCTCTCCGGCTCCGCCTGGCACGGCTGGCAGAACGGCTATTTCATTTCTTCCGTCGGCAGATCCACTAAATCAAAGATCAAGAAGTATTTGGAAGAACAGTAAAGATTTTTTTTAATTAAATATTCATTTGTCTTGATGCTATGGTGCAAATTATAATTTTTTTGTACTATAACTATTTTCCTCAATACAAATTAGTTATTCGTGCAGAAAAGAATTTTTGTGGTTTCCGAGCAACAAAAAATGGGTATTTTGTGTCTCAAAAAAATATCGTTTAAAATCAATGATTTATAATCGGATAAAAAAATCTTATCATATTAGCTACCTAAATTATTTAAAATAATTTAAAATTTATAGTTAGGATAAAAGCCAAGTTTCAACCATTTCTAAATTTTGTGAATAATAACATTTGCATTGAAATTTATTTTTTCTTACGTTTACTATATGAGGTTATATGAATAGTTGGAAAGTAGCTCAAATGTAAACTTTAATCTCAAAAAAATAAATTGAAAATGAATTATACATTAATTAATATATGGCTCTGTAGCTATTTATGATTTGAAATGTTTTAAAAAATAGTCCGATTAATTTTTTCAGTAATATAGATTATTCAATTATAATAATTATTCAGGGAAATATCAAATGAAAACTAGCCTATCTTTAGTAACAATAGTGTTATTAATTTTCGTTTCGAATTTTAATCCAGCCTTCGCTCTTGCTGATTCATGTCTGAAAATGGCACTTCCAAATGAAGGTTGGGAGTATAATAATCCTGATTCAGTAAAAATTGATTCTTGTTTAAATTCACCTACTTTTGGAAAATATTTTAAGCAAAAAGGTTATGAATTAGTTTTGAATTATTATATTTTTATCAAAAAACCAATTACGTTTGATGATGTTGTCACTATTGATGATATTGATTCAGTATCTTATCCAGCGGTTAAGCTAAGTTTTAATAAAATAAAGCAAATTTTCGGAGAAATTGAGTTTAAACGGCATAAGCATTCTACAGATGATTCTGAATTTATTAGAATGCCTTTCTTAACCTTTGCCATGTCAAAATTCACTTTAGCTCTTGATCTAGTTGATTCCTTAAGAGCGATTAATAGCGTATATTTATGTGAACTTGGAAGTTGGTTTTCACATAATGTTTGGGTTGAAGATGATAATTATAATAGAAAGGATGACATTCAAATTTACCCTAATCCATGTTTTGATAATTTAACTATTGCATTTAATAATAATGCTAGAATATTTTCAACAAATATTAAGGTTTTTGATTTAGTTGGTGAATTAATCTTTGATCATCAATTCAATAATAATTCAAAAATAATTAATCTTGATCTATATAATTTAA
>CAIOZA010000099.1 GCA_903862655.1 uncultured Ignavibacteria bacterium
AAATAATTCGTGTTAATTCGTGGAATTCGTGGACTATACTCCCCAGGTTCCCTTATCCAGCGACCGGTAATTAATCGCCTCCGCCATAAGCCCGGTCTTTATTTCAGGTCTGGCTTCCAGACGGCTGAAACTTGGTGTTTAACAGTATTACTGCTTTTTGGGAAACTTAAAACCAACTTTTTCTCGTGGCAGGTTTGTTTTCTGATGCAAATCATCAATTTTATCGAGCAAGTACTTAAAAACATGGTCAATCTTTGAATCAAGTTTCGATATTTCATCCTTTAACCCCGATGTTTCTTTCAGTAAACCCCTGTATTTCGCAAAAGCACGCATTATTTCGATATTGATTTGAATTGCTTTCTCAGAGTGTACCACAGACGACAACATTGCCACGCCCTGTTCTGTGAAAGCTAATGGATTAGTTGAAGAATGTTTTAGAGTTGATAACCGGTCGCAATTTGCGACCAGTTCTGATTTTTCAGCTATAGAAAGCTCAAACATGAAATCTTCAGGAAATCTTTTAATATTTCTTTTGACCTGTTCTTTTAGTCGCTTTGTGGACACTCCATAAAGAAGCGCTAAATCATAATCAACCATAACTTTAAGTCCCCGAAACTGGAAAATAAGGGAGTTGTATTCCGGGCTCATAAACTTATTCTCCATTTCTATTTATTTTTTACAAATCAAAAATTATCATTCCTATGATCACATTCTTTAATTGTCCTTAGAAAATGCTGTGGTCCCTTTAACCACAAAGGAACTCGAAGGATGGCATGAAGGCACTCAAAGGCTTTTAACCTATTTTGTTGAGGCAAACCACGGATTACTCGGATTAACACGGATTTCTATTTTACGAATCTTTTGTATTTCAGGCTCCTTTCTCCGAAGTTAACAAGCAGACCAACTTTTAATCCAGTAGCATTCAGGTAATTAATGATTTGGGCTTCGTTCTGAGGAGTTAAGGCTGCTGTTGATTTCAGTTCAACAATTATTTCACCATAGCAAATCAAATCCGCAACATATTTTTTACTTAGTATGGTCTCCTTATATTGAATATTCAGCGTTTTTTTCTGTTCAAAAGGGACTTTTCTTGTTTTAAGTTCCAATGTTAATGCTTCAGCATAAACTGCCTCCAGAAATCCATTCCCCAACTGCTTATGCACCTCAAAACAGGCACCAATAATCTGATAAGTCTTTTCTTCGTGTACCAGCATAAAAAAATCCGTGTTAATCCGTGTAATCCGTGGTTAGTAATTCGTGGACTAAACTCCCCAAGTCCCTTTATCCAGACTCCGGTAATTAATCGCCTCCGCCAAATGCTCAATCCTTATCTCGGAAGAAGCCTCGAGATCTGCCACCGTACGCGCCACCTTGATAATGCGGTCGTAAGCCCGGGCACTCAGGTTAAGCTTTTCCATGGCGGTTTTCAGCATCGCATTGGAGGCATCATCGAGTTTACAATAGGTCCGGAGCTGTTTGGAACTCATCTGGGCGTTGCAATGTGTGTTCTTAAAGGCCTCGAACCGCAACTCCTGAATCTGCCGCGCAGCTACCACCCTGCTCCGGATATCTGCACTCTGCTCGCCCTGCCTCGAATCGGACAACTCCCTGAATGGCACCGGCACCACTTCAATCTGGATATCTATCCGATCGAGCAAAGGCCCCGAAATCTTCGCCAGGTACTTCTGCACCACACCAGGGCCACAACTGCAGTTAACTTCCGGATGGTTGTAATAGCCACAGGGACATCCCTGCGTTGGGAAACTGTGAAATGGTAGTTAACGACAAGATGCCCCTCCCGGTAAAGTATCCTAATGTGCTGATAACCATTGCAGACCATTTGATAAAAAGAAGATTTGACCTAAAACTATCACAGCTTCAGGTGGCAAAGATCATCGGGGTCTCCACTGACTCAATAACCTATTGGGAGAATAAAAGATCGGAGCCGCAGGTTTATCTCTACAAAAAGGTGATTGAATTTCTTGGTTACAATCCTTATGAAATTGATATTAAGACATTTGGTGACAGAGTAAAACATTACCGCTTACTTAACAGTCTTAGTCAAAAGAGATTAGCAAAGTTGATAGACGTTGATCCCTCAACTATAAAATCTTTGGAAGAAAATAAGAGCAAGCTTCATAAGGAAAGTGGTCGAAAAATAGCAAATTACTTCAAGACAATACTTTAAATATGCGACAGGTTGCATCATACTATGGGAGCACTGCCAATTCGCCTTCTTCATCCTCATAAACCTTTTCATCCAGCTACTTGTTGTTTTTTCGGAGTTTTGATCTACTACCCCATTGTCTCACATAGTAACGGTTGGTGCTGGAATATTCGGATATTCCCACCAATCACCTAAAAATAAGTGTCTTGTGACTAATTGATGTACTTGGCAAACCATTTATGCCTCATTTCTGAGATACAATCCTTTATAAAAATAGCTCTAAATTCGCCACCTTGAGACTTCCCAACTTTGATTAATCCCAAATTTTGGTGTTTAGCCGAATAACCATAAAAAACTAGAAACAAATTATAAAATATTGATTTTGTGTTCGTTAAACAAGCAAGTACGGCTTATTTTTAATTAGTCTATTATCAAATTGAGGCTATGTTGAAAAATAATTGAATTTTAGGGTGGATAAAACAGAATTTATGGTATTAACTATTAGATTTGTTATTTCATTCACAATGAGAATGGGTTACTTTTAGAAGTTTTTGAACGATAGGTATTTTATTGCCAAGGTTACTGATTAAATCATATAAAGGACAATCATGAATTATTTCATCAGAGAATAAATCATTCCATAATATTCAACAAAATGTTTTAAGTAACTTCAAAATAATTGATAACCTAAAATCCTATCATGATGAAAGCAAAAGTTTTTTCAGTAATTTTCGTTTTATTAGTTTTCTCTCTGGTGTTCTCAATCAGTTATGCTCAACGGATCATAACGATTGAAGAACAATTCACTAGCACTCAGACAATTTATCCGTTCGAGTCTAATCAAATTTTGTATGGTTTGCATGCCAACGGTCAGTTTGCCTTAAACACCGACACTAGCTACGTAAGAATAGTTCTGGTTGGCAGAGACCAACAAGAATGGCTTGTATATGAGACAAACTCTTTATTATCGTCTCAAAACAATACAACCTTCACCTCGGATTGTTTTGAAACCTGCTATTTAAATGGTATGGTGGGCGATGCCCTCAAAATAGTCATCTCTAATGCTTCGTTAACTCTTGAATCCTTAGAGATATTTACTACTTATGTTGAGAATGCCAGCGTTCTTCAAGTAAATGCAAAAAATGCCAAAGACCTGGCCAATGCTGCTATTATTAACGAGAGAAATGATACGCAAAAAATATCTTGGGAAGCTGGCATCACTTCCTTCACCCAACTGTTTTATCAAGATAAGAAAAAGTTATTCTCAAGACCTGAGTTGCCGTTTTTAAGTGGATTTGACTATTACCTTGGTGGTTATTTCTCCATATTACCATATCCACCAATTCCAATTGCGACAAACGATATTGTCACAAATTTTGACTGGAGAAAAAGGCATCTGGCCAATATTTTTGGGACCCCCTATTATGGAGGAGATGGTATTGGTAGCGGAAGCGGATGGATTCCACCTCGCTGGCAAGGGCAATCTGGCGCCACTTGCTATACCTTTGGCCCAGTATATGCACTTCAGGCCATTACAAATTTATTTTTCAATCAGCATTTAGACATTAACTTAGCTGAACAAAACGTGATCTCATGTTTAAACGATGGTCACACCTGTCATACTGGAGGCAATACATATAGTGCTGGCCAGTATATTAAAAATAACGGTGTCGTAAATGAAGAATGTTTCCCACTGGCTGCTTGCCCTCCAGGATCGATTGCGCCCCTTTGCAGCGAAATATGCAATGATCCATATGAATTAATTAAGCCTACAGGCACTATACAATTCGGGGCAAACGATTCTGAAAAGGATTTGAAGGAACGAGTGATCCTAAATGGTCCATCGGCGGTCGTGATCTGGCCTTGGGGACATGCCATGTCTATGGTAGGATTTGGTCAAGTAAAAGCCGGTGATCTCATAATGGACGGCAATCATTCACACACCGGAATCCAAAGATATGTAGAGGCTGATTCTCCGGATATTGGAAAGACTTATTGGATTTTTGAGCAATCGTGGGGTGATTGGCTACCTGGCAATACACCATATATAACAGTTGTCGCAGATATTTCTTCATTTTTATATACTTGGGATCCCTCATATCCAGGAACCTTTAATTTTACAAATCCGATTACATCTTTGAATCACCAGGCGAGTGAGATACCGTGTTATGACAGAGATGGTGATGGTTACTATTGGTGGGGGATAGGACCAAAGTCATGTAATTGTCCCCAAAATGCACCAGATATTGAAGATTGTAATGATTGGGATGCCAATGTAGGGCCTTATGGGAGTAAATATGAATGCACTCCGATTTGTACCTTTACCAACTCGCCCTTACATATCTATAATTACACTCTAATTAACTATGATAAGCATTTCATTAATGACATTATTGTCGAACCAAACGCGACTCTTGAAGTTCAGTCGGTCGTATCCTTTGTCTCAGAAGCAAGAATTATAGTAAAACCAGGGGCTACCCTAAAAATAAATGGCGGAACATTGACCTCTGGTTGCTCCAACTTATGGAGAGGTGTGGAAGTTTGGGGAACACTCTCGGAGACTCAACTCCCACCTTCAAATCAAGGATTAGTGGTTATCCAAAACTTTGGTTCAATTGAAAATGCCCAATACGGGATAATAACGGCCAAAGTAGATTACTCGAATGGGGAACAGATTGATGCTACAACGGCCGGGGGCATTATTTGGGCCGATAAAGCCAAGTTTATGAATAATAAAGTAGCAATTAGCTATATAGACTATAAATTTAACAACATCAGCTATTTTCATAATTGCCGATTTGAAACAACCCTGGATATGCTATTAGGAAACGAGGGACCAGATTATTTTGTTAAACTATCGGGGGTTACTGGAATAGAGATTTTAGGTTGTCTCTTCAAAAATTCTTCCACCAATGTATTCAATGGCAGTGGAATCTTTAGCTTAAATTCGCAATTTACAGTCGATAAATTATGCCTTAATCCCATAATCTATCCCTGTCATGATTTTAAACAATCAGAATTTAGGAACCTGTATCGGGGAATATATTGTTTGGGACTTAACGATTCAAGGTTTTTTACAGTATCGAACACCCTATTTGACAACAATTATTCGGGAATTTATTTTAGTGCCGTTGATTATGCGCAGATTTTACAAAACCTAATCAATGTGCCAGAAAGTAATTGCGGTGGTCCTCTCGCCTATGGTTTATATGTTGAAAATTCAAAAGACTACCATATTGAAGCTAATAGTTTTAATACAACGACAGAATACCCCGCTGGCAATATCGGACTGTATGTTTTAAATTCCGGACCGTATTATAATTTAATTTATAACAATTCCTTTGACAAGCTTTCTTATGGGGTGATTGCTGACGGTGAAAACAGAAATAATATTTATGAGGGTTTATGTGTTAAATGTAATGATTTTAGTTTATGTGATGCCGATGTCATTGTGAGTACACATGGCGCCCATCAAGGCACTGATCCTCATAACCTTGGCATCGAGTATAATCAGGGCACATTAATTCCTGAAAATAATGCCCCGGCTGGTAATACTTTTTCTGATGGATCAAATTTATATTATAATATTTATAACTCCGGCGAATACGTAATATACGTGTATCATGGCATTAATCCAACCATGTACAAGATAATCCCGAATCCCTATTCCTCTAATATTACAGTATTATCAAATAATTCAGCTACTTTTCAAAAAGCTATTAGTTGTCCCTCACAAATCCATTCAGGTGGAAGTGATCCCGGAACACTTAAAAGTCAAATGATTATTGCTGAAAACCAGAAGAATGTTTTACAAAGTTTACTCAATTCGACGGTTGACGGAGGAAATACTAATCAACTTGCAAACAACATCAGTGCCACCTTACCGCCTAATGCCTGGGAACTATATTTGAATCTACTTGATAAATCTCCCTACTTGTCTGATACCGTGCTTGAATCGGCCATAAATAAAGAAGAAGTATTAGTAAATTCTATGCTGCGTGATATTTTGGTTGATAATCCACAATCGGCAAAATCGGAGCAGGTAAGAAATGCCCTAAATAATAAATTTTATCCCCTGCCTGAGTATATGATTAATCAGATTCAACAAGGAGTTAATGTCTTGGGAGCAAAAGAACAACTTGAGCTGCAAGTATCGGGTTTAGCCCAAAAACATTCCGAAGCCTACTCCAAAATTGTTTCTATTTATAAAATGGATACGCTTAATGCTTGGGCTAAAGACAGTCTTATACAATTCCTTGGTCAACAACCTGATTTGAATTCAAGATATTCACTCGCCTTGTTATACCTCGCTGATAATCAATTTAACTCGGCTAATAGTACCCTAAATGAAATTCCAACAACCTTTGTTCTAAATGATAATGAACAAATTAAACATGAAAAGTATACCGAGTACTTTGACCTTTACGCCGGTTTGAGTTCTGATTCTTTGGGTATCTGTCACTTAGATAGTACTTCTTTAGCCGTTGTTGAAGGACTTCATCAAGACACAACAATTCTAACTGGAATCTATGCCAGAAACATTCTTATTGCCGCTGGTCTTCTCAATTATCAAGAAGTTTTTAACTTACCGGAACTTGAAAAGTCGGCACCGATAACTAAAACCAATTTTCCAGAAATTCCTAATAAGCTTATTCTTAGCCCCAATCCGGCCAATAATTATGTTATAGCTCAATATGAGTTCTCGGGAAACATTAGTAATCCAACCCTTGATCTAGTCAGCCTTACTGGTCAAGTAATAGCCACAATATCATTGACAGACAACAAAAATTCTATTGTTGTTCGGACTGGTAATTTTGCCAACGGTTTTTACTTTTTGCAAATAAAAAACAACAACCGTACCATATGTTCAACTAAAATCAATATAATCCATTAATTTATTATTTATAAGTATGCAGGGGCGTAGGTTAATCCGATTTCTATATATTACAATGGTGATATTAATATCAGGTTGCCATTTAATATCATTTGGGCAAAACCCAATAAATAGAAATGGGGAAACTAAAGGCTTCGTTGAAAGTAGTCATTCGCCTTTCCGTATTACTAATAATCCGGATAAGGATTCAAGGAGCAATTCCGATAATCCTTATCCGGATTATTCTGTACAAACCGATTCTACTTGGCCCAAAATATTTCACTCCGAGTGTGACTGCCCGATGGCTAATATTTGTTTAGCTTACGATCAAGGCAACTTATTATTAGGTTGGTTCGGATCATCTTATCCCAGTAGTTGCTGGTTAATAAAAACCGATATTAATGGAAACAAACTATGGGAAAAGATTTTAAGTGGTGGAAATTTCTCCAAAGCGGTGTTTGGTTTATGTCAAAATCAACAAGGTGATATTTTTATTACTGGAACCTCCTATCAATATGGTGATTCTGATCCCTATATTGTTAAGATAAATTCATGCGGGCAAAAAGAGTGGTGCAAGATATTTCGGACTCCAAATATTTATGACTGTGCGACTAATGTTCTGCCCAATCAAGATGGGGGCTGTAGACTAATTCTGGATTATTCAAGTGGCGATCCCTTGTATCAGCACGGTCGAATATGTCAAACTGATCTTGACTCAGATGGCCATGAACTCTGGCGGTACTATTATGAGAGTTCCGATACCTTGGTAAGTAATGAGCAAGATAGACAAATTTTATCTACTGCCGATAGTGGCATGTTAATTAGTGGAGATTGTTATTATCAAGACACTTCATTTAATAATCTTCTTTACTTAAAATGTTATTATATTAAGACTAACAACTCCGGAGCATTTGAATGGAAAACAGTTAGCGAAAAAGATTTTTCTTTACCCGGAAAACCGGGAGGTCAAGCTTGGACAACACTAATTAATGAGCAAAATGATTTTTATTATTCCTCCATTAGCCATTACCTTGCCTCTAACAATACTTCATCCCCGGCTTTGTTGAAAATGGATATTAGTGGTAATGTAATCGGTATCTATGATCTTGTTCAAGGCTATACTGAGGGAAAATTGTTTGAGTCTGCCTGGGTAAATAATTCTACACTAATTGGAAGTGCTGCCTGGTTTAATGGATCAGGGTCTCCGCAAGAATCAAAAGCCGTCAAAATCGATACCTTAGGTAATATAATACAGACACGTACATTATTAATGGGCGAGTACCTAAGTTATGTAAGAAAGACCCTTGATAATAAATTCATTTTCTATACCATGCGGAATAATTCCACTAATGTGAATATTCCACATTTTAATTCTTACCTATTTAAATTGAATCAATTTCTTGATTTTGATTCAATTAATTCGCTCCCAATAATTTATGATTTTAATTGTAGCGGAGTTATTTCGACTGATACCATTATAGTTAATAATTGTGACCTAATTTTAAATATTGAAAAACCGGAAATTAACACTGACGATTTTGAAGTATTAATTTACCCAAATCCGACTGGACAGTTAGCAAATATTAGATTGCCCAAATTTTTAACTAGTACAACACGAATGGGTAATTTTTCTAGTACTTTTCAAAATTTCAATTACAAACAAGGTTCAGTTATTAATATTTTTGATCAAGCAGGGAAACTTGTCTATCAAAGGAAACTCTCTACAAGTGACATGGTAGTAACTGTCAATGTTTCTCATTTTTTCCCAGGAATTTACTTGGTTAATATAGAAGGACCTTATAAAACAAAAGTTTTCAAATCAACGAAATTTATTATAGCCAGGTAACGTCATCTTGATAAACAAAGATATTAACATGAAAAAAATAGTTCTTATATTTGTCGTGGCACATTTAGTTCTTATAAATTGTTATGGGCAAAATCTACTTGAACCAAATAAAAAATGGATAAATAGTTATGGCACACTTGGGACCGGTGGCCCTCCTCCCTATTGGGTGCATAGCAATATTTGCCGAATAGATACAACTCCAGTGGTGATTAACAATAAGGCGTATAAAAAACTCATGTATACAACAGATTCTTTGGGAAACCAATGGACTGACTATGGTTATTTACGAGAAACCCCACTTGGAAAAGTATTCTATGTCCCTTCATTAATAGATACTGTAGAAAAATTAGTTTACGATTTTAGTGCAACTACTGGCGAAAACCTAACTATTTATTCCATTTATTTGGGAACTTACTTCACTGCGACTGTCACCGCTGTTGATTCTGTCTTCTTCGCCGGAATGTTACGGAAGAGGATAATCTTCAATGACGAATGGATATCAGGAATTGGCAGTACTCAGGGTTTGATCTATAATGGATTTTTTGTTGTAGGCGTATTTTATTGGCTAAACTGCTATTTCGAAAATAATATATTATTATATCATAACCCTACTTATCCGAATTGTTTTTTTGAATATACTGCCGTTAACAGTATAACGTCAGATAAAAACTCTTCAATTCAAATCGTCCCCAATCCGGTTACAGGAACTTCTACCATACTAACAAGTAATGATTTACGCAATAATACTTCATGCAAGTTTGAATTATACAATTTATTGGGTACCTGTGTTAAAAGATTTTCTTTTAGTACAAATAGTACTCTTTCTAAAAATGATATTGCCCCTGGAATGTACTATTACATTGTAAGGGTTCAGGATAGAATTATTAACACCGGGAAAGTTATTGTTGAATGAACTGTCCGACTTTCTGAGCCTTTAGGTAAATTTTACTTGAAGAAATTATAAACTATAAATCGAATCGCCGAAATCTTACTTTTTCTTTCCTTTCATTGACCTAACTACGGATTGAGTGATTGCTTCCCGTTTTCTAGCTATCTCGTCTTCTGAAATCGCATCGTACTCAACTTTTACCCGGTAGCCTTTGACCCTGGTTTCAGTTGAAGCTTCTTTCGCAATTTCTGAATCGAGGAAGTAAAAAAGTGCCTCTGGTTCTAAAACCTGAATTTTCATCTTTTCACTTTCAGTAAATTCAGTTTCTACCCTTTTCGTCAGACGTGCAATCGCCTTTGAATCGCTGGAACACTCAATTACCAAGTCATATCCGGCCTTAAGGCATTTCCTAATGTTTTGTAGCTCCTGATCGTCCTTAGACGTATTCTTGATTTCGACCGCTATTCGTTTTCCGCATCCCTCTAAACCAACATCTACCCTACCTGTTCCATCGGGAGTGGTTTCTTCAATTGTGGCTTTGTACCCTCGGGACTCAGCCATTTTTTTTATTAGGGTCTGCAAATAGCGATGCTGGGTCTCCTGTTTTTTTACTTCGGGATCAATTGTTGGTACGAGGGGAATCTCATATATAACATTTTGCTCTGTTGCTGGGGTTGGTTC
Source organism: uncultured Ignavibacteria bacterium (assembly GCA_903862655.1). GTDB lineage: Bacteria > Bacteroidota > Ignavibacteria > Kapaibacteriales > UBA2268 > CAIOZA01. The sequence continues at coordinate 10,457 of CAIOZA010000099.1, forward strand.
AGTATCTAATCGCCTGGCTGTTGGCTCAGCAACTTTAGCTAATGGCTCTCTTAAGCCGTTCCTGTCTTGCAAAAAAGCTTCAACATCTTCTCTTGGAGTTCCGTAGGACTGGCGTGAGGCTTCAATGACTTGGTCCTTATTCACTTTGGCGGTATGGGGCTCCAATTCTCCGTAAGGAATGACTTTCAAATTGCAGTCATTCTCGGGTCGCTCAATCCTGATAATGGCCTCACCTGTATCCAGGTTTTGTAAATCATAGGACTCAAAATAGGAAAAATTCCCTTCAAATTTTTTAGCATCAGTATCACCCACCCTAAAGCAGATACGTGTTCCGGCATTAGCTACTACTGAACTAGCCAGTTCGGTATCATTTTTAGTTAACTGCTGCATATCTTGATGAGCCAGGATTAAACCCAAATGATACTTTCTGGCTCCGCTTAGTATGGCTGACATAGACGGAGTAATGAAATTTTGAAACTCGTCAATGTATAAATAGAAGTTCGTTCGGTCAACTTTTGCTTTGGCTTGTCTTGCCATAGCAGCTTGTTGAAGTTTTGAAACCATGAAAGTCCCAAGCAAGTAACTATTCTCCGCTCCTATTAATCCTTGGGAAAGTTTGATAAGTAGAATCTTCTTAGTATCCATAATACCCTCAAAATCAAGACTCTTGTTTTGGGCAACCATGTTTCGGATAAGCTTCGGACGTAAGAAAGAATCAAGTCGAGTTAATATTGGACCAATTGAAGTACTCTTTAGGATGGGAAATTCTTTGTTCCAGTAATAGACAATGGAAGGATCACTGACAGTTTTCAGGAATTCATCTCGAAAACTTTTCTCAATCAAGTATACCGCAATTCAATCAATCACTTTCACCAGGCAACCGATAACCAATCCTCTTTAATTCCTTTTTTGGAGTCGCAATAAGCTGCTTTATATACTCAAAGATCAATTGAATATCCGCTTCATGTTTCATCGCAATATTTTCTAATTGCTCTAATTTTAATAAGAGTTCCTTATTCGACAGCAAATATTCCCGAAGCTGAACAAAAATCTCAATAATTTTTATGCTCATTTGAATGGCTTGCTGGCTCTTTAATACATTAGCCAACATCAGTATCCCGTGTTCGGTAAAAACGTAAGGTCTTGTACCACCGAGACTTTGATGACCAGCTATCGCATTTTGCGATACCAATAACTGCACTTCTTGCTTATCCAATTGAAACATGAAAGTCTCCGGAAACCTGACTAAATTTCTTTTTACCTGTTCCCGTAAACGGATTGGTTTGACCCCGTAAATCTCAGCAAGGTCTTTATCAATCATTACCCTCAGCCCCCGGATGAAAACTATTTTTGACATGATCAATTCCTGCCTTATTTCAAAATCTTTGCTCATTATACCATCTTATATGTTTACTAATCAAAGTCGAACAGGGAAATACTAAAATTCAAACCCAATAGCCATTAACCACAAAGGAACCCAAAGGTTGGCACGAAGGCACACAAAGCCAGGGTTTGCATTCTTATTGCTGTCCACGAATTACTCGAATTAGCACGAATTTTATAAAAGCAATCGTTTATATTTCAAGCTTGGTTCTCCAAAATTTATCAGCAGCCCAAGCTTAATTCCAGTGGCTTTAAGGTAATTGATTACCTGGGCTTCATGCTGCGGGGTGAGGTTACTCAAAGCTTTTAACTCAAGAATAATGAGGTTATAACAAATGAAATCAGCCACATAGAATTTTTCCAATTGTTTTTTCTTATAATAAATTTCAAGATTCTTTTCTTTAACAAAGGGAATGTTCATTTCTGTCATCTCAATCGCTAATGCTTCCTGGTACACCGGTTCCAGAAATCCTCATCCCAAACTCTTGTGTACTTCAAAACAAGCTCCCACAATTTGAAAGCACTCCTGTTTAAACAAAATCTCCGTCATAAATAAAATAATTCGTGTTAATTCGTGGAATTCGTGGACTATACTCCCCAGGTTCCCTTATCCAGCGACCGGTAATTAATCGCCTCCGCCATAAGCCCGGTCTTTATTTCAGGTCTGGCTTCCAGACGGCTGAAACTTGGTGTTTA